>JBJXGZ010000095.1:0-104038 GCA_046160625.1 Saprospiraceae bacterium
GCACCGTTTATTCCAGTGGCATTGTCACGGTTGACAAAGCCTTTACCTTTTCATCGGCTAATGTTCGCGTACAACCGGGACTTTCTGGTTTTGATGTGATTAAGAATTTTACACTTAACCAGAACACCGTGGTGAGCGGCAACGCCGAAGCGGATTGTAATTGCTTGTGGCGGGGCATTTACGTGTATGGGGCTAACACTATGGCCACGGACACGGATGCGTCTATTCAGGATGCACTGTATGCCATCCGTGCGGGGTATAAGAGTACCCTGAGCATTAAAAAAACGTTGTTTAGCCGAAACTTCATTGGCATTCGTGGAACCGATGGGAATTTCTTTTTGCCCTTCTTTGAAGAAAATCATTTTGATGGCGTTGGCCCCCTCAAAGGAATATGCATTTTGGAGCCATTAAAAACCGATATTGAAGCACCTAGCCCTTTTGGAGGGTTTTTGAGTCACCCGATAACATCTGTGCCATACCAGACAGAAAGGGGATTTGCGGGGATGTATTTGGCAAATTACTCCCTCAATTTGAGTGCACTACCACCCGCTACCCAAAATGAATTTTCTGATTTGGCTTATGGCATAATGGCTTATGATGGCAATATATCTATTGACCGGAACAGCATTTTCTCCGATATCGCGGCAGGTACGTACCTTTTTCGCCGTACTGCCGGGGTACTATTTGTGGACCGCCAACCACAAGGCCCTAACACCTTCAGCTTCCTTGGCAACGGACAAGCGGCCACAGACTTCGACAATTGTGTACAAGGAATACAAATTCGTGCAGAGCAAGCAGCTGCGCAGACCAGGATTGGAATTACCAATTCTACTATGGACGGGGTTCGCACAGGGATATTCCTCGATGCCAGGTTTGCGGGAGGGGAGTTCTTTGGTACAGGGACGCATGGAGGTTTTACCGGGATAAAGGGCAACATCATTGACGCGAATTTGACTGTTCCAGGCTTTTCTCCCAATGCAGGAATTGTTTTCCTGGATTACTCTCCAGGCTTTAGTGAGGTAGATATTAGTGACAATGAGGTTAATATGGGTTATGCGCTTGGCCCAAACGGAGCAGCAGGCATAGCAGGCATTGGTTTGGGAGCGGCTTCTGACCCTGGCCCTGGGGTCGTTGAAGTGGACATCCATGACAATCGCGTCACACTTAGCAATGGCGCAGAAATCGGTATGGGACTCAGTGGTCATCCCAACGGCTGGATAAGAAACAATACCGGGGGAAATGCTACTTCAGGGAACGGTGTTTTTGCACTGAACGGCAATTCCTGGGCAGGCATAAGAGTAAATGACATAAGCAACAATAACTTAGTTGCCTGCAATCAGGTGACTGCTCTCTCAGCGGTAACGGATGGGTTGCTTGATGTTATTAATAGCCAAAATGGTCAGTTCCTGCGCAATGTATTAGATGGGCCAGGCAACGGCACACACTTTCGACAGGGTTGTGACAATGCTGAATACCGCTGCAATGACATGATGGACAACACCATCGGGTTGCTCTATGACAATGCCGCTGTTACTGGTGATCAAGGCACGCCGAGTGTTACAAATGGTAACCGTTGGCTGGGTACATTCTCAGTAGACGGTGCTGTGGCTGATATGTCCGTAACATTCAGTGATTCTGAATATTATGTACGGGGCACTGCTAATGAAACACCTCCGTCTGTAGATCCTCCTTTTGGTTCCACATGGTTTTATTCCGCTTTGTTTAGTGCCACGGCAAATTGTCTCTTGGATGCCTGTCCTGCTCCCGATCCTCTGGCTTTTGCCCCCTCTGCACGAATCACCAGTTTGGATACCTTGGTTGCCGAAGGTCTGGCCGTGCCCTCTGAAGCCCCTTATGCCGAAGGGCGGGAGTGGCAACACTGGTACAATTTATGGCGCAAATTGTCGGAGAATCCTTCCCTGGCAGTAGGGAACACGGTGATGCAAGACTTCCTCACCGGGCTTTCTGGCAGCAATATTGAAGCATTGTGGGGTGTACAGTCTGTAATTCGTGATAGTTTGGTCTCGAAAGCGAGCTTTCTGGCCAATGTTCAATCCAATTTGGACACCATTATGCAGATGGAGGCTAACATCTTAGAGTTGGACTCTCTTTTAGGGCTTGCTGTGTCACCCACTCAAATAGCATTGCTTACACAGCAAATAGTTGACCAGGACTCCATATTAAGTGACCGCATTACGACACAGGAAAGCATGTGTGGCCAGTTTGAGTCACAGCGCACTACCGCCATTGAAGGGTTGTTAACCCAACTGGCTTCGATTGCCCCTTCGAATATCTGCGAAACCAACCTTCAAAGGGTGTACGAAATCTATCTCCTGACGGTCGCCTCCGACCTGGGGGCGGACAGCAGCCAATTGGCCGAATTGGAAACCATAGCCATGCAATGTCCATTAGAAGGCGGTCCAGGTGTGGCTATGGCAGGGTCATTGCACCAAGGCCTTACAGGCATTTTGCCAACTCAAGGCACTTGCGATGATATAGAGGAACGAGGAATGCAAAAGCCCTCGAAATCACGACCTTCCTTGACGCTCTATCCCAACCCCAACCAAGGCAATTTTGTGGTCAATATCCCAAAAGAGTTAACGGGTAAATATACCCTGCTCCGCATTTTGGATGCACGAGGAGGCCTTGTCAAAACCATTGCAGTCAATGAAGCACATACAGTATCACTTGGCATGACGGGTCTGCCAAACGGGCTTTATTTCTTGTCCTTACTTGGTAACGACACAACAGCCGAACCCCTCTCATTTATAATTCAGCACTAATTTTTCTTTACCAACTCAGTTGTTGCGATGTTCCCATCGCAACAACTGAGTTTCTATATACCACTCATGCGCTACCTGCTTTTTTACACGACATTTTTCCTTCCTTGTTTATTACTGGCCCAAAAACATGACAACATTTGGATGCATGGCAACTACAATAACTTCTACATCGATTTCAAAGATCTTTGGCCTCATGTTTATACGGTCAACAGCAACTATAACTTTCACAAAACAATGACCTTTATTAGCGATATTGAAGGGAATGCAGCGTTTTATTCCAATGGTTGCTCAATCAGGAACACCAACCATGAACTGATGGAAAACGGGGATTCTTTGCTCCCAAATGATTATGATTGTGATAAGTATGGCTATATGCGTCATACACATGGGGGCGGCGTTACAGTCCCCGGATTTTCATCGCATCAATACATTATGTTTAGCATTAGTGTTGATCTCCCGTATCCCCCACAGCCTTGTGAATTTAATCGTTTGGTAGCCCATTATATTGATATTAGTGCTCAGCAAGGCAAAGGTGAAGTAACCGTGAAAGGTCAGGAAATCCTGACAGGCTGTTTTCAGGAACCTTCGGCCAATCGCCATGCCAATGGACGTGACTGGTGGATATTGTTGCCCGATAGCCAGGTGGACAAGTTTTATCGCTGGTTACTGACCCCTTATGGCTTGGAAGGCCCTTGGGAACAGGTTTTGGACAACCCTGCAATGAATGAGTACACCTATTGGGGTTGGTCAGAATTTTCGCCTGACGGCCAACGATACCTTATCAATCATGCCAATGTAGGGAAAGTGGTATACGAATTTGATCGCTGTTCGGGGCTGCTTTCCCAACCCCTTTTTTTGCCAGAAACCAGTATCTGGAATTTCGCAGCATCATTTTCTCAGAACAGCCGTTTTCTTTACTCGACCAGCAACGGTATCAAAACGCTATGTCAATACGATTTGTCGGCCAGCGATGTAAGTGCGTCGAAAGTAACACTTGCTGAATGGGACGGAGCGGTAGATTCATTCAATGTGCCCGCCGTATTTGGCTATATCCAACATGGCCCAGATGGTAAGCTATATATTTGGGCAGGTGGAAGTGCCTACATGCATATTATTGATTTTCCCAATCGCTCAGGCTCTGATTGCAACATACGTCAACGAGCTATTCAACTGCCTGGTATTTGTTTTGGCCCAAGCCTCTACTATCCCAATTACCGCCTAGGCCCCATAGACGAATCCTCCTGCGATACCCTTGGCATTGACAATCTTCCCAGTGCTCTTTTTCGCTACGACATAGAGGACACGCTCAATCCTTTACAAGTGACCTTTACAGATGTGTCCTCTTACCTGCCCACCGCCTGGCATTGGGATTTTGGGGATGGCGCCATGAGTCAGGACACAAACCCCGTACACACTTACGCACTGCCCGGCACTTACAATGTGTGTCTTATCGTGAGTAATGCTTTTGCTGCCGACACTTTTTGTCGTCAGGTAACGGTGGGCACAACGGGTATTCATGAGTTGCCTGCTTTGCCGCATGCAGCAGTAATGCCCAACCCTTTTTCCAGCGAACTTCGGGTGCAGTTGCCCGCATTGGTAGGCGTTTCCCCTCATTTTGTGCTGTACGACCTTTTTGGCCGCGAGGTTAAATCGGCCTGGCTGCGGGATTTTGACACTTATCTGTCGCTATCGCAGCTACCTGCCGGCATGTATGTGTGGCAGTTGCGCTGGAACGGGGTGGTTACGCAGAGCGGGCGGGTGGTGAAGCAGTGAAAAAAGACCTCGAAGGTTTAAAAACCTCCAAGGTCTTTCAAAACTTATCGGGCAGCGAAATCGTACCAACTCGGTATCTTGCCCGCCGTTAACGCTAAAGAGTATTTCATCTTTGGCAAGCCTTCATACACAAAGGCCAATAAGGCCAACGCTCACACGAAAAATTGACAGATTTCATGAAAAAACACTTCCTCCTTTTTGCTACCTGTGTTGCATTTTCCATCCCTGCCATTTCGCAGCAGACTGCAAAACTTCCCCGCCTTTTCCTCGATATCCCGATTGTTCACCTTGCATCTCCGGACGTGACGCTTGTGGGCAACCGGCTTGGCGTTGGCGTGGGCACTGCCATGAACGTAGCCACGCACTGGAGTACTGCCCGCTTTGGTGGCGGTGCGGTTTTTAGTATGGACCCACAATCAAGGGAAGTGCAGGAAACTTTTGTTACCACGCCGTATGTGCTGCTCGAAGTTGGTGCCGGCAAGTACCGCACAAATGGCAACCAATGCAGCAAAACCAAGGCAAAGGCTTTTTCTGCAATGGCAAAGGCAGGTATTCGATACGCTTTTATTTCCGAAGCGCTGGAACCAGAAGGCGAGGTGCCTGATAAGTTTGACGTTACCGTGGGTGCTGAACTTGGCTATTTCTTTATCCGCGATGTGTTCAAAAACACAGAGGTATTCCTCGACGGCTATTATCACGTCAATTCAAAAATCATCTCCGCTAACTTTGGATTCAAGATGTTCCTGAACCTGCGGGCAGATAGGGATCGGTAGTTTCAATTTGAGTTATCTCGAATTTAGATTCAATTGGTTTTGATTGACGATTGACGAGTACATGATTGTTGATTTTTGATGGAAATGGACGATGTTATTATTGACGATGGCGGCACATCGACCATTATCAATCCCTCATTCCATCAAAAATCAACAATCATGTACTCATCAATCATCATTCAAACAAAATCAGAGAAATCTCAAAATTCGGGATGATCCATGTTTCAACTTTTTACTCATTAACCAAAACCCCACACATGTCACAAGCGCCAACCCGGTCACCAAATACCAAAGCGCATGGAATCCCCACGCCGCTATGACCTGGGTACCTAAAAACGGAGCAATAATATTGGCTACGGAGTACGACATGGTGTAGAGCGCCATATATTCTCCCTGTTTGCTGCCTTCTGAGCGGCCAAAGACATAATTGCTGCTAAATGGCATCACGAACATTTCCCCAAATGAAATGACCAGGGTAAACAACAGGGCGGCCATGATACCAGCCGGCAGCAGGCAGACAGCAAAAGAAATGGCATACAAAATCAACCCAAACCGCACATAGCCCAAGGCTGGTGCGCGGCCTTCGAGCCTATGTACGAGCGGCATTTCTATAAAAAAGACCAGCAACCCGTTCAGTGCCATCATTTTCCCGATTTGCCCCTCCGACCATTCGTACGTTTTTTCCCAAAACAGTGGTATCGTCCATAATATTTGCATGAAAACCACCGCACCCAACATGGTTAGCAGTACAAATAAAAGAAAATTGCGGTCGCGGTAAGGCGAGATGCTGACCGTTTTGGGTAATTCTGAATCATCACTGTTGTGCGTTAAAGCATGCTGCGACTTTTTTGGCAACAACCACAGAAGCGTCAGCGATGCAGCAATGCAGGTAAGCCCATCTATCCAAAAAAGCCATTCCCAACCAAACGCTACGAGCATTCCACCAAAGGCTGGCGCAAGTGTCCAGCCAAGGTTTACTGCCATGCGGTAAAGGGAAATGGAGCGTGTGCGCGTTTCGGGTTCACAATGCTGGGCCATGGCCACAGAGTTGGCCGGACGGAACACTTCGGAGGAAAAACTCATGGCATACACGGCAAGGCCCATGATCCAGATATCGCGAACCAGCATCATGAGCAAAAGCACGATTCCATTGACCATCAGACTCCAAAATTGTATGGGGCGATAACCCAACTTGTCGGTTAGTTTACCCCCAACGAAGGCGCCTGTGAGCGCGCCCACGCCAAAACACATCATGACATAACCAGCCTGCTCCAAGGGGAATCCTAAATTTTTGGTCATGTAAATGGCCAAAAAAGGGATGACAAATGCCCCGCAACGATTGACAAGGCTCACAATTGAAAGATACCAAATAACGCGCGGTATGCCTCTGTACGATTCGAGCCAGTGGGTGTAGAATTTTTGCAGCATAGCTAGTAGAATTTCAGACCTGGATCAATAATCGAAAAGAGGCAGAGAAGGTTTCAGTAGGGCGAAATTTATTTCACCTTTTATGCCTCTGCGAAAAAATAAGATACTGTAAACCACAAAATGAATTTAACTGTACCAAATAAAAAACGTCGACTGCTTTTCAGCAGCCGACGCCGTTCATACAATAGAATGGATTGCTAATCTTGATTGGTTAACTGTCCCGGATACTACGGGAAAAATTCTGGTGCGAATGTCGAAACTTCATGCTTAAGTGCAAACATTTCTCTGCAAAATCTACTCAATCGGGCGCAATATATAACGAACAGCCTGGAAGCGATTAGCCCAAATCTCCATATCTAACACTATTGCGGTACGATCCTCCAGGGGCAAGATTCCGTATTTGCGCTTCAAATCGAGATAGTGTTGCAAGCACATGCGGGTAATGCTGACCAGGTAATGAACGATATGCAAGGCCGTCTCAACCTGGACAGAAGCATACGCTGTTTTGCGAAAAGCGAGATTGGTAGCCACCACTTGTTCCTCGAATATTTTTATCAAAAGCTCAATTTCGCCTCGTTCACAAAGGAATGATGCCAAGGTGACCGTACCTGCTTGCAGGTCATGCCAAAGGTCAAAAATATCATCGCAATATTGAATCAGACCCCCAAACGCGTAAAATGCGTTTTCCTCCTTCTCAGAAAGTGGGTGACTCAAAACACTTCGAAAGAGCAAGACCGAGTTCCCCCCTTTTTCAGCCATGATCTTTTTCAATATCCCAATATCCCAATATCCCCCCTCCTTCGCTTTTGCTCGCCTTAGCCTTTGGCGACGGCGAGGGGCTTCGGCAGGTGAAAATATCTCAATTTTCCCGGCAGTCTCCACGTTGAAAACCCGGTGCATGTACCCTCGAAATTGTATCAACTTCTCCTCAGGCAAAGCCCGGTACATATTTTGGAGCAAATGCAAAGCCAGCCCGCGTTGGTCGGCAGCCAAGCCGTAGGCTTCGGGGTTGTCTTGCCAAAGCACACTCGGGTCGGCGCCATTGCGAAAGGCATCCACGAGATCGTCAAAGGAAAATGCCAGCGCAGAAAGATTGATGAAAAGATGTGTTTCACGCTGAGATCGTGGCTGGTTGCGGAGGCAACACATCAAAACGGCGAGATAGGTGGTGCCATAGAAATAATGCTTAAAGCGACGTTTTTCTATGGAATCCATCAAAAATCCTTCAGGCAAATCAAGTGAGCGCATTGCCTTCCATCGGAAATGCCAGACTGCCCGGATAAACGCCAAAAAGAGCCAGAGGGTGGCGCGAAAAAGGTGTGACAAGTTCACCATTGATTAAACCGCAAAATGTAAAACCATGCCTGTCGGCAGGTAAACAGGAGAACCGCAAAATTTAAAATCGAGATACCAGATTGTGTAATGTGGATGGTTTTAAATTTTGCGGTTCTCCTGTTTACCTGCCGACAGGCATGGTTTTACATTTTGCGGTTTAATCAACTATCAACCAATCACCGAGCGGTCTTTGGAAAGGTGCTGTGCGTACATCATGGCTGCACCAGCGAGTGCCAGGTCTTTGAACAACAGAAACTGTGCACTGATGCTCCCACCCATAGCCCCAGGCAGGTGTACCAGTGCCACCATGATCAAGAGGTAAATCGCCAACAACGTGCAGGCAAGTTTGTCGTATTTGCCAATGAGCATGCTTAACGAAGCAGCCACCAATCCGACGCCACCCAGGATGACCCATGCTGCGGGTGCAGGCATATAATTGGGGACAAAGGAATCTACCATGGCATTGATGCTCAGAAAGTTTATCAAGCCCAAAATAGCAAAAGGAATGGCGAACAGCCAGCGACCGAGCGATAAAAATGCATTCATGCGGTAATTACGTTTTGAATTGAGTGAAAGGAAAGGCTTGGTAGGCGAGGGCGAAAGTAGCAGAGTTGTTTGCTCAAAAATATTTTTGTGCGAAAAAATTTCTGATAGCAGACAATCAAATTTTCAACTTCGCCTTACTCAACGATACTGTTTCAGCTTCGCTCGCGCCTTCCACCAATTTTACAAAACTGTCCATCGGCACATTGGTGAAAACTGAATTCGGAAGCCCTGGCTTGGGCCAGCTAACTTCGATGGACTCGATTTTTGCAGCCTGGCCCAGACCCATTTCCTGCCGCAAACTGCTTGCGCCAAAACTGCCTCCCGTACCCACGGTGGTCCAAATGGCACGTTTTGAGCCATTTTTTTGCAGCGTGGTTACCTTTATTTTGGCCCCTATTGCGTCGCGGTTGCAAGTTTTTCCTTCGCAAAAAATGGTGATCCAGTGGTTTTCGTTGCCTGGGTTTTCGAGGAGGATGTTGTTGGATATATCGCCTTCGAAGGCCCCGCCTACCACTACGTAAATGTCTTGATCGCCGTCGTTGTCAGGGTCGCCGAAAGCCACACCGTGCCCTTTTTGGATTTGCCCAAAACCGTTCATAGAGATGTCTTCGAAGCGTTGGCCATTTACATTGTGGAATATCCGATTTGGGACTAATGTACTGAGGTCTGGTTTTCCTGTGCCAAGGTAAATATCAGGCCATCCGTCGTTGTCAAGGTCGCCGAAACTGTTACCCATTCCGTATGTAATCGTGTTGAGACCCATTTGCCGGTTCACGTTGGCGAACGTTTCGTTGCCCTTGTTGTGGTAGAGGCAAATCCAATCGCCCTGTGGCTGTTTGCCCAGCAATTCCATGACATAGGAACGAGGGCCGGGGTCATTGGGATCAATCGAAAAATGGGAGCAGAAAAGGTCGTCTAATCCATCATTGTCATAGTCAAAAAAGAAGGAGGGGAAGGAATGTCCGGAGCCTACCGCGCCGGATTTATTGGCTATGTCTTCAAATTTCCAATCGTTGGGCGAAGTGCCGCCCCGGTTGACCAAGAGTTTGTTGTCTCCACGAAAGTTGCTGATGTAAAGGTCTGGCCGTTGATCATTGTTGATGTCGCCCCAAGTTGCAGCTTTGAAAAAGCCTTTAAAATCCATTTTGAGCTGGGAAGCTATGTTGGTAAAGGTGCCGTTGCCGTTGTTGCGGAAAAACTCGCAAGGATGAGGTCTTGCCGGGTCTTGGGTTTCGTTGGCGATATAGAGGTCGAGCCAGCCATCGCTGTCAAAATCAGCCCAATCGGCGGACTGTGTAGGGTAGAAAGAAAGCAGCCCCGCTTCGATAGTCACATCGGTAAAGGTGCCGTCGCCGTTGTTGCGCAACAGCGAATTTGGGTGGGTGCCTCCTTCGAGCCACGCCCCACGGAGCATCAGGATATCGCGGTCGCCATCATTGTCGTAGTCGGCGTGAATGGTGTTAAGCCCGCTCACGATCCCAGTCAGATTGGCCTCTTTGGTACGTTCGATGAAGCTACCATCGCCATTGTTTTTAAAAAAGCGGCATTGGTCGCGCAGGCCGTAAGAGCTCACAAAAAGGTCAATGTTTCCATCGTTGTCGAAGTCCTCCATGCATACCCCACCTGAGAGGCCGCGCACGTCGAGGCCAAGCGGAATGGCCACGTCCTTGAATCGAATATTGCCTTTGGATTTAAAGACGCTTTCGGGAATAAGGTGTTGTTTCGGCACACTTTGCGGCCATTTCCCAAGCGTCATGTACGCCAGGTTCAAAAGCCAACGCGACTGCACATCGTCGGGAAAATCTTTCAAAATCCGTTCAAAAATTTTGATCGCGCTTTCTGAGCCGGAGGTCATTTTGTACACCCCGTTTCCCTGAATGGGCAGCACACAGGATTCGGATTCGTGTGTGTTGATGCAGTTTTGCTGCTCGCCGAGGCGAAGGTACGCGAGGGCAAGCATTGCATGTACAGGTTTGGTTTGTGGGGTGAGCTGATCCTGCATTTGAGTGATCAGATCTTGTATCTCCATAATGGCCGCCTCGTTTTTGCCCGCCTTGAGAATTTGTTCGGCGAAGTTATACTGCTTGGTGAGTTTGTCCTGGGGGGCAGCATTCTCCCATTCTTGCTTGAGGATCGCGGCTTTTTTACTGTTGAGATTGTAGCACTCCATTGGGTCGGCATAGTGAGCGATACTGTCCAGAATTGCCACCATACGGGCGTGGCCGTCCTTGGGAGCCGCGGAACTTTTCTTCCCTGATGGTGCATCGTTTTTACAAAAAGAAATAAAGAAAGAAAGGGCGAAAAAGGTCATGATAACCCGAAAAGCGTAGTGCATAGCATTCAAATTTTGTGTGCAAAGGAACGGAGAATGAGCGTTTGCAAGATCAGCAAATGTTGCGAAAAGCAAAGCCCCCGCTCACATCGTAAGCAGGGGCTTTGTTGATTTATTATTCTAAAGTCCAGCGAATTAAACCTTCTCCTTCCTGCCCTTGACAGATTTCTCTATCACAGGCTTTACAGGAGCAGCCGTAACCGCTTTGCCACTGATCACATCTTCTTTCATGAAATCTACAACAAGCGCCGAAGCCACGAAAACAGAAGAGTAGGTGCCAAAGAGAACACCTACCAGCATACCAAATGCAAAGCCCTTGATGGCGCCGCCACCAAATATGAAGAGCAGCAATACCACCACGAAAACGGTGCCTGAGGTGATAAGCGTCCGGCTTAAGGTAGTATTGATGGCCATGTTGAAAACGTCTTCTTTTTTGCGTCCGGCAAAAGTCCCCATGAATTCACGAATACGGTCATACACGATCACCGTATCATTCACAGAATAACCAATCACTGTCAGAATACAGGCAATGATAGCCTGGTCAATCTCCAGAGAGAAGGGAACGAGGCCATGCAGCAAACTGAAGAACGTGAGCATGATCAGCGCATCGTGCAATAATGAAAGTACTGCGCCAAGCGAGAATTGCCAGCGTCGGAATCGGATCAACAAGAACAAGAAGATCAAGCTAAGCGCCCAAATACCTGCCTGGAATGAAGAGTTTCGAATGTCGTCTGCGACCGTGGCGCTTACCTGGCTCGAGGAAACGATGTGTGTGCCTGTACTGCTTGTGTTTTTGAAGGACTCAAGATCTGAAGTTATACCAGCAGCCGTCAGTCCTTCATGCAGTTTAGCGGATACCCGATCTACCACACCTGGACCTTGTTCGTCAATAAGATATGAAGTGGTGATATTGTAAGTATTTGCCGTGTTTACAGCCTTGATAACCGGGTTGCCACCAAAGGCACTGGTGAGCGGACCGCGCATTTGTTCAATTTCTACCTGCTTGTCAAACTGTACATTATAGGAATAGCCGCCTTTAAAATCTACCCCCAATTCGAAACCACGCATGAAGAAGGAGGCCACGCCGATGGCGATAATTGCCAACGAAACTGCGTAAGCGTATTTGCGCTTGCTGATCCAATCATAATGGAATCCAACCAGCCATTGTTCTGACCAGGGACGGCTGTAATTGATATCGCGACCCTTGCTGATCCACCATTCGGTGATGTAGCGACCTACCAGAACTGCTGTGAAGAGAGAGCAAAGGATACCAATCAAAAGCACGGTACCAAAGCCTTTAATCGGACCAAGACCGAAATAGATCAGTACGCCTGCTGTAAGGAGCACCGTGACGTTTGCGTCAATGATAGCGGAAAGTGCCCGGGTGAAACCAGTGGCAATGGCTTTTGCCATCGGCAGCCCGTTTCGCAATTCCTCTCGAATACGTTCATAAATAACTACGTTGGCATCCACTGCTGTAGCCAGGGTAAGTACAATACCCGCAATGCCAGGTAATGTGAGCACGGTACCCATAGAAGCAAGTGTGCCAAGAATAAAGAAGATGTTGGCCAATAACGCAACTACACTTACCCAGCCACCTTTGTTGTAGTACACTACCATGAAAGCACACAGGAAAAATACGCACAATAACATCGTTGTCAACGACTTATTGATGTTATCGGCGCCGAGCGAAGGACCTACCTGACTTTCCTGCACAATGCGGGTACTGGCCGGGAGCTTACCGACCTGAAGAATTTGGGCCAAATCCTGGGCTTCTTCAAGTTGAAACCCTCCCGTGATGGAAGTGTTGCCACCTGCGATGGGATTGATTACCCTGGGAGCGCTCACCACCTCATCGTCGAGCAGGATAGCGACTTCGCGGTTTCCAGCGTTGGCGGCTTTTGTGGTCATGTCGGCCCAGATTTTTGCGCCGTCGTTGTTCATTTGCAGGGTTACCTGAATTTCGCCGCTCGTGGGGTCAGGATCGGCACGCGCCATGGTTACTACTGATCCATCCAGCGGAGCATTGTCAGAGCCTGGCCGTTTTTTGACGGCGTATAGTTCGAATTTACCATTGAGGCTTTCCGTAGCCCCTTCAGCATCGTCTACTGGCTTGCGAGCCCAGCGGAATCCAATATCGGCCGGAAATTTGGCCAGCACGTCAGGACGAGTCAGGAACGAATCAATATCGTCCATTTTATTCTTTTCTACCCAGGCCAGCACAGAACCACCCTGGCCGTTTAGGCCGCTGCCAAATAAAGAAAGAAGCGGGCCGGCTACGGAATCCGTATTTAAACGGTCTGTCACCACTGCAACTTTTTCTTTTGTGGTATCCGGGTTGCCGTCTGGGCCTTTTGGATAATCGTAAATGGTGTCCTTCTCAATCACTTGACCACTCACCGCAGCCTTATTAGCTTTTAGCATGTCGTCAGCATTAATAAAGGCTTGGATAATGCCTTCATCATTGACACGGTAAGTTTCCCAAAACTCCAGTTTTGCCTGGCTTTGAAGCATTTCGCGTGCACGGGCAGGGTTGTCAATGCCAGGCAGTTCGACCTGAATAAGATCGCGGGCAGCGTCGAGGCTAATATTGGGCTGCACTACGCCAAGTTTATCAATACGCTGTTTGAGGCGCTTATAGGTCTCGTCCACCGTGCCATTGGCAAGGGTACGGATGCTGTTGAGCGCGTCGGCGTCGGGAGCATCAAACTTGATACCGCTGGCTTCGTTGCGGGCAAAAATGGATGCCAGCGAACGGCCTTCTCCGACTTCTTTCCATGCTTGCGCAAAAAGGGTGATGTAGTCGCCTTGTTGCGTTTTTTGAAGTTGAGCGGCGCGGTCAAGCGCTTTGGCAAAATTTGGGTCCGAGCTATTGCCCGAAAGGCTTTTCAGAAAATCGCGCAAGTCCACCTGCAGCAATACGCTCATGCCGCCTTTGAGGTCGAGACCCATAGCCAGTTGGCTTTTTTTCAGGTCGGCATAGGTGAATTTTTTGATGAGCGGGATTTCAAAAACTGTCTCCGTAGAGAGCGAATCCAGATACTGGGCATAGCATCCTTGCCAGCCGAGATTGGGTTTTTTGCCAGCACATTCGTCCGCGTAGGCACGCGCATCGGATTCAATGTTGTTCGTCGGAATGACGAGCAGGTACTGGTACAGGCACACGATAGTGAGTGCAATGAGGAAAAAACGTACTACGCCTTTGCTTTGCATACCTCTTGAAAATAAGTGAGTTATTGAGTGAGCGGGTGTTTGAATATTGGGGGGTTCCGAAAAAAGTCCGCAAATGTAGAGAACACGGAGGAAATCAAAGGCAAAGAATGAAAAATCGTCACTTTGGCAACAACTTCTTCAGCTCGCCCACAATGTCAGCATACGCTGAATCGGCATTGGAAAACTCCGACACAGCCATGCCCATCGAGGGTAAAGACTTGAGTTTTTCAAGCCCAATGCCATCAAATTCGTACTTTTCAATGAGCAAGGGGATCATACGCCGACCTTCGCCGAGGGCATCGTACATCAGTGGAAACCAGTCGGGGGAACTGAAAAGGTTGGGCGTAATAAGTACCAAAAGATAGTCTGCATCGGCCATTTCTGTCTTTGCACGTTCCACAAGCCCTTCTCCAAGCGTCTCGTTCACATTGTACACCTGGATCTTTTTCAAGAACTTCAAGACGTTGAGGTGCTTGTTGAGCATGTCGCAATGCGGCTTATCGGCAGGGTCGTAGATGACCACGAATTTTGGCACAGCCGCCACGGGCGCTCGACCTGCAGCATTGGTTTTTGATTCAAAGTCGGATTCAGAAAGGCCGTTCGCGAGCTCGAGAATGGCAGCGCTCACTTGGGAAAGCTCTATCTGATGATCTTCAAAACGGATCTGCCCTGTGCGGTGTTTTTGGCTTGCATTGCTCAATTTGCCTTGGATCAAAATGGCCTGGGTACGCTTCCCCGAACCCTCTGGGAGCAAATCTTGCAAGTATTGGAGGGCTTTCTGCGGCTCTGATGCGCTGACAAATTCCTCTACATCTTTTTTTAAGTCTGAAAGTGGTTTGGGTAGTGGCATGAGATGAATGTGGTCAATGATTTGAATGTGGTCTGACGACTCTAAGTCGTCTGACCACTATTTTTTTTGATTTTCCTTTTTTCGCACAGTTACTCTTCAGACGACTATGAGTCGTCAGAAGAGGCACCTATTTCCCAATAAAAGCAAATATATCCTTGAAAAGTATCCCTCGGTTAGCAGGTGCTTTGTCGCCTTTTGCATTGATAACCAGTCCGCCGCCATCTTCTGCGCCTTTGCCCGCGTGGTGAATGGCCACCACTTTCCAATTGTTGTTGAAAATAGGCGATCCGCTGCTGCCCCGCTTGGTGTCGGTTTTGTAAAAAATATACTGATTCATTTGGCCGATCACTTCGTTGGCCGTAAGCGCGATTTGTTTGACCTCCCCTTCCGGGTGCTGGATAATGGTAACTGCCTCGTTGAGCGTTGGGATTGCTTCCTTATCGAACTCTACAAAACCCCATTGACTCAACGGCGCATCTGCGCGGTCTATCACCTTCACACGGGCAAAATCCAGCTCGGTTGGCGGACTGGTGATGAAATCGGAAGGGTCAATCTCGTAGCTCGTGCGGCTTTTCCCTTCTTCGTAATTAAATTCGATGCGTGCAGTTTTCGCAATTTCAGCTGATCCGATAACGTGATGATTGGTGAACACATGGCCGTCTTGTGTGAGAAACCCTGTACCAAGGTTACCATCAGCACATACGACGCGGCACACTGCGTTGGCCGCGGCCCGGGCCTTGTCAAGCCAATCAATCCTCACCAGGTGATTGATCGGGCCTAAAACTTTTTCCAGAACAGGCTCATCAGGCACCTCAAACTGGAAGGCGCCCACGCCTCGGATTTTGGCGTTCAGGGCCACTTTGCGCGGAATTTCTTTCATCAACTCCGTCAGCGCATACTTGGCCTGGGCTTCATAGCGCCGGAATTCCTCAAAAGGTATCCGCCCCTCGCGCGACGCCTTGGCTGCCGAGCGCAGGTTGCTGTACTGGAGCGTCAGGTCCTGCCAGATGCCAGCCCCGGTTTGTTTGTCCAAATCTTTGAGGGTGTCAAGGGCTTTTTCGATTTCGTTTTCCTCAATAAGGCCGTTTACGGTTTCGAGGACGAGGACTTGGGCGTTCTGCATGGATAGGGTGGTTTGAATAGTTTGAGTGGTTTGATGGGTTTGATGAGGCAATTCGAACAACTCAAACCATTCAAACCCTTCAAACAAATTTAATTCCTAACATCCTCTCCCCAACCCAGTTTTGCCCGGATGGTGTTGAGGAACGTGGTGTCTTGTAGTTGTACTAATCTAATTGGGAAATTATTTTTTCGAACGGCCAATTGGTGATGGATGCCGATCAATTCGAAACGAGAATCGAGCGAACAAATAAAATTGTCTGCGCGGCCTTCGATTTCAAATGAAATGACAGATTCATCTGACAGCACCAACGGGCGAACGTTGAGGTTGTGCGGAGCGACGGGTGTTATAACAAAATTGCCAGAATTTGGAAAAATGATGGGGCCACCGCAGCTCAGCGAATAACCCGTGCTTCCAGTGGGGGTGGCAACGATCAGTCCATCAGCCCAATAGGAGCTCAAATAGTCGCCATTGAGAAAGGTGTGAATCGTAATCATGGAGGAAGTGTCGCGTTTGAGCAGGGTACAATCGTTGAGCGCGAAAGGCATTTCTCCGAAAATATGCGGGCTGCTTTCGAGGTAGATCATGGTGCGCTCATTGATGCTATATTGCCCTTGAGCAAGCATTCCGACGCTATGCCGGATGTGGGCTTTTTCTATGCTCGCTAAAAATCCAAGCCTTCCAAGATTGATGCCAAGCATGGGTACGCCTGAATCGCGCACGAGGGTGGTGGCTGTCAACATCGTGCCGTCGCCGCCCAAAACCATCACAAAGTCAATGTTTTGGCTGCGGAAATTTTCGTATCCAGCAAACGGCTCCCAAATTTTAGGCATTCGAATATGCGCTTCGATATCCTTAGCGTAAGGCTCGTACACACTAATTTCCACCCCTTCGGCCTGGAGCGCATCGAATGCTTCCTGCACTTCAGGCTGGTCTTTTTCTTTATACTGTTTTCCAAAAACTAGGACGCGCATGTTTTTCTTCTCAAATTTGCCGCAAGATAGGCAGTCGAGCGCATTCGCAGAATTTCCTTTCGCTTCACACGTCAAACCTTCAACCTTGTATAATCATGGAATCAATCTCTTGCAACAAAGTCATCCAAATAGAACAAGAACACCTGTGGCTGCGTCGCCATAAACTCAAGATGGAGCATGGCACAGCGGAAAAGCCCAACTGGTTCGGCATCGCCATGTCGGGCGGGGGCATTCGCTCTGCCACCATAAACCTGGGTATTCTGAAAACGCTCAACAAATATGGTGTTTTGCAAAAGGCCGATTATCTGAGTACGGTATCGGGAGGAGGTTTTATCCACGCTTATGTGCAGGGAACAGCCAAAGAAACGGGTGATTTTAGCAAACTTTTTAGTGCGGAGCACATTGAAGGAATGCGCAGCCACGGGGAATATTGGGTGCCGCATACTGGCCTGTTGGGTAAAAACGGCAACCTGATCCTGCTCATCATATCCTTTATAGTCAGTTGGTTGATGAGCCTGGTCAGCCCGATCATTGTAATTGGCATTGCCTATTGCCTTTATCTTATCGGGGCGAGTTGCCTGGGCGAAAACCCGTTTGCGAATCTAAATTTTATGGCCGAGCTTGACCTCGCCTGGTGGTTACTGGCGATTCCAGGCGGATTGCTGGTGATCCACTTTTTGGTAAACATCATTTTGAATTTCAACCTCGGCATATCAAAGGTATTCAATCGAGTAGAATCCATCCTCGTGGGATTCATGCTAATATTATATGCCTGGATGCTTATAATGGGCTATAAAGGGGTGAGCAACATACCCTTTGACGATAAGTTGACCTACGGTATCATTGCTTTGCTGCTTTTTTTCATTGGATTTTTCACCAATCCCAATGCACTCAGTTTTCACCGGTATTATCGCAAACAACTGGCCGACCTTTTCCTGCGCTTTTCGGGCAACTATGACAATATGCCTTTGGGGAAAGTTTTTAATGCATATTCTGAGGACCCAAAAGATTTCATCAGTCCTTACCCCTTGTTCAACACCTGCCTGAACCTGATGAACCCGCAGAAAGACGAGGCTTTTCAGGGCACCAAAACAAGCGATTACTTTTTGCTCAGTCCATTTTTTTGCGGTTCTAAACTTGTGGGGTATGTACCTACTGACCGCTATTTCGACTATCAAAGAATGACCCTCCCGGCAGCCGTCACCATTTCTGCTGCAGCAGTCAATCCGGGTATGGGCATGTATTCCAACAAGGTTTTAAGTCTATTGGTAACCTTGTTCAACTTCCGGCTCGGATTCTGGATTTCCAACCCGCTCATTCTGGTAAAAGCGCGTGCCATCGTGTGGTGGCCGCTGTACTTTTTCTACGAGTTGCTCGGGCGCATCGGCTCGCGAAAAAAAATGATCAATATCTCCGACGGCGGCCATATCGAGAACCTCGGCGCATATGAACTCCTGCGCAGGGGTTGCCGCCTTATCATCGCGGTAGATGCCGGAGAGGACAAAATTTACGCTTTCAACGACCTCAATAATTTCATCATACGCGCCCGAAACGAAATGGGTTTGGAGATCAGGTTTCGCCCTACAGAACAGCCAGAAGAGCTGATCCGCCCGTGCCCTTCGCAGGTGTATTCAAAAAAGCGCTACGCCGTTGCTGATATTTACAAATGCTGGGAAGAAGTGCCCGACCCAAGCCAGGAAGACGGCAAACGTATCGTCAACTATTCAGAAAAGGAGCGGAACGCGCTAGGCCCAGTTGGTACCTTTGTGTACGTAAAATCCTCCGTTCGGGCGCCTGAAGGCAAGCCTGATCTCGATAAAAGAGACGAGTTGAAATACGGTACTTACAAGTACAAAATTTACCACCCCGACTTCCCGCACGAACCAACCAGCGACCAGTTTTTTGACAAAATACAATGGGAGGCGTACTTCCAATTGGGCCGTTATATTGGCGCTGAGGTACTGGGTGTCACAGATCTGGAGGCCGCAGTTGGAGAGAAACCAACAGTAGAAAATCTTTTGGAATGGTTTGACTACGGCATCAATTTCTTTGAGGAAAAGCCGCCTACAGCTGCCGAATCCGCAGTGCCCACCAGTCGGGATGCGATTGGGGATGATGGTCTTGAAAGTTTAAAACAGCTAAAAGCCGCAGAAGCTGCTTCGGCGGAGAAGGAAGAAGTGAAGTATCAGATGTAACATCAAACCTCTGCCATTATGTCGCTAACCAAACCTGACAAAGCCGCTTTGCGCGCTACGATCTTTCGCCATCTTGACGGCATTGCGACAGCGCCCACTGCATACGCTTTGCTGGAAAAAGGCGTACTCGAATACCTCCTGAAACACGGGGAAGCCGACCTTACCGAGCTGGCCAAGAGTTTCCGAGCCAACGAGGGTTATCTCAACGTTGCACTGCGTGTCCTTTGCTCCCAGGGCTGGCTGGAATGTATTGTTGATAATGCCCAAAACCGCGTTCATTACCGCACCAACGGCAAAAGTGCTACGGCCTTCGAGCTTTGCCATCTTTACAAGGATGTAGTTGAACTGCTGCGTTACTCCGGGCGTTTTCACAAAAGGAAATTTGAGCGTGCGCCCTTTGCCGTCCTGGAAAAGATTTTCAGGAAATACCAGGATCATTACGGCATTGAATTATCCGATAATCCTGAAATACGAAGTATACAAGATCAGGTGCTCAAACACATAGAAGGTATTGCCATCGGGCCAAGCATCGTGGCGCTTGGCATGGGAGGCATGTTTCACAAGTACTTCATGGAAGCCTCGTTCAAACCTGAAGAGTTTCACGAAGACGTGGAAAGTTTTGACAAAATCCTCGATTTTTTTACCTTTCTTGGCTGGTTCGAAAAAAAAGGCCACACTTACCGATTTACGGAAACGGGGTTGTTTTTTGCCCGCCGGGCCAGTGCCTACGGGGTTACGGTGTCGTACATCCCCACGTTCAGAAATTTGGACGAACTCATTTTCGGCAATCCTGAAATCCTGTGGAATACTCCGCCGGGTGCGCCCGAACAGCACGTGGACCGGGAGATGAACGTTTGGGGCAGCGGCGGGGCGCATACCACCTATTTCAAAAAAATAGATGAGGTGGTTATTGACCTTTTCAACCGCCCTTTGGAAGAGCAACCCAAAGGCATTGTGGACATGGGTTGCGGCAATGGCGCTTTCCTTCAACACATTTTTGAAGTAATTGCCCAACGTACCCTGCGTGGTCAAATGCTCGACGAGTACCCGCTTTTCCTGGTTGGCGCTGATTTCAATGAAGTAGCACTGCGTGTAAGCCGCGCCAACCTCACCAAGGCCGACATTTGGGCCAAGGTGATTTGGGGGGACATCGGACGACCCGATCTGCTGGCCCGCGACCTGCGCGACGATTACGGTATCGCCCTCGAAGACCTACTCAACGTGCGCACTTTCCTCGACCACAATCGCCCTTGGGAGCCGCCTACTTCAGCGTTACAAAGCCGCATCAGTAGATCCACAGGAGCCTATGCTTACCGGGGCAAACGCATCAGCAACAACGACGCAGAAGTAAGTCTTCTCCAACATTTGCGCCGCTGGTCGCCCTATGTGCAGAGGTTTGGCCTCCTGGTCATCGAATTGCACACCGTTCCACCGGAGCGCACCGCGGCAAACCTTGGGCACACCGCCGCCACGGCCTACGATGCCACACACGGCTTTTCTGACCAGTACATTCTCGAAGTAGATATCTTTAACCAGATCGCCGTGGAGGCTGGGCTGTCTCCCGATCCAGAACACTTCAGCAAGTTCCCTGATTCAGATTTGGCGACCGTGAGTGTTAATTTGTTGAAGGGAGGGGCGTTCTGACAGGGGCCACGGATTGCACGGATTGGACACGGATTTTCACGGATTTTCCCCATTTGAGTAAAAATCCGTGTCCAATCCGTGCAATCCGTGGCCCCTTCTACGACAAGCAGGCCGTTCAAAATTCTAATTCCACCAAAAGCCGTATTTTCGCCGCTTCGCAAAACAAAAATCTTCTTGCATAGTGGAATACAGACCGAGCGAAATCGAGCCAAAATGGCGAAAGTGGTGGATAGAAAACAACACCTACAAGGTTGAAAATCAGGGTGTTAGGCCAAAGTATTACATCCTCGACATGTTCCCTTACCCAAGTGGAGCGGGATTGCACGTGGGTCACCCTTTGGGATATATTGCATCCGACATTCTTGCCCGATACAAGCGCTTGCGGGGCTTCAATGTACTTCACCCTATGGGCTTCGATTCATTCGGATTGCCCGCCGAGCAGTACGCCATTCAAACAGGGCAGCATCCGGCAGTCACTACCGAACAAAATCTTGCCCGTTACCGCGAACAACTGGGAAACCTCGGTTTTTCCTTCGATTGGAACCGGGAAGTTCAAACTTCGAATCCCGCTTTTTACAAGTGGACCCAATGGATTTTTATCCAACTTTTCAACCATTATTATGACCTGGACGCTGATAAGGCATTACGCGTCAGCGATCTGGAACGCAGATTCTCCCAGTCCGGCAATGCTGGCCTTCGCGCAGTTTGCGACGACGATACACCCGCCATTTCAGCAGCAGAGTGGAATGGCTGGAGCAAGCAGGAGCAACAGCAATTCCTCCTCAAGTACCGCATTACTTTTCCAGGCGAAGAGTTTGTGAACTGGTGTGCAGCCCTCGGTTCAGTCCTTTCCAACGATGAAGTAAAAGACGGTGTGAGCGAACGCGGCGGCCACCCCGTGGAGCGCAAGCTCATGAAACAATGGGTAATGCGCATCACCGCATACGCTGAACGCCTGCTCGAAGGACTGAATACCATTGAATGGCCCGAATCCATCAAGGAACAACAGCGCAACTGGATAGGGAAATCGGTGGGCGCATCCGTCAAGTTTCTGGTGGATGGCTTTGAGGAATTGTCTATAGAAGTGTTCACTACGCGGATAGACACGATTTACGGCGTGACATTCATGGTGATTGCGCCAGAATTGGATCTGGTTAAAAAACTCTGCACCAGCGAACAGCGAACCGAGGTGGATGGCTATATAAAATGGACCGCTGCCCGCACCGAAATTGAGCGCATGGCCGATACCCGAAAAGCCACAGGGGTTTTCACAGGTTCCTATGCGATAAATCCTTTTACGGAAGCGCGTGTTCCGATTTGGATTGCAGACTATGTACTTGCAGGATACGGCACTGGTGCTGTGATGGCGGTCCCTTCAGGCGATCAGCGCGACTGGAATTTTGCCCAGGAATTCAATCTGCCGATCGTGCCCATTTTAGACAGCCAAAAAGATCTAGATACGGCTGCTGATCCGAGTAAAGAAGGGCGCTACATCAACTCCAAATTGATCAACGGCATGCGCTACGCAGAAGCCGTCCCACTGCTTATTCAATGGCTTGAAGAAAAGGGCTTGGGCCGTGGGAAAACGCAATACAAACTCCGCAATGCTGTTTTCAGCCGCCAACGTTACTGGGGCGAGCCGGTGCCTGCCCATTGGGACGAAGGGGTGCCAATGATGATTGACGAGCAGGAGTTGCCGCTCGTACTACCTTCAGTGGATAAATACTTGCCCACCGAGTCCGGTGAGCCACCACTCGCCCGAGCCAAGGGATGGAAATACGAACTCTCCACCATGCCCGGTTGGGCAGGGTCTTCCTGGTATTTCTACAGGTACATGGATCCGCACAACGACCAAGTGTTTTGCTCGAAAGAAGCCATGAACTATTGGCAAAAAGTGGATTTCTACATCGGTGGCTCGGAACACGCCGTGGGTCACTTGTTATACAGCCGGTTCTGGAACCACTTTTTATTCGATCTGGGCTTGGTGCCGCACCGGGAGTTTGCCCAGCGTTTGGTGAACCAAGGGATGATTCAGGGACGCTCTAATTTTGTTTACAGGGCTAAAGAACGTTTTTTCGAGGAATACCTGATGCTAAAAGTGCTCAAACCTTTCTTTGCCGATGAGGGTCCGATTCACATTACAGGGCCTGATTTTGAGGAAGAAATAAAGTACGATTTTGCGTTCGAGACCAATAACCTCGTTATTGAAGTCACTTCCATTAAGCAATTGGACAAAATTGAGCGTATCCGCAAATCGGCTCAGGAAGATGGCAAGCGGCTCCTGGTGCTTTATTCAGAAGAACTTACAGATCAAATCAACGAGCCGGAAGCCATTGCTGAAAAGGTACGCGGAGCGCTTGCCAGTCGGGAGGATTTCATCGTAACATCAAATCAGTCAAGCGCTGAGCAACTGTTTGTATCGCATAGCCTTTTGTACAAATACAGCGCGGAAGCGGTTACCAAACTCCATGTGGACGTGACCCTGGTGGACAGCGATGTGCTAAACTTGGAAAAAGCCCGTGCCACCCCGCAGTTTGCCAATTCAAATTTCAAACTTGACGCCGCGGGAAAGTACAGCTGCTCTTGGGAAGTCGAAAAAATGTCGAAATCCAAGTTCAATGTCGTCAACCCGGACGATATTATTGTGGAGCATGGAACTGATTGTTTCCGAATGTTCGAGATGTTTTTAGGCCCCATCACCGATGCAAAACCCTGGAACACAAAAGGAATCACGGGCGTGAGTGGCTTTTTGCGCAAATTCTGGAGTTTGTTTTTTGAGGGGGAAAACTTCCGCGTCACGGAGGATGCACCCAGCCGAGATGAACTCCGCATCCTCCACACCTGCATTAAAAAAGTGACCGACGATATAGAGCGGATCAGTATGAATACCTGTGTAAGTCATTTCATGATTGCCACCAACGAGCTGCGTTCATTGAAATGTGCCAAACGTGCAGTGCTGGAACCTTTGGTCATCCTCATCGCGCCTTTTGGACCACATATTTCGGAAGAACTTTGGAAACGGCTAGGTCACAACACTTCGGTTTGCGATGCAACATGGCCACTTCTCATCGAAGCACACCTCAAAACCGACACGGTCAATTATCCTATCCAGATCAACGGGAAACTTCGAGCCAACATTGAACTTCCCGCTGACATCACCGCACAGGAAGCTGAAAAGGCGACTTTAGAGTTAGAACTGGTGCAAAAATGGCTGGAAGGAAACACGCCAAAGAAGGTAGTGTTTGTGCCGGGGAGGATGATTAATTTGGTAGTGTAAAACTCAATAGTATGAACCGTTCATCCATACTTGCCCTGGTATTTTGGTGTTCCCATTTCATTCTCGCACAATCCCAAACCAATGCTGGCGACTCTAAAGCCTATGTTTGGTCAGGCCCAGGTCTCAATCTTCGCAAAACGCCGGATTTTAAAGGCGAAATAATCGCCATTTTACCTTATGGCAGCACGGTTGAGGTACTGGAGTACGCTGAAATAATAAAAGGGAATAACGATTTTGGCGAATTTGAAATGCCGGCCGAAGTCAATTTGAAAGTGTACGATGGTGGATATTTAGAGCCTACCTATCTACGTTGGGGCGCTTGGGTCAAAGCTAAAGCCAAGGGGCAAGAAGGCTATCTTTTTGATGCCTATTTGAGCGGGATGCAACCTTTTGAGCCCGCTTTCGATCAGCAGGGTGTACTTCCTACGGTGGCTGAGGGCATGAAAGCTATGTTTGCTTATTATGCCAAACAAAGAGGCACCTTGCGCAGTATCGAAAATGAGACGATTTTTAGCGATGGTACTTTTTTTAAGGCCGAAGACTCTGAATTTGAGTCAACCAAGTGGTTCTTTCCTAACATTAGCGAGCATGATGGGTATCTGCTTGTCAATTACTTTCTTTTCCTCGAAAAAAAAGCGAATACCGAAAACCCGGAGTGGTTTAAATATGGCGGCGGCTTCAACGACAACAACAACGGTTCACGTCTTTCATTCTTTTACCAAGGGCATTCCAATTGGGTGCTCAATATCCAGTTTTACAGAGAAACGATGATGATTATATCCGAATGGGGAGGAGACTGAACGTAGGGCGAAATTCATTTCGCCAATATGGTACCGCAAAGTGATGTTGTTTTTGAATTATTACGACCTTTAAAGAATAGATTTTAAGCACCAATAAATGTACAAAAACAAAAAAGTCGTAGTCGTACTTCCGGCCTATAATGCCGCCCTCACGCTCGAAAAAACATACCGGGAAATCCCCTTTGATTTGGTGGACGAGGTTATTCTTTGCGATGACCACAGCAAAGACAATACTGCCGAGCTTGCCCTTTCCCTTGGTATCCGGCACGTGATTGTGCACGAAAAAAACACGGGTTACGGTGGCAACCAAAAATCGCTTTACAACAAGGCCCTCGAAATCGGTGCGGATATTGTCATTATGCTCCACCCCGACTATCAGTACACACCAAAACTCATCCCGAGCATGGTCAACATCATCGGCGAAGAACTCTATCCGGTGGTGCTCGGCTCCCGTATTCTCGGCATGGGCGCACGCAAAGGCGGGATGCCGATGTACAAATACATTGCCAACCGGTTCCTTACATTTGTTCAGAACACCTTGATTCACTACAAGTTATCGGAATACCATACCGGCTATCGGGCCTTCAGTCGCGAGGTGCTGCTGGGCATAAAATTCAACCAGAACTCCGACGATTTTGTGTTCGACAACGAGATGCTCTCCCAGATTGTCTATGCGGGCTTCGACATTGGCGAAGTCACCTGTCCCACCAAATACTTCGCAGAAGCCTCGAGCATCAACTTCAGCAGAAGCATGAAATACGGCTTCGGTGTATTGCGCGTATCGTTCTGTCACTGGCTACAGCGGATGGGGATTTGGAAGTTTGCGATGTACGGATCGGTAGGCAGTAGCAGTAGCAGTAGCAGTAGGCGGTAGCACTCTGCCCACTGCCACTGCCTACTGCCCAATGCCGTTAACTTAAGACCCTAAAAGGGTCGAATATGAATAGCCCCGAATTTCATTCGGGTAATTTAGAGCAAGGGTAACAACCCCGAATGGGGTTGAATATGAGGCAATAAGCACAAATTCAACCCCATTCGGGGTTGTTACCCTTGCTCTAATTTACCCCCGATTACATCGAGGGCTATTCAAATTCAACCACTTCGTGGTGGTTTTAACCCTTAAGTTAACGGCATTGGCCTACTGCTACTGCCTACTTATTCCGCTCTTCCAAATCCCTCAGCACCACCCGCAAAGCCCCGGCTGAAAGCCCTATTTCCACCAGCGTAATCACCAGTGAGGCGATCATCAAAAGCAGACTGATGGCGAACAAAATTTTGGCCCAAACCTGCCAGCCTTCATAGATAAAATACATGGTGATTACGCAAACCAGGATGCTCGTTACCCCACATACTTGCATCCATCGGATGAGCATGAGACGACGGCGAAGGCTACTGATTTGCTTTAGAATATCGTGATTTTGCTTCTTCTCGTATTCGGATACGAGTTTGCGGATGAGCGTGGCAATCGCCAAAAACTTGTTGGTGAAGGCGATCAACAACAGCGATACCGCGGGGAATAGCAGGGCGGGGGTTTGGATGTTTAATTCCATGTTTAGTTGATTTGAGGATTTGTTGATTTGGGGATTCGGGACAACGTATCCCCAAATCAACAAATCTCCAAATATACTTCATCTAGATACTATTTCCAAGTCATTCGGCTGAGGGCCTCGCCTAATTTGTCGGGCTGTATGCGTTTGGCTACAATGCGTTTGTCTTTGTCAAGCAGATAAATGACCGGCAAATTGACTGCCGCGAATTGTTTTTCAAGGTTTTCTAGTCCTTTTGGGCTGGCCAGATTGATCCATTGCCAACCTTGCTGCGCCACAAATTTTTTCCAATATACATGTTGCTTGTCCGTGTTCAACGCGATAGCCTTCAATCCCTTGGACGTGTAATCCAGATATGTCTGGTAAATTTTAGGCATCAATTCCTTGCAATGATCGCAAAGCGGACTGTAAAACACGAGCATTGTAACAGGGGCTTCCAGGCCGTAGAGGGCGTGGTTTTTTCCCGTTTCGTCCTGAAGTTCAAAATTGACTGCAAGACTGCCCGTGAGGTTTGGGCGATGTACCTCCGCTTTGTAGGCGAGGCGTTCGAGGGTCGCAATGTCAAGCCAGGGCGTGTCGTCCTTTTTTTGATATTTATCCACAAGATGAACGAAAACCCGGTCGGCGCCGGGCGCTTCGTTTTGCTCAAAAAACTGCGTGAGGCGCAGCACCGAAAAGCGGTAAAACGCTCCATTTCGGGGCATTTTTCTCAGGACCTCATCAATGGCTTGGATCAATGAATCAGGTTGTGGAAACACATGCCGGGCAAAAAAACCATCAAAAAACGAGTGCCAGAAATTGTTGTACAACAACCGCTCATCCCCAAAATCGGTGTGGTCGAAATAGTGCTCGCGCTGCCATCGGTTGAACGCTGGATTGGGTTTGCCTTTGAGCGTGGGTTCCAATTTTTGCGGCCCCGTGTCTTCGGTGGGAGGCCGAACAGATAGCAACATTTGAGCGTAAAGTGTTGAAGGATAATTTTTTGTGAAGGCAATGGCCAGGGAGTCGCCCGACTGGTACAAAGCAGCAAGGTCTTTTTGAATGGGATTCAGCGCTTCCTCGTCACCGTTGGTAGCACGGCCCACCATGTCGATCATTTGTTCACTGGCCTTTATCTTTTCTTCCAGATTTTTTCTTTCCGATTCGAAAGCGAAATAGGCTGTGTTCTCGTTTGAGTTTTCGACCGCCAAATCAGCCAGTCGCGACATCGAACCCCGCACCGTGAACGAATCCGCAGCACTCGCAAGCATGAAATCAAAGAGCCGCGAACCGCCTGCGGTCAGGAAATATAGCCCTGGTTTGAGCCCTTCTTTTTGAAAAGAAAATTTGCCGGTAGCCATGTCAATCTTAACAGAATCAACACGATAGGCTTTGCCCGCGTAGTAGTAACCCAAGGTCACGGTTGGATTGCTTAAACCTTCTATTTGAAAAGAAAGCGTAGCACGGGCGGTTGTTTGCGCCGGAGCAGTTTGACTGATCACAAACGCGAGCAGCACGAGGAGGCCGTTCTTCATAAGACGATGATTCACTTATTTTCTTCCTTCAAGAGCATTTCAATATCCTTCATAAACCTGTCTACATCCTCCGCGTCGGTGCCGTCGCAGAAGGACCGGACGTGGCGATTTTTGTCTACCAAAATCAAACGCCCGGAGTGGTCAAACCCGCCGGGAGCTGATGGGTCTTCTTTCGCCACACTGAAATAATTGTCGGCGATGGCGTAAATGGCATCGTGGTCGCCGGTCACCATGCGCCATTTGTTGCCTTCGATGCCAAGTTTTTCGGCGTGGTGTTTCAAGGCTGCCACAGTATCATTTCGGATATCAATCGAGTGCGAGAGCAGCATCAAGCGGTCTTCATTTTTAAACTTTTGATACACCCGCAGACCGTTTGCCTTCACTTTCGGGCAAATGGTGGGGCAATGGATAAAAAAGAAATCCACCACGTAAGCCTTGCCTGTGAATGTGGCATTGTTCACAATTTGGCTGTCTTGGTCAACAAATTGAAAATCAGGGATTTGGGGGTATATCGTGTCGCCCGCCGGATTTATATCCCGTTCGCCGAGGATGGGTAGTTTACGTGGCTTTTCGTCCAAAAGACAACCTGTTGCGAAGGCAAAAAACACAAGAAAAATGAATGGGGAAATACGTTTCAAGGTCATAGTAAAAAAGTATTGCGGTTGAACCTCCTTCGCATTTACTCACCTTGCCTTTGGCGGTAGCGAGAAGCTTCGGCGGTTAAATGGGCAAAGGTAATGGTCTGAGAAGTGACACTTTTCTAAAAAGGGTCACTTCTGTTTCAGGTTCTGAATCTCGGTTTGCAGCGTTTCCAATATTTTCAATTGCTGCTGCTGAATTTCAAAGAGATGGTGAAATTGTTCCTCTACCATCAGGTCAATTTTTTCGTGCAAATGACGCACTTCTATTTCGGACTTTAGATTTACAACGTAGTCATTCTCGGCGTGTTCGCGGTCTTTCGCACCTTGGCGGTTTTGGCTCATTAGAATGACCGGTGCTTGAAGTGCAGCCACGGAGGAAAGCACCAAGTTGAGCAAAATGTAGGGAAAAGGATCGAAAGGATGACTAACGAGAATGAATGTATTTAATGCGATCCAGCCCAAAAGCAAGAGTGAAAAACCAATGATGAACGTCCAGCTGCCGCCAAACTGAGCCACGCGATCGGCCACACGCTCCCCAAAAGTGGGTGCGTTTTTTTCATCCTCCTCGCGAACCCGTTTGGTTATAAGTGCCTCTTCGTCAACGGTTTCCTGTATGATTTTGTGAAGCCTGGCAAGTTGTGCGCTCTCCGTTTGCATTAGTTGTTGGAGATTGCGTGTGGTGCGTTTCAACATGATACTATATTTATTTTTACAAAGGTATCCTGTAGATGAGACGAACTTCCCGAAAGTTTAAAACTTTCGGGAAGTTGAATTCCCTCCAACCGCAAAGCCTGTGCGGAAATCTCATTCCGACGTACATTCGCCCATTCAACCGCCGACGCAAAAGGCTTAAGCAAGTAAAAGCGTAGGAGGTTCTACCACACACTGCACATGAAAAAACTACTTCTCTCCTTTCTCTCCTTTTGCATTGCCGCAAGTCTCTCCGCCCAAGGCATGTGGCTACCCTCCTTGCTTGAAAAGCAGAACGAAAAGGAAATGAAATCGTTCGGCTTGAAACTTTCTGCCGACGATATCTACTCGCCCGCAAATCCAAGCCTGAAGGATGCGATCTGTTGGTTCCATGGAGGCTGCACCGGAGAAATCATTTCTGCTGAGGGTTTGCTCCTGACAAACTACCATTGTGGGGTCGACCAAATTCAAGCGCACTCTACGTTGGAACACAACTATTTAGAAGATGGCTATTGGGCTAAAAACCGCAGCGAGGAGCTTCCATGCCCCGAGCTTTGGGTTCAGTTTGTTGTCAGGATGGAAGACGTGACGATTGTCGCTTTGCAAAACGTGACGGAAAACATGGGCGAGCGCGACCGCCAGTCGCAGATTGACAAAAACATCGCAAGCCTGAAAACAACGACCAAAAAAGAAAAGTGGGAAGAAGTTTCGGTGCGCCCGTTTTACAATGGCAACCAATTCTATTTGTTCGTGACGCAGACCTTCAGTGATGTGCGTTTTGTAGGAGCTCCGCCGAGCAGTATTGGAAAATTCGGCGCAGATACCGATAACTGGGTATGGCCACGACACACGGGCGATTTCTCTATGTTCCGGGTATATGCCGACAAGGACAACCACCCTGCGCCGTACTCAAAAGACAATGTGCCGTACCGTCCGCGTCATTTCCTGCCCATCTCGCTCGATGGTGCCGAAGAGGGTGATTTCACGATGGTGTATGGCTTCCCAGGCGCGACCAACGAGTATCTGACCGAAGCGGCAGTACGCCAAACAGGCGAAGTGCTCGACCCGGCGAGGGTGGCCATTCGCGACCGTGCGCTAAAGATTATGGACGGTTTTATGCGCAAAGACCCGGCGGTGAAAATTGCCTACTCCTCCCGTTACGCCAGCATTGCCAACGCCTGGAAAAAATGGCTGGGCGAAATGCAGGGTTTGAAAACCTACGGAGCCCTTGAAAAAAAACGAGCCTATGAAGCCGAATTCACCCGCAGAATCCAGCAAAATCCGGATTGGAACATCCGCTGGAAAAACCTGTTGCCCCGGCTGAATCAACTTTACACAGAGATTGAACCGTATGCCTTGGCACGTGATTATTACTTGGAAACAATGGTGCGCAACAATCAGATTTTGGCGCAAGCCGCCAATTTGCAACCGCTGGTAGAAGCCAACGAAGGGACCATTGAAAGCCGAAGAAAGAACATTGCCGAAAACCTTGAATATTTCTACAAAGACTACCGCCCGGAAGTGGACGAGGCTGTGCTGGCTGCAATGCTTGAGATGTACGGCGAAAATATGAAACCCGAATGGGGTGGCGCCGATGTGAAAGCAATGGCAAAGGATTTGGGAGGTTATGCCGACTTCGCTAAAGCGATTTTTGAAGGCAGTGTCCTTGCTAATCGCGATAAAATGACGGCAATGCTGGCCCGAAAGCCAGACGAAATCTTCAACGACCTGACGAACGACATAGCCTACAATCTTTGGGATCGTCTGCAAGGCTACTATGTGGCTCAGGTTCAGCCTAAACTTCAGGAGTTACAGCCCCAAATCAACCTCCTCCAACGCCAGTACATGGCCGCACAAATACAGGTTTTTAAAGAAAAACGGTTTTTCCCGGACGCAAACAGCACCCTTCGCCTCACTTACGGCAAAGTGCGTGGCTATTCTCCCCGTGATGCCGTGCAGTACGAATACCAAACAGATCTCGACGGCGTGATGGAAAAATACATCCCGGGTGATTATGAGTTTGATGTGCCGCAAAAACTCATCGAGCTTTGGAAATCAAAGGATTACGGCCAATACGCCACCGCTGACGGGCGTTTGCCAGTGGCCTGCATCGGCACCAACCACACCACCGGCGGGAACTCTGGTTCGCCGGCAATTGACGCAAATGGCAACCTTGTAGGGCTTAATTTTGATCGCGTTTGGGAAGGCACCATGAGCGACCTTAACTACGACCCGGCCATTTGCCGCAACATTATGGTGGATGCCCGGTATATACTTTTCATCGTGGACAAGTTCGGCGGCGCCGGGTATTTGCTGGATGAAATGAAGTTGGTAAAAGGGAAGAAAAAGCGAAAAAAATGAACTATGAACTATGAACAGGGTGCATTCCTTGTATTCTGGTGCATTTTATCATTGACCACATTGACCACATTAAACACATTGACCACATTCTAAAAAGTGAACCGCCCAACCCTTCCCATCTTTCAAGACATTTCGTTCAATACGAACTACATTGAGGAGTACATCCCGATGCAGCCCTTGCATACGATGGTGTTTGATCGATTTTGCGAGGATGGCTGGACGTATTGGTCGGACCAGATTTTCCGGCGCAACTACTGGGAATGGCGCGGACGACCTTGCCGGGTAGTTTTGCTGCGCATTGACTTGCGCAATTTTGAGTTTAGCAAAAGCCAGCGTAAATGTCTGCGCCGAAACGAAGACCTGGTAATACTGCGCCGCCCCATCCGTATAGAACCGATGCACGAGCAGTTGTTTGAGCGGCACGCAAAAAGGTTTAGACACAATCGCCCGGAAAGCATTTATGGTTTCTTTAGTGCTTTTAGCAGCCTGATGCCTTGTTACGGCATTCAGTTCGATGTGTTTAGTGGGGAAAAACTGGTCTCCACCAGTTATTTTCACATGGGTCGAAGGAGCATGGCAGCGAACTACTGCATTCACGAACCTGACGAGTGGAAACGCGGTCTTGGTACGTTTACGATGTTGAAGGAAATCGAGTTTGCAATAGAGCACAAGCGGCCTTATTACTATCCTGGCTTTGTGTATGACGTGCCCAGCGAGTTCGATTACAAGTTGAATTTCAACAACCTGGAGTATTTCGATTGGTGGGGCAATTGGTATCCCCTCGACCGTATGCCTGTGCGCAACTGGCGCAGCGAATATGAGGTGGCGTCACCATTATCAGAAGATGAATTGAAGGATTATAGAAAAGATGTTCCACTTTGAAACGCATGGATGAAAATCATGGGTAAAGCCAACCATGCTTTAATAATTGCGGTCTTTGAAAGAAAATACCTTTCAGCATGAAACTACAACACCATTGCTTCGCCACCGCAATACTCTGCATCCTCCTGTTTTCTGCTTGCAAACACGACCCACGCGTTTATCCGGATCCGGACCCTATCCCAAATCCCAACCCAATCCGTTTTGATAATTTAACTGTCGGCCAAAGTAGCCGCTACATTGGGCTTTGGGGGGAAGACTATTACACGAACAACAACAACCATTTTGGGTACACCGACGATACCTTACAACTCAAAATTGTGGGGCTTGACACACAGGGCTTCAAAGTGGAAGAAACCTTCCATTACACCGGCGACGTGCTCTCTTGGTGGAATTACGATAAAGACAGTGTGTATCACTATTATTTGAAAATCAAGGCGGATACACTGCGCTTCAACCCAAGCCACGGTACTTACATAAATTCGCGTATATTCGGATATTTTACCGTAATAAATGGCCTCCCCTTGGCGGACATAACGTCGCCCAAAATTGAAATCTCAGGCTGGAAGACAAACTTACCCTATTGCGAATGCCGCAGAACCGGTTATGCCGAGGATTATTCTCTCTTTGGACAAACTTACCCAAGGCTGAATGTGGTGGTGGATAATTCACCCATATCCTTTGATGGCAACGGCGAAACACATGTTTTTTCCAAAGCAAAAGGCATTGTTCGGTATTCTACCTATAGCTGGTGGACACAAGCTGGGATTGGTTGGGACCTTCTCCCTCAGTAGTTATTGTCGCCTGGCATTCATATTTGCGAAATAATTCTCTATAAATGTGGATTACCATAGGAGAATTGTACTTTTCGCCCCGATTTTACAATTCACCACCACTTTTCTTGCTATCCGCCTATGAAAAAGCAACTTTTACTCCTCGTGTTTGTCATGATGGGTCTGAATTCTGCGTATGCCCAAATCCCGGATGGGAGCACCGCGCCTGATTTCAATGCCACAGATATTGTTCGGGGCTTCACCACAAACCTTTATACCGTACTTGATTCAGGATACACCGTCTTCCTGGATGTTTCGGCCACCTGGTGCGGCCCTTGCTGGGGCTACCACAATTCTGGTGCCTTAGAAGACCTCTGGAATGAATATGGCCCTTACGGTACCAACGAAGTCCGGATATATTTTATTGAAGGCGATGCTTCTACCAATCAGGCTTGCCTTTCAGGGCCTTCCGGTTGTGTCGGTGGCACACAAGGCAACTGGGTAGCGGGCACACCCTACCCAATCATCCATACTCAAGGGCCGAGCATAGCCAGTGATTACCAAATCAGTTATTACCCCACCATTTTTGCTATTTGCCCATATGATAAGAAAGTGTACGAGACAGGGCAACTGTCCACAGGACAGCTATATGAGTTCATGGTTTCTCATTGCGAACCCCCGGCATTGGTCATTACTGTCAACAGTGTTACTAATATCAAATGCCATGGAACTAACACAGGGGCGATTGACATCACCCCCAGCGGCGGCGTTCCTCCATACACCTACCTTTGGAGCAATGGCGCTACTACCCAGGATTTGAACAATATCCCGGCTGGAACCTATACCGTTATAGTGCGAGGCCAGGCCGACACAGAAGGTGTTTCCGACGCCATCGTAGTGGAAGGCCCTGCAGAGCCACTCGTGCTGAATTTGGACTCTTATACTCCTGTAGGCTGCAATGGAATTCTTGGTACCGCTACAGTAATCGCCAATGGCGGCTGGGATGCCAACTATACCTACAACTGGCAAAACGGCCAAATGGGAGAAACTGCCTTCAACCTCACTGCAGGCAATCATATAGTTAGTGTGACTGACGACAACAATTGCAAAGTGAGCATTACGGTGAACATGGCACCCGTCGTGTACCCTACTGCATCTATTGCCGATCCAAGCACCATCACATGTAGTCAACCCAGTATCCAACTCAACGCGACTGCCTCGAGCTCTGGGCAAGATATTGTCTATCAATGGTTTCCAGGTGTAGATGGGCATATAGTGTCAGGTGGAACTACCACCACACCAACCGTAGATGCTCCAGCCAACTACACCATTCAGGTAACAGATTTATTGACCACTTGCGCCTCTTACGCGGTCAAAAACGTGCCTGGAAACACGGTTCAACCAGACGCCGATGCAGGTCCGACACAATCCATCTCCTGCATTGTGCCAGAGACTACTTTGCAAGGAACAGGTTCATCCGGTTCCAATTTTAGTTATCTCTGGACGACTGCTAATGGCGGAAATATTGTGAGCGGCGGCACATCGCTTACACCTGTCGTGAATGCAACAGGAACCTACACCTTGAAAGTAACCAACAGCGTAAATGGCTGCACGAAAACTTCGACCACTACAGTGACCGGCACGCAACCACCTTCGCTCAACACCACCAGTGGTATCATCAATTGTATCGCCTCATCCGTTACACTTTTCACCACCACCAATGCAGCCAGCCCAAGCTTTAGCTGGACGGGGCCAAATGGCTATTCCTCCTCCCAGCAAAGCCCAACAGTGAACGTTTCTGGTTCTTACAACGTCGTCGTAACAGACAGTATCACTACCTGTACCAGCACGGCAACGGCCAACGTAACCTCCAATACCAATGCCCCTGGCGCATCAGCCTCCGGCAATACGCTCACTTGTATAGTCAATAGCGTGGTGATCAATGGTACCACACCTGATACCAATTCAACGTTTGGCTGGACGGGTCCGAATAATTTCACTTCAAGTTTGCAAAACCCGACCGTGGGGCAAGCAGGCACTTACAATCTTGTAGTCACGGACACTTTGAACGGCTGTACTTCTACTGCTTCAGCAATTGTTGCGCTGAACAACACGCCACCTACGGCTTCTGCTGTTACGCCCGGCAACTTGAACTGCAACACTTCGCAACTTCAACTCAACGGTACAGGTTCGTCACAAGGCGCAAACTTCAGTTACGCATGGACGGCCACAGATGGGGGGCACATTGTTTCAGGAGAAAACACCCAAACCCCGCTCGTGGATTCGGTAGGCACTTACACTATTTTGGTCTCAAATGCTGACAATGGGTGTACCCAAACGGCCACAGCCATTGTGATGCAAAGCCACCCGGTTACAGCCTCTATTGCTAACCAAAACGATGTGCTTTGCTTTGGCGGCCTAACCGGCGAAGCCACCGCAGCAGGCGGAGGCGGTAACGGAAATTACAGCTATGTCTGGAGCAATGGCGGCAGCACCGCTACCATTTCAGGTCTTGGAGTAGGTACGTATGTCGTGGTGATAACCGACGCTGAAAACTGCTCAGCAACAACTTCTTTACTCATTGCACAACCCACCGTTTTGATTGCCAATGCCAGTGCTACCGCACAATCAGCCTTTGGCCAAAATGATGGAACAGCCACTGCCAACCCAACCGGCGGCATCGCCAATTATACTTATGACTGGGACAATGGCGGCACAACACAAAGCATTTCGGGCCTTGCTCCCGGGAATTACAACGTTGTAGTGACAGACGCCAATGGTTGCAGCACGGTTCAAACTGTGACGGTCAATTCATTCAACTGCACTCTGGCTGCCAACATTTCGGGGACGAATCTGGCTTGCCACGGCGCCAGCAACGGTGCGGCTGAAGTTTTGGTCACAACGGGAGCAAATCCTACCACCTATGCCTGGAGCAATGGCGAGACGACAGCCGCAGTGAGCAATCTTGCCGCCGGGCTTTACACCGTCAATATTACCGACGGAAATAATTGTCCTGCATTGCTCAGCATCAATATCACCGAACCAGCCCTTTTGGACGCCAACGCAACTTCCACCTCGGAGTCAGCGCTCGGCGCCAATGACGGCACGGCTACTGTCAACCCGACGGGCGGAACAGGGGTATACACCTTCCTTTGGAACGGAGGTGCCACCACCCAGAGCATCAGCAACCTCACACCTGGAACCTACACAGTGGTTGTTACAGATGAAAATGGATGCACTTCTGAGCAAATGGTGGAAGTTACCTCATTCCTGTGCGCTATCTCTTCCCAGCAAACAATTGTGGACGTGACTTGCGCAGGGGCGGCCAATGGTTCGGTTACAGTCTCCCTCACAGGCGGTACTGCGCCATTCACGTACGCCTGGAGCAATGGCGGCACTACTGCAACCATTTCCAATCTCGAAGGCGGCACCTACACAGTAAACGTGTTAGATGCAAACGGTTGCGACTTCAGCGCCAATGCTGCTGTTGCTGAACCTGCTCCATATTCTTCCTGGGATGTTCAAACCACTAACCCACTTTGCCCGAACGATGCAACGGGTTCTGCCACAGCCGCCATTACTGGCGGCACCCAGCCGTATGCTTTCCTTTGGAGCAATGGTGCAACGGGCAATACACTTTCCAATGTGCCAACAGGGACCTATACCGTGCAAGTGACTGACAACAATGGTTGTCAATCCAGCACTTCTGTATCACTCACTTCATCGGACAATGAGGCGCCGACGGTTACCGCTCAGGATGCAACCCTTGCCCTCAATAACAACGGTACCGTGCAAGTGACGCTGGCTAATCTTTCGGCTCAATTTGGAGACAACTGCGGTATCGCCAGCACGAGCATAGTACCTCAAAATTTTGATTGCCAACAACTTGGAACGCAAATCGTGACAGTAATAGTGACGGACCTTTCGGGCAACAGCGCCGCTGCAACAGCATTGGTAAATGTGGTGGACAACATTGCTCCAGTACTTACTTGCCCTGCTGATATCGTGGCTTGTTCTTACGACAACGTGGTGAATTATGCATCGCCAGTGGCAGAGGACAACTGCCTTTTGGCCGGTAACGGTCAATGGGTACTAGACGGCCCGGCGAGTGGTTCGATCTTCCCTGAAGGGACTACCACCGTGACCTATACTTACACGGACGCAAGCGGCAACGCTGGAACTTGCTTCTTTGATGTTAAGGTAACCAGTGCGGTCGTGTTCACGGGCGTGAACGTGAACAACGACGTGAACGGCCAGCAGGTCGGCTCGATTGACATCACAGTAGAGGGCGGCACTGGCCCATTCCAATATGAATGGACCGACGCAAACGCCAACGTGATAGCCAACACGGAAGACGTGACGGGTCTTGGAGAAGGCAATTACAGTGTACAGATCACTGACGCAAACGGTTGCATTTACTCCGAGGAGGACATCAAGTTGCAAAATACCAGCAGCACAAAAGAACCGGCTTGGCTCACCGGCGTTAGCCTCCAACCCAACCCGACGAGCGGCTTCACAAACGTTGTGTTCAGTCTTCCGGTGGCTTCCACTTTGGAAATCTCCATGATTGACGCAACAGGCCGAGTTCTTCTGACCGACATCAGCGAGCAGGAAAGCGTGGTCAGAATTGACTGCACAAACCTGCCTGGCGGGGTGTATTATTTGCGTTTCCGCACAGGTCAGGAAGTGGGTGTTCGGAAGTTGGTGGTTAGTAAGTAATTAGTTACAAGTTACAAGTTGCAAGCGCCCGCTCGGAGTGAATCTGAGCGGGCGCTATTTTTTAACGCACAACTCTGAAAGTGCTTTTTTATTTATAAGTGCCAAAGCACAGAAAAATTGAAACACATAGACACAGTAGGACACATAGGTTTGAAAATCAGAACTATGTGTCCTACTGTGCCTATGTGTTTCAAAAAATTACTTGTGTTAATTTATTCAGGCCAATACGAAAAATTCCAATCCACCCAATCCTTCACCAGCTCCGCCTTCACTGGATTATAGAGGATGTACTGGACTATCTTTTCAAACTCAGCGGCATCCAGTACCCGAAAATCGAAAGTCCGTTCATGCCAAAATTTCCCGTCCATTTTCACGCTTCCGTTAGCGCTATGCTTCTGGAACGTCCTAGGGTCAATGTGCTCTCCTAATTGCTGCAATGCTTTTTTCAAGGGTGCTTTCGTGGCATGTTGAATTTTTCCTACAATGTTGCGCAGCGGTTGATATTGATAACTTTCGAGATCATCCAAGGCTGGATCTTCGGCAAGTGTGCTGCGCAAATCCAACAGCAAATGGACATGGTTGGGCAAAATACAATAAGCCAACAACGTATAATCCGTACCATCGCAACGAAGTATTTCGTCGGCCATGATTTTGGCCAAAGCAGGTTCGCGTAGGTAGCTATGGCCGTATTTTTCCAAATCCAGCGCATCATCATACCGAGCGAAAAGGCGTTTGCGGGCTTGCCGCAATTGCGCTATACTGTCAGGATGTTGGGCGAATTTGAGCTGTTTGCTGTAGTATTGAAGTGCAAGACTTTGTCCAAAACTCTCCGGCAGGGCATCCCGCAAACGAAGGGTGACAAAGAAGACCCCGTCAAACGAGGCGGGTATGGATAGGGTAGGGGATTTGAAGGAATTCATTGGTGAGGTGGGTTTTGTATTCAAAAATAAGGGAAAATTCGGATTATTCCATTTTGTTTATCCATCATAACTTGGCAGCGAAAAATGAGGGTGGTTGTGGGCTTATTCACCGCAGAGGCGCAGAGGCGCGGAGTCTTACAATTTGATTATCAAAACTCTGCATCTCTGCGTCTCTGCGGTAAATAGGCACGTATGAGACACCCACAACTTAAATCTGCTGAAACAAACCAACATGGACAGTAAAACCTTCCTCTCCAACATCCGCGACCTCATCGCCCGCGACGAATTGGCCGCTGCGCTGACGCAACTCCGCAGCCTGTTGGACAACAGTCCAAAATTGGACGAAGCCTTGTTACAATCTGCTCGTTTTCAAGATATTCGAAAGCAAATTCGGCTTGGAACCGTCAGCCATGCGGAGGCGAATTTGACGCAGAATCAGATTCGCGCGGGCTTGCTAGATTTGCTTCGGGAAATCGAGGAAAGTGTCAGGGTGACTTCAAGTCACCCCGACACTAAAGCCTTTCGCGAAGAAATAGAACGCGCCATCTCCATCGTCAACAGCAAAAACCTGGTGGTCGGCTCCACCATATCAGCAGGCGGCAACGTGGAGATTGGCGACCGAACCATCCACACCGAAAGCGAGACCAAGCGTCGGTTGTGGCTTTTTCTCTTGCTTTTTGTGCCGGTACTGGCGATTGGTGGGACGTTTTTCTGGGTTCGGTATCAGCAAATGCGAGAGCCGCTTTCGCTGAATGTCGCGCTGGACAACCGAACGCCCAATCTGGAACTTCCCTTTGAGAGCGGCACCGTCACCCTGCAATACGGCGATGAATCCAAGACCCTATCCATTCAGACAGAGGCCGATTTCAAAGGTATTCCGGCAAATTTTCGGGACGAAACCATCGAGCTGCGTTTCGTAGCCCCCGGTTTTGTAAAAATAGACACGGCGTTTGTGCTTTCCGGCAAGCGAATTAGCTTGCCTATTTACCGCGATAACAGTCTGGGTCGTGTTTTTGGAACGGTGAAAGATGAGCAAGGAAACCCCCTCGCTGGAGTGCAAATCCGAGTCCAAGATTTGTCTGTTACCACCAATGCCTCAGGGGTATTTTCGCTGACGATTCCTTTTGCCAAGCAGCGAAAAGAGCAGCGCATCGAGGCTTTTCTGCAAGGGTTTGATCTTTGGGACAACACCAGCCCAGTACTAGAAAATGAAGAAATCCCTATTATTTTGCAGTCGAAATAGCTGTACCGGCGGCTTTAGCCGCAGGAGCACGAGCAAAGGCGGCTTTAGCCGCAGGAACGCCAAGCCTGATTCCGAATTTCCCCCTTTAAGCATCCTGCGGCTAAAGCCGCCGGTACATTTAGCCACCATTCAAATCTCCCACACCATGAAAAAACAATTTTCTCTTTTTACTACAACCCTTTTACTCGCCATAGTCTCGACGACGGCGAACGCCCAAAAAATCCAACTCTCCACCGTTCGCGAGCAAAACTCCAACAAACGCCCCGTGCCCAACGCGCAGGTCATCTTCACCGATGCCGTGCCGGCCACATCCGACCAATCAGGCAATTTACGCCTCGTGTTCCAAGGCAGAAAGGCAGGCGACTGGGTCTTCTTGACCGAGGTGCAGAAAGCAGGCTACGAACTCGTGAACAACAAAGAAATCGAGCAACTGAAACTGAGCGGCGAGGAGCAGCTCGGCGCCGACATTGTCCTCGCCAAAGCCGGGGTGGTAGATGCGGCCAAGAAAGACTACTACGACATTTCTGACAAGTCGCTGCTGGCTGGTTTTGAGCGCGAGAAAGCCAAAATCCGCAAGGAACTGCAAGAGGCTCGTCTGACCGCACAACAGTTTGAGGAACAGAAAAAACTGCTACAGGAACAATACGACAACCAAAAAAAGGAACTCGATGTGCTGGCCGAAAAATTTGCCCGCATCAATTTCGACGACGTGGACAGCCTGTACCGACAAGCCTTGGAATTGTTCAAAGACGGGAAAATTGACTCCGCCATTGAAATGCTCGAAAACGCTGACCCCTTCAAGCTCATCGAACAAATAATCGGACAAGAAGCACAAGATGCCGATGACCAAAAAAAATTGGACGCTCGAAAACTGGCAACCGCAAAAACCAAACAAAAGATCATTGCCCAAGTCAGGTTGCTAGCAGATATGTACGGCGTGAAATTTAACCCCGCTAAAGCGGAAGCCCTCTTTGACGGCTTAGTGCGCCTGGATAGCACGGATTTGGAAATACTTCAGGATGCTGCTGACTTCTACCGCGAAAACCACCGGTATGAAAAAGCATTGCGCGTACTGCCGCTCGTCATCGCGCACCCTCAGGCCGAGGACTGGCAAAAGGCCAATGCACACGGCCATATAGGTGATATGTACTTCTCTGTTGGGCGACTCGAACTCGCCTTGCAAGCCTATCTCACTTGCCAAGAGGTATATACAAAAATGTTACATACGGATCCCAATAACTCATTTTTCTATAACAACTTGGCGATTTCATACTCCAAGCTTGGCAATACCCATACCTCGTTGGGTAATCTGGACAAGGCCCTAATTTTTTTTGAAGAACGCTCCCGATTGTCAAAAGAACTCTGTGAGGTGTATCCTCAAGACGTGGACTTCAAAGACAACTTGTCGGTTTCCTATCAAAATATCGGGGAGACGCACTCTTCACTGGGTGATTTGGACAAGGCCTTGATTTTTTTTGAAAAGAACTTCGATCTTTCAAAAGAGCTATACCTAACGTATCCGCAAAATATGGACTTCAAAAACGGATTGGCAATATCGTATTCCAGCCTCGGGGCGACGCACTCTTCACTGGGCAATCTGGACAAGGCATTGAGTTTTTTTGAAGAAAGCTCCCGGTTGTCAAAAGAGCTCTATCTAGCGTATCCACAAAATATGGACTTCAAAAACGGATTGGTATTTTCTTATTCCAAACTCGGGGAAACGCACTCTTCACTAGGCGATTTGAGCAAGGCATTGACTTTTTTTGAAGAAAGCTCCCGTTTGTCAATAGAACTCTACATTGACTTTCCGCAAAATGTGGAATTCAAAAATGATTTGGCAATGTCCTATCGTAAACTTGGCATGACACACACCTACATAGGCAATTTGGACAACGCATTGACTTTTTTTGAAAAAGGCTCCTTGTTGTCAAAAGAACTCTACGATGCCTTTCCGCAAAATGTGGACTTCAAAAACGGACTGGCTATTTCGTACTCCAAAATCGGCGAGACGCACCTTTCACTGAGCGATTTGCACAAAGCTTTGACTTTTTTTGAAGAACGCTCCCGACTGTCAAAAGAACTCTACAATGCCTTTCCGCAAAATGTGGACTTCAAAAACGGACTGGCTATTTCTTGCCAATTTCTCGGAAATACTCATACCTCGCTGGGCAATTTGGATGCTGCCTTACGGCATTATGAACAGTACAATCAGCTGTCAAAAGAACTCTACAGTACCTTTGCGCAAAATGTAGAATTCAAATACGGATTGGCAGTTTCTTACGGAAAACTTGGTGAGATAAACACCTCGCTAGGCAATTTGGACAAGGCGTTTATATGTTTTGAAGTAATGTCCCACTTGTTTGAAGAACTCCATGCCTCCTATCTACAAAATGTGGACTTCAAAAACGGATTGGCAGTTTCATACTTTAGATTGGGTGCGTTTAGCCAGAATCAATTGCAAGATATAACAAAAGCTTGGGATTTCTTCTGGCAAGCCGAAACCCTCTGCTCGGAATTGGTGCGCGAGGCTCCTATGAATGCACAGTTTCAGAGGTTTTTGGATCAGGTGCGGGCAGAGTTGGCAGAGTTATATGAGGACAACCCGGTATTTTTTCTTAAAGACCTTATCGAAAAGGAATCCGATACCCTCACCCAATACCAACTCCACAGCATCCTCTGCGACACCTTACGTCAAAGAGTCAAAATCGACCCTCAGCAAAACCCCGCCCTCGCTGAAGCACTCAACAACCGGGCCTGGGTGGGCTTTTTCCTGAAAAAATTTGAGGAGGTGGAATCTGATGTCCGCGAAGGCATGGCGCTCGACCCGGACAATAAGTACCTGCCCAGCAACCTCGCGCCCGCCCTGCTATTCCAAGGCAAAAAAGACGCTGCCCTAGCCGAGTACAAAAAGTGGATGGATAAACCTTTCAACGAAGACGACCCCACTTATCGTGAAGTCTTTCTCGACGACCTGAAAACCTTTGAAAAAGCGGGCATCATACCCGCAGCGCGGATGAAAGATGTGGCGGCGGTGCGGAAGCTGCTGCTTGACAAGTGATGAGGTTCGGAACGGCAAGATATTGACCGGGGACTTCAAGTCACCCGGTCAATATCTTGCCGTGTGGTATAACATCTCGGGACCGTAAGACACCATCTCACAAAAAGTGAACAAATTCGCCTTGCTTTTCCTAATTTTGTTCCTACAATTTTGACGATCATGAGCGATTTTAGAAACATCATCACCATCGAACCGGGCAAGCGCAGCGGCCAACCTTGTATCCGGGGGATGCGTATTACAGTCTATGACGTGCTTAGCTATCTGGCTGCGGGCATGAGCATTTCGGAGATTTTGGACGATTTCCCAAAACTGACCGAGGCCGACATTATGGCTGTGCTGGCTTATGCAGCAGAGGCGGAGAAGACCAAACTTATTGTCCCCCAGGCTGTTGCTGCCTGATGTTTCTCTTGGACAACAACCTTTCGTGGAAAATCGCCCGGAGGATAGAGCATCTGTTCCCCGGTTGCTTTAAACTTGAAACTTTCAACTACTCCCCACTCTTCTTCCATTTCTCCATCTGCTCCCGTGCATTCTCCGAAAGCTCCGTCGGGTCATAGTCCAGCTTAGAAAGAATATCCAGCAGCGTATTGATCCGCGCTTCAATGTCAAAAAACTTGTTGACCACGGCCACGCGGCGGCTTTCCACGAGGCAATAGCCGCTCTGGAAACTGCCCTTCTCGTAGCGGACGGTATAGTCGAGTTCGTCGAAGATGTCTTCAATTTTTTTGAGGGTTGTTTGCGTGTAGCGCATATTGTCTCGGGTTTTCTCAGCAATTTTGTGGGGCAAAAATACCACGCTCAAAGTAGGTTCTTACAAGTTAATTTTTGGACAGGATTTACAGGATAAGCAGGATGGATAGGGGTATAAATCCTGCTTATCCTGTAAATCCTGTCCAAAACAAACATCATTGTCCCCTGCTTTGTTAAACACAATAACTGTATCATGAAAAAACTCCCTTTCCTCCTCTTGGCATTCCTCCCCCTGCTGCTTGCTGCCCAGCCTCGTTTCCGCGCAGGCGCAGTGCTGGGGCTTACCGCTTCTCAGATTGACGGCGACCTATCGGCTGGCTACAACAAACTTGGTTTCCAAGGTGGGCTTCGCGTCATCACCCGACTTCAGGGGCGCACAGAAGCAAGCATGGAATTCCTCTTTTCTCAGCGCGGCTGTCAAAACGAACTCATCCCGAGCGAGTACGACCCCAACCCTTTTGCCCTGACACTCAACTATGTAGAGGTGCCAGTCCAATGGCATTTCAAAGATTGGCTCATTGAATACGATGAGGAAAAACTCAATTATTACAAAGTTTCGTTCAATATCGGGCTTTCATACGCGCGATTGATTAGCTCGAAGGTGGACGACGATTTTAACTGGCTCAATGGCGTGGCGCCTGATTACCTGAAAAAAAACGACCTCGGTATTGTGTTGGGCGCCAATTTTTTTGCCACCCGAAATTTGGGCTTCACGGTGCGCTGGAATCGTTCGCTGCTGCTGATGTACGATTCCCGGAAATCCCCTCGTGGAGGTAAAAGTTGGAACAGTCACTGTTTGAATTTCCAGACGGTGTACTTGTTCTAGAACTTGGAGCATGTCTTACTTTCGCGCCCAAATTTCACCCGTACATCTTTTTATGAGAAAACTACTTCCAGCAACTTTAATGGTTTTTTGCGCTGTGGCGCTCCTTTTTTGTAAATCTAAAGACACTACCCCCCAACCAGCAAATGGAATGAAGGCAGAGAGCAGCCAATTTTCCAAACGGCATTGTGTGGACGAAGCCAAAGGCTTGTGTGCTGAATTCAGCGTTTCTTACCCCGTTTTTTCGGGGGGGGGCGCGACTATTGCGGCAGCTTTGAACAAATCGGTGGAGAATTATATCCTCAGTACAGTGGGCGGAAATGGACAGTCAAATTTTGCTCAAGCGCTCGATACTGCGGGGCAGCAATTTGTTCAAATGTACCTGGATATCCTCCAAGAGAACCCTGATTATATAATGGGGTATTCCACCGAAATCACGGACACCGTCCCTTTTTTGAACGCCAAAGTCGCCACGATTCAAATGGACGGCTATTCTTTCACGGGCGGCGCGCACCCGAACCCTTTTGGTTTGCTGGTTTCTTACGACCTCGCCAAAGACGCAAAACCCCTGGAAATCACTGATTTAGTGAGCGATACCAACGCCGTTCGCCCTGCCCTGGAGAAGGCTTATAAAATTTTGAAAGGGTTGAAGGAGACCGACCCTTTGGGTGAGCTTGTTTATTCCGAAATCACACAACTGCCCATGCCTGCCAACGTCGGCGTGGTAGCAGAAGGCATTCGATTCTTTTACAACGCTTATGAAGTGGCGCCTTATGCCGTTGGTGCGAGCGATGTGCTGTTGACCTGGGAGCAATTGGGAGGGCTGGCGGATAAGACCAAATGGATTAATTGAATATTATTTTGATTGATGATTGCCGATTACATGATTGTTGATTTTTGATGGAATGGATGATGGAAATGTTTTTGATGGGTGATGTAGGTGCTCTTGCCGTAGATCATCCATAAAACTTCAGTAAATCGGCCATCACTTCAAAAATCAACAATCATGTAATCGGCAATCATCAATCAAAAAACTTATGCTAATTAAATACATCATTCCGACCCCCATTGGCCGCATGGAAATTACCGGCAGCGAGCTCGGCGTCCGTACTGTACAACTTTGCGAGGGACGAGAGGCCTCTGCGGAGACTACTGCGCAAGAGGTTACGGAAATGCTTGAAAACCATCCCGTTGCAGAGTGCGCCCGACAGATTGCGGAATATTTTGCTGGGGCAAGGCAGGACTTCGACTTGAAACTAGACTGGGGTGGCGCGCCCGAATTCCACCGTCAGGTTTGGGCGGAATTGGTAAAAATCCCGTACGGGAAAACCACCTCTTATTCCGCCATCGCCGAACGGTTGGGCAATCCCGATGCTTCGCGTGCTGTGGGTATGGCCAACCGGAGCAACCCCATCGCAATTGTGGTGCCTTGCCACCGGGTTATTGGTAAAGCCGGCGAGTTACGCGGGTATTTCTACGGGCTTGACACAAAAATGCTGCTGCTCCGGCATGAGAACCCGGTTAGATTTGCAGAACAGGGGGAGTTGTTTTAAAGAAAAAAAACCGTTTCTTTTGAAAGTTAAACCGTTCCCTCAAAAGAGAAAATTGCTGTATCCTTGCCAAATATTTTCAATTAGTTTTGTCGAACTTTTTTGAAGAATTATTTTCTTTAAAACTTGAAAATCAATTGTTTAGTGAAATTTTTCGGGGTTTTCTCAGAAAAGATAAGCGTTTGAAATCCTTTTGAATTCAAAACTGGCCTTTTATTTGCTATGGCCGTTTTCAGACCCTTCCAATTTGAGCTCTAAACCCTGATCACTCATAGTGAAAGCATCCCAACCGCTCAATGGCATCTTCATACGGACCGAGGCAGTCGCTCTCTCAAAAATTACAGCAAAAGCTATCCCCTCAGCAGATTCAATTGATGAAACTGCTGCAAATCCCTACAGCTACCCTCGAACAACGTATTGAAGAAGAACTCGAAGCCAACCCTGCCCTGGAAGAAGGCGATGAAACTGCCGACCTCTCCGAGGGCTTGAGCGATATGGACCTCTCCGACGCTGACCTGAGCTATTACGAACGCGAACAGAAGGTCGAGAGCGGTCAGGCAGACGACGATTTAGGAGGGGATGGTATCACTGCCACTGAAGATGTTATCCTCGAAATTGACCGCGAAACGGCTGACGATTATGTCGATGAAGATGACTCCGTCGGTCTCCGCGACGACGATGGCCCCGACCTTGACGACTATCTCATCAATTTTATAGAAGACGACCCTTCCACCTACAAAACCCGCGACGACAGCCGGGGAGGCGATCAGGAAGACAAACAAGTGCCGCTCGCTTTCGAGAACACTTTTCACGAATATCTGGAGCAACAACTCGGAATGCTCAAACTTGACGACGAGCGCGAACACGCCATTGCGCTTCAGGTCATCGGCTCTATTGACGACGATGGTTACCTCCGCCGCGAACCTTCGGCCATGGTGGACGATCTCCTTTTCAGCCAAAACATCAGCACCCACGAAAAGGAGATCAAGCAAATTCTTCAAAAAATCCAACGCTTCGACCCGCCGGGTATCGGCGCACGCGACCTTCGTGAATGCCTGATCCTTCAACTTCAGCACCGACTACGGCAAGACGACGATTCGCTGTCGCATGAAGATAAAATTGTGGTACAGATAGCCTTGCGCATCATTGACCAGTATTTTGACGAGTTCACCAAAAAACACTACCCTAAGCTCTGCCGACAACTTGGCATTGAAGAAGAAGACCTGCGCGACGCGATCAACGAGATTCTCAAACTCAACCCAAAACCTGCCAGCGGCTTCGCTTCCAAAGGCGACCGCGCCAACAATTACGTGGTACCCGACTATATCGTTAGCAACCGCGACGGCGAACTGGAACTCACACTCAACGCCCGCAACGCCCCCGACCTGCGCATCAACGATCAATATCGCGACATGCTCAAGGCCTTCCACGATGGCCGAAACGGACGACGCGCCAACAAAAAAGAAAAGGAAGCCGTTCTTTTTATCAAGCAAAAAATAGACTCAGCCAAGTGGTTTATTGACGCCATCAAACAGCGCCAGCAAACAATGATGCTCACCATGGGTGCTATCCTCAAACACCAGGAAGAGTATTTCCTCACCGGCGACCAAAAGAAGATCAGGCCCATGATTCTCAAGGACATCGCCGACGTAACGAGCCTCGACATCTCGACCGTGAGCCGCGTGGCGAACTCCAAATACGTTCAGACAGAATTTGGTACCAAACGCCTGAAAGAGTTTTTCTCCGAAAGCCTCAGCACACAGGACGGCGAAGAAGTATCCACCCTGGAAGTAAAAAAAATCCTTTCGGAAGTAATCGCCGAGGAGCACAAACGCCGCCCGCTTTCTGACGAAAAACTCAAAACCATTTTATTGAAAAAAGGCTACAACATCGCGCGGCGCACGGTGGCGAAATACCGGGAGCAGTTGAATATCCCGGTGGCGAGGTTACGGAAGGGGTTGTAATTATGACATCGGTATCTCAACACTCACAAAAGTCCCCTTCCCCGGCGCCGAATCAAGGTGCATTTTTGCCCGCAACACCTCGGCGCGGGTTCGGATATTAGAAAGCCCAATGCCGTCGGACTCGATGTTTTTCGGGTCAAAACCTTGCCCATCGTCTTCAACGGTAAGTAGTAGATTTCCTTCGTTTTCAAGCAGTTGAATGTTGACGTGCCGGGCTTTGGCGTGTTTGAGCACATTGCCAATCAATTCTTGCACCATGCGGTAGATGTGGATTTTTTCCAATCCGCCTATTTCGTCGAGGGGGTAGTTTGAAAAAAGTTGGACATCAAGTCCAGGCTGGGCCTGTCGGGCACGCACGGCGAGTTCTTCGAGGGCTGCAGGCAACCCCGTCTTTTCGAGGGCCTTCGACATCAGGTCGTGTGAGATGCCGCGCACTTCGCGGTAGGTAGCGTCGAGGTCGTCGGCGATGTCGCGCACCCGTTCGGCCATATCGGGCGAATCGGAGAGGTGCTCGCGCAGCATATCCATTTTCATGTTGATGGCGGCCAGGTTGACACAGGCGCCGTCGTGGAGATCGCGGGCGATGCGTTTGCGTTCGTTTTCAGTGCCGATTACCAGGGCATTCAGGCCTTCCTCTTTGGCGCGTGCTATTCGGAGTTCGGCGCGCTGGTTTTTTTCAATCAAACGCAGAAATCGGCTTACCGAAAAGTAGAACACCAGCACCATTTCCAGAAAAAAAGCGGCGATCACGAAGGGCGGTAAAAAGAAGGTATTGGCAATGCCAAAGCCCGTCAATAAGTCGGCAGTAACGTCAAAAAATGCAGGACTGAAGCCTAAATATTGCAAGCTAGTGGCTCCTACTCCTACAAAATTGAGCCCTATGACCAGAATCAGGAAAGAAAAGCGCGTGCGCTTTTTGAAAAGCATTTCATAAAGCACCCATACAAGCATCGTGACGCAAAACAGCATCAGGAATACAAAAAATGGATAAAGTACCCATTGGAAATTGCCGAAGATTTGGGCAATGATCTGGAAAAATAAGGTGGCGATCAGTACCCGGACACTTCCGCTCACAAAGCGGTCGAACCGTGGAGCGCTGTGGGGCAAATCAAAATAAAGCCTGAAAAACTGGATACCAAAAATAAGCCGAAGTGTATTGAGGGCTGCCGGAACGATGTGTTGTAATAGTGGGTAATCAGGCCAAGCGTACCAGAAACCAAGCCCCAAATGGGCCAGGATAAAAAGTGTAGTGACGAGGATGTAAAAAAAGTAGTACCAGTTGAAATACTCGCGGCTGACGGCGATCAAGATTCCCGACAAAACCAAAAACAGGGTGCAAAACACCAGAAAAATGGTCATCAGGATATCCACCACCCTTTGTTGGTGATAGATTCGTTCGCCTTGTTCAAAAAAAAGGATCCGGAGGTGGAGTGGTGCATCTGACTCAAGACGGATGAAAATCTGAGCCGTGCTGTCGGGGGCTAGGGTGAGCGGGAAACGGAAGTTGCGGTTATTGGTATCCGGTCGTTCGGAGAAAGTAAAACCCTTAGAACCAGTCACATACGAAGTGCGCAAAACATCCGTCTCGCTAAGTTCGTAATAATTGATTTTTGGAATGAATGGGTTGATGATTTCGGTAAAAAACTGGGTTTTGGTTTTGTCAAATTGGTTCAGGGTGCTGTCGTTCCTTACTTTGAACCGCAACCATATTGGACCTTTTGGCGTACCGAATTCACAGCAGTCTTCCCGAATGGCAAACGCCGTTTCTGGCAATCGGCTCATCTCCGCCAAGCTCATCGCTTGGTTTTCTGCTTCTTCTTTGTACACGCCGATTTCGCCCGGCACCTCACCCGGCACTGGAAGCCCTTCGATCAAGAGACCGGAAAACCACTTGATGCCAGATACAGCTACCAGCAACAGGCAACTTGCAAGGATAAGGAGTGGGCGTTTCAAAAGCGATAAGAATTTCTTGGCCAAAAGTAATGCGTTGACAGCGTGCGGCAACCATGCCGCACGCTGTCAAGCTGCAAAATCAATGGACTTGTTTGGGATCACCGATTCAGAACGATTTGTTTCGATTGAGGCAGCCCATCCAAAACCACATACACGAAGTAAGTGCCGTTGGGCAATCTTTGGAGATCAAGATTATGGTGGTTGGAGCCAGCTTTCAACAATCCAAGTTGTTCAGAAAGCACCAATCGTCCCAATTGATCAAAAAGCGAAACACCTACTTCTGCGTCGTTTTGAAGGGCGAATGTAAGCGTAACTGTGCCAATGCTGGGGTTGGGAGAAAGCACAAGTGGGGCAATGGCGGCAAGATTTTCGACTTTGCGTTCGCTGCTGGTACTGGTAATAAGCGCCTGCACCATTTCCTGTATAGCTGCAATTTGGCGACCTTGTTGTTCGATGATGCGCTGCTGTTCCTGGACCGCTTTTACCAGCGGCACCGTGAATTCGGCGTAACGGAGACCATAGTTGTCGCCATCGTTTTGGGGCTTTGATACCCCGCTAAAATCGTATCCAGACTCGGCTGCTGCCTCTTCAACTTCCTGCGCTAAAAAACCGGTATAGCGTATTTGTTCTGCGGCGCGGGCATTGGCATCGAGTTCTGCCAGTTCTTTTTCCACATCTTGTTGTTTTCCACTGTCTTTGGAGGCGTCCGCTCGTATGCGCTCCGTTACGCCGTAGAAATTGTTGAGCGCTCGTATGTCATAATGGTAAGTGACAGGGCGAAGGCGCATAATAAAATCGAGGCCAGAAACATCTTCTCGTAAATCCTTTTTGAAGCGACTGTCAGAAGTAACGGTAAGGTTCACCTGGCTTTCAAGGCTGGTGACCGTGGCATTGCCCAACCGGATTTTATTACTGGCATTGGCTGTGGCAGCAAAACCAACAGCAGTGGCATTGTTGAAATTGACGACGGAGGTCCAGCGACCCAGACCTGTATTGTTCGAGCCAGTAAGATTGTAGTTGAGGGCGTTTTCGCCGAGGGCGGTATTGCCAACACCGGTGGTGTTGCGTCGCAGGGCATCCTCACCGGCTGCGGTGTTTGCGCTGCCGGTCAGGTTGGCCGTGAGTGCAAGGTCGCCCAATGCGGTGTTGGAGGATGCGGTAGTGCTGCTGTGCAATGCACCATTGCCAAAAGCTGCATTCCATACCCCAGTAGTGTTTTTTGCAAGCGAAGCAGTGCCGACGGCCGTATTGTCGCCGCCTGTTGTGTTGAGCCGAAGCGCGTCTCTGCCTATAGCGGTGTTGTTGTTGCCCAAGGTGTTGGCATTCAGGGCGTTGTTGCCAAAGGCGGTATTGGATTCGCCTGTGCTGTTGATGCCGTTGGTGTTTGACCCAAAAAAGGTATTGGATTTTGTAGGGTCAATCAGACCTGCCCGTTGGTTGTTCACACGGAAGAGTAGCGGTTTGTTGTCTGTAGTACCGATAAAATGGAGGGTAGGATTGGTGCTACTGTTTCCAAGGATGTTCCAGTTTTGGGCATTTGCAGGGTTAGCAATAAGCATCGAAATGGTTGCAAAAAAGCAAGCGGCGAAAAAAGGTGTCATGTTTTTCATGATGTCAAAATTTAGAATGGTTGGTGAAAAAATCTGAGGCAAAAGTGCCCGTACATGGCATCCGCTGACAACCCCACAAAGGGTGGTTTTCAAAAATTCACCCCTCCCCCCTTTTCCGGGGTATGGCTTCTCCCCTTTACCCGCCAAAGCCGGGATTTTCCCAAATTCACGTTTTTCGGGGTTTAGGGCGCAGCCAAGCGCCTTTACCTTTGTACCATCATTTTTTCAAAATCTAACAGTCATGAAAATCCAACACATCTCTTTGTTTGTCAGCCTTTTGGTCATTGCCCTTCTTTCGCTTCCAAGTTGCCGCACCCACGGTCCGGCCTTTTCTGCCAATGCTGACCCTTATATGGCCAAACCCGCGTATCGGGGCGAAAATGAAAGTGCTTTCTACCTTTCTGGCCGCATCAACCAGGGCTATGAATATTATGAAGGCGAGCAAAACACAGGTGCAGAATTGTCTGGACACGTATCGTTCATGTCTGAACATGTCTATATCTGCGGTGGTTTTTTTGGTTATTGGGGCAAGTATGGTGTGAATTCCGCAGTTAATCCCATCACTGGGGGCGGCAAACAGTCTTTCAACGGCGGCGGTGTGCGGGGAGAAATGGGCGGTCGTATCCCGCTGGAAAGCAATTTCGACCTGCTGTTGGGCATAAATGGGGAGATGTTCAGGGAAGGTGGCAAGTACGCGGACAATAGCAGCGAAGTTTTGGCAGATATTTTAACCTTTGGCCTAAGTCGTACCCACCTCAACATCGCACCTGCGGTCGACCTGCGTTGCGCCCCGTCAGGCAAGTGGGATATTGGGCTGCGCTACACCCTGGATTCTTACATTTCAGTCTCGGACATCTTTGAGTCAGAACAAGACAACAGTTACCTACACCGCCTTACATTGCATACCACCATTGACCGCGTGACGGCCTATGGTCAAATCGGTTTCACGCCCGACGAACAGCGCGTATTCAGCCTTGGGATGGCGTATGGGATTCCTTTCAAAAAGAAGGAAAAAGTAGTGAAATCGTAACAAGGCTTCTTCCCATAAGTCTATTAGAAATGACACTTATTCAAAAAGTGTCACTTCTTTTGTGACATGAACGGCTATTTGCCGCTGATACAAATCCCAGCAAATCTACCTTCACTCATTCAATTCAAAATCAACGATCCATGAACAAATTTACCCTCTTCCCGCTCCTTTTTGCCTGCTTGTTCGCTGGTGTGGCTCAAGCTCAAGGCTTCCTCCAACTTGGCACCATACAAGTGGTGGACCAAGGCTACCAATTGATAACTACAAGCGATGGCGGCTATATCACCGCAGGCTCTGCGGGATCCAAAGCAGTTTTGTACAAGACCAACTGCCTCGGCGCTCTTGAAGCCCAGATCGAAAAAACATACATACCCGGGCCAGCAGCTTTTTTGGGCGTAACAGAACTAGCCGACGGTAGTATCGTGGCAGTCGGAGGTGCCGGCATTGCTTCTCCAACCGACACCGGGGGCCATGTAATTTTATTAAAAACCACAGCAGACCTGGTCGAAACAGCTTCCTCCAGTTTTCAAATTCTGAATAAAGAAGCGCGAGGGTTATCTGTTACCCAATCCACCACAGGCCATTTGTTGGTATGGGGCGAGGTGACAGGATTCTCCATAGATTTCACGGACGCCTTCTTCCAGCGAGTGAACCCGATCACCTTGCAGCCAACGGCCAACCCGGTGATTTTCAACAACGGCGTGGACCTTGCCAGCCGCATTATTCCCACTGCTGATAGCAATTATTTGTTGACAGGGTCCACTTTTGCGGGCAATATTTTCAATCCTGAAGCCCTCATTGACAACAATTTACGGGCGTACAAAGTGAACGAAAACGGAGTGCTGCTATGGCAGGCAGCCGTAAATCAGGTGTTTAAAGCCAAATACGGTGTGGCGAGGGTCTGTGGCGCAGATCAAAACACAATCTCCGGCAATTTCATGCTTGGGGGAACACTTTTTGGCGGCACAGACGAGCGAGAGCAAGACGCTGTTTTCGCGCTTATTAGCAATAACGGAACTGTGTTGGACACTACTTACGGTGCTATCCTGGGTCTGCAACAATACCATGTTATCGTAGCACACCATGATCTTCTGGGCTTGTTCACAATGCTTGGCGAAAGTGAAGGCTCTCCACTCGGCGTTCCTTCTCTTGCATTGGCCCAGGCATATGAAGTTGGTGGTGCTATCGTGGCTACTGCGGTCTTTAATGACCCCAATAATCCCGTTTCTTTGAGAGGTGTGGCAGAAATTGACCCGGGTCGCTTTGCCTATATGGGTACATTGCCGGATAACCCGCAAGTACTGGGCGCAACCGATATTATCATCGTCACCCCTGCAGCGACGGTTGGTATCGTCTATCAAAATTGCGCGCTCGCCGCCACCTTCAGTGTCCCTGCTGTTGCGTTCCAATGGTACAGAGAAGGACAGCCCATACCTGGTGCCAATCAAGGGGCATTTTTCCCTAACCAACCAGGGCTTTACCAATTGCAGGTACTGGATGACAAAGGATGTTTTGGCGTATCCGATACCTTCCGGGTTGAAGGCCCTACGGCTGGTTTCACGGTTGTTTCCGATGTGCTTACGGCCACATTTGCAAATACCTCGCAAGGCGCCGTTACCTATGCCTGGGACTTTGGTGATGGCAGCACAAGCACACAGTCCAATCCCATGCACACGTATGCTGTCACGGGAGTGTACACGGTACGGCTCATTGCAACGGACAATTGTGGATTGAAAGACACGCTTGAGCAACAAATCGGGGTAACACCAACCGACGAAGTGAGCTGGTTGAGCCATTTTAGCCTTTCACCTAACCCGACAAGTGGGGTTTTCAGTCTTGAAATGAGTGGTACGCCGCAAGGGAAAGTGGAGTTTGCCATTTTCAATGCTGTCGGCCAATTAGTAAGCCAGCAGGCGATGAGTTTCCAAAATGGTTGGATGCAACACAGCTTCGATCTTGGTCATTTGCCTGGCGGTGTATATTCACTTCAAATCAGGTCGGGCAAAGAGATGAAAAATGTACGGGTAGTGAAAAATTAGAGCCAGGATGAGTCATGCGAATCAGGGGTGAAAAGCCCCTGATTCGCATAACCATTGATTTTTACCATCCAAATATGGCTTCATTTTTCTCCTGCTATTTTTTGCGAATTATAGCAAACAACCAACTTAGTCGGGCAGCCTAAAGTAGAAATTTGTACTCTTGTACCATAAACCGGCTACAATTGAACATGAAACACAAACTACTGCTTTCGCTCCTCATTTTTTTGGCTGCGCCCAGCGCACTTTTTGCTACACACAACCGCGCCGGGGAAATTCATATTGAGCAAATTGGCCCGCTCACCATCCGCGCCACCATCATCACCTGGACGAAAACGAGCAGTGTGAACGCCGATCGCGACACCCTGGATATCCACTGGGGCGACGGGACAAGCCAAAAAGTGCTGCGCTCCAATGGCAATGGAAATCCGCCACAGGGTATTCCGCTTGCCAACGATATCAAGTACAACACCTATATCGCAGAGCATACCTACCCAGGGCCAGACAGTTTCGTCATTTTCATGACCGATCAAAACCGTATTGGAGGTATCATCAATGTGAACCCGCCGGCATCGGACAATGTGCCGTTTCACATTCAAACAACCTATATTTTTCAGGATGCTCAGTTTGGCGGAACCAACCACACGCCCTATCTTTTGCAGCCACCGATTGACAATGCCTGTGTGGGCAAGCCTTTCAAACATAACCCCAATGCCTCAGATATTGATGGCGACAGCCTTTCCTACGAACTTATCGTACCGATGCAAGGACTTGGCGTAGATGTGCCTATTTATTCCTTCCCGAATGAAATAATGCCAGGCATAAACAACTCCTTCCAACTCGACCCCATTTCAGGCAATATCTTATGGCAATCCCCGCAAGTAGCAGGCATTTATAACATTGCTTTCAATATTATATCATGGAGGAAAGGCAAGATCATAGATATCACAATTCGTGACATGCAAATTTTTGTAGCAGCTTGTGACAACAACCCTCCTGTGGTCCAAACGATTGACAAAATCTGCGTGGTGGCAGGAAACGACGTAACATTTGGGGTAACTGCAACCGATATTGACTCGACAGACGAAATCTTACTGACCGCGCTGGGCGCACCGCTGACCTCGCCATTCAGCCCGGCCACGTTCATGGCCCCTACTACTTGGGGCCCTTCCCCGGTATCTGGCACATTCCACTGGACAACGGCTTGCGAACACATTTCCAATCAGCCCTATTCGGTTGTTTTCAAAGCTACTGACTCGCTTACCACGCCTCAATTGGCTGATTTACATACAGTTACTATAAAGGTAGTTGGCCCTGCTCCAGAAGATTTGCAAGCTGACGCCGCACTTGGCAACATTGAACTCAGTTGGGCGAAACCTTACGTCTGTGAGGGCGCAGCCAACAACTATTTCCTTGGATTTTCTGTGTGGCGGCGACAGGGCAGCAACCCATTTGTGATAGACACCTGCGACCCCGGACTTGAAGGGAAAGGCTACACCCAATTGACCGCATTTACCAAAACAGTGGAAAACGGGCGCTATTATTTCAAAGACACACAGGTGGAACGTGGGTTCACTTACTGCTACCGGGTGTTGGCAAAATTTGCGCGTATTTCGGCGGGCGGCTACCCTTACAATATTGTGGAAAGTCTGGCCTCCGAAGAGGTTTGCGCCCAACTCCCGCGCGATCTTCCGCTCATTACCAATGTCTCGGTGGAAGCAACAGATGTTGCGGCAGGAAAGATTCGAATCGCCTGGTCAAAACCAGTAGGGGGCGATTTAGACACCGTCATCAATCACGGCCCGTATCGGTATCAATTGCTTCGAGCGCCCGGGTTTACAGGCGGGGTTTTTGCCGAATTGCCCGGCGCATCCTTTGTCTCCAATACTTTTTGGGAGGCCAACGACACCATTTATGATTTTGACGAAAACCTCAACACCGAGAACGGCCCTTACCGCTATAAGGTAGACTTTTATGTAAAAGGGAGCACTTTGCTTGGCGCTACCCGGGATGCTTCGTCGGTCTTTTTGACGGTGGCATCTACAGACCAAACAAACATCCTTTCCTGGGAAGCCATTGTGCCGTGGAGCAATTACACCTATAAGATTTTTCGAAAAAACGACCTGACGGGCTTGTTCGATCCAATTGGAAATTCCGCAACAAAAAGGTACGAAGACCGGGGCTTGGTCAATGGAAAGGAATATTGCTACTATTTGGAGAGCGAAGGCACTTACAGCGTCAGTGGGCTTCTAAATCCGCTTTTCAACAAATCTCAAGAAACTTGTGGAATCCCGATCGATACGGTGCCGCCCTGCCCGCCGGTTTTAGGCGTGACCAATTTATGCGATGATCCATCGGCCAATCCCAGCCCACCTTACCTCAACGAACTTTCCTGGACAAACCCCAACGTTGTTTGCGATGGAACGGACGATGCCATTGGCTATAACATCTGGTACACACCTTTAGAGGGCGAACCGCTGCTGCTGTTGACAAATCAGCCCGGTGCGACCAACACGATATTTGACCATGTGCTCGAAACCCAACTTGCTGGTTGTTATGCGGTTTCTGCTATTGATTCTGTGGGCAATGAAAGTCCTATAAGCAACCTTTTTTGTGTGGATAATTGCCCTAATTATGAGTTGCCCAATGCTTTCACGCCAAATGGCGACGGGGCAAATGATATCTATACGCCCTTTCCCGGCTGGCGATTTGTGCAAAGCGTAGACATGCAAATCTTTAACCGCTGGGGGAACCTTGTTTTCCAGACCACCGACCCAAATATTAGTTGGAGCGGCAAGAACGAGGGCGGGAATGAACTTTCCGAGGGCACTTATTTCTTCGTCTGCAAGGTGTACGAAAGCCGTGTAGGCGGGGTAGTGCTGCGTCCGGGGGTGTTGAGCGGGTATATTGAGCTAGTGAGGGGGTAGGGGAATCTCGGCGCTTTTTTCGGCCAAAAGTGCCTGTACATATTGGCAAAGCCTTACGAACGCTTGTTACATGCTCTAATAGTTGTTTTGGTGTTGGCTGTCATCATTTCACCGCATAAAACGTAATCACATTATCCCCAACAATAAACAAGCCCCCGCCCGAAATTTTGTCCTCCAGGATTTGCTCGCCGATGAATGTGAGGATTTTTTCACGCTGCTCAAGCGGAAGTTTGGTGCGGGCTATCCAATGTTCCTCACTGGGTATGTCCACAATGGCGAGTGCATCACCCCCTGCGAATTCCCACCACATATCAAACCTGGCATCCGGACTTTCGTACCAAATGGTGCCTCCCCGTCCTGAATCTTCGTAACGCAGTTTTGGGTTTCCTTCTATTTGCACCCGTTTTGCTTTGGCGCCTGCATAACGGGTGTTGCGTTCCATTAGCTCGCGGATGTTTTCCACAAAATCTTTCGGCACATCAAGCCAAACTGCAATATCGCGGGTAGTTTTTCCTGCTTCAATATGCAAGCGAACGAGGCCGCGCAGCAGTTCGGTTTTGGCGGCTTCCATGAACTGTTTTTGTTTGCCTTCAAAAAAGGCCTGGGCCATTTTTTCCCCTTCCCTTTCGGCTTTGTCGCGCGCTTCTTTGGCGGCATCCAATTCTTTTTGCACGGCCTGGCGCTCCTGTTCCAGGGCTTCATTTGCATTGTCAACGCCCTGAAGCGAGCCTTTCATGGCTGTTTCCATCATTAGGGCAAATTGCTTTTGTTGTTCTGCTACAATTTTGCCCAATTGCTCCTGGACAGCGGCGGCGATGCGGGCTTCTTCGTCTTGTTTGCTCATTTCATCTTAAGTTGAATGATTCGTAAACGGCGGCAATCAGGGGTTGGAGCCTGTTGCCTTATCTATCAGATACCAGATTAAAAGAACCAGAACGGGAAGCGCAACTGCTGCCAAGCTCCAGGGCAATCGCTTGAAAATCAACCCTCGGCACCTCTGCGGTTTATTTTGCCCGCTCACTTATTTCATATCAGGTTTTAAAATGACAAACATCAACACAAACAGTCCGTAAAGCAGCAGAGGAACTGCAGGAATCCAGGCCATGATCGAGGCAATGGCTGGTTGGCCATGATGGTACAAGTAATAACTTATGCCTAGCCAGGCACAAAATACCAACGTAATTATACTCAGCAAACCGTTGGACGAACTCGAATTACTGATGCTATCGGAAATGATAAAATAGAGTGCAACTACGACGCCAATGGCGTCTATTGCAAGGGCGAGTTTATATTGCCAGGACATAACTTGGGTTTTAGATTGTTTTGAAATTTAAGTGAGCGGGCAAAATAAACCGCAGAGGCACAGAGACGCAAAGGATTGATTTTCAAACGCTCCGCGCCTTTGCGGTTTGTTTTGTCCTGTGAATTATTCATTCCTTTTTATCCAACTTTCCAGGGAAGTAATGCAATTATACTTTGGTTTTTTCACTTCAGTTGGCTCGTCAAATGCTGCCCGGACTTCGCGTATGGCCGGGCGATAATCAGTTCCCAAGCCCTTAAATTTGTCTACCGTTCGCAGCATCCGCTCCATCTCCCACGAAAATTGATCTTGATAAAAATGGTGTGGCTGCGAAGCCTCGCGAATTTTCCGTCGAACCCAGTCTGCCAGAGACAAAACACCTGTGTTGACAGGTACGAGAAACATTGTCTTATCGTCTACTTCATTGGATGCAAGAAACGTAAAAGCCTCGGAACCTCCCTTGTTCTCAAGCAATCGAACCAATTCCTGTTGCCATTCAGGATTGGTTTTGATTTTTGCAAGGGCTTTTTCTCGCACGTCCTTGTCGTGGTTAGCATCCGTATAGACCATTATGTTGGACATGTTTTTTGTCACGTCGCAAGTCTCAATCGAGTTTAGGTGGTCCTGATGGTAACGGGCTTGATCTGCTTCAATACTTTCCAGACGGGCCATGTTGTTTTCGCTGTTTTGCGAAATCCATGTGGAAATACCCGCAGTTACACCCAGAATGCCAAGGCCAAAAACGACCATCAATGGAATTTTGTAAACTGCCATGGGGACTGCTGCGCGCAAGCCATCATTGAGCAAAATCGCCCCTGTAACAATTAGTACCAATGGGATAAGTGCGGGGGCAAATCCTGAAAAAACCCTTAGCAACACGGCCATTGCACCAGGTTCGCCCTTGAACAACCCACTTAACGCAGCTGTTAAAATAGTCGCCAACAAGCCAATCGCCACGAAAAGGAATTGAGTGCCTTTGCTTGGAGAAATCCAATCGAAGCCCCCTTTCCATCCAATGGCTATTGCAACAATGGTCATGCATCCTAGGAAAAAAAGATTGAAAAGGATAATAGTCCATGCGTAGCCCGTTAAGGCATCGCTGCCGCGAGGCGTTTCTTTCCCAATAACAGAGACTGCAAAAAGGAGAAAAACCAGGGCCGCAATGCCTAGGAAAATATTGCCAAGGATGGTCATTGTGTATGAAATTCGTAGATGCGCACGCAGGACTTTTGTCCAGCAAGGTTACAACACTGTTCTGTAATCGCAAACTCATTCCTGCAGCAAAAACTAAATGTTCTTTTACAACTCCGTTACATCAATTTACAGACATTCTGACTCGGCGAACCCGGCCTTCGATACTTTTGCTCCGCAATCTTTTATACAAAACGGATCTACATGAACAATTCGAAATTTTTTGCTTGCGCCTTTTTTTGCTTTAGCCTCACTGTAACGTGCTTCGCACAGGAAGCATTCACGAGCTGCACAGCTGCATTTCTAGATAATAAAATCATTGTAGACGAATACACCCCCAATGGGAAGTGCGCTCTGTCAGCTGCAAGCACCGGAGTACTCACTGTTTGCACCGCTGATTTGTCGCCGACCAATAGCATTCCTGTAAAACAAATCAAATTCATGGTTGCCTTGCGCGATCAAAACACGAAGACATTGACCATGTTTTCCAGTGAAACGTACAAGCAGATTGACATCCAAAAAGTGCTTGCAAGATGCAAAACAGGCGATCATATTGTGCTGATTACGATGGACGATGCGTATTCCCTTCCGCATAATGAGATTTTGGTGAAAGAAGGACACAATCGTCCTGTCAGGGCTTTTTAATCACGATCAATTAAGACGCTCTAATGCAACGCTACCGCTTACTATTATTATTATTTTCTGTCACTTCCTGTTACGGACAAGGCAATAAACCCTTGACAATAGACAGCATAAGTGATCACAAAACAATCCCTACCGAACTAATAAAAATTTATGGCCCTGTGCCCGACCCTTTTTTGGATGGACAAATAAGCCAGTACGTACGCCGTGTATTTCAAGATAAAAACGGAAATCTTTGGTTCGGCACCAATGGCGATGGTGTTTGTAGGTACGATGGAAAATCGCTTTCCTACTTTACCACGACAGAAGGCTTTGGCGGCCATGCGGTAAGGGGCATTGTAGAAGATGGTAGCGGAAACCTTTGGTTTGCCACAAATGGTGGCATTTGTCGCTACGACGGAAGCAGGGCAAATCATCCCTGCAATAACAATACTTGCAAACACGATGTGCAAACAGTAAAAGGCTTTGAAGAACACAATCAGGAACTTGTCAAATCCTTTACCAATTTTACCATGAAGCATGGTTTGAGCAGTGATCAGGTTTGGAGTATCTTAATAGATAGAGATGGAATCATTTGGTGTGGAACAGAGGGAGGGGTTTCTCGCTACGATGGAAAAACATTTATCAGTTTTCCTATTCCTGCTGCTGACCTTAAAAATTTTCCCAATGCGTACCCAGCCCCAAAACTGATTAATTGTATGCTTCAGGATAAAGTCGGAAACATTTGGTTTGGCTCTAATGGCAATGGTGTTTACCGTTACGATGGCACATCCCCAGCTTCCGAACAGGCAGGATTGACCAATATTTCAGAGAAAGATGGCCTCTGCAATAATTTTGTTCAATGTGTTTTAGAAGATAGAAATGGAAATCTTTGGTTCGGCTCCCGGTTCGGAGGTCTGAGTTGTTATGATCCTTCAGCATCGCTCAAGAAAGATGGAAAATCCTTTACCAATTATACAACCAAAGAAGGCCTTAGCACTGATTTCATTTGGACGATGTTAGAAGATAAAACCGTCGCGCCAGGAGAAGTTGGTATCTGGGTCAGTATGGTCGCCGGGGGGCTTTGCCGCTACGACTCCGCAAAAGGAGCTGTTCCCGATTTCGCAGTGAAAGAGGGTCTGAGCACCAAGCATATTCAAAGTATATTTAAAGATAGAAACGGAAAACTTTGGCTGGGTTGTTCGGGCGGGCTTTTTCGTTTCGATCCCGGCAATGGAAAGTTTACCAATGTCACCAGATTAGGGCTCTGGGAGTAAATCTCAAGCAAGTTTTTCACGCGATGCTGCTACGACACAATGTATTGGAAATCAAAAACATAAAACGTTGCGTCGTTGCGGCGTCGCGTGAAGTTTTTTCAGGAAGGCATCTCATCCGCCCGCTCCATCACAATCGTTTCGTCGCCTTTATCCGTATGGCGCTTCAAATGCCATTTATTGTCGTTCAACCGGCACCAGGTCATAGGCGTTAAACCGGGCACCAGCGGGTCGAAACGAATGTTCTTTTCGCTGATCCAGGTCACCACCCATTGTCGATTTTGTCCGTAGTAATAATGGCCGTCTTTCCAGATAAAATACTGGGATGCCTTTTGGCTGGCGCCTTCTATTGGAATGATTTCCAGGATATGGTCCGTGTGAAATACAAACGATTGCTTTACCATCCGACCAGCATCTTTGCCTTTCCAGGCGCCTGCCAGCCACTTCAGATTTTGCAAGGCAGAACGGTCGTAATGGGTATGGTACGGCTCTGGCTCAACTGCCGCTGCTTGTGCAATACTGTCAGGCAATTGGCTGGTGCAAGAAGTGATCATCGCAAGGAGGAAAAAGAAAAACAAGGGGCGTATCATAGCAAAATATTTTTAGAATGTGGTGGTAGCCATGATAGTGCAAAACGGTTGCCAAGCATCCAAGTGCCTTGTTTTCAATGGTTTATCACTTTTTTCTAAACGTTAAAATGCCCGATAGCGGACGGGAGGTGTTCGGATTCGGACGGTGGATGCTTGCCATCGGTAGCCAGTACCATTATAAAAAGAGATATCGTTTTTTAATTCTTACATGCTTTCATCTGAAATGTTTTCATTTTTACTTTCTTGTTTAGCAAAAACGTATGGCTTATTTCGGGAGATTATCAACTCGAAAATCATAAAATAAAACCACTTATTAAATTTTATACTTCCTTTTGCAGCGATGACTGAAAGTATTGCAACAATAACTGCCAAGCCTAAAAACCACCATACAAGTTTACCGGTAACCACCCCAAGTAATAATATGAAACAAGTCAATGCCAAAAACATACTAACACCTCTCAATAAATATGAAGTAGCCATCATTTTATCTACCTCAAGTGTCAGCTCCATACTTTCTCTTCGAATACTAGCAAACCAAATTTGCCAATCATTAGGGTTAATATCTGTTTGAATAGTAGGATGTAGGACTTTAAATTCTGTGAATGCCAAATTTGGGATTGAACGAGATTCAAAAAGTTTTACCCATTTACTATTAAAAATACTTGTCACATGCCCTACTACATAAGAGCAAAGTATTATTATAAGAATTCCTACCAGGTTTGACATATATATTTTGGTCCACAAATCTGCTAAGCCAAATAACTCCAGTCCACCTAAAATAGATAAAAGAAACAATCCACCTGGAATTGTGTAAGCAAAAAAATCATAAATGCTAGTTCTTATTGACATTGTTATAGTTGTTATTTATTCACAACGAATGGATTATTGATTGCCACTACCATAGCCGCGTTTATGGCAGAAATACTCCCCCTCTACTTCCAGTACCAAGCCAGAGGTGGGGGCGCAATTCAATGTATCAAATCGAAAGGTAGCAAGGCAATTTTGCTCATGCAAACAACGGGGAAATAAAAATTTGCCATGTAAATATGATGCGGTATAAGAGCAATAGGCAATGGCGGATTCTAGCAGAAGGACAACCCAAAGGTGACTTAAGGCCTTTGGCTAGGATTCGACCAAATCACTCGCTCCGCAGTGACTCAACCGGATTTGCCGAAGCCGCCCGCAGGCTCTGAAAACTCACCGTTAAAAACGCAATCATTACCGCAATGCTCCCCGCCAAAACAAACATCCACCATTGAATATCAATTCGATAGGCAAAATCAGCAAGCCAATTTTGCATGAAATAGTACGCTATTGGAGTGGCAATGGCAAATGCCACCAGAACCAATTTCAAAAACTCCTGCGCCAAAAGACCCGTAATTCCTGCTACAGATGCCCCAAGCACTTTTCTGACACCGATTTCTTTGGTTTTCTGGAATGCAGTGTAAGTCGCCAGGCCAAACAACCCAAAGCAAGAAATCAAAATAGCCAGCAATGCAAAATACCCGATCAGCTCGGAAAGACGCTGTTCGGCTGCGTAGTTATCTGCCAAACCTTCGCTCAAAAACTCCGGTTCGAGCACTTTTTCAGGGAAAAACTGAGTCCATGCCTTTTCAACCAACGCCATGCCCTCCTGAAAGCGCCCTCCTTGCAGCCGAATCGAAAATGTGTTGAACTGATTGGGGCTGACCATCAGTGCCAAAGGCAGCATTCCTTCGCGTAAAGAATTGAAATGAAAATCACGGAACACGCCAACTACCTGTCCTTCCCGACCTTCCATATTGATATTTTTGCCCACAGCATTTTCTGGTGTGGTCCAACCGAGGGTCTTTACAGCTTGTTCGTTGATGAGAAATCCGCTGATATGGTCGGTGCCGAAGGATTTGTCGAAATCACGCCCCGAGATTATTTGGAGGCCGTATAGCTTCGCAAAATCATAATCCACTGCCATGCCTGACATAAACAGGTTGTGTTCCCGCTGAATGCTGTCGGTAGTAAAATTGCGCCGCACGGTGCCAAGTCCGGGTGCTCCCTGCGATTGAGTCACGGCTTCAATGGCCGAATTTTTCAATAATTCTTCTTCAAACGCAAGGGTTTTGCTGCGCTGGCTTTGGTCCGTTTGCCCAAAAACCGAGTTCAAATTGGTACTGTAAAGCGGCACACGGAGCACACTGTCTTTTTCAAAACCCAGCGGAAAATTTTGCAGATAATTCAGTTGCGCATAGATGACGATAGTGCTGGTAATCAGCGCGATGGCCACAAAAAACTGGGCAGTTGTGAGCATTTTGCGCAACAAAGCCCCACCCGGCGCAGCCGATGCTCCTTTTAGCCCCGCCACGGGTTGAAAACGACTGATAAACCAGGACGGATAACCGCCAGCCAACAAACCAGCCAAAACAAAAATGCCCGCAAACAACCCCAGTATCGGCCAATCCCGCGCATATCCCAGACTAATTTCCGTGCCCGTAATCCGGTTGAGCACAGGTAGCCCGGCTGCCACCAAGACCAACGAAAGAAGAAAAGCCACAAAACCCATTAGCAGTGATTCGCCGAGGTACTGCCGGATCAGGGCGCCCCGACCCGCTCCCAGTACCTTGCGCAGGCTCACTTCGCGTACGCGCTGCATGGCCGACGCGGTAGTTAGGTTGATGAAATTGATGCATGCGATCAGCAATGTAAGTAGCCCGATGCTAAAAAAAATGCGCAAATAATTGGGATTGACGGTTGCCACGGGTTCGTTATCGGCTTGAGATCTCAGGTGGATATCGCGAACCGCCAGGAGGGAAAATTCCTGCTTGTCGCGCAATTGTGGGTTACCAAATTTGCGGATGAATGCGCCCATTTTTGAGGCCACCACTTCCGGCTGGGCATTTTCAGCAAGCAGCAGATAGGTATAGGAATGAGAAGCCACCCAATTTTGGGTGACATTGTTGCGAATCTGGTCGCGGGTGTATCCCTGCTCGATGTCGAACATGGCTGCATAAGGCGCCAGAAAATCGAAACGCAAATGGGCGTTAGAAGGCCAGTCGCGCACCACGCCGGTCACTTTGAAAGGCCCTTGATTGGCAAGGTAGAGCGGCTTGCCCAAGGCTGATTGTTTGCCGAAAAGCTTTAGGGCATTGGTTTCGTTCAGGACGATGGAAAATGGTTCATTGAGCGCTGTGGCTGCATGGCCTTCCAGAAACTCAAACGTCAGGATTTGCAGGATGCTGCTGTCTGCAAAATGCGCACGCTCCATTTCAAATTGTCGGTTACTACCAGGCTCGCGAAGGCTCACACTTCGGGGATACATCCGCGCAGCTACCTGAATTTCAGGGATTTCTGCAGCCAGCAAAGGTGCCATTGGAGCGGGACTATTAATCAGCACCATATCTGGATCGGCAAAACGGGGCAGGTAATTGACCCGGTAAGCCGTCTTTTGGTTGAACTGGAAATCATCGTAACTCCGCTCATGACGAATGAACAGAATAACCAAAAAACAACAGGCCAGCCCCAGCGCCAGTCCTGAGATATTGAGGAAGGTGTACAAGCGGTTTTTCAGCAGGTTGCGCAGGGCAATTTTGAGATAACTATGTATCATAGCACAGAGTTTGGGCGGGAATGTTCAATTCGAGCTTCGGCATAGCCCATGCCTAAAATTATAAACATTGATATTCAAAAACTTACGAAAAGTTGACTGATAAATTGTTGTTCGGATTCGGACGTTTTGGTGTGCGGGGACGGGCGGATAGGAGATGGGACACGGATAGGACGAACTGTGTCATCCGTGTTCCACCTGCCAAGCAATCCCTTACCCTTTCCAATCGGGCCACCTCCCAGGCGTTGCCGGCGCACCACCTTGTTCCAGTTCCCTTCCGATGGCTCCCATTTCGCTGGCAATGGCCTTAAGTTCGTCCAACACCGGGCCGAGCTGTTTGGCAGCAATAAGGTAGTTTTCCTCATAGGTTTTGGTGGGCGCACTGGTGGTGTTCCACATGCCATATTCCAGTAGCCCTACGCGCCCATTGATGCCAGGTGCTGTTTCAAATTCTCGGCGGGCTAGGGTAGGGTCACCGTTGAGTTGCAGGTTGACCGCGTTTAGACGTTGTGTGAGATCATAGGTCTTTTTCAGCAAATCCTGTGGCGGTGCAGGCATGTCAAGCAGGGCAGATTGATAGTAACCAATATTTGTATTCAGGTCATTACGAATATTGCTGGCAGCACTGACGGCCTTTCGTATGCGGCTTACTTTTTTACAAAATTCAAGGTAAGCTTGCTTCTCTGTTGCAGGCAATGTGGCGTTGTTCAGAGATTGTACGGTGAATTGAACTGGAGCAGCAAGCGTGGTCAAAACACCGTCCTCAAATTGCTGCAAGGTTACATTGTACAGACCCGGCAATGCAAGGTGGCCTTGGTCAGGACCCGAGAACAAGTTGTCGGCTGGTACTGTAGTGCGACGGTTTGTTACAGGTGCTGCGATGTTGTATCGAAAATCCCAAGTGATGCGTTTAAGGCCCTTGGTCGCCTCGGTTTTGATGTGGCGCACCACGTCGCCAGCGGCATCGGTGATGGTGAAAAGCAGGAAAGGTTCTGGTTGATCATCCTCCTTGCGCAATGCCTCTATGTCGGGGTAATACACGATCTCCTTTTTTTCAAACTTGGCCTTTTCATCCGCTTGGCGTTTCGCCTTGAGGGTCTTTACGTCTTCTTTTAGCCAGTAAGTGAACACGGAGCCCACAGGCGGATTAGCAGCGGCATAATAGCTGCTGCCAAGATGCCCTTTGTCGCGCAACCCCAAGGGTTTGTTGGGAATGAACAGCCAGGAATCCTTGATTGGGAATATGGCGGCTGTTTTTTCAAAAGCTTCTGCATTGAGATTGCGCAACGGGGAGTAGTCGTCGAGGATATAAAAACCGCGCCCGAAGGTGCCCAGCACAAGGTCGTTTTCACGGCGTTGAATCTCGATGTCGCGCACTGCTATGGTGGGCAAACCGGATTTGAGATGAACCCAGTTGTTGCCGGCATCGGGGCTGAAAAAAGCACCAAACTCCGTACCGCAGAACAACAGATTGCGATCCACATGATCTTCTGCAATAGTATAAACACTGCCGCGCTCAGGCAGGGTTGCGGCGATTGATTTCCAGGTTTTGCCACCGTCAATAGTTTTCAGCAAGTAGGCTTTGAAGTCGCCATAACGGTGGTGGTTGAAGCACACATAGGCAATGTTTTTGTCAAACTGTGAGGCAATCACCTGATGCACGTAAGAGCGCTCCGGCACACCGGGCAGATTGTCCATTTTGTCCCAGGTAGTTCCGCCATTTCGGGTTACCCAAAGCAGGCCGTCGTCGGTGCCCACCCAGATGAGTTCTGCGTCGAGCGTGCTTTCAGCGATGCTGGTGGTTTGACCGTAAATGTCGGTAGAGCCATTTTTCGCAATTGCGTCCACACTCCACACCTTTCCCATGATCTCGAATTTGTTTCGGTCCAGGCCTCTGGAAAGATCAGGGCTGATGGCGCGCCAGGAGCTTCCACGATCGTCGGTACGAAACACCTTGTTGGCGCCGAAGTACAGCCGGGTCGGGGCGTGGCTGGAAATGCTGAGCGGGGAGTCCCAGTTCCAGCGCAGGGCTGGTTCATGTTCGCCGGGTTGGGGCTGGATAGGCAAGTACTCGCCGCTTTTGCGGTCGAAACGAATCAGGCCACCGTACTGGCTTTGGGCGTATATGAGGTCGGGGTTGGTGGGATCTACCTGGGTTTCAAAGCCATCGCCGGTGCTGGTGACGTAACACTCCGAATTCGGGATGCCATTAGCGCTGGTGTTGCGGCTCGGTACGGCGAGGCTAAGGTTGTCTTGCGTGCCTCCGTGGACATGGTAAAACGGAAGGGCATTGTCGGTGGATACTTTATAAAATTGTGTGACCGGGAGGTTGTGCTTGAACTCCCAGGTTTTTGTAAAATCCCAGGTTTCGTAAATGCCACCGTCGCAACCCACACGCAGGTGGTCGGTGTTGTCGGGATCAATCCAGATGCAATGGTTGTCAATGTGTTTGTTCAGTTCGCTGAGGTTACGCACTGTTTTGCCACCATCGTCACTCACCTTGTAATAGGTATCAGTGATAAAAATGCGGTCAGGGTTTTTCGGATCGCAGTTGAGTTTCTGATAATAATTCCCGCTGGTATAGGTATCGCTCATCTTTGTCCAACTGGCGCCGCGGTCGGTGGAGCGGTAAATGCCCCCTTTTTTCTCCCCGGCTTCTACCACAGCATAGACATAATCGGGATTTACGGGAGACACATCAATGCCAATACGGCCCAGATCGCCGCCGGGCAGACCGCCTTCAAGTTTTTTCCAGGTCGTACCTCCGTCTGTGGATTTGAAAAGCGCTGATTCCGGCCCGCCGCCGATGTAGGTAAACACCTTGCGCTGGCGCTGATGGAAGGCTGCATACAACACTTTAGGATCGCGCGGATCCATGACGAGGTTGTTGCAGCCGGTGTAGTCACTAACGGATTTGACACAGGTCCAGCTTTCCCCGCCGTCGGTAGATTTATACACGCCACGTTCCCCGCCGTCACTCCATACCGGGCCGTAAGCTGCTACATAAACGGTATTGGGATTGCCGGGGTCCACCACGATATTGGCAATATGCTCCGAGGTTTTTAAGCCCATATTTTTCCATGTTTTTCCGCCGTTTTCGCTTTTGTATACCCCGTCGCCATAGGCTACAGAACGTTGGTTGTTGTTTTCGCCAGTACCCACCCATACGATGTTCGGGTTGCTCGGGTCGAGTACCACGCAGCCGATGGAGTAAGAACCCTGAGCATCGAAGATGGGATTGTAGGTAGTGCCTGCGTTGACCGTTTTCCAGACGCCGCCAGAGGCGACTGCCACATAATATTCCGCCTGGTTTTTGGGATTGACAGCTAAATCGCTGATGCGGCCTGAAGTGACAGCCGGGCCGAGGCTTCGGAAGCTCAGGTTATTGTAGGTGGCGGGATTAAGCAGTGCAGGTTTTTCAGGTTTTTTGTCTTTTGACTCGTCCTTTTTTTGAGAAAACAGGGGCGAAAGGCTCAGAAAAAAGCAAATTAGGAGAAAAGATTGGCGCATAATTGTTTCGTTTTGCTGTGTAAAGTGTAGCAATGTTACGGAGTCCGGCGAACTCATGGGTTTCGCAGTGAAGGAAGTAGGCCGGGAAATCTACGAAGAAGGGGTTGAGGGGCATGAGGGTTGGGGTTAAGATGCTGTTTGAAAATTTGAACAAACATTGAGCAGGCTTTGAGCATATCGCCACACACAGTAAGCCTTACTTTTGTTGCAAAGAGAACTTCAGGCCAAATAACCAGATCCCCAGATAACCACATCCCCAGATAACCACATCCCCAGATAACCACATCAACCATTACACACTATTTCTCATGGATGCTCACGCTTTTCTCAAGGAACTAATCTCTGCTTACAATGCTCACGACAAGCAACGCCTGCTTGAACTCTACCACCCCGATTTTGATGGTGAAGACCTGTCTGAAGGTAAAAAAGCTGCTGGATTCGCGGATGCTACGCGAATGCTGGACTACATTCTTCGGGCGTTCCCCGACCTGGAAATGGAATTGCTCGAGTGGGGGACAGATGGCGACAAACTTTTCTTTTTTTGGAAGGCTAAGGGACACCAACGCGGGCGGTTGATGAATATCCCCCCGACGGGTAAGTTTTGCTCATTCCTGGGTTCTACTTTTCTCTCCCTGAAAGACGGGAAAATTATCCGCAGCCGCCGCATCTGGGACGTGGCAACAGCTCTTCGAAATATCGGGCTATTGCCGGAACCGACTTCGACCGAATATGTATAAATGGGGATTTGGTTAATTGGGGATTTGGGGATTTGTTTTGCAAGAGCTTGGTATTTGTGCCTGCCGTCAAAACGGACACCAAGCTCTTGCAAAACAAATCCCCAAATCCCCAATTAACCAAATCCCCACTCATTGAAATTTCCCCCATTCCGCCAGTTCTTCCGCCGACCAGAGTTCGGGAAAGAACACCACTAACTGAAACCGAGGAGGCAGGTATTTCTGCCAATTTGTACCACCAGTCGCTTCTATTTCCTTCGGTTTCGCATCCAAATAGCGCACGGCCGATCGAAAATGGGAAAGTCCCCAGCGTACGTTGACATTCAGGTCATATTCGCGCAGGAGCTGGATGAGCTCGGGGTCTTGCTTTGCTTCGGAAGAAAGGTTTTGGTAAACCTGGCGAAGGTTGCAGGGTTGGTAATGTTGGGCAAAGCGCAGGAGTTCTTCCAAATATTTTTGCTCGAACTGTCTGAGTGTCAGTGTTTTTTTTCCTGAAGCGAGTTCTGTCGCGCCCGATCTCCAATACAGTACGGAATAGAGCTGTGTCAAATCTGAGGATTGGGCAGTCATTTCGCGTTTGTCCGGATGTACCAGTTGACGCAAATCAGTGCTGGCTATTTCGATCATACGGTATTGGACACTTTGGAAACCGCTGGCAGGCAAAAGGCTCATTCGGAAACGCAGAAACTCATCGCGATCCATGCCATCTATCATGATGTTGAACGACTCAATGAGCTGTTTAAAGTAGCGGTTGATGCGGCCCAGTTGACGTTTGAATAATGCTGGCGAGGGTTGCGTGGGAGCATCAGACAATTGCTCAATGGCATCGAGTGTCAAGCGAAAATACAGTTCCGTGATTTGGTGGTAGAGTATAAAAATCCGTTCGTCGGGAATGGGCGTACGCGGGTTTTGTAGGCTAAGCAGGGTGTCGAGATGGATGTAATCCCAATACGTCAGGAAGTCGGCATAGAGCAATCCGTCAAGGTATGACTTCATGTCCTGGCCCATTGCGCCAAACTTTTCTTCCAATTGGCCTAGGCGGGAGAGGATTTCTTCAGACATTTTTATTTAGCCATTAATCGTCATTAATCGTCATTAATCGTCATTAATCGTCATTGGGTCATTGGCCATTGTTGAAATGACTTAATGACCCAATGACGATCAATGACTATCAATGACCTAATTTAAGCCCCAAAAGTAGGCAAGCAAAACAGACCACCAAACTGCCCAGCACATTGAGTGCAGCCAAAGTTTGTTGGCCGCTTTGCCAGAGTGTCAGAGTTTCGGCACTGAAGCTTGAAAAAGTGCTGAACCCTCCACAAAAACCTACTGCCAGAAGAAGCCTCCGTTGTTCTGTAACCCCGTTACCGAGTTGTTGGGCCAGCACAATACCTAGTATAAAACAGGCCAGCCCGTTGGCCGCAAGTGTAGCCCAGGGAAAGCGTGGCATCAAAGGTTGAATGGCCAAACTCAGCCCCCAGCGAACTACGCTGCCAAGGCCGCCACCTATGAAAACGAGTAAAAAATAAAGCATTATTAAGTACCCCGAAACACTGTTCCAAGGGGATGTATGATCTGAACCGGACTTTAGGAAAAAAAAACCCCGACTAATTACAGCCGGGGCAACAACTAAAAAATTAAGCTATGAAAACAAAAACTTCTTTATCCGCCGGAGCCTTTCCACTTGTCAAATCCCAGCGTGCAGCAGGGAAAAGGATCATATTCAGACTTTTTGCGAACAAGCGCTTTGGCTTTGTTTAATATTGCGTAACCCGCGGAATCCTTAATGGGATAGTGGGTAGTGCGCGAACCCGGCTTCGCGCTGTGCGCGCTTCGGCGGGTAAAGATAAAAAAGAAAATGCCGCTTGTGCAAGCGGCATTTTTAAGTTTGTCTTTATTCTGACTTGTCGCGGCCTCCGATGAGCATCTCCTGATACTCTTTCAGTTCGTCCCACTTGCCACCGGCGGCAAATTTTGCCTGGGCAGGCCAAGTGCTCGGATCGTGAATCTGGTAACGCGGTCCGGCAGCATCGAGGATTTCTTTGAGGCGTTCTTCCGTTGCAGCGGCCAGTTCGTCCCAAGTAGAAATGCCGCCTTCTTTAAGCAGCGTTTCGATTTTCGGGCCAACGCCTTCAATGATTTTGAGATCGTTGAGTTTCGGACCCTTTTCTTTTTTGGGAGCCGTCGCAGCCTTTTCAGGTGCCGCTTCTTTTTTAGGTGCAGCAGCCTTTTTAGCAGCAGGCGCTTCTTTTTTAGGGGCAGCCTCTTTTTTGGGCGCTGCAGCTTGCTTTCCAGTAACTGCTATAGATTCTGATTCGGTAGTCACGGGCACTCCGGGCAATGGAGGTTGTGCGATAGTTACTCCCAAATCCACTGCAGTCTCTAACACTTCTGCGGTAGGAGGTATTGGCGATGCCACTTTAGCAGCGGCTTTCTTAGCTGGAGCTGCTTTTGGAGCAGGAGCAGCTACCGTTTCAGCTGCAGGGCTTTTTGCCTTTTTAGCTGTTTTCGCCGACGTTTCAGGTACTTCTAGCATCGGAATGATGCTTACGAAACGACGGTCTTTGAAACTGCGTTTGAAAACCACCAAACCATCAATTGCGGCGTGTAGTGTGTGGTCGCGGCCCATGTACACGTTGTCACCAGCGTGGAACTGGGTGCCGCGCTGACGAATAATAATATTGCCGGCCATCGCGCGTTGGCCGCCAAATAATTTTACGCCGAGGCGTTTGCTTTTACTGTCGCGGCCGTTATCGGAACTACCCGCACCTTTTTTGTGTGCCATTTTTCAATGAGTGAATTTGCAATGAATGAATGAGGGAATTAGTCGAAAGTTTCAAGTTTCAAGTTCATACTTGTAACTCTTGAACTTGCAACTGATTATCCCTTGATAGATTCGATTTTGATTTTAGAAAACTGTTGGCGGTGACCGTTTTTCTTGCGGTAGCCCTTGCGGCGCTTCTTTTTGAAAACGATCACTTTGTCGCCTTTCAGGTGAGTAAGTACGCTGGCGCTGACTTTAGCGCCTTTGATGTTGGGCACGCCGATAGTTACTTTGCCGTCGTTATCAATAAGATGAACGGCCTCGAAACTTACTGCGTCGCCTTCGTTGGCTGCCAGCCGGTGGACGAAGATCTGCTGACCTTCCTCAACTTTGAATTGTTGACCGGCGATGGAAACAATTGCGAACATTGTTGTAAATCTGTGAGTTAGATGAAAATAAGTTGCCTTTTTGAAAAAGGCTGGCAAAGGTACTTCTAGACTATAAAATATCCAAGCATGGTCTGAAATTTGGAAAAAATAAACCGCAAAACCGTAAAACAGGAGCACCGCAAAATTTAAAACCAGGAAGCGCTTGATCTCGAAAAAGGAACGGATTGGGCGTTCAGCCAAATATCGCTGTAATAAGGCAAAATCGCCTTGCAATATGTAATAGACCTGTTGCGGTGAAAATATTGGATTCACCTAGTTGTTCCCTCGATTTTTTACAGATTTTACCCAGAAATCGCCCAGAGGTTTTGCGCTAAAATTAATTCTGTTCAAAAGTTTGGCGTATGATTGTTTTTTCAGAATTTCGGCCTGAGAATATCCACAACATATGGATTAAAAAAGCAACTATTTTAAAATAATCTCTATAATCATACGATATCTAAATACTGTTTTTCAAGATATAAAGCAAAAAAGGCTCATAGAAAAGTTGTGAAATCTTGCTTTTGCGTTTACGGCATCGTCATCGCAGGCATAAAAAAGGCACACGTGTTGAAGTGTATCTTCATAGGACCCTCATCTAACATAGAGATAATCCGTAAAGTATCGAAATTATAGGGCCCAGTCAGCAAAACGCTTGCTCTGACCGACTCTTGTCTGACGTTTCCAATAGCACACCGATTATTCTATCACAAACCTTATACAATGAAAAAATCAAAAACCCAACCGCTTGCAGCGTCTCCTGCGCCTCCGAAGAAAAAGCCACAAAAAACCGGTTCGTCAAATCCCAAAGCGAAAGGTATTTCAATCAACATCGAACACAACAGATTGTCCAGGGCATTGGAAAAGGTCTCTTTTCGCAACAAGGAAGCGATCAAAGACCTGCTTCAACAAAGTCATTTTCAAGCCGTCGAATTGGCCCCCGCATTTCAGAGCGCCTTTAAAAAATCGGCCCGTCAAGGCGCCCAACTGGCCGAGATTTACGCTACCACCCTGCCGGATGCGCTACAACACCGCGAATTTTTCCAACATGTAGCCACGATGGAAGTTGAAGAACGTCAAGCAGTTATCGCTGGCTACCGCAAAGCCGGACAGGCACGAGGGGTAGTACATGCCATGAGCCAATTACCTCGTGCCCACGGTCGGACGCTGATGCAGGATTTTGTGCTGGATCAGGATAAAAAAGTGGATAAAAAATCCCTGCAGGAAGTCATGTTTTGGTTGCGGGATGCGGGCACTGAAATGCGCAAAATGGAAGCAGAACGAAAAACGGTTCGCCGTCCAAATGCTGAAGATATGGACGAAGCCGTGGTTGAATTTTTTGAAGACGTAGCCGATGCCCTTTCGGAAGCGGTCACCTCGATCGTGGACGCTGTGGTCAATGCTGTTCAATCGCTTGCACAAGCGATTGTGGATGTGGTCAATTGGGCCGCAGATGCTGTCGCAGATTTGGTACACGCATTGATTCTGGCAGGCCAAACCATCGGGAATCTGTTGGTAGCTGCACTCGAGACTGGTTACGAATTGGTCAAAAAGATCGTAGCTGGAATTGAAGCCGTGGGTAAAGCCATGGTCGAGGTACTCGAAGCTGCGGCCAATTTTGCAAAAGACGCTTTTATTACAGTCCTAAAAGCCATCGATCAACTGGGTCGCCAATTGATCGAATTTGTGGGATGGTTAGCGACCAAGACTTTTGATATAATAAAAAAAGGGGTGGAAGCCCTCATTGAAATTGGTAAATCCATCGGCAATATTCTCGAAAAAGCCCTCCAATTTGGCCTTACGCTTATTACCAATGTCGTAAAGGCGCTTATCGAAATCGGAAAAACCCTTGCTGAAATACTCGTCGTCGCTATAACCCGTCCGGGCGATCTGTTTGACACTGTTGTACGCGCTTTCATGGATTTGGGTAGAAGTCTGGGCTCGCTGTTTAACGAGGTAGTCAGCGCAGGACTCGATTTAGTAAAAGAAATTGCCCGCGCTGCAGCACGCATCGGCACGGTACTCGTTGAGTTCACCCAATACATTGCGACTACTACCCTGGAGATTGCGACTAAAATCCTTGAAGGGATTCTCGAAGCAGGGCGTACCTTAATCGATGTTATTCAGACGATTGCCACACATGCCATTGCCGCAGTAAAAAAGGTAGTAGAGGCGTTTTTTAATTTGGGCAAAACAATGCTCAACCTGCTTAAAGACTGCTTCAATATAGCCATGAACCTGCTTAAAGAGGTGGTCAAAGCAGCCTTTGAACTAGGGAAAACCATCCTGGAATTCACTCGCGCGATGGTCGAATTTACCTACCGCGCTGCCTCCAGGCTTATCGAAGCCGCACTGGAAGTTGGCGCTACCGTTGTTGAGATCCTGGAGACCGTAGTCAATACAAGCTATTACATTTTCCGAAAAATCGTCAACGGCATTTTGCAGGCACTTGGTCCTGTTGGCGAAGTATTGAATTGGCTTCTGGAACGCGGAGAAGCGCTGGGCTCTGCCCTTTGGCGGGAAGCCGTGCTGGCCTGCCGTTTTGTGAAACGCAGTGTAAATGAAATCCTGGATTGGGCGGCAACACAGGCCAATGCCGTATTCGAAAGCATTATCCAAATGGTTGAATCCGCTGGCGCTGCCATCACCGAGGTGATCGACTGGGCCATTTCCGTGGGCGAAGAGATGGTAGAGCAGATTGCCGGCGTCTGGGAGCGACTGGGTAATTCAGTCATTTACGCGCTTAATTATTTTGAAAAAGATTTTATCCCTGGTATAGCCAAGTTTGTCAAAGGCGCATTGGAAGCCGGTTTCGAGCTGGCCAGACTGGTGGCCTGGATGGCTGGAAAAGCGCTTGAAATCACTGCTGAAGCCCTTAAAGGTGCACTTGAAGCCGGAGTCATCATGGCCAACCTGATCATTGAAACGGTCAAACACCCGGATCAAGCCATGAATAACCTGATGGCTGCTGCCCGTCAATTGGGACAAACCATGAATCAGCTGGTACAATCGCTTGAAGAAGCCGGACAAGAGTTTGAGGAGGAATTTGTTCGAGCAATGGTTGCCATTGGCGAAGACCTCGTAGAAATGTTGGAAGGATTCTTGGAAGTTGTGGTCGGCCGGATCGATACCATCATTTTCATATTGATGGAAATGCTCAATTCTTTCCGTCGCCTGACGCCTGCCGAACGTGCAGACGCAGCACTGGTGTTTGGCAACACGATCAACCTGGACAAAACCTATATCGCAACAGAAAGCCCCACGAATTCCATCATATTTGGAATCCAGGACTTTTTCACGGGCAATCCTGACTCCAGGGCTTTTGTCACCGGCAACCTTATCAATATTGACGCCGATGATACTACCTGGGATCGCCCAACCCTGATTCATGAGCTGACGCACGTTTGGCAGAATCAGAATGTGGGTCCTATCTACATGGCGCATGCCATTTTTGCACAGGTTGCTGGTGATGGCTACAATTATGGGTATTCTGATGATAGGGACAGCATCACCTTGCCAGCCGCCAACTTTGACGGAACAAGTAAAGATTTCGTTGGCCGGGGAGAAACGATAGGTGAAGGCGGGGGAACAGCCCTTGAGAACAGGGATTTCTCCTCGTTCAACCCAGAACAACAAGGGCAAATTATGATGCACTATTTTGTCCGGCGTGTGCTGCTAAATCAGCCACCAGCAGACTTTGCGTCATGGGAGACCCACAACACCTTTGTTCGAAATAACAGCAATGTTGCCTAAACCCAAAAGACTCCTAATCGCCTACCCTGCCAGCAGGGTAGGCGATATTACCCTCCTGTGCGAGGCATATCAACAGGTTGGTATACAAACGACCATGCAGATGTATTCGGGTAAACCCCAATCGGCTGCTATTGAATCCACCCTGTTGAATCAGGCAGATGCCATGCTCCTGGTTGGCGACAGCCGTTTTGCGCCTGGTACAGTATCATCCGGTCCATTTATAACTGACCAAACCGGCCGCCGCATACCTTTTGCCTGGTTGCCAGTCAAAAATCAGGATGGGCTGATACGCTTTGCTCAAACGATTCGCCTTGTGCATAGCCGAGGCCGTCAAGTGCCGGGACTGGCTATGCTTGGCCAATGGCACCCTCGATATTTGCAATTATCCGACCGGGTAGAAAGCATTTTAAAAGACCGCGTCCATACTTTCCGATGGACCAGCGATGTCATTAGTAGAAGTGATCTTGTATCTGCTCTTGGATCGGGTTTGGGCATGAGTTTATATGTGGGTCATGGTCGGCCTATAGGATGGGTAGGGTACTACGGAATGCGTGCGCATCATTTTGACACCTTTTCAGGTAGTCCAATCGGTTGTGTGTTATCACTTTGTTGCCGGACTGCAAGCCGTCGTCGCACAGCACTATCCTATGCGGAAGCATTGCCTGTGATGGGTGTGGCTGCTGCTGCGTTTGGGGCGGTTAAGGAGACAAGGCACACCGATAATACACGCTGGATTGTCCGAATCTGTGAATCGCTTTTGCAAGGGGCAGATAATTTGGCGGATCTGTTGTTGCGTTCGGCGCCTGCCAATCTGGAAGCCATACAGCATTACAGGATCATTGGAGATCCTTTTGCCCCGCTTTACAGTGACCTGGCTGGAATGGCCAAAGCAAAAGCCGTAATGACTTATCCCTAATAATTAGAAGTGGCTATTCATGTTTTTCAACAACAATTAACCCTGATACTTATGTCAAACGAACAATTGATTGCCCAACTTCGCAACGAATTGCGCGGGATAAAACCACTTTTGCCAGACGATCTAGCCGCAACGGACAATTTTAGAAATGACTGGAATCTAGATTCTCTGGAGTTGGTTGAATTTGTAGCCCGAATCGAGCAGCAATACAGCATTTTAATACCAGACGAAGACCTGGCCGAGCTTGTTTCTTTGCAGGCTTCGGCCAAGTATCTACAAGCCAAACTCACCAATTGAAAAAGAGCACTAATTCCATTGTTATTACCGGTGTGGGCGTCGCTACGCCCCTTGGGATGGCTGTTTCCGGCTTATGGTCTAATCTGCTCGAGGGGAAAACCGCAGCACGCTCCTGGGCTGATCTTGAAAAGGAAGGGTACCGAAGCACCTGCGCCTGCAGGATTGATGACATAAGCCATCCGCCCTTCCGGCGGGGCCGGCAACTCGCGTTGGCTGCAGCCGAAAACGCAATTCAGCAATCGGGTGGTTTGGCCACAAAAAACACAGGGATATTCCTTGGAAGTACGCTGGGCGAAAGCGCTGCATTTGAGTATGCCGCTACCGGTCGGCCCATTGACTTAAAGGATTATTCGGTGCATTCTATTGCGGATTCAATCGCCGAACGATACGGGATATCTTCCGTTCCTACTGCCGTTGCAACTGCCTGTGCTGCCGGAAATTACGCAATTGGCATGGCTTGGCGTGCCTTGAAACAAGGACGGGTCTCCATGGCTATTGCTGGAGGAGCCGAACCTTTTTCGAGGTTGGCAATGGTCGGGTTTAGTCGATCCCGTGCGATGAGCAACCAGTATTGCAGGCCATTTGACCTCCATCGAAACGGTATGCTGCTTGGCGAGGGTGCTGCCCTGTTTGTGCTCGAACGCGCGGAGGACGCGCTTGCCCGAGGCGCCACACCCTTGGCAGAAGTGCTTTCCCTCGGCCTGTCCAGCGATGCCTACCATCCGGTAGCACCTTTACCCGATGGGGCTGGAATGCGTAATGCCATCGAGTTGGCCTTGCAAACTGCAGGGGTTTTACCCGAAGTGGTGGATTGGGTCAACACCCATGGCAGCGGCACCCGGTTGTCAGACGTAGCCGAATCTAAGGCCTTAAATCAGGTGTTTTCGGGGAAAGTCCCCATATGCAGTGGCAGTAAGGGTGCTTTGGGGCATGCGCTGGGCGCTGCTTCTGCTATCGAGTTAGCACTTTGTGTCCAAGGAATACAAACTCAGATCATTCCACCAACCTTTGGGCATGCTCAGGCTGATCCCGAATGTAATATCCCCTGTTTACTACAGCCTCAACCCGCCAACATTCAGTATGTGCTCAACTGTGCCTTTGCTTTTGGAGGTCTAAACTCCGCTTTATTGATTCGATCATGGAACCCATAACTGCCATTACCCTACGCGGTCATTTCATACAGCTGCCCTTTGCAGATGAAAAAGAAACCATGGACGTTGTAAACGCTCAACTACTGAAGGTGTTTGGGCTACCTGCCGCTCCTGAAAAGACAGGCATATATCTGATTTCTACCAATGCGGGCTTCTATTCTTCCGTTGCTTTTTGGAAAGAAGTATTAGACAAGGGCCCAGGTTTGGCGAATCCGGAACGTTTTCCATGGACGCTGGCCAACGCACCTTGCGGGGCTATGTCCAGAGCCTTTGGGATTACCGGACCTAATTATACGTTTACTGGCAGCTCGATTGATCTGCCCGTTGTTCTGGAGCAAATTGAATTTGATGTAAGGCAGGGAATCATAGATCAAGCCTGGTTGATCGCTATTACTTTTGCAGAAGATCAGTTCCAAAGCACCCGGATGTTGGCTTTGGTTTTTTCTGAAATGACCGAGATAGCCAATGTTATGGAGCAAATTTCACTATACCCGAATGGAGTGGATCGAGGGTCAGTTGACACTTTGAAGGAAATGGTGCGATTTGCCTAAATAATCGGAATCCGCCCCTTCGTTTCAAATTTTTAGGCACGGAAAATCTCCCTCTATTCAATGGTCCATCAATATTGCTATATGTCAATTACCTTGAAAAAAATACGTTGCCTTTTTCTACTGCTATTGCTGTCTTTGGGGTTGTCCGCCGCCACACACCACGTCGGTAGCGGCCAAACCTTTGCCACCTTAAATGCCGCGGTGGCCATTACACAGCCAGGCGATACCATTATTATGCACGGAGGCAGTTATGCTGGTGGCCTGACTATCACCAACTTAAAAGGCAATGCCAACCAATGGATCACTATCCGAAACGCGCCGGGTGAAACGGTTATTTTTGAGGGCGGCGGCAATGCCATCCAGTTCGTAGAGCCTGAATATCTGCACATCATTGGGCTGGTTTTTCAGCACCAGACGGGCAATGGCGTGAACACTGATGATGGCGGCACATATGACACCCCGGCGCACCACGTTGTTTTTGAGAACTGTGTGTTCCGCGACATGTCGGCCAACGGCAACAACGATCTGTTGAAACTCTCTGGCCTCGACTACTTTGAGATACGCAACTGCGAATTTCGAAATGGTGCAACCGGCGGCAGCGGCATTGATATGGTAGGCTGCCATCAAGGGATCATAAAGGGCAATTTCTTCGAGAATCTGGGCTCAAATTCCATCCAATGCAAGGGCGGAACGGAACATGTGCGCATCGAGGGCAATTTTTTCCGAAACGGAGGACAACGCACCCTAAACATAGGCGGAAGCACGGGTTTGCAGTTTTTCCGACCGGACACGGCGCATTTTGAAGCGGCGCGTATTCAGGTGTTTTCCAACATCATCGTCGGTTCCTGGGCACCCATCGCTTATGTGGGCGCGGTGCAGGTCGAAGTGGCCAATAACACCATTTATCAGCCGCAAAACTGGGTCATCCGCATCCTTCAGGAAACGGTGGACCCCACTCGTTTTCTCGAATGCGGCGACAACTCCTTCCGTAACAACATCATTTTTTTGGGTAACAACCTCTCCACCGAAACCAATATCGGCCCCAATACCCGCCCCGAGAGTTTTGTGTTTTCCAACAATCTTTGGTACAATTTCGACGACTCCAACTGGAGTGGCCCTTCCATCCCGGTTGTAGATCCGAATCAAATCCTCAACGCCAATCCATTATTTTCTAACCCCGCCAACGACGACTTTTCCATTCCAACAAACAGTCCAGCAGCCGGGGCGGGACTTGCGCTGAACGAACCTGCGTTCGATTTTTTGGGACAAGGTTTTGCCAATCCGCCTTCTATCGGCGCAGTGGAAGCGAATCCTGTTTCCGCATTGGATGAATCGTCGCTCCAGCACCTGAAGGTCTTTCCCAATCCAACTTCCAGCCATTTGTGGGTGCAATACGAAAACCGGGCCACGGCAACCCCTTCCTTTGAACTGTTTGATTTACAAGGCCAAAGGGCCTCCGTTTTGTCGGCTGACGAGCAGACGCCGGGTTTGAAGCGTTTGACGCTGCCTTTGAATCTTGCGAAAGGCATGTATTTTTTGAAGATAAGCTTGTCAGGGAAAGCGGTGGCTGTGCAAAAGGTTTTAGTCCATTAAACCTGGCATACTAGGCTCAAACATGAATCATCCCGAATTTTATAACATTGATGATCCGTTCCGTTGCAACATCAAACTTGATATAATTTGAACCACAAAAGACACAAAAGGACACAAAAGTAGGGCGATATGGTCTTTTATGTCCTTTTGTGCCTTTTGTGGTTCAAATTTTGATTCAATTGCTCCATGAAAAACAATCTCCTTTTATTGCTTTGTTTCGTGGCATTCGTCGGCTCGCTTTCGGCGCAATGGACGAAAACCAAGGGACTGCCCGGTGGTTCTTTTGAACATTTTGTCCAAATCGCTGACACCACCTTTGCACAACACCACGCGGGCATTTATTTCTCTACCGATGGCGGCTTCACTTGGAAAAACCTCCTGACCTATGATTTTTATTGGAGTGGAAGATTGACTACCGATGGCCACAATCTCTTGGTGCGCCGATACGTCGTTGACCCCTTACAGCGATTGATACGCTCAAACGACGCGGGACAAAGCTGGATATCAATTCCCGTACCCGATACATTGTCCATTTCTTTCGAAGTAATAGTGGGGCCTTGGGTTGTGATCGGAACACCCGATGGCGCCTTCAGGACCGGCGACAATGGCGCGAGTTGGGAATTTATACACGATTACTTGGGCAATTTGGTCTTCGATGGCCAGCGGATTTTTGGTTGGGATGCCAATTCGCTCTTGGCTTCGGAAGATTTTGGCCAATCCTGGCAACCACTGACAAGCATCTCTAAAGCTTCTTACATTCTGGCCAAAGACAGCGTGATCATGGTGTTCCATTATGGCCAACCCAATAAGATCACCGTTTCAAAAGACAATGGCATGACTTGGGAAGCTTTTTCCCCCAACCTTTCTTCCAATATGTACAATGCCGCGTGGCATGAAGGCGAAGTCTATGGTTTCAGGGGAAGTTCCATCTGGAAGACAAACGATTTTGGAGAAACTTGGCAGGAAACCACAACACCCAATTTGTACGTCATTTACAATGGCATAAGTGTAGGAAATGGGTTGCTGGTCGGCGGGGATGCAAATGGTATTTTTCGCAGCGACAACGGCGGCGATTCCTGGGCTGCGGTTAATGAAGGCTTGATCGCCCAATCACCACCACAGTTGCGTTCTGTAGGGCAAAACCTTTTTGCACCGGGCAGGGAAGGCATTTATCACCTTGCCCCTGACCAGGAAAACTGGGAATTGCAACATGTGGATATTCAATTGCCTCCTTCTTTCTTTTCGTTTTTGGACTATGCTGAATTGAACGGAAATCAAATTGTAGCCATAAATGGCAAACCGTGGTTCTCCAATGATAGCGGCACAACATGGTCAGAATCAACGTTCGACAACTTTGGATCTTATCAAATTGGACGCTTGGAAACTGCTGGAGGCAACGTCATCGGTTGGGGAGAAATCAATTTTGACTATTACGTCTCGTCAGACAAGGGGCAGTCTTTCCAGTACATGAATGCGCTGCAAACACAATACAATACTTATTGCCTGCAAATGGACTATGACAATGGAACCTTATATGCAGTAACAGGTCACAAACACCTTTGCAAATCCAGCGATGGTGGCGATCATTGGGAAGTGATCGGCTCTACCATTCCAATAGAATTGTTCGGAAGTCCACAATGGTTTGGAGGAGGTATGCTCTTCGTCCGCGACAATTCAGTATTTATTTTCAGCAATGATTCTGACAGTCAGTTTGGCACCAAAGTCCTGTTTTCCAATGACTTAGGCGAAACCTGGCAACTGTTCGACAACCTGACCACTGGCTTTCCCTGGGGCGAAGGCATTTTCAACGATTTGGTGGAAAGCGGCGGTTACCTCATTGCAGCAACAAAGGCCGGAATTTCCTATTCCTCCGATGGGGGAAGCACCTGGACGCCCTGGAATGAAGGCTTTCAAAATCGAGTGGCATCCCGGCTTTGTGTTCACGAAGGACAATTATGGTCATCCATGACCTCCGATGGCGTGTGGAAACGCTCCCTTTCCGAGCTTGCCCCGCTCTCTGCTGTTCAACCCCAATCCACCACCTCATTGAAGATTTTTCCAAACCCAACCAGTGATTATTTTCTGGTCGAAACAGATGGCGAAAGTGGCTGGCTGAGCGTTTGGGAAATCTTGGGCAAAACCGTTTACGTTGCAAAAACAAACGGCCAACACTTGGAAATCCCTTGCCAAAAATGGCCCGCTGGCATTTATCAGGTTTCGTTTGTTGGGGAAGCAACAAGCCGGGAAACTCGTGTGCTGATTCAAAAATAAGGATTCTTGTCAGGATGTAATTGCTAATGATTTTCAATAGAGAGAAATTTGCCCAAAGTCTAAGTACTTTTGCGCCCTTACTAAAATTTAAAACATGAAATTTCTATCCATCCTTACCATCGCTGCACTCTGTGCTATAAGCGTTTTCTCAGCATGTGGCGGCGACAGCGCTGCCTCCAAAGACGCCGCCACTGAAACCACTGGCGACCAAGCGCCTACTACCGACCCAATGGCGAATTTCCCTGATCCAAACGGAGCGCCTCCTCCTCCCACCGCTGAACCTGCGCAAAATGCGGCTGGACTTTGGCACTATACCTGCCCAAAAGGCTGCAAAGGAGGTGCTGGTTCCGCGGTGGCTTGCGCAACCTGCGGCACTACACTCGTACATAGCCAGACTTATCACGGCGCACCGGGAGCTCCGCCTCCTGGAAACCCTGCTACAACAACCCCAACTGCAACACCCGGTGCCCCAGGTGCTTCAACGGTTACAATGCCCGCTCCAACAAAGAATGAACCACCACAGAATGCAGCTGGTGTATGGCACTATAAATGTCCAGGCGGCTGCGCAGGCGGCGGCGGGTCGGCAATTGCATGCGGCAAGTGCGGCAAAACGATGGAACACAACCCGGCCTACCACCAATAAGCGTGTAGCATGGGCCGTCCCGTGATTAAAAATTAAACAGCAAAACCGCAAAACCGGAGAACAGGAAAATATAAAACTAAGAAGCGCATGATCTCAATGAAGAAGCGATTTTGGCCTTTTTCAGATCATAATGTTCAGTTTTATATTTTCCTGTTCTCCTGTTTTGCGGTTTTGCTGTTTAATTTGGGTGTCTTCTAAAAATCAGGATTGCTTTACTGGATTGCCTTGCTCATCGAACAAGAGATCTTTGCGCCCCACTTCTGCTTCATAAGTAACTATCCCTTTGGCGTTGGTAATCTTAACCGTTTCTTTTACTTTTTTCCCTTTGAGCGCTTCCTGAACGGCTTTCGGCAATTCAGAAAACGGGATAGGCACTTCCGTTTCCAACAGATTGCCTTTTGCATCGTATACAACGGACATTTCCTGGTCCTCGGCCATTTCGAATTCTACTTCAAAATTGCCGTCCTCTAGTTCCCATTCTACATCATCCGCATTGGGATAGGCTTTGGCAAAAGCCATTTTCACGGTTTCGGGTACTTTGGAGGCCTGACTGAAAGCGGTTTGCGCGAAAGCAAACAGGGCGATGAAAAGCATCACATTTTTCATAGAAAAAATTTTGAAAAGATTGAAGATAGAAAGTTAACGTATTGCATAAGGTCATCGAATTATTACAAAGGTAAACTGTAATTACTCCTCGTCCTTCTCGCAAATCACAGTACCTTCTGTGTCAAACAGTACCTCCTTATTGGTACTGCCTTTTTCCAAATCCAATTCGTATCGGGTAGAGCCGTCTGCCATATTCAGTTTAGAGGCCTCTTCGATCTTAAACCCACCGTATTTGCTGGCAATGGCGCTTGTCACCGATGCAGGCAGATCGGGCAACACGATTTCAGTTTCTGAATAGAGGAAGGCACCTGCTGTGTCGAAAGTCAATTCAAGGTCATTTTCCTCGCCTTGTTCAATCTCAACCTCGTACACCGATGTGCCAAAGCAATCAGTTTCTGTTTCTGCTTCATCCAGGGTATAGCCAGGGTAGTTGGCATCTACATAGGTTTTGATGGACGCGGGAAGATCGCCCAGGGGAAAATTGCCCTCTTCTTCGCAGGCGGCGAACTGGAACACCGCCCAAGCGGCGAGGGCAAAAATAAGGAGCAATGATTTTTTCATAATCGCAGGATTTGAAAATTTATATGGTGATAAAGTGTTGGAATCAAGGGCTCGGAGAAGCAAAGCATAAAAGTGGAACGAGCCGAAGCCCGCTCCACTGTTTTCCACACTAACCAATGTATGAAGTCAATTCAATCACTCGTTGTCTTCCGGGAAAATAATCTCAATAGGCTCTGTCGAGAGGTTCACGTTCCCAAATACGCCCAACGCTCCTTTGAACTGAAACTCCTTCAAAATCACCGGTTCAATAAAGGGGTTAAGGCTCGCCTGTTTCAATTTGTCCAAGTGGTCGTACCACACGGCGGCATTTTTGTCCAGGCTTTGCAAGCGTACAATGGCCACATCGTCTTGCTTGAAGGTATGCGACGGCTCCATGATGATGCGACTGATTTGCCCGTCGGCGTTTTTGTCAAAGTACACAAACCAGCCTATGTCCTCAATGACGGTACTGCCCGCGCCTAGACATTTTGGGTTGTATTCGTATGTATCAATGGTGTACACCGTGCTGTCCACCTCGCGGGTCATGTGGAAGCGGTAAAAATTCTCCACACCTGCAGGGTCCGTAAAATCAATGATAACCCCCTGGTGCTCGCCATAGGCATCGCGGAACGAGTTGGTGTACGACACTTCGTCCATTTCCACGGGCAGCACGTTGGTGGTGGTGTTTGCAGTATATGTTTTGTCCCCGATTTTCACCGTCAAAGTGTACGTCACGTTTGGTTTCGTCGCGATTTGCCCGCCATAATGCGGTTGCCAACGGCAGTAATAGTGGTCGTAAATTGAATCCATTTTCAAGGTTTCCTGCTCGCCGCCGCCCGAAATAACGACTTCTGCTTCGCGGGCAAACAGCGCGGAAGGCGTAGCCTCCGAGTCAAAAAATGGCACCGAGCGGCTCACATAAACGATTGGCATCGTGCCAGGCATGAGGAGGCACTCGATGACGGGTCTGCTCTCGTAGGCGGGCGGGTCAATCACGATAATCTTTTCGCAGGATTGTAGGAGGAGCGCGAGGATGCCAACAAGGGCAATGAGATTTGACAACTTTTCAAAAGTTGTCAAATCTGGCCTACTGCTAATGATATATGATTTCATTGTTCCTAAAATTTGAAATTGTATGAAAACCCCGGTATGATCGGCAGCAATGCCACCTGCTTCGCCGTGGGCTTGTTCGTGATGATGTTCAGGTCCGTGTACACGAAATATTGATTTTGGCGACTGTACAAATTATACAGACTGAATACCATTTCCGATTCGTATTTCCATTTAAAAAACCTGACCGTTTTGCGCCGCGTGGCGGCTACATCCAAACGGTGGTAGGATTTTAGGCGGTAGTTGTTGTAGTCGGCATAATCCCAATAATGCCCGCTGTACAGCGAACCGCCTTGCGCGAGCATGAACCGTCCGCCGGGGAGCGTGAACGCGGCACCTGAATAGTACACAAAATCGGCGGAGACCGTCCAGCGTTTCGAGAGTTTGTAAACGCCTACTACTGCAAGGTTGTGCCTTCGGTCGTACTTGAAGGGGAACTCGCGCCCCAGGTTGATTTTGTCAAATTGTTGCGTGGTTTTGGAGAGTGTGTAACTCAGCCAGCCGTTCAGTTTCCCAAAATTCTTCTTGACAAAAAACTCCACGCCGTAACTCTCGCCTTTGCCAAACACCACCACATCGTCAAAATTAGTTTGTTCCAACAGTTGCGTGCCTTCTCCAAATAGCACCTGGTTTTGCATGGTTTTGTAGTACGCCTCCACGCTTGCTTCGATCTTGTTTTCTTTGAAATTGCGGAAATACCCAAGCGCGTATTGTTCCGAACCCTGCGGCTGAATGACTCGGCTCGAAGGAATCCAAAGATCAGTTGGCAGTGCGGCGGTAGAGCCAGACACGAGGTGTAGAAACTGGTTCATTAGCGTGTAGGAAGCTTTCAGGGAGCTTTTCTGGTTGAGCGAAATTTTAAGGGAAGCCCGGGGTTCCAATCGGTAATACGTGGTGTCGTCCTTTGCCAGCCCAAGGCTTGTTGTAGGTAAGGTGCGGTAGGCAGTCGCGCGGAGGCCAAGGTTGAGCGCAAAGCGGCGGTTCAAAGTCCACTCGTCATTGAGGTACACGGCGGCTTCCTCAGTGCTGCGCGGGTTGATTTTGTTGATGTTTATTTGTTGGATACTGGTGTCCTTGGGTACACCAGTTGCCTTGCCAGAGGAAGTAAAATCATGACGCGCCACTTGAGCTCCGAACAGTATCCGATGCCGCGCATTGGGGAAATATTGGAATTCCATTTTTCCGGAATAATCCTCGATGCCGGTGTAGAACTGGGTGTAACTTTTGGCTTTTATGCCATAGTAGTTTTGGAAATAACTGTTGAAAAAGAAGGAGGTGTTGAGGAAAAGTTTCTGCCCAAAAATATGGTTCCAGCGCACAGTCCCGGTGCGGTTCCCAAAGCCGAGGCCAAATTGAAGGCCAGTCGGGTCGGTGTACCCCGCAATGTCGCGGCCTTGAAAAAAACTCAGGTACAGGCGGTCTTTTTCCGACAGTTGCCAATTCACTTTTGCGTTCAGGTCGTAGAAGTGATAATCTTTTGTGGTGTTCCTCTTGATGAACGGTTTTGCCAAAATATCAAGGTAACTGCGCCGCCCCGACACAATGAACGAAGCTTTGTTTCTTTTTAAAGGCCCCTCCACGGTCAAATGCGATGACAACAGACCGATACCGCCCTGCGTAACGAACTCCTGGTTGTTGCCTTCTTTCATCGAAATATCGAGGATGGAGGATAGCCGCCCACCAAAGTTTGCCGGGAAACCTCCTTTTACCAGGGTCACATTGTTCAAAGCCCGCGCATTGAAAGTACTGACCAGGCCGAACAAGTGATTGGGGTTATATATGGTGGCTTCGTCCAACTGCACGAGGTTTTGGTCGGCGTTGCCGCCGCGTACAAAAAACCCGGTGGTGCCCTCATTGCCTGATTGTACACCCGGCAGCAGTTGGATGACTTTGAGCACATCGGTTTCGCCAAGGATTGCGGGGAGTTGGCGGATGAGCTTTACAGGAATGTCAATCACGCCCATTTGTGGCCGCTGCACATTGTCGTCAGTAGGTTTTTGGGCACTGATTTCTACTTCTTTTAACATGGTCCCACTAGAACTCAGGAAAATATCCAGTTTGTAGTTTTGGGTAAAAAAGACCTTTTTAACTTGAGATTCGTAGCCAAGATAGGCAAACACTACAGTGACACTGTCTCGAGCCGGAGCGGTGAGCGAGTAAAAGCCATAAGCATTGCTGGTCGTACCGACCCCTAAAGTGGGGATATGCACCGATGCGCCGATAAGCGATTCGCCGCTCTCGGCATCATGGAGGGTGCCAGAGATGGTATGGCTTGCCTGTTTGTAGCCGTGCGCGAGAGCAGGAGATTGGGCAAAACCGAAGGACGGAATTGCCAGTTGCAAGGCTATTGCGTTTATGTTTACTAAACTTTTAAAGTTTAGTAAACGTCCAAGTTGAGCCATCGAAATCAAGGCGCGTGACTTCATGTTGGGTTGGATTTTTTTGAAAGTGCAGGGGTTATTTGTCTGTACGCGAAAAGACGGGGAGAAAGCTGCGTGGAAAGATCAAAACTCCCAACTCGCTCCCAACACTGGCGTAATCCCAAACCAATACTTGTCGCCGCGTGGCGTGATGTAGCCGCCCTTGCCGTCGGGTATTAATTCGTCGGTATCGAGGTGCGTCGCGTTCAAGTCAAATTTGCGGAGGTTCTTCTGATTGTACAGGTTGATGACATGCACGAAGGCGGACATCCTGCTTTTCCGCAATTGGAAATGGCGGTTCACCCGCAAGTCCACCCGATGGTAAACCGGGTACTCCACTCCATTGAACAACTCATGCACGGGGTAGAAAAGCAGGCGGCCATCGGGCATTGTTCTCGTGTTGTAATGATAGTTGGTGCGGTGCCATCCGGTGTACAACTGCCCGGAAAGGCTGAGGTGCCATTTCTTGCTGGGGCGGTAATTCACGTCGGCATACACGGTGTGCCGCTGGCCAGTGGTGCGGGGTACTTTGCCCGTGCGTGGCGTGAGCGCCCCGTCAAATTCGATGTTCCGCACATCGTCCTCGGCTTTGGCCAGCGCGTAACTGAACCACCAGGATACTTTTTTGCCCATGTCGTATTTCAAAAACAGTTCGATGCCGCGAGCCGTGGTGCTGTTGATGTTGAGTTTGATCACATCGTTTCTCGCCTCGGGGAACACTTCGAGCGGGTCGCGCAGGTTTTGGTAAATCGGGTTGATGCGCGGCATATCCTTGTAGTAGCCTTCTATCCGCATACTAATCCCATTGCCAAAAAGATGCTCCAAACCTATTACATAATGCTTTGAGAGTTCAGCTTTGTTGAACGTGGAAGCATTGTGGTTCACGTCCAGGTTGTTGATGAACTGCGTTTGGTAATAATGCCCCCAAGCCGCCCGAAGGAAGGTTTTTTTGGAAAAAGCGTAGGCAAGGCTGACGCGCGGACTCCATAGTTTGTCATTGGTATGCGAGGCATAATCGTAACGCAGCCCCGTTTCCAGAAACAACGAACGAAGCAATTGAACCCGCCCTGACAGATATATGCCCGCTTGATTGCTGCTGGGTTTGGCATTCACATCCACCACGATCAACGAATTTACCAGGCTGTCGTAGTTGTTGATGCGGATGTCTTTTAGCGAATAGAAATAATCATACTCGGCGTTCAAATGCCGCACCTCAAAGCCACCTTTCAAAATGAAACGGTTCGCGGCTTCCCAGTTCCAGTCCTGCTTCAGGCCAAAGAAATTGAAACTCCTCTTGTCAATGAGCCGAAAGGTGCCGACATCGCCATACTCATCTTTTTCGTAGGAACCGTAGCGGTCTTCGGCATTGAACCCGCCAAACAGCAGCGTCCGGGAATACAATTTGGGCGTGTACGCCGATTGCAAGGTCAACCAGCTGTATGTGTTGGCGTACCGAATGTCGCTGCTATCGTAGTTAATCAGATTTGGTGATGTATAAATATCGCTGCGTCGGGTTTTGTCGTCGGCACGAAGGGTATGAAAAGACAAAGTATGTTTGTCGTTCAGGATGTACGATAGTTTCAGCATCCCATCAGCGTAGTAGGGAATGCTTTCGCCGGAGTGAAAGGCTTTCATGATAAAATCCAACATTCCGCGCCGGGCAGAAAACAGGTACGATCCCTTGTTTTTGGCAAACTTCCCATCGGTGTAAAACCGGGCGTTCATCATGCTCAACCCGATGGAGGTATGCCGTTTGTTGTCCGTGATTTGTTTGGTTTTCATATTGAACACCCCGCTTTGTCGGTTGCCGTATTCGGCAGAAAAACCGCCCGTCATCAACTCAATCCCCTGCACCGTTTCGATGTCCACGATGCTGAACAGCCCACCGCTGATATCGCGTTGGTGGAAGGGGTCGTAGAGTTCCATGCCATCGAGAGTCATCAACACCTCGTCGGATTCTCCGCCCCGGATGGTGAATTTCGAAGAAAAATCGGTGGAAGAAATGCCCGGAAGACGCGCCACCGCTCGGGTAATGTCTTCGCCCCAGGACATATTTTTGATGTCCTCACCAGAAAGGGTCAGCCGCGACGGGCTTGGACTTCCCAGAATCGAAAAACTGCCCGGCGAAACCGTCATTTCTTTCAAGGAGATTCCGCCTTCCGCCATCTCAATTTTACCGATATCCAAAACTTGGTTGGCTTCCACCCGCAGGCTATCTTTTTGTGTTTGGGCATACCCCAGATAGGAAAACACCAGCTTGTAATTATCTGCCGACAGGTTGGAAAGCATAAAAACGCCGCGCTTGTCTGTGGTCGCGCCTATATTTTTTTCTTTGATAGCGACCGTTACGAACGACAAGGGTTCCTGTGTTTTGCTATCCACCACCATGCCTTTTATAGTGGCGGTAGCGGTCTGGGCCGCTGCAATTTGGCTCAAAAAAAGAGAGCACAGAAAGAATGCGTTGTTTGATTTTATCTTCGCTTGCATGATTGAGCGATTGTTTAAGGTGAGAAACTGATTCGACTTGTGTACATACCCATAGGAACTGCTGGGTTTTGAGGTGACACCTCAAAACCCATACAAAAAACCTACTGAATATCAATCAACAACAATTCCTCCCCATCCTCCACGTCCACGATTTTGACGTAGCCCACGCCGGGCGCATAGTATTTGTACTCGTCGGCATCGCGGTCGAGGCGCGTGAAATTATAGGTCTTGATGCAGTTAGTGAACGTGCCGTAGGGAACGGTTACGGTTAGTCCGACTTCTTCTACTTCGGCCTCGTCTTCGGCTTCCCCCCAGAGGTACTCTTCTTGGAAATGGTCTCCCACCTGTGGGTTTGCGCCCATGATAATACCGGGCAGTGCGCCATTTACACCAGCCTCCCAAGCCCCGTGGTGGTCTTTGAAAGTGCCGTCGGGATTGTAGTTGTCCACATCTTCGCCCATGTACCAAAGGTTGCCGGCATTGTCCTGTGCAAACCAGTCGTAGGTTTCTTCGATGCGGAGGTTGTTGAGAAAAACAATGTCGTGTACTACTACACAATTAATGCCCATGATGACGCGGTTGGAGGGCAGCCGGTTGACTTCGACACGCTGTAACCCATCGGCAGTCTGTGCTTCGTAGATGTAGGTTTTACCCGGCTCGAACAAACGGTATTGATTGGTGATGCTGGTCGGGTTGGAGAAATTAGCCAGGCTGATGTCAGGGTCGTAGCCGCCCTCGGTGCGCACCAATTCCTCCGTCTGGTTGTCGCTCACTTTCACGACTTTCACCACACCGACTTTGGGGGCGTACCATTTGAATTCCTCCGCGCCAGGGTCGAGTTCGGTCCAGTTGCGGGTTTTCACGCAGTTGGTGAACGAGCCGAAAGCCACGCTCACGGCATCGTTCGTAGCCACCACTTCTGCCTGGTCTTCGGCTTCATTGAAGTAATATTCCTCGCGGTACTTCATGCCCACTTGAGGGTCGGCAAGCATGACGATCCCAGGTTTTGCACCGTCTACGCCCGCTTCCCATGAGCCTGCATTGTCTTTGAAAGAGCCGTCGGGGTTGAAGTTCACCACCTTTTCGCCAAAATACCACACGTTGCCAGCGTTGTCCTGCGCGTGCCAGTCGTAGGTTTCTTCGATGAGGGTGCCCCCAAGCCACACGCGGTCATGGATGACAGCGCAGGTGATGCCGAGTATAACTTTGGTTTCCTCAATGCGCACTTTCTCGATTTTCTCCAAGCCTTCGGCGGTCTGGCTTTCGAGGATGTAGGATTTCTCGAATTCATGCGGCCAATAGGGGTTGGTAAAATTGGTGGGGTCGGAGAAATTCGACAGGCTGACATTTGGGTTGTACGTGCCGTCAATGACCCGCACGGGGTCTTTTTTGCAAGCTGCGAAAAGGCAAAGCGATGCCACGAGCAGTATGAGTGCATTATTCATGGTGGAAAAAAATTGAATTTTTGAAAGTGTGTGATAAATCCGTCTGACGACTCAAAGTCGTCTGACGGATAGACACGGGTGAATTGATGCGCTTCCTCGTTTATTCATCAGACCGTTTATTCGTCAGATGACCTTGAGCCCTCAGACGAAATGCTCAGTTGCAAATCTTGACCTCGTACAGCTTTCCCGGCTCGCCAGGTTTTGCCTCGTTGGTCAAAAAAACTGTGCAATTATCCTGAAAAACAAGCCCTTCCATCTGGCGGCTAAGCGGCAAATCGCTTTTTTCCAGCGTCCCGGAAAAGTAGTCGTTTCCAAAAAAGTCTTTGAAGAGGTACAATCTTCTGTTCGAGAGCACCGCCAGCACGGAGCCATCCGGGCTAAGGTCTGCTGCTGTGATTTGCCCTTTTGCCTTGTCCTTGTCGGTAAAAAACTCAGCCAGAAATTCTGCTTGATAATTGCCCGATGCATCTGGCAAGCGGTACAATCTAGTCTTTCCTGCGAAAGGTTTTGAGCGGTCTTTGGTTAGGAGGTAAAGCCAGCCACCGAAGGCAAACATAGCCTCGGTATCGAAATGCCAATTTTTTTCAGGCGGCGGGAACTCGGTTTGTTCAGGGTAATTGAATTCGATTTTTTCCGCCGGTACCACCACTGTCGTCTGCCCGTTTAGCGGTGTCGCGATTTTGTAGATCACCAGGTCGCGGCGGTCGTTGTCGTTGTTCCCAAAATCTCCGATATAGATATTCCCAACGCTGTCGGTTGCGATATCTTCCCAATCGTTGTTCGAGGCGTTTGTGATTTTCAACGTAGTTTTCAATAATCCAAAAGCATCGAACCCGTACAATTCTGCTTTCCCGTTTCGGTCGTTGTGCGACCAATAAATATCACCAGGCGTCATCTCCAAACCCGAGCTTTCGGTCAGCATCACTGGCAAAGCAGCCACTTCGCGTTGTTCCACCGGGTTGAGGAGCGGCCCGGTTTTGGAACACCCAATTAGCCAAACCAAGAGACAGAACATTGGGAGGATATTTTTCATAGTGTTTGTTTTTTGAAAAGAGGGCGCGAAAAGCCTTATTTCTCGCGACCCTCCGCTTCCTACCAGATCGGCTTGAACGTCAAGCCGTTTTTTCTTTTGTATGTGTTTGATAGCCTATACGAGTGCGTGGGTTTCGAAAGCTGCGCCGACATGATTTTTTAACAGACTTTTCTATCGGTGTTCCAGCACAAACTGCACGAAAGCAAGATAGTAGGCATTCTGCTCCTCCAAGTTGTGCGCGCTCTTTTCAAAAAGCAATTGCTTCTTGGAGATTGAGCTTATGTTCGCCATAAAATCGTCGGCCAAACCTGTAGGGCACACAAAATCGAGTTTGCCGGAACAGACCAGCACAGGGGTAGTCACTTTGCTGAGTTTAGAAGTAAACTCAATGTCCAATAAACTTTCGTTGAATTCTCGGCCAAGCGAGTTTGTTTTTCCGAGGTAGTAATTGGTGAGCGGGATGTGTTCCGAAATTTTGTAATCCCACACGGGTTTTTCGGTGTACGGCTCCAGCCCTTCTATGATCTTTTGCGCTTGGGTACCAAGTTGGTTCAATTGAAGCGATTGCTGAAAACTGAAGGGCACATGCACATCCTCGCAGTAATCCACTATGCCTTCCCAAGCTTCTGCATTCAGCCCCGATGCGATGTGCTCTCTGCCGATGCGAAGCAACATTTCATGCGTGAGGCTGTCGTTGAGCCTGTAATTGTGGGTGGCGTTTACGAATAGCCAACCCCTTGTTAAATCCTGGTTGTTCCCCTCCGTCATGAATGCGGAGGCCACCATGCCGCCGGCACTTTTGGACATAAGAAAAAGGCTTATTTCCTGTCCGTACCTGGCTTTCAAAAGCAAAATCAGCTCTCGGAGGTCGTCGGCGTATTGGTTCAAGTCGTAGTTGTCCGCGTTTATGTTCCCTTGCGATGCCCCTGCGTTTCGTTGGTCATAATAAACTACTGCGCACACTGGCTGTACGATTTCGGCTATCTTTTTCGTAAGGTAGATATAGCTGCTCCCCCCCGGCCCACCGTGTACCATGATTAAAAAAGTTTTACTTGCCGTGTTTCCCCGCACCAATACGCGCATGGAAGCTCCGTCGTGTTCTATGTAAAACGTGTCGTCGGCTTGAAGCCCGATCGTGATGTTTTCTTTCTGGCAAGCCGAAAAAAACAGGATTGCGAAGAGGATTTGAAATGCTTTTTTCAATGTTTTTTCCCTTTTGACTTTGAAACGATTTTTGGGCTGGCCATCAAAAAATGCTTTGGTTTTAAGATGATCCCCAACTCGATTGTCGGGCGCAGGTAGACATAGTTGTTGCTCGGAAACATGGTCAATAAACAGGTCCGCAAGAATGCGGAAGTTCTGGGCCGGAATTTGTAGCCTATTCCCCCTCCCAGCGAGAGCATTGCATAATTGTACCCGGCCCATTTAATGAGCGTGACTTTCCCTGTCAGGTCATCCACGCTGTAAGTTTCTCCGCCCAAAAAAGTGCGGCTATAGCCTAAGGCTGGCGAAAATTCAGTAAAAAAGCCCCGTCTTCCTGTTCTGCGCATTTGCCAGCCGACCAACAGGTAAATGTTGTCGTGAAACGTTGGGTGGTGATAAAAACCGATTTCGCCCGATAGAAACCGCTCTTTTACGATGGGGCGTGGCAATTTTTTTCTCCAACACTTTACAAGATCAATTCGCTTGATTGGGTACTCAATTCCTCCCCGCACACCAGGATAAACCAAAGTAGCGTTGTAAGCGATTTTTATATTCGAAGCGACAGAACGCTCTGTTCCAGAAACACTTTGCGCCAGGGGAACCGTGGCATAGAAGCAAAAAAGTGAAATGAGCGCAAGATTTTTCATACTCATTTCTCGATACGAAAGGCTGTATTGCAGAAGCTGCGTGCGGGGATTTTTTTTGCCGCTCGTTTAATAAATCTTCCAGGTTTGGTAAACGCAATACCACTCAAAACCGATAGTTCAACCCGCCCTGAATCCCCAGCATATCTGGCGATCGAACACCACTCTCCTTCCAATTATAGCGGTAAGTGGCTTGAATTTGTGCGTTCCATTGCGTGGAAAACCTATATTCCAAGCCTGCTGGCAGCACCAAGAAATTAGAAATTAAGCCCTTTTGATGGATCGGCACATCAAGATTCCACTCTACCCCCAAAGTTGAATTCTTAAATTCATAGATGACATCATATGTCAACAGAGATATTGCTCCCATGCCTAGTCCGACATAAGGCTTCAACCTGTGTTTTGAACGGAACAGATATTGCATCCCAGCGGAGTACTGGACAAATGGCTGCGGCACCTCAGCTTGTAAAAAAACATAGTCGCTGGATGGCGGGGCTTCCGGAGGCACGCCAATATCATCCCCCATTCGATCCGTCAGGAATAAGGTCTTGAAATACGCCACATTTGCCCACAAACGCAGGTTTGGCGAAAATTCAAGGGCTCCATGTCCGCCAATAAAATACCCTGATTTGAAATCCACGCCACGCCCAAACGGATAAGCTAAGCCGCTTGAAACGCCCAGATGATATTCTTTTGGCAGGGCGGCATACAGGTGGTCGGAGAAACTTCGCTTGTGTTTTTTATCTGGCGTGAACACTTCACAATAGGGTAATTTGACGGGTCGGCGAGGGGATCTGAGGGGTTGTATTTCGCCAAGCGGTAGGGTAGCAATGTTTTGTGTACGTTGTTCGGTTTCCGTTTTTAGTTCCGATATTTCCGAAAGCCTGTCCTCGAACAAACTTCCCGAAGGTTTATTCCCCAAGGAATCAGGATCGGTAAGTTGAAGATTTTCAGGAACTTGCAAATAACCTGTCAGTTTTGAAGGGGTTACAGCCAAATCTTTTAAATCACTTTTTCTGCCAATCATATCGGCCTGAATACCTGCGAATGAAGTTTGATATTCCACCATCCTTTCTCTCACCACCCGAGTGCGGTAAATCGTATCCGTCGTATAAACCACCCGGGTTTGAAAAACTGTATCATGCCTGATTTCCATTGTCAAAACTTGCTGTTTCGCTTTTTGCCACTGCCAAAAAAAGAAAGTGTTGGAGCCCAATAAAAGCAAGAGAAAAGGCAGTGCTAACCACCAGAATGGAAAAATTGGGGCACCTTTGAGCCCTGCCCGTTCGAGTCGGGCCTGCATATCTTGCCAGTCGCGCTCCTCAAAGTTTGGCTCAGGGCGATTTTCCAGATTCTCGCGGAATTGTTTCAAAAAATCTTCCATATTCAATTCAATTTGGCAGCGTCAAATGTTTTTTTTCTGACCAAGGCTCGAAGGTTTTGTGTCGCTCGCATTAGGTTGGAGCGTGAAGTGCGCACGTCAATGCCCAGCAGATCAGCTATTTCTTGATGTGCATAGCCTTCCATCACGTATAAGTTGAAAACGACCCGGTAGGCAGGCGAGAGTTTTTGGAGGATGGGCAGTACATCTTCATCTTTCGAGAGTTTGGGCAAGGGCATTTCTTCGGCGGCCAATTCGGCGGCAGAGGCTAAATCCAGGGTCTGGATCAGGTTGCGGTTTTTGCGGTGGTAATCTATGGCCGTATTGATGAGGATACGCCGCAACCAAACCTTGAACGGGTAGGCAGGATCATACTTGTCAAGATGGTTGAAGACTTTGTGGAAAGCATCGTTCAGGATTTCCACGGCCTCGTCCCTGCCCTTGGAATAGCGCAAACAGATACTCATCGCATAGCCATAAAAATGCTCGTACAACCTTCGCTGGCTGTTTCGGTTGCCTTTTTGGCATCCCTGCAAAACGGGCAATAGCTCGAAGTCTTTTTCGCGCATGGTTCAGTGCTTCCTACTCAGTACGAAAATCGGATGGAAGAAAGCTGCGTGCGTACTCAGTTTTTGAAAAACCTGAAGAAGCCAGCCTTTTCCCCAGCCAAAATTTTCAAAAAATAAACCCCATTTGGAATGCCCTCCACGCTTATTAAATTGATGCCCGTGTGAGCTCCCTGCATCAATCGTCCATTGGTATCGAAAATCTGATAATCGTATTCCGTCAATTTTTCTGTTGAAAAAAGCCGAATAAAACTGGTCGCCGGGTTGGGGAAAACCACGGCAGAAATCAGCGATGGGTCAAGCTCGTCCAATCCGGTGCTATATGGTGGGCCGACATATACCATCCAATAATTATTAGAAGAAATCTGCACCACACTGGGGTCGCCGCCTTGAATATTGGTGTTCACAAAGCCATTCCACACACCGCCATTGGTCGTTGAATTGTACCAAATAAGTGGCCCGCTTCCGTAGAAACGCAGTTCTGTTTCGTTGTTTATCATCAAGTTCCCCGTCCAATTGTGCTGATTGTCAGAAGGAATATTCGGCACCAGAGAGAAATTCAGCCCATCGGGAGAAACGTAATGGTAAGCCCCATCCTGTGGGGCGCCGATGGGTGCGGTGAAATGCCAGCCATTCTTGAAATAAATGACCGCCGGGTCAATTACTTTGGTCGTTGGGTGATCCACACGCGGGTTAGGCTCAAAAGTATAATGAACACCATCCTGGCTTTTGGCGGAATAGGTATTGATCGTTGCATTCAGCCCGCCCATGGGTATCCCCTCGCTGGAAGAAAAGTAGATACGCAGGCTATCGCCGTTGAATACTGCAAGCGTTGGATCGAAGGGACGCTGATAATTGGCAGGCAGACCGTTCACAACAATGGGCGTGGGTTGCGTCCAGCTTATGCCGGCATCGTAGGAAAATTTGACGGCCACGCGGTCCCAGCTCGCGGTGTTTTGCGGAAGCCGGAACCACTGAAACGCGCAGATCAAGGTATCACCCTTCCAACGGATAACTGAGGGTACTCCGGAGGAATCCTGAAAAATCAAGTTGGGGCCAAAATGGATGCCATCGTTTGACCAGGCCATGCGCAGAGGCCTTTCCCAAGGGTAGGATTGGGCATTGGCAGCAGTGGCAACAAGCAGGAAAGCGAAGGGGAGAAGTTTAATCATAAACAAATGTACTCATTGGCACTGTTAGCTCCTAAGTATTGCAAAAGAAAACAGCTAAACCCAGTTTCTCAGATAATTTTCAGTCTTTTGCAGTAGATATTGAACCAATTCCCTTAATGCATGGCGTTTGACATACTGCTCACCTTATTCCTTGTTTTCCTGAATGGTTTTTTTGTAGCCGCGGAATTTGCCATTGTCAAGGTGCGCTATTCACAGATCGAGCTTCGCGCCAAATCGGGCCACCGTATGGCTGGTCTGGCGCAAAAAATGCTCAATAATCTCGATTCTTACCTTTCTGCTACCCAGCTCGGAATCACCCTCGCAAGCCTTGGTCTTGGTTGGATCGGGGAGCCGGTGGTGTCAAAAATATTGATTGCACTTTTTCATGCACTCGGGTTGAATGTGCCGGATGAAACGGCCCACCAAATCGCCTTGCCAGTGGCTTTTGCCCTCATTACCGTTTTGCACATTGTTTTTGGCGAACTGGCACCCAAATCCATCGCCATCCGCAAGCCGGAAGAAACGACGCTGTTTGTTTCGCTGCCGATGCGAGCGTTTTTTGTGATGTTCCGTCCTTTTATCTGGATACTCAATGGCTTTGCCAACCGCATTTTGAAACTGATCGGCATCCAGCCTGCCGATGAGCACGAAGCGCACAGCACCGAGGAACTTCGCCTGCTGGTACGACAAGGCCACAAAAGCGGCGCCATCAAAGAGGACAATTTCCAGATCATTCAGAATGCGTTTGATTTTTCTGAGCTGACGGCCCAACAGGTGATGGTGCCACGCAAAAATATTTTCGCCCTCGAAATCGACACCACGCGCGAAGAAATCCTGAACGCTGTGCTTGAAAACGGTTATTCGCGCATACCGGTTTATGAAGACGATATTGACAACCTGATGGGCATTGTGTTTGCCAAGGATATTTTCAAGGCCAACACCAGAGGAGATGACTGGAACTTGAAAGAACTGATGCGCCCGGTACATTTTGTGTACAACTCGGCCCGGCTCAACCGGGTGCTGAAAGATTTTCAGACAAAAAAAATACACGTCGGTATGGTGATTGACGAGTACGGCGGCACAGAAGGACTGATCGCAATGGAAGATATTTTAGAAGAACTGGTAGGCGAAATCCAGGACGAACACGACGACGAGGTTTCCCCAGTAACCAAGAACGAGGACGGCACCTTTAACGTCTCAGGCATTGCACCGCTGCATGACGTAAACCATTTCCTGCCGATGCCTTTTCCTGAAAACAAGCAATACAACACGCTTAACGGATTGGTACTCAACCGTTTTGGGCGCATTCCTACGAGCAACGACTCCTTCCAGATTGCACCATACGAAATCACGGTGCTGGAGCGCAGGCAGAATATTTTGATGCAATTGCGGGTAAAGTTGATGGAGGAGCACGAGGAAGATGGGGAGGAGGAGTAAGAAGCGTTTGGTGTACAGCGGCTGGCACAAAAAAATAAAATGCTGGCGCAAGGCTTTGGCCTTGTGTCTATTATTTCCGTCGGCTGTGCCGACAAACCAACTTGGATGGCAATATGCAATTTGTTGTATAAAAAGGAAGGTGTTTCTGTCTGTCGGCACAGCCGACTTGGATAGTAGACACAAGGCTGGAGCCTTGCGCCAGCAAGGTAGTAGACACAGGCTGAAGGCCTTGCGCCAGCGAGGCCAGCGAGCATTTCTTTTAATTTAACCTTGGCTAAAATCATGATATGGTTTATAAAATTATTAATCGTGTTTTTAGTTTGGACGTTCAGTACCTACTGGCTGCATAGACTCGCCCACGTGAAAAACAAATACAATATTTTACACAAATTTCATACGGCCCACCACGAAGTAAACTATTTTAAAGGCGGAGAGAAATTTGGCATTGCTTATTTGCTGTTTTACTTTGGAGATATAAGGGTCACAGCAGACGTTCTATTAACCATTACACTTCCATTGATATTACTAACATTTTTTTACCCTTCACAAGGCTTGGTTCTACTGGTACTTCATTATTTACATGAAGTTTTTTTAAGTGAGCGGCTATTGGATCACAATCCAAAAATCAATGGGAATATTACCAAATATTTTGCCTGGGGCAGCTATCATTTGGAACATCACAGAAATCCTAAAACCAACTATAGTGCTTTTATTACTATTTGGGATAAGGTTTTCAAAACTCAAAAATTTAATAATAATCATAAAGAGAAGCCCAAATTCTAAATCATTTAGGTTGCTGAGTACCTGAGCAAAATTAGTTTTATCTAACCGCAGAGAGGCGCAAAGGCGCAGAGCGTTTGAAAATCAGCCCTTTGTGCGCTAAAATTCAACATCACAACACCAATGCACACCATACACATCCTCGGCGCGCCAGGTTCAGGAGCCACCACTTTAGGTCGCGCACTAGCCGAAGTATTGGATGTGAAACATTTTGATACAGATGATTACCATTGGTTCACCGGCGATGCCCTGCCCTATCGCCGCCGGCGCAACCCCGATCATCGAAGACAATTGCTAACCAAAGATCTGGACGCCCACGATGGCTGGGTGCTTTCCGGTGCACTCTGTGGTTGGGGCGATGTGTTTGTGCCAAGGTTTCAAGCCGTAGTATATTGCTGGCTTCCCGCTGAAATCCGTTTGGCGCGAATTCGAGAGCGAGAGCTGGCCCGTTACGGCGCAGAACGGCTCGCTCCTGGCGGCGACTTGCATACGGTTTTTGAAAAATTTTGTGCCTGGGCAGTGGCGTATGATGTTGATTCTGATAATATTCGGAGCCGGGCACGAGAATTGGAATGGTTGGGGAAATTGACTTGCCCGGTGCTGCGCTTGGAGGAGGAAATGACCGTACAGGAACAAGTAGCTCGTCTATCAGAATTCTTAAAGTCATAACCCATACGAATTTGGAGCTTTTTGATCCCGAAGCCGCATCACTCGTGTCGAATGGCATAGGCGGTTCTTCAAAAAAATATGACATACCAGCCCAAGTTTACCATTCTACCTTTGCACCAATCACTTCATCACTCCATCACCTCATCACTTCATGATGCTCCGCCGCCCACGCCGCAACCGCCAATCCGCTGCCATCAGAGGCATGGCTATCGAAACCCATTTGACTACCGAACACCTCGTTTTCCCTCTGTTTGTGCTTAATGGTTCGGGTATTCGCAGCGAAATTCACTCCCTGCCCGGAATATTTCGTTTTTCACCCGAAAACCTGCTCCACGAAATTGAGGAGTGTATGAATTTGGGCCTGACAAACTTCGTCTTGTTCCCAGCTGTGGCAGAGCATTTAAAAGACACCATGGCGACGCACAGCTGGTCGCCCGACAATTTTTACCTGAAAGTTGCCCGGGAAATAAAGAGCCGGTTTCCCGAATGTTGCCTCATAAGTGATGTGGCAATGGATCCATACTCCAGCGACGGGCACGATGGTCTCGTGCGCGACGGCGAAATTGTGAACGACGACACATTGCCCATTCTCGCCCGAATGGCGGTAGCCCAGGCCGAAGCAGGGTTTGATATGCTCGGACCATCAGACATGATGGATGGTCGCGTTGGCTTTATACGACAGGCACTTGACAATGAAGGTTTTACCAAGACTGGTATCCTCGCCTATACTGCCAAATACGCCAGCTCGATGTACGGCCCCTTCCGTGATGCGCTCGACTCTGCGCCCAAAAGCGGCGACAAAAAAAGTTACCAGATGAACCCGGCCAACAAGCGCGAAGCCCTTATCGAAGCTGCGCTCGATACCGCCGAAGGCGCGGACATGCTCATGGTAAAGCCAGCGTTGCATTACCTCGACGTGATCCATTTGCTCAAAGAAAATTCCGATCTGCCCATCGCGGCCTACCATGTGAGCGGCGAATGCGCCATGCTTCGGGCTGCCTGCAACAATGGCTGGCTTGATTTTGAGCGGGCCATGCCAGAAGCCTTGCTGAGTATCCGCAGGGCGGGGGCAGATGTGATCCTGACGTATTTTGCAAAGGAGTGGGCGAAGCGGTTTAAATAATCAAAACAGAATATAATCCATATTTTTGCCCCTAATTCCGATAGGGTGGAACACGGATTGCACGGACGAGACACGGATTTATTAGTTTTGTTTCCCAAGAAAAAAAATCCGTGTCTCGTATGTTCGCCCCGCGATCCCCGCGGGGATCGCGGGGCGAACATAACGCGGTACTGTGTGCCTCCAAATAGTTCTTTGACAAATTAGATTTTAGTATTTTTTGGCCCCGGGCG
>JBJXGZ010000096.1:0-16573 GCA_046160625.1 Saprospiraceae bacterium
ACTCCAAGTCGTGCCACAACTAAGCTTAACAAAAAAGCCGCTCCGAGCATTCGGGGCGGCTTTTTGATGAGAAGAAAGTTTATTGCTTTACAATAAATCATCCCAAAATTACCAACTTCTCTCTCCCCACTACCTTGCCATTCACTGAAATACTGATCAAATACCACCCTTTAATAAAACCTGCAAGCTGGAGCGTATGCGAAATCGAACCTTCTGGCAAATCCTCCATTAGCACCCTGCGACCTGCAAGATCGTGTACCGCAACTTGGCTATTTGCGGGCATGGATGTTTTAAAGTCAAGTTGCGCAAAAGTCGTGGCCGGATTTGGGAATACCCGCAGCCCTGTTTCCCAGGCAGGCTCCTCCGACCCCGAAGTATAACAAAACAACGTGTCCATACACCCATCGGCTGTGACCTTAACCACCCAGCCGACAAACTTGTCGTCAATATCACCCTTGCCGCCCGCCACGATGCTGCCGCTCGACAGGACGCCCACTCCTCCATACACAAATTCTCCAGTGGCATCATACCCCGGCGGCGCGTTGTCTGCCCTCGACCAGATGCTGTCGCCCTGTTCGGAAAACTTGTAGAGCCAGCCGCCCCAGTCGTCGCTTGGTAGCGATAGGTCACCGTAAGCGGTGCGCTCCCCGGCCACGATGTAGTGGCCATCGGGAGTAGAGACCATATCGTAGATGCCGTTGTAGCCGGAATTGTTCGGGCCGACGTGCTGCAGCCATTGGAGTTGCAGGGCAGAATCGAATTTCATCAGGCTGACTTGCACCATACTGCCCCAGTCACCCTCCCCCCAATAGGTGCGGCCGTTGGCAATAAAACCGCCGTCAGGTGTGGGCAACAGGCCCCTCAAAAGAATTAAGTTTGGTTCGTTTGGGCCAACCCAGGTATCCAGTACAACCCCGTTGCTATCTATGGCCCACAAACCTGCACGAAGCCCAAAAGGGTCGTTGTTGTTCGGGCCTGCTCCCCCACCAATAACAAATCGGTTGTCAGTAACCTTGACGACGCACCTAAAGGTTTCGTCTTTGTTATAGTCGCCATAGTAATTGAACCACAATAAGTTGCCATGTTTGTCTATTCTCCGTACGAAACCGTCATGTTTTAGATTGGGCCTTTGAACTCGCCCCAAGATCATAAAACCTCCATCCGATAACTCCACCATATCTTCATCAATTGCCGTATAATCATCTGCGGGGGTTTGAAACTCAAAAATTGATTTTAATTGGAGGTTATTGTCAATCTGCAGCAACAGGCTCCCCCCCCTGTTCAATGCTATAGCTGGAAAGGCATAATGGCCTTGGGTGGTTTTTATCACGTTTCCCCACAGAAAATCCATGGTCAAGTGGTGATTCAAAGAATCAACAATAAAGTTTTGAGCAACCAAAGTGCCAAAGGAGTCGATCTTAGCAATGATTATGCCTTGTGGGCTGTTGATTTGGTAACCCAACCCCAGAGCAATGATAGTATCCTTATCTACAAAAATTTTATCGAAGCTTTTGTTTCCAATCATCGTAGCATCATAGATGCGATTGAAACCAAGCTGAGCAAGCAAAGTGTTCTGATGGAAGGCAAATAGAAAACAAAAGGCAAGAATCTTGCTCATGGTTGTCCAAGTTTTGGTGATTGTGGATAAGGGTCTTGCAATGCCATCGGCTAGGGCGAGGCTGAGTAAAACTCACCGGGTGACTGCCAGGCCGTTCAAGGTACAAAAGAAGTCCAGTCGTTTGACATATCCCAAGCCTTAAATTTCGTAATCAAGCCTTTGAATGGGCGAGCGCAACTTTTGAAATCCGGCTTTTTATTTGGCCTTACCTTCGCGCCCATATGTTTTCCACCACACAAAAGATCGGCATCCTCGGCGGCGGCCAACTCGGTAAAATGCTCGCGCTCGCCGCTGCCAATTGGGATTTCAAAACCTTCTGTCTCGACCCCACACCGGAGGCGCCAGCAAGCCAGGTTTGCACCGGCTTCACCGTGGGCGATTTCAACAATTACGACGAGGTGCTGACTTTTGGCCGCGACAAAGATTTGCTTACCATCGAAATAGAGCACGTCAACACCGATGCGCTTCGCGAACTTGAACGGCTGGGCAAAACCGTACACCCCAGCCCCCGTGCGCTCGATATCATCAAGGACAAGGGTTTGCAAAAGGAATTTTACCGAGATAACGATATCCCCACGGCGCATTTTGAGCTTTTTGAAGACGAAAAAAGTTTGAAAAAAGCCATCGAATCGGGGCGTTGGAAATTGCCGCTGGTGCAAAAAACGCGCACTGCCGGATACGATGGCAAAGGCGTGGCCATCCTACGAACGCTGGAAGATTTGACCACCAAACTGCTACCCGGCCCCTGTTTGGCCGAAGTGTTGGCGCCCATCGAAACCGAAATTTCCATTGTTGCTGCGCGAAACGCGCAGGGAGAAGTGGTAGTTTTTCCTGCGGTTGAAATGGATTTCCACCCAGAAGCAAATCTGGTTGAATTCCTGCTTTGCCCAGCCCGCATTTCGCCACTCGTGGCAGCCGAGACTGAGGCATTGGCCGAAAAAGTCATCCGTACCTTCGACATTTGCGGCTTGCTGGCGGTGGAAATGTTCTGGACAAAAGACGGGCAACTTTTGGTGAATGAAGTCGCCCCGCGCCCGCACAATTCCGGCCACCACACCATTGACAGTGCCCATACAAGCCAATTTGAACAGCATTTGCGGGCCATTTGCGGCTTACCGCTCGGTTCCACCGCCTCCAAAACCCCCGTGGCCATCATGCTCAATTTACTCGGCGAACCCGGACACAAAGGCACAGTGCGATACGAAGGCGTAGAAGATTGTATCGCGTTGGAAGGCGTAAATATTCACCTGTACGGAAAGGCTTTAACTTCCCCGTTCCGAAAAATGGGCCATGTTACCATAACCGCAGAAACTGTGGCAGAAGCCATGAAAAAAGCGAACTTTGTGAAGGAAAAATTGAAAGTAATAGCTTGGAATGCACCGAATTAGGTCTTTTGATTGACGAATAATAGATTACATGATTGTTGATTTTTGATGTGAGGGGGGATGGAATTATTGACTATGGCTACAGATCAACAATCCCCAATCCTACATCCCATCAAAAATCAACAATCATGTAATCTATTATTCGTCAATCAAAAAAAACACTTCCGTCCAACCCACTAATTTCTACATCATGGTATCCATCATAATGGGCTCCGACTCCGATTTGCCAATCATGCAAAAAGCGGCAGACATCCTTACCGAACTTCAGGTTCCGTTCGAGATGACCATTGTATCGGCGCACCGAACACCGGCTCGGATGTTTAAGTTTGCCAGTGAGGCACACGAGCGCGGTATTCGGGTTGTGATTGCGGGAGCGGGTGGGGCAGCGCACCTGCCGGGCATGGTGGCGGCCATTTCACCGTTGCCGGTCATCGGCGTACCCGTCAAATCCTCGAATTCCATTGACGGCTGGGACAGCATTTTATCCATCCTACAAATGCCGGAGGGTGTACCGGTAGCCACCGTTGCATTGAATGCCGCTCGAAATGCTGGGATTTTGGCTGCGCAAATGCTTGCCACCAGCGACCCGGCGCTTTTGCAACGCATCATACAATTCAAAAAATCACTGGAAGCAAAAGTGCTTGAGAAGGCAAAGGAGATGGATAGGTGATTGGTGGACTGGTGATTGGTTTATTAGTAATTGGTAGATTGATGAACCAGTTTTACTTCCCCAGCCACTAATCCCAGACCAATCACCAATCACTAATAAACCAATCACCAGTCCACCAATCACCAATAAACCAGTCCACCAGTCACCAATCCCATGTCGCATAAACATCGTCGCCGGAAAGTTTTAAAAAAGGGCTTGCCGCCCGAAACGCTTGTGTACACTGGCCATCGGGAGGATTCGCCAGCTAAAGTGATCAGTCTTGCATATTCTGATACCGCGTTTCAAGAAACCGAGGGGTATGTCGCGAATTTCGTGATGGGTGGGAGAGGGGTCTTGTGGACTGATGTGTGCGGCATTACCGATACAAAACTTATTGAAAAAATCGGTACGGACCACCAAATTCACCCCCTTGCTCTAGAAGATGTACTGGATACCCAGCAGCGATCCAAACTTGAGGAGTTTGACAATGGCTTGTTTTTCATCGTACATCATTTAAAGGTAGATTGCACAGCGCTTGAAATTCACAGCGAACAAATCGCGCTTTTTGCAGGAAAAAATTTCCTTGTATCGTTTCAGGAAGACCCTGACGACACGCTGGCTCCGGTTCGCAAACGGTGTGAAGACGGCATTGGAAGGCTTCGAAAAAAAGGTTCCGATTACCTTGCTTACGCGTTGCTCGATTTTGTGGTAGACAGTTACTATGCTGTACTCGACGAGCTTGAAACACAAGCATTGGAAGTAGAAAATAACCTTCACAGCAACGGAGCGATTCAACCGACCAAAGCCCGGATGTTTGCCCTAAAACGGGTCTTCAACGAATTTCGACACCGTATACTTCCCCTTCGGGAAGCCGTCACCCGTCTTTACCGAACTGAGAGTGATCTGGTGGAAGAAAGCACCCGGCTTTACCTTCGGGACTTGGTAGACCATGTAGCGCAAATACTCGACGGCATTGACAATCAGCGGGATATGCTCGCCAATCTCGAAGCACTTTTTCAAGCAGAAGCCGCCAATCGCTTGAACACAGTAATGCGCCTCCTCACGGTAATTAGCACAATTTTTATCCCGCTCACCTTTATTGTGGGCATCTACGGCATGAACTTCGATTATATGCCCGAACTCCGTTGGCACAATGGGTATTTCATGGTATTGGGGATCATGTTTTGTTTGATGATAGGGATGTTGATTTATTTTCGAAAAAAGCGATGGATTTAGGAGATTGGAGTTGAATGATTCGATTTTAAAGATTGATCCGATTGAAAACCAAGCAAACCCAAACAAGTTCTAAAAACATATTTACTATGATCCTAAATATTACACGCTTCCTTTTCTTGTTGGCCGCAACGCCTGTTTTTGCCCAGGAACCCTTGAAAGAAGCGCTCGCCCCTTGCGGCACACGAGGCGTATCAGACTGGCTGCGGGAATACCGGATGAGGCCGCCTGTTCTCGACCGTTCGGAAGACACGCTTTGGGTGGCTTTGAAGCCGCATTTGTTGGCGAAAGACAATGGCTCAGGAAGGATCGCCAGCGAGAAGTTTCTCAATTCTTTTTGCCAACTGAATGAGGATTTTGCTGCTTCCAATATCCAGTTTTACATCAAAGATGATTGGAACCTGCTAAATGAAACCGACTGGTATGCCCACACCACCATCCCGCAAGGCATCGAAATGATGTTGACCAACAACGTGCCCGATGCGCTCAATGCTTATTTTGTAGCCGACCCTGCGGGCAACTGTGGTTACAACCTTCCCTACGCCGGTGTGGCCATTGCACACAATTGCTCTGGCAAAGACGATCATACCTGGTCGCACGAGGCAGGCCATGCACTTTCACTGCCGCATCCGTTCATCGGCTGGGAAGGAAAATTTTACAACTTCAACACCCCCACGCCAACTTTCGTAACCTACGATTACACCCATTTTCACGATACACTCGAAACCCAGCTGCCAGCGCCGCTTGACACTGCACTGGTGGAGTTCGTGAATGGAAGCAATTGCGCCCAGGCTGCCGACCTTATCTGCGACACCAAGCCTGACTACCTCAGTTATCGTTGGAATTGCGATGCACAAAGTATGAGTCCTAACCAGCAAAAAGATCCATCAGGGGCGACGTTTTATTCAGATGGAAGCTTATTCATGTCCTACGCTATGGATAATTGCCAAAACCGCTTTTCACCCGAAGAAATTGCCGTTATGCGTGCCACCCTGCTTACAGAAAAAGCCGGTTGGCTCACGCCCATCAGGTTGGAGAAACCCATAGACGAACAGCCTGTTGCCATCGAGCCAGTGCAAGACCAGCTCGTGCCGAATACAGGTGCATTTTTCAGATGGAATGCTGCGCCCAACGCCACGCATTATATGGTGCAAGCATCGCGTTTTACCAGTTTTTCTTTCAAACAGCTGGATGTGGTGACCACTGATACCTTCCTCACCGCAGGGCTGCTTAGTCCTAACCTGAAATATTACTGGCGTATCCAACCGTTCAATGACTGGCACGCCTGCGCTCCGTTCAGCGAATTAGAGACGTTTATGACTGCTCCTATCAGCGCGGCTTCGGAACCCGATGCAGAGGGATGGCGCTGCTACCCATCCCTACTATCCAATGGGACGCCGCTCACGCTCGAAATACCCGACACTTGGCGCGGAGAGGATGCCAAATGTAGCGTGTTCGATGCGGCGGGCCGTTTGGTTTGGCAATCCTATATGACTCTTCATGCTCCCCGAATGAAACTGGAAATGCCTTCGGCCAATTGGGCCGCAGGGGTGTATCGGTTTATCCTTGTAAGCGCTAAAGGGACGAAAAGGGTTTCGTTGGTGAAATAGGGTTATCCGGTTATTTGGTTATATGGGGATTTGGTTATTTGTTGTGCCAAAGCTTGGTATTCGTTTTTCCTGATAGGAATATTAAATACCAAGCTTTGGCACAACAAATAACCAAATCCCCATATAACCAAATAACCCTCACATCACCATCTCCAAAATCTCCGGCGTATTCACCGCTTTAAAGAAGGGTAAGTGCAGTTGGTAGAACTGTAAAAGTTTGCTCAACAGAGCTTTGCGTTGTGGGCGGGTAAACTGGATTTCATGCACCAATTCCAAAGGAGATTCCAAAATGGCGAGCATTTGGCGAGACTGGTCTGGTTCCAGCATAAGCGTGTGGGGCGGTGGCACAGGGCTAAACATGCCATCTTTCAGGTCAAAAAAAAGTTCGCCTGAATCCTCAGGGTTTTGGGGCTGAAAACCCAGAAAACCTGAAAGTCCCAGCAAAAAATGAAGATGCAAATTGGCAATCGGATGTGGCGTGACATCGAGCCAGCGCAAATTGCCCAATAAAAAATCAAACAATTCACTGTGTTCCTCTTCTTCCTGGATGCTTTTTCGACACACTTCGGCCATAAAAAGCGTGACAGCCCCCCGCCGAATGTCGAAAGGGATGGTGCTCCACACTTCAGCGGCGCGGAGTTCTTTCAGGCGGCTGGCCCCCGATCCTTCACGATGGTAGGCCACCAGATCCACTACGGTCATTGGCTGAAAAAGGTTGAAGGGCATGCGGGCCTTTGCGGTGCGTACCCCTCCTCCGATAAAAGAGCAAAGCCCTTTCTCTTCCGTGAAAATGTCGGCAATGACACTCGTCTCACCGTATTTTACTGTTCGGAAAACAATGCCTCGGGTTTTTAATAGCATGGGGGTTTTGTTTTGGCTGAAATTGGCTGAAATTCACCGGGTGACTCTCAGTCACCCGGTGAATTTCAGCCAATTTCAGCCCGCAAACCAACAGCAGATTTAAATAATTATCTCCATCTGAATATTCGCCCGCTTGAAATCCTTATTTTCCAGCGCGACACATCGGAAACCCAATTTGAAATACAAATTGATGGCTTGGTAAGCTATGCTTGCGTTGGAAAGCAGGAAAACGCGCTTTGCCCCAAGTTGGCGTGCGCGTTCGAGAGCCGCGATGCCAAGCAATTCGCCAATTTTGAGGCCACGTGCGCTTTCGGCCACGGTCATTTTTGCGAGTTCCAGCACCCCATTGCCAAAGGGCTGGAGCGCTACGGTGCCCAGGATTTCGCCATCGGATTCTCGTTGCGCTAACAGGACTGCGCCGCCGTCGTTGATAAAATATTTTTCAGGGAAATTGAGGGTGTCAAGGTCTACTTGTTCCACCTCATAATCTCTGGAAATCCAGGCGATGTTGAGGTTTTTCCAGGCATCCTGGTAAGTGGGTTGCCAATCTATTATGCGTATCATGGCTTGGTGATTGGTGAATAAATAGTTGGGTTATACTTCAGCCAAAACGTCCTCCGGCGATACTGGCTCCACTTGTGCTTCCTCCTCGGGAGTATCTATAATATCCAATTCTATACGCAGGTTGTCAATGATAAACTCCTGACGCTCAGGCGTGTTTTTGCCCATGTAATAATCCAGCACATGGTCGAGGTTGGTTTCTTCAGGCAGGAAAACCGGGTCGAGCCGTATGTCTTCTCCAATGAACGCGCCAAACTCGTTGGGACTGATTTCGCCCAATCCTTTGAATCGGGTGATCTCGGGTTTGCCCCGCAGTTTTTTAATGGCCTGTTGTTTTTCCGTTTCTGAATAGCAGTAAAAAGTCTGCTGCTTGTCGCGCACCCGGAAAAGCGGAGTGTCGAGGATATAGAGGTGACCATTGCGCACCACGTCAGGGAAAAACTGAAGAAAAAACGTGAGCATCAACAAGCGGATGTGCATCCCATCCACATCGGCATCGGTAGCGATGACCACCCGGTTGTAGCGCAGATCGTCGAGCGAGTCTTCGATGTTCAGCGCGTGTTGAAGCAGGTTGAACTCCTCGTTTTGGTACACGATTTTTTTGGTCAGACCGTAACAGTTCAAGGGTTTACCCCGAAGACTAAACACCGCCTGCGTTTCCGTATTTCGAGATTTAGTGATAGAACCGCTGGCCGAATCGCCTTCTGTAATGAAAACCGTGGTGGCAAGCCGCAGCTCTTCCGGGGCTTTTTCATTCAAGTGATACCGGCAGTCCCGAAGCTTTTTGTTGTGGATATTGGCCGCCTTGGCACGTTGGTTGGCGAGTTTTTTTACCTCTGAAATCTCCTTGCGCTCGCGCTCGCTTTGCTGGATGCGCTTGAGCAGTTCTTTCGCCACCTCCGTGTTTTTGTGGAGAAAATTGTCCAACTCTTTCATCAAAAAATCGGACATAAACGTGCGCACGGCCTGGCCATCGGGCGACATGCGTTCCGAGCCTAGGCGCGTTTTGGTCTGGCTCTCAAACACTGGCTCCTCTACCCGCACCGCCACCGCCGCGATGATACTCTCGCGGATATCTTTTGCGTCAAATTCTTTTTTGAAGTGCGTGCGCACCACTTTTACCAACGCCTCGCGAAAGGCATTTAAGTGGGTACCGCCCTGCGTGGTGTTCTGGCCATTTACAAACGAATAGATTTGTTCGCCGTAGTGATTGCCGTGCGTGAGGGCAATTTCCACGTCTTCGCCGCGCAAGTGAATGATGGGATAGCGGGTGGCTTCGGCGCCGGTTTTCTTTTCAAGAAGGTCCAGAAGACCGTTTTTGGAAATAAAAGATTTGCCGTTAAAATTGATTTTCAGCCCTGCGTTGAGGTAGGCATAGTCCCAGAGTTTTTGCTCCACAAACTCCGGCAACCAACGGTAATTCCTGAAAAGGCCATTATCGGGTTTGAAAACAACCAGTGTCCCGTTTTCTTCTTTGGTTGGCAGCAACTTGCTCTCTTCCTTCAGGTTGCCAAAGTTGAATTCGGCGGTTTTCATCTGACCCTCGCGTATGGAACTGACTTTGAAATACTCCGAAAGCGCGTTCACCGCTTTGGTGCCCACGCCATTGAGGCCCACGGTTTTTTTGAAAGCCTTTGAATCGTACTTCGCGCCAGTATTGATTTTTGACACCACATCCACCACTTTACCAAGCGGAATGCCGCGACCGTAGTCGCGTACGGTGCAGCCGTTTTCATTGAGTGTGATGTCAACTTGACGCCCATTCCCCATGGCATACTCGTCAATACAGTTGTCAATGACCTCTTTGAGCAGTACATAGATTCCGTCGTCGGGGCTGGAGCCATCGCCGAGTTTTCCGATGTACATGCCGGGGCGCAGGCGGATGTGTTCGCGCCAGTCGAGGGATTTGATTTCGTCTTCGGTATATCTTACTTCTTGCATTTTTGGTTGTTTACCCGCCGTAGCTTTAGCGAAGGGGGGTGCCTTTTGACTTTTGTTAGCCGAGGTGCTCGCTTTGCCATTCGGCTTCGATGTTTTGTAATTTGCGCCCAAAGTAACGGAGTTTTAAAAAGTTGAAGGAGGGAGAGTGAAGAGATGGGCGAAGTTAAAACAAATTTTTTGAAATAAACACAAATTGTGTCTTGTGTTTTGTGCCTGGGATTATTGGGATACCCGAAGGACACGGATAGATAGTTTCCTACTGAATACTCAAATTTTCAAGACCATGGCGCTTGTAATTTTGGATAGTTTGGGTGTACCTTTGTATCGCAGACCGAAACGTCACGGGCGTTTTAGCGGGGGACTTCTTCAAGAAGGTGCATTCGGCGTCGGTTTCTTTCAAAATCGCAGTATCCAACCTTAGGATGCTGCGATTTTTTTAATGTACATCGTTTGAAAAACGAGCCTGCTAAACTTTCAATGAAAAATCTACTCACCAAAGCCCTGTCCCATACCGCACAAATACTGCCTTTCAGGTATTGGCAAGGGCTTTGGGGCGACAAACTTTTCCTGCCTTTCTACCATCTGGTGAGCGACGAATCTCCGCCTCATGCCCGCCACCTCTACCCCGTTCGTACAGAACGGCAATTCCGGGAAGACCTCGATTTTTTGCTCAAATATTTTCAACCCATTGACCTTCAAACGCTTTGGGAACACGTTTTTGAAAAGCGAGCGTTTGATCGCCCCGTTTTTCACCTCTCTTTCGACGATGGACTGCGCGAATGCTACGATGTGCTGATGCCGATTTTGCTGGAAAAGGGTATCCCTGCTACTTTCTTTCTCAACCCTGATTTTATTGACAATAAAGGACTTATGTTCCGCTATAAAGCCAGCCTTTTAAGTGTAGCACACCTTGAAGGTGTGCCACACTTGCAAAATCCATTGGCTGTGAAATACGAAAACCGCCAGCTGCTCGACACCTTGGCAGAAGCCATCGGCCTTGACTTTGCAGCCTTCCTTGCCGATCAAAAACCCTACCTCAGCACTGGACAAATCCGGGACATGCAAGCAAAGGGCTTCACATTTGGAGCGCATAGCCTCGACCATCCGCAGTACGGACAAATCCCGTTGGAGGAGCAAGTCAGGCAAACGGTGGAAAGCCTTTCCGAAGTAAAAAGTCGTTTCGGGGTCGCGCTCAATACCTTCGCTTTCCCCTTCACCGACGATAGGGTCGGGCTGGAATTTTTCAACATCGTTCAGAAAAAACTTGGGGAACCGCTTCTGAGTTTTGGCTCCGCTGGTGCAAAGCGTGACGAGATGCCTACTCATTTACAGCGGTTTGCGATGGAACGTACGGTGTTGCCAGCCCGGAATGTAGTCTCTGCTGAAATGGCTAAAGCTGTATTGAGAAAAATGTTTGGGAAAAACATCGTTCGCAGAAGGCCCCTCGTCTGACGACTCAAAGTCGTCTGACGAGTAGACGAGTAATAGTCGTCCTACAAGTAAAGCCACGAAGAACATCAAAGTCAACACATGATCATTACCCACCTCACCACCAGCGAGTTAGAAAGCTTCGCAGCATCGGAAGCCTACCGCCGTATGCCTGTATTGCCCATTTCGCCGCAACGCGCTGTCTCACAAGCCCGCAACCCTCGCGCAATACCCGACGATGTGGTACTTGCGCTCGCTTGGTCTGGCGATGAGTTGATCGGTTACCTCGGCGCCTTGCCTGATTGGTTTTATTTTGGCAAAAATCCACCCGAACGAATGGCCTGGCTTTCCTGTCTCTGGATCGCCCCCTCGCAGCGCGGAAAAGGTTTGGCAAAAAAACTCCTCAACACCATGCTCGAGGCTTGGCAAAACCGCGTCATCCTCACAGAATTCACCCCCGAAGTCAAAAACCTGTACGACCGTTCGGAACATTTGACCGAGAGTCAGCCGATTACAGGTTTTCGGGGCTACCTACGGCCCAATTTTGCCCAAATCCTTCCACCGAAAAAACCGTTTTTTGAAAAAATTAAACCCCTATTAAACGTGGCCGATGCGATGCTTTCCATCCCCAATTTTTTTAGAATCAATCTTTTACACAGGGAAAAACTTCCTTGCCAAATCCAAAACCTACAAACCATTGACGATGGTCTCGCCAAATTCATCAGCGAAAACCAACAGCCCGAACTCGCCCGCCGTGACCAAGATGCAATCAACTGGATGCTCCAAACGCCCTGGGTGACCGAAACCGCAACGCCCGACGACACTGCCCGACGCTATCATTTTACCTCCACCGCACGGGAGTTCAAAACCCTCGCGCTCCAATTATTGAACAGCGAACAACAAACCATCGGCGTTCTTATCCTGACGCTTCGCGATGGCCACCTGCGCGTGCCACATGCCTGGTACCCTGACGAACACTCCGCCACCGTTGCCAGCGTTATCTTTGCCCACGCAATCCGACTTGGCGCCAAAATGCTAACCCTCTACCATCCGCGTTTGGTTCGATATTGCAACGAAAACAGTACTCCATTCTTTTGGAACAAAGCCTTGCAGCGAACTTATTTTGTCGGGAATGGTTTGTCGGAAATACTCGCCACACAACCCTTGGCATTGCAAGACGGGGACGGGGATGCGGGGTTTACATAACCGCAGAGGCGCGGAGACGCAGAGAATTGATATCCATACACTTTGCGTCTCCGCGCCTCTGCGGTTTATTTTACCCACTGCTTATTAACCGAAACTCAAGTTTTTCAAGAAACACACTACATTGAAACCATCCGCAGAGACATTGAAATTCGGGCTTTTCACGCTTATGCTTTTTTTTTGCACCAACGTCTTGCTGGCGCAAACGCCCACCCCTCCGTCAAAAATCACCAATCAGCCGACAACGTCCGGCGGTCAAGTGCCAACGGCTAAAACGCAACAGTCCACAGTCCAATCCGACACCCAAAAACTAAAAATCGAAACCGCAGCCGTTATCGAATACTTTCTGAAAAACGGTCGCGAAATCCAGAAACTCAGCGGCACCGTACGGCTTCGGCAAGAAAATACCCTCATTTACTGCGACACAGCCACCCTCGACAAGGATTTTGCCGTGCTGCGTGGAAAAGTGGTCATTGCACAGGGCGATTCCGTGCGGGCATTCGCCGATTCGGCGCATTACGACGCGATCACTAAAATCAGCGATCTTTTCGGTGAGGTAGTATTGGTGAATGGCAAACAAGAACTTTTTACCAAACGCCTCCGCTACGATATGGGCAATAAAATTGCCACCTACACCACCGGGGCTGTCATGACCAATGGCAAAAGCCAGGTTACCAGTCGGCGCGGACACTATTTTGTGGAACAAAAAGAGGTGTATCTGAAAGGCGATGTTGTGGTGACCGACCCCGAGTTCACGATACGAACGGATACGATGGCGTTCAACACTGAGGCGCAGTTGGTGCGTTTTGTGGCGCCCACTTTGATAAGCCAGCGCGGGAGTAAAATTTATACGGAAAGCGGGTTTTATGACATTACAAACGACTTTGCGGAATTTGACCAAAACCCCCAATATGAAAAGGACGGTCAGTTCGGTCGGGCACGCAAAATGCGATACGAAGGCTATATCAAAGAATACACGTTGGAAGGCGATGCACACATCGAAAAGCCCGCAAAAGGGGAGGTCGCGGAAGCCGATGTGATCCGCTACAATGCTGACAATGAGAAAACTATCTTGCGCGGAAACGCCCATTTTCGCGATAGCACCCGCGACATTCAGGGCGCTGAAATCCGTTATGATACCCGCAACAAAACCTATCAACTCACGGGCCGTGGCCGGGTAAGCGACCCACCTAATATCATCGAAGCCGATTCGCTGGATTTCAACGACGTGCTGGGCAATGGCCTTGCACTAGGCAGTGTGGTGTGGCAGGACACTGCCAGCGACTACACGGTGCTTTCCTGGCGTATGGATTACAACAAAACATCGCAGTACCTCAATGCTTTTGGTGGTTTTGGGGAGAAAGGCGCGGGCGGCAGGCCCATGATGAAAAGCCTGATTGATGGCGATACGCTGTTCATGAGCTCCGATACGTTGACTTCTTTCAAACCCGATTCAGCCAGCGACGTGCGCGAACTTTTTGCACACCGAAATGTGCGTATTTTCAAAAGTGATTTGCAGGCTGTCTGCGACTCGCTCACGTTTAGCAGCGCGGACTCTATTTTCTGGTTTTATAAACTTGACACCCTGCCCATTATCTGGTCAGACACCTCGCAATTTTCCGGTGATACCATCAAGTTATTGTTGAAAAACAAGAAGTTAGACCGACTTTGGCTGCTCCAAAACTCCCTGGTAGTCAATTCGGAGGATGGTATCCTGTTCAACCAGATCAAAGGTCGAAACTCCACCGTTTTCTTCCGCGACGATGAGGCCCGCGAAATGCTGGTGGAAGGCAATGCCCAGGCCGTGTATTACGCGGTGGATGACAAGCAAGCCTACATTGGCCTCAACGAAACGGAATGCTCCGAAATGCGGCTCTTTTTTGGCGACAACAAAGTGGAAAGCATCAAATTTTACCAGCAGCCCTCTGGCAAATTCATCCCGATGAAACAGGCGGGAAAAGACACGAAGAAATTGGACGGGTTTTTTTGGGAAAGGATAAGGAGACCGCGGGGGGTGGGGGATTTGTAAGTTGCTTTCATTCAATACTCAAAAGCGGTTCCAAGCCCAATTCCTTTCGCCATTCATTCACCATTGCAGCATTTTCCAAAGGGAACAGTTTGAGTTTTTCAGCCTCAGGGCTTGGCGGTTGGTATTGTGTCCCAAAGTGCTGAGGCAGTCCGCGATGAACCAACATTCTGTCGAACAGCGTGGCATAGTGTATCCATTCGGCTTCTCCTTCTGCGCAGCGTTTTTTCAATAAGGGCAAATATTTAGCAATAAAAGAAGTATCGGCCGTATGGCTCACTACTAGAAAAGCAGTCTTGGTTGGACGTTCTCCTATTTCCGATATTTTCGGCCAATCATTACCAATTAACTTGATCAAAGCCTGCAGATGTTCCTCATCCTGAACGGCGTATAAGGTACTGTTGTCGCAAGGAAACGATGCATCCCAGCGGTGATCGGTGCTATCCAGATCAGGCATGTAAATTTGCATGTTTTCAATATAACGAGTCAGTGTACGGCATTTTTGGTCTTCTGCCCCCAAGGAGTCCAAGGCAAAAGCCAAGGCAGACTGCTTCTGAATTCGATAAGTTGCCCTGACTTTTTTGACCACTATATGCCATTTTGGATCTGACTTTATGGGTTCGAGACGCGGGTCGAACAAGACGAGTATTTTTCTTCGATCAGGTACCAGGTTCAGCCAGATGTTTAATAATTTGAACGCTTCTGGTTTTTCCCCGGCAAAAACATGGCTTAATAGATGGCGATAAACCATAAGGTGCATCGGGCTATTCATCTGCTGAATTTGAACAGAGCGGTTTATCAACCTACCCGATTCGGTTGTGTTATCTGCAAGCGGATTTTTGACTCCAAGGCCAATGGGGAGAAATCGAAAACGAGGCATGTTGTGCTTAACTTCCAGGTAATCCAGCACACTTTTTATTCGTGCCTGAGATAAAGCCTCATGTCCTCTGCCAACGCTGTCTGTTCGTCCTATTGCCAAAAAAGTTGCAGATGAGGCCGCTTTTGCACGAAGCGCAAATGAATCCAACGCGGCGATTGCAGAAAGAGAAAGCAGGCTATCGCCGGGAGTGAAAAAACAGCTCGTTCCAGCAATTTCCGTGGGCATTTCTTCCTTTTCTTTTTTGGAATATCTGCAGTAAGGGATAATGGCAGCAGATTCATTTTCAGTTCCAGTCACCTCCATAACCGCCACATCATCGATGTAAAAGCGGTTGTGGTGACCATCCATGTTGACTGGTGGCCCATCCTCTCCGCGAAACACGCCCAAAACCAAAAATTGAAGATTACAAACGGGTCTAACCAACCATTTTACCTGATACCAGCGCTCATATATGACCGTATCAATTTGGAATGCCTCCCCGTCAAGCATTTTTCCTGTTGGGTTCTGAATTACATCCTGAAATAAATTGATTCCAATGTATCGAGCAAAGGCAGCATCAGCATCTGATGAAGGTAGAATATAAATCCAAAAGGAAACCGCATACACTTCCCCAATTTTCAAAGGCTCCGAAAATTTTGTGCCTAAATAAGATGGAACCCCTCGGGTTTTATGTTCTTGATCAAGACAAGTCGGCATATAGTCCATCTCCATCATGTTGCATCCGCCGTGTGGACTCACTTTCTCAAAGTCGCAAATCCCATCATTTGCTGCTGCAGCCGCTTTTTTATATTGGCAATCACATATAAATGGATAGCCTGCGTTCATGGATCTCCAAGGTGGAATAACCGCTGAGAATTTATAGTCGAACATTGGGCAGTTGATACAATCCAACTTGCCATGTGATTCGAAACCACCATTTTGCAGGAGATTTTGGGCGCTTAGGAACGTGGTAAAAAAGAGTGTTAGGGAAAGGGCGTTCAGGAATTTTCTCATAATGGACGACGAACGCTTGCCTTAATTCTAAATTGCCATGGAGTATAATCGATCTGTGAAAATCCGTGTCTCGTATGTTCGCCCCGCGATCCCCGCGGGGATCGCGGGGCGAACATAACGCGGTACTGTGTGCCTCCAAATAGTTCTTTGACAAATTAGATTTTAGTATTTTTTGGCCCCGGGCG
>JBJXGZ010000097.1:0-30916 GCA_046160625.1 Saprospiraceae bacterium
TCTTACCCGGCATTTTTTTGTTCGAAGATGATTTTGCTGCACCAAGTCGATGCTCGATTTTTTTTCATTTTTTTCATTTTTTCGCAATGAACATCTTCGTAGCAAAATTAAACTACGACACTATCGAAGACGATCTCCGTGCTGCTTTCGAGCAATTCGGTGAAGTGTCTTCGTGCTCCATCGCCCACGACAAGATGACCGGCCGCTCCAAAGGCTTCGGTTTTGTTGAAATGGACAACGATGAAGAGGCTGAAGCAGCCATTAACGCACTCAACGAAACAGAACTGGATGGCCGCACCATTGTGGTCAAAAAAGCTGAACCACGCGAATCGCGTGATTCTCGTGGCGGCGGTGGCGGTCGTGGTGGTTACGGCGGCGGCGGCAATCGCGGCGGCGGCGGTGGTTACGGCGGCGGCGGCGGCAATCGCGGCGGCGGTGGTTACGGCGGCGGCGGCGGCAATCGTGGCGGCGGCGGTGGTTACGGTGGCGGCGGCGGCAATCGCGGCGGCGGCGGTGGCGACCGTTGGTAAGTGTCCTCCACTATACCTCGTATAAGAAGCGCGGGGCATCGAAAGATGCTCCGCGCTTTTTTGTAAGCCGAAATTCATTTCGGCAATTTTATCGTCGAATAAATTTCGCCCTACGGCAACCAGGAACGATAATAATTGCCATCCTCTATCCCCACTGCATGCTCCGTCATCAAAAGCGGCCGGAAAGTATCCACCATTACCGCCAATTCAAGAGTTTCCTTTTTGCCGATGCTTTTTTCTACCGTTCCGAGGTGCGGACCATGTGGGATACCGCCAGGGTGTAGTGTGATCATGCCTCGTTCCACGTGTTTTCGGCTCATAAAATCGCCGTCCACATAATAGAGTACTTCATCGGAATCAATGTTAGAGTGGTTGTAGGGTGCTGGAATTGCCAGAGGGTGGTAATCGAATAATCGGGGCACAAAGGAGCAGATGACGAAGTTGTGTCCATCAAATGTCTGATGTACCGGTGGTGGCTGGTGTACCCGCCCCGTTATGGGTTCAAAATTGTGGATGCTAAATGCGTATGGATACACGAAACCATCCCAACCAATCACGTCGAAAGGGTGGTTCAGGTAGTGGTAGGGATAAATATTGTCCTGTTTTTTTATATAGAAAAGGAAGTCACCGCGTTGGTCAATGGTTTGAAGATCAACGGGTTTTCGAATGTCGCGTTCGCAAAAAGGGGAATGTTCCAGCAATTGTCCAAAGGCATTCCGGTAGCGTTTAGGGGTAGTGATGGGGCCAGTACTTTCTACGATAAAAAGGCGATTGTCGGGTGTGTCGAAATGAAGTTGGTAAGTGGTGCCGCGCGGGACGACCACATAATCACCATACTCAAAGGGCAGCACACCGTACATGGTCAGCAATTTCCCCGAGCCTTCATGGATAAAGATCACCTCATCGGCATCTGCGTTTTTATAGAAGTAGTCCGACATGCTTTTGCGCGGCGCGGCAAGAATGATCTTACAATCTGAATTTACCAGCACGGCTTTGCGCGAGCGGAGATAATCATCTTCAGGCTCTACGTGAAACCCTTTTAAACACCTGTGTTTCAATTGTTTGTCGTGTACAGTCTTGGCTGCAACACTATAAGGGTCGCCTACCTGTACGATCTGTGTGGGTGGATTGGCATGGTAAAGCAGCGAGTAGTTGTTGCTAAAGCCTTCTGTGCTGAACAACTCCTCGTGATAAAGGGAACCATCTGGCTTTCGAAATTGCGTGTGGCGTTTTTGAGGGATTTGGCCGAGCGTATGGTAATGCATGAAATGGATGTTGGACTTTTGACTACTGGACGTTGGACTGGCAAAGTTAGCAGTAATGTCAGTGATTTTGACTTTGGCACTTCGTCTGACGACTAAAAGTCGTCTGACGAATAAGCTAAGGATATTATACTAAATACTGGTCAGACGACTTTGAGTCGTCAGACCAGTTAAGTGCAAGGAAAACCAATTCAAGTTTTATGGCAATAAGAGTTGTTTAAAAAGAAAAATGCGTACTTTTAGTAACTCACCAACCAAATTTACCATGCGCCTTATTGAAAATCAAATTTACCACATTTACAATCGAGGGAATGACCGCCAAAGAATTTTTTTCAACGAAGAAAATTACCTCTTTTTCCTTAAAAAAATCCGCAGCCACCTACTGCCTACTTGTGAATTTTTGGCATACTGTCTGATGCCTAATCATTTTCATTTTCTTATCAAAGCAGATGCTAGATCAACAAAATTAATCAATCCTGAAAATCTCAGAATGCCAACTCAAGCCTTCAGTAGGGGTTTGCAAACAATGTTGAGCAGTTATACTAAAGCCATCCAAAAGCAGGAAAATATAATTGGGTCCCTATTCCAGCAACGCACTGATGCCAAACAGGTGAGCAGTGAGTGGGGTTTGGAAGATTATTCTCTACTTTGTTTTCGCTATATCCTTTACAATCCAGTTGAAGCACGAATTGTGAACCACCCTGAAGAGTGGCAATATTCAAATTGCCAGGATTTAGCAGGCATTCGCAAAGGCACCTTGTGCAATCAAAGCCTAATCCGTCAAGAACTGTCTATTGAGTGGGAAAAACATAAAGGCTTGATTAATAAGCCACTTATCGATGCAGAAAGAAAAAAGATTTTTTGACTTTGGCACTTCGTCTGACGACTCAAAGTCGTCTGACGAATAAGTTGACGATTCTGCACTAAATAATGGTCAGACGACTTTGAGTCGTCAGACCAGATCACACTTATGACTTTGAGTCGTCAGACCAGTTCAGTCAAGACCTTGGCAATTTTCACAGGATCTCCATGCTCAAATTCCAGTCGCCGAATGTCAGGTGAAAGACTCGACTCCAAGCCATGTTGGTATGTTTTGTCATAGTAAACCAGCGCGACACTGGCGGCGGCGGCATAATCCCCTTGTTCCAGTGCTTCGAGTGCGGTTTTGAGGTGTTGGCCGCCAAGTTTGGTAGCAATTTTATGAAAGGCTGTCTCCAGCACTGTACGATCTGTCAGCACATAATCGGTCAGCAGGTTTTCGATTCTTACTTTATCAGGGATTTCAACATTCAAGAGCGGCGCAACTTTCATTTTTAACCAAAAACCATCGGGAATGAAAATCCGGCCAATTGTGCGGCTTTCATTTTCAACCCATACATAGCGTGAAGGATCAAGGTGCAAAATCTTTTCAAACAGTTCATTTTCAAACTGTTCCACAGTAGGCTGAGGGGCTTCGCCGATAAATCCGAAGGCGGAGCCTTTGTGGTGTGCAAGTGCTTCTAAATCAACAATCTGTTCACCTATGCCTCGCAGCGCATGCAGGATTTTGGTCTTTCCGGTGCCGGTGCGGCCTCCCAAAACAACAAGTTTCAGATTTGTTTCTTTAAACCCATCCAGCACAAGATGCCGGTATGCTTTGTAGCCGCCCTCAAGCGTTACCACATCAAAGCCTGCTTGCTGGAGGAGCCATGCCATGCTCCCGCTCCTTTGCCCACCGCGCCAGCAGTGTACGGCCAATCGGCGATTAGGGGCGAGCATTTTGGCCTGCTTTACAAACTGCTCCATCTTGGGGCCTACTATGCGCAGTCCCAGTTCTAAAGCTTCCTCCTTACCCACTTGTTTGTACATCGTGCCTACTGTCGCCCGTTCTTCATCGCTAAAAAGCGGAAAACTTTGTGCTCCGGGGATATGCCCATGACTGTATTCACCCGGAGAACGCACGTCAAGCATCACACGCTGAGTGCGTTCTTTTAAAAATGCGGTGAGAGGAAGTCGGTTTTGCATTGGCCCAAAGGTAGAAAAACATAGGCGTCCCGGATTTTAGCAAATGCACCAAGATTAAACCGCAAAACCGCAAAACAGGAGAACCGCAAAATTTAAAACCGCGAAGCACTTGATCTCGAATAAGGGAAGATTTTGCCCCATTTCGGATCATAGTGCACGATTTTAAATTTTGCGGTTCTCCTGTTTTGCGGTTTTACGGTTTAATTTCTTCCTTTTTTAATCCTTCGTCACCGACCCAGAACCAGAAACAGCCGTTTTAATCTTGCCAGATACACCCAGGCGGACATCACCCGAGCCAGAAATTGCAACTTCGGCTGTGGCACCCTTAAGTGCGGAAGCATTCACGTCACCTGAACCGTTGATTGCAATATCCTGCGTTTCGGCCTTGCCGCTCAAGGTCATATCGCTGCTGCCGGAAATGGCTATGTCCAGGTCTTTCACGTCCAGTTCGCCTTTAAAATCGCCGGACCCGCTTGACGCTAGTTTGAATTCGTCAGCCTTAATGGTTGAAAGGGTTTCAATGTCGCTCGAACCACTGTTTGCGACACTTTTGAGATTGCGATACGTAACCGTGATCTTGGCTTTGTAATTGGAATAGGTGCCATTTTTGATCCCTATTTTGAGCTTGCCATCTTTTACTTCCGTTTCGATGTTGGCGGGATCAATACCGCTCACATCCAGCGTCACGTTTTCGGCATCGCCTTGTTTTAAATAGACAACATCGAAGCTACCCGCCACTCCGATTTTATCAAACGATGCGAGGGAACGGGTTACGGTAGCATTTTGAGCGCTGACACAGAAGGGAAAAAGCAGGCCCGCGGTGAACAATAGCGTGGCTGGTAAAACATGCAGATTGATTTTCATAGCTTAAATTTTAGTTGATAATATGTTTGGGCAAAAGGACAAAAAGAGACTGGAGGGGTTGCACAAAAAACTACACAACGGCGCAAACCTCAAATAACCATTACTTTTGCCGCTCAAAACAAATGGCCATCAGTCAATAGTCAATGGTCAACAGTCAACAGTCAACAGCCAAAAGTCAACGGCCAAAAGTCCTATATGTCAAAAAAGCTCCTCATTGTAGAATCTCCCGCGAAAGCAAAAACCATTGAAAAATACTTGGGCGAAGACTTCACCGTGAAATCTTCTTACGGCCACATTCGCGATCTTGAGAAGGGCAACGACCTTGGCGTGGACGTGAACAACGGTTATTTGCCCAAATACATCATACCCTCCGATAAGTACAAGACTGTCAAAGAGTTAAAGGAATCAGCCTCCCGTGTTAGTGAAGTCTGGCTAGCGACGGACGAAGACCGCGAGGGCGAGGCCATTTCCTGGCACTTGTGCGAAGTGCTGGGCCTCGACCCCCGCGTCACCAAGCGTATCGTGTTTCATGAAATTACCAAAAACGCTATTCAAAAAGCAGTTTTGTCGCCGCGCACGGTAGACATGAACACAGTGAACGCCCAGCAAGCCCGCCGGGTGCTCGACCGCCTTGTGGGCTGGGAATTGAGCGGATTGTTGTGGAAAAAAGTGAAAGGCCAACTATCGGCTGGTCGGGTACAATCTGTTACAGTAAAACTTGTTGTGGAACGTGAACGTGAAATTCAGGCCTTCAAAATCACGCCGTATTTCAAAATAGTAGCCCAGTTTTTTGCCAAAAACGCTCAGGGGAAAACCGTGACGTTCAAAGCCGAAAGTCCTGTCCGTTTTGAAGATCCGGCAGGAGCAGAGGGTTTTTTGCAAAAATGTGTCGGAGCTAATTATTCGGTCAGCAACATTGAAGTAAAGCCCACGCGCCGTAAACCTGCCCCTCCATTTACTACTTCCACCTTGCAGCAAGAGGCTAGCCGCAAAATTGGTTTTTCGGTCAACCGTACCATGTCGGTAGCTCAAAAACTGTATGAAGAAGGTTTTATCAGCTACATGCGAACGGACTCGACCAGCCTTTCAGAGACTGCGCTTCAAGCCACTGAGGCCGAAATCCTGAAGCAATACGGTAAAAAATACCACCATCGCCGGCAGTACAAAACAAAAAATGAATCTGCCCAGGAGGCTCACGAAGCCATCCGTCCCACCTATTTCGAGCGACAAAATGTGAGCGGCAACCGCGACGAGCAACGCCTTTACGAACTCATCTGGAAGCGCACAATGGCTTCGCAAATGGCTGATGCTGAATTGGAAAAGACGATTGTGGATATTGATATCAGTACCCAACCCAGTGCAAAATTGGTTGCCGAGGGAGAAGTGTTGAAGTTCGATGGTTTCCTTAAAGTGTACATCGAAAGCACGGACGAGGAAGACGAGGATACCAAGGATATGCTCCCACCGCTCGCCAAAGGTCAAAAACTGGACCTGGACGATATGACGGCGACTGAAAAATACACCCGCCCGCCAGCCAGATACACAGAGGCCGGCCTGGTGAAAAAACTGGAGGAACTCGGCATTGGCCGCCCAAGCACCTACGCCCCCACTATTTCTAAAATCATGGAGACCAGCAAAGGTTATGTGGTGAAAGAAAGCCGGGAGGGGGAAGAGCGTGTTTTTCAAATTATCACGTTGAAAAACAACGCTTTGTCAAAAACTAAAGGCAAAGAAATTACAGGAACTACTAAAAACGTCCTTTACCCGACCGACATGGGAATGATTGTGTCCGACTTCCTGGAAGGGCATTTCAAAAAGGTAATGGATTATGGATTCACTGCCAGCGTAGAGGCCGAGTTCGACCATATTGCCGAAGGCAAACTCCAGTGGCCTAGCATGATTGACCGTTTTTACAAACCTTTCCACGAAAACGTAGAAAAAACGCTCAAAGACGCCGACCGAGCCAGTGGCGAACGTATCCTCGGCCTTGATCCGGCTTCGGGACGAACGCTTTTGGTGCGCATGAGCAAACTCGGCAAGCCTGTGATTCAAATCGGCACGGGCGACGAACTCGCGGAAAAAGAATCGCCCCGCTATGCCAACCTGCGCCCTGGCCAAAGCATGGAAACTGTCAGTCTCGCTGAGGCGCTGGAGTCGTTCCAGCTGCCGCGCGCTTTAGGCGAGTTTAACGGCGAAACCCTGGAGGTTAATACAGGCCGCTACGGCCCATACGTGAAGTATGGAAGCACCTTCATCAGCCTTTCCAAAGGTGAAGACCCCTTTGAGACGAATTACGAGCGTGCGGTGGAACTGGTGAAGGCCCGGCTAGAAGCCGACCGACCTTTGGGACATTATCAGCAATTGCCCATCACCAAAGGCAAAGGGCGTTTTGGGCCTTTCATCAAATGGGCCGACTTGTTCGTGAATGTGCCTCCAAAAGTCAATTTTGATGCGCTTACGGAGGCTCAGGCCATTGAGCTCATTCAGCAAAAGGTAGAAAAAGAAGCCAATCGGTATATCCAGCACTGGCCTGAAGAGGGCATCGCGCTCGAAAATGGTCGTTGGGGACCGTTTATCCGATTCAAAAAAGAGAACCTGAAACTCCCACCCTTTGACGGCGCGAAAATGACCGCCGACCAAGCTGCCAGTCTTTCCCTGGCCGATGTAAAGGCTATCATTGAGAAGGAAATGCCGGGCGCGTTTGATGCTAAAAAGGCGGCGCCAAAAGGGAAAGCCGCTGGGAAAGCAGCGCCTAAGGCGAAGAAGAAATAATTGCATTAGCCTAATGTTGTTGACTTATTGATTTAAGATTGCAGATTACATGATTTAAGATTTTAGATCGGGAGCCATCGCCGGATATTCCGTCCTGGCACAAACCTCTAAAATCTTAAATCATGTAATCTGCAATCTTAAATCATTTTATTCTGTCACCTTTTGGCTTAGTGGACTTCCCGGCATTGTAATTGAGGCTTAATGTCAAAATATCCTTAATTCCAATATCTCAATGCCCTTCCGCCATGAAAAGACTTTTCCTCTTTTGTGCAATCCTCATTGCAAGCCAGGCCTCGGCTCAATGTCCCTATTTTTCAACCTGCCCCACAGACACACTGCATTTTTGCGATTACTCCACCAACGATACTCTTTACTGGAAAGCTGCGCCCCACACCTGGAATCCCAGTCTGATGCGCTCCGACCTTCCTGAGGCAGATGCAGAAATCGGCATGGTAGCGGGCGACACTTGCGGTGGTCAGGATATATTGGTGGATTACACGCTTTTTCTTGACCTTGATGGTAATGATACGGTTGAAACGGTGATACGCAGTAATGCCGCGCCTCCTTCTGGCAAAGTGTTGTACAACAACTTTTTAAGTCCCAATTATACACTCGGCGACACCATCGAATTTGACCACCGAACGGGCTTGCCGGATTCGATGAAATACCGTTTTGGGCTGGAGATTATCCGCACCGCCGGTATGGTCACAGCCAACTTAAAGTGGACCACAGGTATTGAGGATCTGCATTATTTCACGCCAAATTTCCCTCTTGGAAAACACCGAATCCTGTGGCGCATAGAGCAGGGTGGGGTAGAGCAGTTTTGCGAATATGAGATTGAGGTGAAGGATTGTGCGCCGCCGGTGGTGAGTTGTGCTACTTTGCCGACTGTGAATATTATGCCCACAGGGTTGATCACGTTATGGGCAAGTGATTTTCTTTCCAGTGCCGCCGATAATATCACGCCACCGGATAAACTTGTTATAGCAGTGCGAAAGAGTGGGCAAAGTGGAATTGGTTTTCCGCTGGATTTAAATGGAGCGCCTAATACATATGTGTCGTTCGATTGCACCGAAGCTTATGCTAGTTGGCCCATAGAACTTTGGGTCAAGGATTTGGCAGGCAAGACGGATTCTTGTCTTTCATATATCACGGTAGCAGATTATTGGTGCAATTGCGAGTGTGGTAGCCACCTTAATGCCCGTGCCCGAACACCTCCCCCATGGAATGAAGGGGTAGAAGAGGTGCGGTTTCAGGTGGAAGGAACAACGATTTTTGGGCCACCCTTCTCCTATTTTGACTATTCAAGCTCTAATGGTTATGGGGTATTTAGCTGGTTTCCACTGGTGTCGAACTTTGTGCTTACCCCCTCCAAAAACGATAACCCGCTCAACGGCGTAACTACTTACGATTTGGTGCTCATTTCCAAGCATATTCTGGACGTGGAACCTTTGAATTCGCCTTACAAAATCATTGCCGCTGATGCCAATAAAAGCGGGAACATCAGCTCATTCGACATCGTGGAGATTCGCAAGCTCATTCTGGGTATTCATGATACTTTTCCAAACAACTCCTCATGGCGATTTGTGGACGAATCTTACGTTTTCCCAAATACGCTGAACCCATTTCAAACTTTTTTCCCAGAAAAGGTAGAACAGGAAGACTGGTTGGGGAATCCCAATCATTTTGATTTCATTGGCATCAAAGTCGGCGACGTAAACAACACCGCCATCCCTAATGCCACCGCTCCGCCTCCTGCCGAAAGCCGCGCTACCAGTTTCCTTGGGCTTCCTGACCTGGCGTTGAAGACAGGCGAAACCGTTGAAATTCCGATCCGCAGCACCGAAAGCATCGATTGGCTGGGATTTCAATTCAGTCTTGATTTTGCCCCTGAATTGGTTGAAATTCAAGCCATTGAATCTTCCACGCTTCTGGATTTTGATCAAAACAATTGGGCTATGCCCCGTGTCGGGCGGCTCAATTTGAGTTGGTCAGCCGCTTCGCCCGCAAGTATTTTGCCGAACGATGCATTGCTTCGACTGCGTATAAAAGCCCGTGCTGATATTCAACTTTCCAAGGTTTTCCAAATTCAAGAAAACCCCGCACTTCGCCCGGAGGCCTACGATTCGGAAGGTGCCACCCGGGCTTTGCAATTCGTTTTTTCAGAAAACAGTACTTCCCAAACGACACAGATTTTTGACCCGCAACCCAATCCAACTACGGCAGGAGTAACGCTTCCGGTTCTACTTTCGGAGGCCGAAAACCTTCGCCTCGAAGTCCGCGATCTCAGTGGGAGATTGCTTTGGGCCAATGATATAAAGTTGGAAAAGGGCAGCCACATGTTGGAGATTCCAGCCTCGGCTATGCCGCAAGCGGGGATATATGTGTGGCGGGTGCAGGCCGGGGAGATTATGAATCTTGGAAAAATAATGAAGGGTTAGTTTTTGGCAAGAATATGCGATTGGGGCGAATTTATTTCACGCAACGACGCAACGGCGCAACGTTTTGATAATCACAAATTTAAACGTTGCGCCGTTGCGTCGTTGCGTGAAATAAAAAACCCTCACCAAACTCGCGCAAACACCTCCCCCTTATTCCGTGCCTGCCAGCCTTTAAAAATCAAATCAGCTACTACTGCCTGAGAGCGTTGGTCGGTATCAATCACCAGATCAAAATTGTTCAAATCAGAACAGTCGGCGCCATATTTCGCCAGAAAACGGGCGTTTTCACTTTCTTTTCGCGCAAGGATTTTCTGTGCTGCTTCTTCTGGTGAGAAATAATGTTCGCTATCGCGTTCGGGGTCGTACAGGATTCTTTGTACAGCCACCTTCACATCCGTTTTTAAGAAAACCTTGAACGAATCTGGCAGAAAAAACCAGGCCATCCGGCTGTCAATCACGTACCCTTTGGGGTCTTGCCCGAGCGCGACAAAGATGCCATCAATACGTTTGTCAATACTTGGGTCAGTATCTGCCAAACGGTTCATTTCGAGCGTATCCAGGCCGAGTTCTCGCGCCAATTGGCGTTGCACCTGCCCTGTACTGACGTATTCGAATCCCGTGTGTTCGCAAAGAATCCTGGACACGGTACTTTTTCCACTGCCCAGATCGCCGGTCAGGGTGATTTTTGTTATGGGTTTTTGCATCAGAATTTCTGGTCAATCACATAAGGAAGCATTGCCCGCCAGGTTGGCCAGTCGTGGGTCATGTCGCCGCCCCAGATATCCAGGTCGCACGGAATGCCCTTTGCTCCAAGTATTCCAGCCAGGTTGCGCGAAGCATCAGGGTCTTCGTAATTGCCAGAACCCGTTAAGATGTGGATGTGGTTGCTTTTGCGGAGCAAATTAAGCGTGTGCTCGTCGCTCAGGTTGGGCAGGTAGTGGCAAGGCGAATTGAAATAAACGTCCTCATCGTAGTAGCCCTTGGTGTAGGAAGTCAGGTCATACACGCCCGACATGGCGATGGTGCCAGCAAAAAGGTCGGGGCGGCGGAAAAACATATTGGCCGAGTGCAATGCTCCGAGCGATGCTCCGCTTGTAATAATAGGCGTTTCTGCACTCGTGTGCATTTTGATGAAAGGCACAACCTCATTCTCCACATACCCGTTGAACTGCTGGTGGCGGATGGCTTTGTGACGCGGGTGCATCCGATTGTTCAGCCAGGCTTCCGAGTTGATGCTGTTGATGCTGAACACTTTAACTTTTCCAGCTTCGATGTATGGTTCCAGAACATCCAACAACAAAAATCGCTCGTATTCCAGGTAATCAGCGGCGGCAGTGGGCAGCAGCAATAGCGAAAAGCCAAAATGGCCGTACATCGCTATTTCCATGTTCTTGTTCAGGCGTGGGCTGTGCCACTGGTGGATTTCTCGATTCATTTATTTATAATTATTTCCGGCAAAAGTAGAAAAAGAATTTTTCGACAAAAATAAAACTTTTTGTTTTGTTTATTTGAAACAATAATTGACCTTTGCCAAAACATTTTTTCACTAACAAAAACAGTTAAGCTATGGAATTAGTCAAAGACGCCATCTCCTGGTTCGAAATCCCGGTATCAGATTTCGCTCGTGCAAAAACCTTCTACCAAACCATTTTCGATTTTGAAATGCCCGAAATGGATATGGGGCCTGTAAAAATGGGCATGTTTATCTCTGACCGCGATAATGGGGTAGGTGGGGCCATTTGTTTCGGTGAAGGGCAGACGCCTGCCGGAGAGAAGGGAATCAAGGTCTACCTTAATGGAGGAGCTGATTTAAATACCGTGTTGAATCGCGTTCCAGCCGCGGGCGGCTCCATTGTGTTGCCTAAAACTGAAATTGCACCAGAAATGGGGAATTATGCCTTTTTTTCCGATTCTGAGGGCAATGTGATTGGATTGCACTCTATGGGGTAATTGAGTGATTGGGATATTGAGATATTAGGATATTGGCCAATCGCGCTAATATCCCAATATCTCAATTTATCCTACCGCAACCACTGGAATCTCCACAAAAAAATCAGTGCCTTCGTTGTCGCGGGTTTCAAAGCGGATGTCGCCATCGTGCGCTTCGATTATTTTTTTGCAAATGGCAAGCCCGAGACCGCTCCCGGAGGTTTTGGTCGTGAAGTTTGGTTCAAAAACACGATCACGTATTTCAGGTGGGATACCGCCACCATTGTCGCTGATTTGAATAACGGAGAGGTTACCCTTACGGCTCAGAGAGACTTTGATTATCCCTTTACGGTCAGAAGGAATTGCTTGTATAGCGTTGATTACCAGATTGTTGAAGACACGGATCAGGTGGTTTTTATCGCCAAGAATATGGAAGCGTTCCTCTGGCAAGCTGAGCGATAAATTGACCTGTTTTTGTTCGCTAAAGAGGTCGTGAACACTTTCCACCACCTCGTTTATCACCACGTCATTCTTGGATTTGATGTCAAGGTTGGCGAACATTGAAAACTCCGATGCTATCTGAGCCAGGGAGTCAATCTGTTCAATGAGCCGGGTGATCGCTTTGCGCAAGTAAGCCGCGGCCTGTTCCGGACTGCCAGAAAGCCGCTCCAACTGCTGCATGGAGAGTTTCATTGTGGTCAGCGGGTTCTTGATATCGTGCGCCACCTGGCGGGCCATTTCGCGCCATGCGCCTTCACGTTCCAGTTTTACCAATTGTATTTTCGAGGATTCGAGTTTGCTCACCATTCGGTTGTATTGCCCAATGAGTTGACTGATTTCGTCCTCCGAATCACCTTCATAAGCAAGCGGTTCGTTTTTGTCTTCGAGCCGCAGCTCCTGTACCTTGACAGAGAGCAGGCTGACCGGACGGGTGATGGAACGAGCCAATAAAAACGTTATTCCAAACGCAATAAGGAGCAAAAACACGTAGAGACTCGCCAGCATGCCGATAAAATCTGAAATCTCTGCCTCTGCATTTCCTCGAGCTTCATGGTATGGCACTGCAAGGAATCCTAACACTTTACCTTGCCCGTTTTGCAGCGAGCGGTATAGGGTAAAATAGGGTAGACCCGCAGATTGTTCCATTTCTACCCGTTCTGATTGGGGACTGGATTTCAAAAAAGTGAGTGCTGCAGGATCCATTTTAAATGGCAAAATGCCCAACTGCACCAACTCCTCCTGTGTGGTGAAAATTAGACTTCCCTGAGGGTCAAAAAACTGCGCGTCCATCCCCAAACTGGCCGACATAGTTGCGAGCGATCGGGGCAGGATCTGGCGCAGACCGTCGCCCGAAAAATTGGAATTGAGGGCCTGGTTTTTCAGATTCGTCAACAATGCAGTGGCTCGATAGTTGAAATCACTCCGTTCGGCATCGCGCGCTGAACGCGTGAAATGCTGGTATGTGAGATAGCCAACAACCAGGAACGAAACGGCCAGCAAACTCAGGTTCCAAAAATGGATGCGACGCGCAAGCGAACCACTTGCCGAAAGCCGGAAGCCATATGCTGCGGGCAAAAATTTCAGCCAGGCATTGGCGAGTGCCAGTCCGAGGAGACACAATGCCGCCAAGGTGAAGATTATAGAAAAGAGATATACCTGCTTCAACCAACCGCCAATCTTGTGTCCCACCGCTGCAACTGTTTGGCCATCAGCACTTTTTGCCACGGCATCTCGCCGGGTGGACGTTTCAAATTCGGCATATGCACCGTTTGCCAGTTTCGAGCCAAGCGCGGTCATGTTAGCCAAACCCTGGTCTACGGTTAGCCGCCCGTTTTTTGAAATGGAGAAATCGTACCGAGGAAGTTGTACGAGATTTTTAAGCGGGCTATTGAAAAACAATTTGGAAAAAGTACGGGAAGGAGCAGGATGTGCCCGGTCGAAAAACAGGTACAGCGTTGCCGGTTGCAAAGCGTCGCCCATTCGGTTGACACTTAGGGATACGATGTAGCGGAAAGTACCGTCTGAATCGCTGCAATATCGAACGTGCGAGGCATCAGCCAGCGGTTTTGCGGCGGCCCAGTTTCCTAGCACAACTTGTTCGTAACCAAGTGTTTGTCCCAACAAAATGGGTTGGTTTTCTTTGTCAAATGCGAATACGCTGAGACGATAATGCTGGAATAAATAGTTTTCCTGAAAAACTGTTTTGTTCAAGTAATCGCGCATCTCGACTGCGCTTGCTTTAAAGGGCCAAGGCTTGAGCATCCGCCCAATCGTGGCAGAGTCTTTTTGTATATCTGCGGCGATTTTTGGCAGCAATGCTTCGGTAAGGGAAGTATCACGGTCCGCGGCTAATGTTTGGGCATATTCAAGTCTTAGCACCTTATCCCGCAATTGGTTAAAACGGTACAATTGCGTAGAAGCAAACAGCGAGAACAACACGAGCCAACAGATCGCCCAGCCAAATCCGGCTCCTTCCCAGTGTACGAATGTATCAAGGGCGAGTATGTAGAGCAATCCAAACAGTACGACCCACATTATATCCAAAGGAGGCGGCGTAACCAAAAAAATGAGCACTGCAAATACTACTGTTGCCCCACAAATCGCTATAAAGCGTTGGTTTCGAGAAAGTTGGAGACGCCGTACACCCATTGCCAGGCGGTGACTAAAAAGAAACAACCCAACCATGAGCACTACCACCCCCGCCAAAGCAAGGAATCCAAATATGCCAAGATTGAGTACATGATCCAGATCAAAGCCCTTTTGACTATGGAACACCAACTGCCGCATGGCTTCCGCCCCTATCAGGATAGAAAACATGGCAAGGAGGTAGGAAAATATGCCAAGTGAAAGTTGCAAGCCGGCACCAATGGGTTTTGAAGCCGGCGCGCCCATAGTCGGATGGCTTTTATGGAAAAATCCCATAACAAACACCAACACGGCAGTATGAATGAGCCAATCGCCTACCGAAGTGCCAATAATAGAAGCATTGTCAAAACTTTGCCTGAAGAGAGGGAGTGCGCCAAATTGCTCACTGGTAAAACCGGTTAAAAGGTTTATCCATAACAGCAAAGTAGAAACTATCGCCACGAGTGCTGCTCCAACCAGCCAACCAAACCGAGTGCTAAGCGTGGTGGCTATTTGGGCAATAAGGCTAAAAAATATTCCAAAAAAAAGTGCCCAGGCACCCAATTTCAGCCATTGAAGCCAAGCGGATTGTACTGGACCCGTGGCTTGGAGCCAGCATATTTCCTGCCCTTGAACCTTTATGGGATAATCTGTTTTTGATTCAGAAATTTGAACGTTTGGGGATATTTTTGGATTGGCGGGGAAAGCGTTTTTTTCGCTTAGTTCATTGAAATTCAGTTCGTAGCGTATGGGAATGAGCGTTGTCCGGGAATCGCCGGCGGATTTTGATGTATTTGCCAAAAACCAGCCTTGCGGTAAACGAAGCAGCGAACGACCATTTTTATCTGACAAGATTTTCAAGTCGCTGCGAGCAGGAATCACATTTGTATTCGACCAAGAGAGTAGCGAATCGCCCAGAAGGACGAGCTCAGTGCCATTGCTACTGCCATGGCTGCTGTTACTGCCACTACTTTCATGCTCAGTAAGCCAGGCCGATATTTCAATGGCGTACTGTTGGAGCAACGCCGTACTTTTGTCCCACTGACCCGCGCTGACTGCCAGCGCAAGAAGAATCAACATCACGACTACATACAGGAGCACACGTTTGAGCATAAAATTAGTTGGAATTCGGATTTTTTACCCGCCGTAGCCTTGGCGGAGGAGGGTTGACTGGAATGAAATGTTTGCTTGAATCACCCGCAAATGAGGCGGGCAAAAGTACCTAAACAAAGTTTAAGCCAATACTGAAATTTTGTTAGGCGATTTGGTGTTTGATCTCAATAAATCGCACGTTGGGTCACAAAAAATTTAAAAACCGCAGACCGCTCTGTCGCCTTTCGGGGAGGAAAGTCCGGACAACACAGAGCACCGCACCGCCTAACTGGCGGAGTTCTTTCACTTTGGTGGGAGGGCATAGAAAGTGTCGCAGAGAATAACTTCCCGTTGTTGCTAAGGCTTGGTGGGTTTACCCGCCGAAGCCAAGGCTGCTGAATCGTTGGCGGGGTAAACCCGCCTTCGCTAAAGCTACGGCGGGTAAAGGTGAAAACGTGCGGTAAGAGCGCACGATTCCGGCAGGCAACTGTCGGGATGGATAAACCTTGCGGGTTGAAATGCCATGTACACCTTGTTTTCCCGCCATAGTCCCGAGTCCTCGGGAGCGAAGGTGGGTAAATACGCGGCTCGCGTAGTCCCAACTTCGGTTGGGAGCAAGGGGGGTAGGCAGCGCAGATCCCGATTAAGATCGGGACCAGATAAATGGCAGAGGTTCTTTGTATCCTGAAAGGGATCTTGGAATACAGAATCCGGCTTACAGGTCTGCGGTTTTTTTTTTATTTTTCAATAACGAAACGGCCTACTAAGCACTGTGAAACCAGTGTACATTCTATTATGCCTTTTAAAAAATTCCTCATCGCCCTTCCTTTTATGGCTTGCTTCCTCTTTTCTTTTCAAATTGGCAAAAAACGAACACGGGTAGTGTTTTTTGGCGATAGTATAACAGAAGCGGGAGTGCTACCTGGAGGATATATTGCACAGTTGCGTGACTCCATTGCAGCGTTGGGGAAAGCAAAGCGATACGAATTCATTGGCTCGGGTATTGGCGGCAACAAGATTTATGATTTGTACCTCCGCCTAAAAGAAGACGTTCTGGAGCGAGAACCTGATGTTGTGGTACTTTATGTTGGTGTTAACGACGTGTGGCACAAGCAGTTGTTTGGCACGGGCACGGATGCCGACAAGTTCCAAAAATTCTACACAGCGCTTATCCAAAAATTCCAAAAGAAAGGCATTCGCGTGATCGCTTGTACGCCTGCTTGCATAGGAGAACGCCATTCGGGAGAAAACCAAATGGATGGCGAACTGGATCGTTTTTCCGAAATAATCCGAAACCTTGTCAAAGAGAAAAACATCCCACTCTGCGACCTCCGCAAGGCTTTTCTTGATTACTCAGCGAAAAACAACCCCGAGAACCGCGAAAGCGGAATCCTCACCACCGATGGGGTGCATCTCAACGAAAAAGGGAATAAAATGGTGGCGGAAATGTTGATTCCAATAGTAACAAGTAACAAGTAACAAGTTTACACACTACTTGTTACTTGCAACTTCTTGCATTATCTTCAAAAACTCGTCCAGCTTGGCAAAATCCTGTGCTGCGGCTTCTGGTTGTGCAGGGTCGAAGGCATGTCCTTCAAAAGCGGCAAGTGTGGCATTCATTTTTTCCAAACGGGCATTGGTTGGTTCGGTGGTTGAGGCTGTCAGTTGATCCGCCTCAATGCGCATTGCACGAAGAATATAGGCTTCGTAAGCAACAATTTTACTGGCATCTTTTTCTGCAAAAGCCGTTTTTAGCGAGCTGAGTTTTCTGGCGAAGGTCTCGACCTCAGCGGTTTCTTTGTGCAATTTCGCATCTTCCGGACTGAGTTGTTGCGTGGTAAGACGGCCTGTTGTGGCAGCGATGTTTTGGGCAATGATACTGTTGGAAAACAGACAGATAAATAGGAGGGAAATAAAAAGTCTAAACATCGGAAAGGGAGTTTTGTGTGTGGGTGCAACCCAGCAAATGAAAAATAATAGCAAAAGTAACTGGGAGTTTGGACTTTTACACCTGCTTGCAATCACTCATTTTTTTCCGCCTGATTGCGCAGACAAAAATATTTCACGCTACGCCTCGGCGATCAAACAATTTTTCAAAAATGAAATCAATAAAAACCCTCTCGCTTTTTCTCGCTGCACTGTTCTTTTTCTCTTGCGACCCAGCTAAAAAGGTCACCACAAGCGGTGAAGACGGCATCCTCGAATTCCAAATCCTTCAGATGAACGACGTGTACGAAATATCACCGTCGCCTTCTGACAATATTGGTGGCCTGGCCCGTGTGGCTACCATTCGCAAAGAATTGCTCACCAAAAACCCGAACACTTTCACCGTGCTCTCCGGCGATTTTATCAGCCCTTCCGTGATTGGAACCTTGAAATACGAGGGAAAGCGCATACGGGGCAAACACATGATAGAAGCGCTCAACACCCTCGGACTTGACTGGGTGGTATTCGGCAACCACGAATTTGACTACGATGATCTTGCGGATTTGCAATCGCGACTGGATGAGTCAAAATTTACCTGGTTCGCTGCAAATGCCCGATTAAAAGACCCGTCGGGTAACGAAAAACCTAAACAGTTTTTCAAAACAGTGCTTGGTGGGGCCAAAGAACCTTGCCCAGACAACCGGGTATTCACCTTGCAAGACAAAGACGGAACAGTCATCAAGGTCGGACTATTTGGCGTACTCATCAACAGTGGTAAAAAACCCTGGGTAGAATATTCTGATTGGGCCGAAGCAGCCAAAAAGAACTTCGCCGAACTCAAGCCCCAATGCGACCTTGTACTCGCCCTAACCCACCTGGCCATCGAAGACGACAAAAAACTCGCCGCCATGCTTCCTGAAATCCCACTTGTGATGGGTGGCCATGAACACGACAATATGCGGGTGCCCGTTGGCCCAAGCGTGATAACGAAAGCAGATGCCAATGCTAAAACCGTGTACGTCCACACCCTCCGTTACGACAAGCGCAAAAAAACCTGCACCGTAAAATCAGAACTGAAAAAAGTGAATTCCAGCATTTCTGATCACCCTGCTACCGCTGCCGTCATCGCCAAATGGGAAAAAATCAAAAATGAATCGCTCAGCTCCTCAGGCTTCAATGCAAATGCCGTAGTCACCAAGCTGGAAAAGCCGCTCGATTGCCGCGAAACGATCATTCGGCACTCCCAGGCTCCCGTGGGTACAATGGTCACAGAAGCAATGCTCGCCGTATCGCGTACAAAAACCGAATGCGCAGTGCTCAACAGCGGTTCTATCCGGGTTGATGATGTGTTGAGTGGCACGCTTACAGAACTTGATATTGTTCGGATGCTGCCTTTTGGTGGTGGTATTACAGAAGTGGAAATGAAGGGTAGTTTGTTGAGAAAAACGCTTGAAGCCGGTCTCACAAACAAGGGTAACGGCGGCTATCTCCAGGTCAATCAGGCTCGCCGCGACGAAGCCAGCGGGAAGTGGTTTATTGGGGCTAATGCCTTGGATGACAACAAAATATACCGCGTAACGCTTCCCGATTTCTTGCTTTCCGGCAATGAATCCAACATGGCTTTCCTTAAAGCCTCACTCGACGCAAATGGCAAAAGCGACAATCCAGATATTCCCAAAATCATAAAACCTGACCCAAAGGACAAATCAGATTTGCGCAACGATATTCGCCTGGCGTTGATAAAACATTTGCGTGGAGAATAGATCGGTCACCGTTCTTCGTTCACCGCTTCTTCGAGTTCTGGCAGCGCAGGCCAACTTGCGCCTGCTTGCCGGAATTCGCGGAAATCTTTTTGCAAGATGTCCCAATTGTCATAGCCTCGAGCGTCGGCGTATGATTGAAGGAAATGTTTGTATAATTCTATGGCGCGATCTCGGTCGCCTGCTTCGTTGCGCAGTATGAGCGCGTGCGCCAAGTTGGTTTTCAGGAGTTCTCGATTGCTGTAATAGAAGTTTGTCGAGTCTTTTTGGGCGAGGAAATCTTCTGCAAGTTGTACATAACGCATGCTTTCTGCCACAGCTGTTGGTTTATCCCATCCTTCTAGCAATAGGAAATGAGACAGGTTAACGTGTTCATTAAGCCAATTCGTAAGCCACGCATCATCTGCGTTGGGTAACTCGGAACAGCGTTTTGCGTTTTGCATTGCAACAATACTCCATTGAATAACCGAATCCCATTTCGATTGCGCAGCAAGGTGGTCTGCCTTCAATTTTGCATACCAATAGTCTGTTGCCGGGTGTACCAAACGTTGGTTTTTACTCCGTAATGCAGAACGTATCCGGGGTTCGAACCCCTCAATTTGCGCGCGTTTTTCAGGAAATTGTTCGGAAAGTATGCTGACCCAAAAAAGTGCTTCGCCCGTTTGAAATGGATCGGTTATGCGCCCATAATCTAAAAACGCTTGCGTTTCATCGTTCTCCAAAACTGCCACGGTAGCCGGGAAAATGGAGCTTAGGCCGTAGGTTACATAATAAACATCAGCTTGTTCCAAAGCCTGCCGTGCCTCTGCTGTTTTACCTTCCAGAAGTAATGCCATACCAATATTCTGGTGAAGCGGTCCAACCAGATTGTCATAATAGATTCGCAATAGTGAGGTGTCCGATTCATACAATTCCTCCGTAAGCAGTTGCGCCGTTTTAAGGCCCAAATAAAATTGGTCAAGGGCTTCAGAAGTTTTGCCAGATTGAAGAAGAAGTTCCCCCCAGGCGAGGTGAGTGGAGGTTAGCAAAGAGAGACGGCTGGTATCGGAAATTTTTTTGAATGCACCGATTTCTGTAAGGATTTGTACGGTTTTTTCAAAATGGGGCAAAGCCTCTGGACTGCCTTGTTCAAATTCTCCCCACCTGCGAAGGGCTGATGCAAGCTCATAAGTGACGGTCTCTAACCAGGCAAGCCCTTCACCAGGGTTTTGCCGTGCGAGATTTTTAGCCATTTGTTGGGCTTCTTCCAGGTTTTTTGCCTTGGTAGCATTGCGCAGGGTATTATTAGCCGCATTGCGTTTTTGGAAGATTTCCCATTGGGTCCGGTTTGTGGAGGAAAGAAATTCGGAGGAATAGTTTTCGCCTAGGGGACAAAAATTGGAAAATGCCCCAGACAGGCTAACAGCGCCACAAAAACAGTTTAATTGAGAAGAGTCAATCAGTTCATAATCCCAGAATTGTGTCAAATCTTTTTCCACAACGTCAAAAAACCACCGAAACAGGAAAGTCATTGGGGCGCCATTTTCAGTCAATAGATATTTTGAGTAAAGTGCGGACGATGCGGCATACTCGCGTTTGAGCAATGCCATATGTGCATTTAAGAGTACCGGATCATAGTCAAATTCGCGCTTTATCAATTTTATAATAACAGCAGCTTCGTTTAAGTTGCCTCGGAGCAGAAGTTTTCGGGCGTAATCTTCATACATGAAGCGCATTTCAGTTCTCCATATATCTTTTGTGTTCCCATCAAGCCGTTCGTATAGGTAAAAAGCCCTGTCGCAGTAGTCGCGCACTTGAGTGATATTATTGCTCCCAATGGCTTGCGTCCTGAAATGCCGGAAAAATGAGCGTATTAAAGGAGGGTCGTCTGAATCGGCCAAACGTTCGAAATTGCCAGGGTAATAAAGCGCGGCCTCCAGATTGTAGCGCACGATATGTTCCACACCAAACGCTTGTAATTGATGGTGCTCGTTTTGAGCTACCGATCGAATAAAGCTTGGGTCGAGCGCGTAGGCCAGTCGTCGGCCATCGTTGACAGCAAGTTGCAAAACCGTACCGTCATGTGAAAACCCTATGGCAGATATTTCTGTAACGTTTTCTACAAGTCCTTTACTCGGTACAGCTTGAAGTTGCAGCGATGCCTGCCCGGTTTGGAAATTCCAAAACACAACTTTCCCTGTCGAATAAGCAGCGGCGAGCAGATTGCTATTGGCTCGAAATGCGATGGCCTGTATGGACTCCTCCGGTGCTTCCCGAATTTTAAGTACTTCGTTTTCAATGTTTTTCAAATCAAAAATGCGGATGTCGCCCCCGTTTGAAAATGCCGCCAGGTTTCCAGAGGCGTCTATCGCCAGGGTACGCACCGGGTAATCATCCAGGCGCAAGGCCCGAGGTTTTTCATTTGGACGAAGCGGTGACCAGATTTTCACGCTGGATTCGTCTACCAGTAACGCATCCATAATGTTGTGTTGCACCACAAGCAACTGATCGGTACCTGGTATAAAATGCAAATCACCAATTCTACCCCCTTCAAATACCTTGCTCGCTACCATCATTCCAGTTCTTAAGGAACGCAGCTCCACCTTATTCATGCCACTGAGGTATGCCATGTATTTTTCCCCTTTGGAATCAAATGCATAGCGAAAGGGGTTGCCTTCATTTTTGAGCGGGAATCGAAGCGTGCGGCCATCTGTCAAATGCCTTGCTTCTGCAGAATCAGGCGATACTTGCAGCATTACCCAATGGTTCGAAGCACCCAGCATTGCTTGACCGCTGTTTTTCAAAAACCGTGCGGGCTCCCTGGATTTGACAGTATTGTAAATCGCCAGTGTATCTAAATAAGTTGCAAAAAGCAGGCTGCCATCAGGGCTGAAAACCGGTTTATTTTCAGATATGCCCGGCAACTGAGTTGTCCAAACGGTCGGTACATCCTGCAAGGCCCACACATTTATGTTGCCATTATAAGAAGAGGCAGCTACCCAACGGGCATCGGGTGAAAAACTGCCTTTCATTATTTCAAATTCAGTATCCGGAGGTACTTGCTGCCGAATCAAAGTATCCCCTGTAAAGGCATCCAGAAGCAAAAAAGTAGTGAACTTAATATTGCTGAAGTCTTGACATGCCAGTTGGTGGGTAGATGGGGAAACTGCTAAGGGGAAGGTTCTTTCCCAAGTTCTCGCTTTCAGTTCGTCTTCTTGGTTCTCTGGTTTTGACTTAAGCGGAATAGACCAAGCACCTTGCGTACAGGCTAAAATTGCGAAACCTTCCTCTGGGTAAAACACGAGATTCAGCTCCTTTTGTTCAATAAAATCCGGGATAACGACCCCATTAAACAGAATCGTTTTTTCTTTTTGCCATTTTTGACCAGGCGCAGGTTTCCCCAAGATTTCAATCCTATCCCGAAAGCCGAGCCAGAATTTCCCTTCTAAATATTGCATTGCCAACAAGCCGGTTGGGACTCCTGAAACTATTTCGCGTGGCACAGCGGGAACTTGGATTACAGTGGCATTTTTTGATCCCTTGCGAGCGTATTGCTGCGAAAACGCTTCGCGCACATTCAGTACGTAAATTTTTTGCTCTTCAATGTTTTCATAAAAAAACTCGTCGCCGCGAGTGCTAAAGCACCATTGGGCTACGCTTGGCACGTCTAGCCGGTAAGAACGAGCGCCTTTCCGCAAATCAAAAAATTTGTTGCCCCAAAAAAGCAGCTCGCCGTCAGGAGCAAAATCAAATCCGGTATAGCCATTGCCCTCTCCAGTACCATAGGATTGCACCAATTTCATGCTTGGCATTATCCATGCTAACATGTCGCCAGATTTTGGCAGAAAAGCCCAAAGCCATTGGCTGCCATCCTTTTGTTGCTTGAATTTAAGTTGCGTGTTTTCACCCAGATTATCGGCCAATTCATAGCAAAAAACAGGGCGATAGAGCTCGTCCTCACGGTATTTGGAGTCTTCAGAAGGCTGGTAGTACCAGGCATCAAACATAGTCTGCACACAATCCGGGTTGTCGTCGGGTGCGATGTACTGGTTGGCGAAATCGGCCAATCGGAAGGCGATGGATCGGTCCTGACCTCGGAGGATCTCCTGGGCATCGTCGGCAAGATTGGCTGCAATGGCATGGCGGGCCTGCCGTTCTGCCTCTTGTTGTTTTGTAAACAGTTCGTTTTCAGCCGCTTTTCGACAAATTGTTATCTTTTCAGACATCCGATAACGATCGTTCTGGTCGGCATCGCTGCAGTTTTTGGCAGCTCGATAAATGGCAGCAGCATCCTCCCAAAACCTTAGATTGTAGGCGCGATCCGCTTCCTCCACCATCCGTTTGAAACAGCCATCAAGGGTGTCTTTCAGGAAATCTGTTTTGGCCGAATAATTCCTGCGGGCAGTGGGAAGCCCGGTGGAAAATGCCCGTTTCTGTTTATTCGAAGGGAGCTGTTGAATATTTTTTTCTTCGTTCGCTGCAGTTTTTTTTATGCCCAATTGCTCTTCACAGCGGGCAATCCGGGAGTCTAATTCGGACTGTCGCCTCGCATTTCCTTGTGCATCAGGACAGTTTTTTGCCTCCTTGAAAATAACCAAGGCTTCTTTAGTTTCACCCCTCTGGAAGGCGGCATTGCCATAGTCGAGGTTGCGAGTATAGCAGTCTGCAAGCTGCTGGACCTGTTGCTCTGGTGGAGCGTTTTGGTAATAATTTTGGGCGGCAAGTGATCCTACAGATAGTAGGCCAAGGATAAAAAAGATATAGGTGCGCATAATCAGTTAATTGGCAAAGAAGGACTTAAGTGCCGAGACCGGATTAATTGATAATTGAAACGCGGTCTCGGCACTTGCACAAAGCAAATCTACAAAAAATCCACATCCACCCCATAAGGGTAACTCATCAAGTATTCCAGTGCCTTCTCAATAGGGTAGTGCTCGAACACCACAGCATGGAGCATGGTAGTGATGGGAACATGGAGTTTGTAGTGTCGGGCCAATTGGTGCGCTATGCGAAGTGTGCGCACTCCTTCGGCCAATTCAGGCATGGTTTCGCGAATTTGGACAGTGGTTTCACCTTTGGAAAGCCGCGTGCCAAACGTGTAGTTGCGGCTGTTGGTACTTGTCGCTGTGGCTACCAGGTCTCCGATACCTGCTACTCCGATAAAAGCCTGACTGTCAGCACCAAGCGACTTCCCAAAATATACCATTTCTGCCAACCCTCTTGCTATCAAAAGCCCCTGAATGTTGCGCCCCAGCCCAAGCCCGCCGATGATACCTGAGCCTAGCGCTACAATGTTTTTCAATGCGCCTGCCAACTCCGCCCCAAGTATATCATAAGAACCAAAAACGTGAAATTTTGGACTGTTCAGTGCCAACTGTCCGGCTTGAATTACCTCACGAAAACGGCTGCCGACCAGGGTGGCAGCTGGTTGGCCGGCAACGATTTCGGCGGCAAGGTTAGGGCCGCTCAGACAACCCACACGGACTACGCTGCTCTCTTCGCGAACCACCTCGCTCATGGTGCGCACATTAGCACGGGTGACCACAATACCCTGTTTTTCTAGATCGCCCTCCTCCAATCCACGGAGGTCAAAACCTTTTGTTCCGTGGATAATAATGTGGTGAGGTCTCAAATAAGGTGCGAGCGAACGGATCATCGACCTGAAACTATTACTCGGGACTACCGGCAATATGAGCGTGCAACGACGTGCCATATCCTCCAAATCGTTGGTCGCCGTTACGCGGGCGGATATTTTCACGCCTAAATGTTCTCTCTGTTCGTTTATCATAGCCACCGTTTCTGCCTTTCGGCTAAACAACAGCACATCCGAATTGTAGGCCAATAAATTGGCGATTGCTGTGCCAAAACTTCCCGCACCGAGTACCCCCACAGGGTTAAAAGGAGAAACCATTTATTTTTCTTGTAAAAACCGCAAAATTTAAAATTCAAAATGTAAAACCGCAAAACCAATCGAGCCGAAGATGCACCCTCACAGCTCCATCACCGCCCCAAAAACGTTGCGCCGTTGCGTCGTTGCGTGAAAATGCAGCGCTCACATCTCCATCACAGCGCCGCAATGTTTGCAAGTGCGTGCCTCTAAATCGGCTTTGAATTCCCCAATCGCCTCGCGGATTTGTGAGCCTATGTCTTTGAGCGGGAAACCTGCCTCATGGAGTGGTTGGTCGCATTTTTCGCAAAACCAGAGGAGTTTGTCCACCTCGCCTGTGTTGCGGTGTCGTTCCAGCACGAGGCCGACGGTGCCAGCAGGGCGCTGGGGAGAGTGCGGAATGCGTGGAGGCAGCAGGAACATCTCGCCTTCGCGGATGTCAATCGTTTCGCGTTTGCCTTCTTCGTTGATTATTTTGACCTGGATATCGCCCTCCAACTGGTAAAAAAGTTCTTCGCCTTCTTCCCAGTGGTAGTCTTTGCGGCCATTGGGTCCGCCGACCACCATAACGATGAAGTCTTCGTTTTGGAGATAAATCTGCTTGTTGCCCACGGGAGGTTTCAGCAGATCGCGATTTTCGTCAATCCAGGCCTGGAGGTTGAAAGGTTTTGCTATTGCCATGGCGAACAGTTTTGGTTGAAAACTTTGGCGACAAATGTAGAGAGAATCAGATTGTTTTTACCGCAGAGACGCAGCGGTGCGGAGATTTCTCTATATCACTGTGTCTCTGCGGTATTTTAGTTGGTTTGGCTACATTTGCGCGTTCACATTTTCAAAAGCCAAAGTACTGGTACAGCAAAAAACGGTGCCTTCGATAGCAAAAGCCTATGCCCTCCTTGCCAAAACAAGCACTCCGCCAACTCGTTGCTACTGCCTGCGCAGATGAAGCGCTGAGCCAACTGCTTGAAATACTTGCAGCTGCGCCGAAATACAGCAAGGTGTACAACGCCATGACTTTGCTCAGCGGACAGTGGCAGGAACTTGACCAAAACCTTCGACTCAACCTCCTTTCCTTCAAAGAGGCCTCCACCGACAGAGCACGAATAAACGCTGCAGTTTTGGCCTATATCGACGAATTGCCCGACGAAATTGCCTCACCCAAAAGTGCGGCCTCTGCAACAGAGGTATTGCTCCGTCAGAACATACAGACCATTGCAGCTGATACTTCCTGGGAATATGACCTCTTTTTTAGTTTTTCGAGTAAGGACCTGGAAGCAGCCCGCCACTTCTGCCATGTTTTGCGCGGACATGGAATGCGGGTGTTTTTTAGTGCTGACGACTTGCGCCATCGCGGCGGGCACAACTTTGGCAACTTGATTCAGCAAGCCCTGCAGCGCAGCCGCAACTTCCTGCTTTTTTGTTCGCCCAATGCCATGGATTCCGAGTGGGTGGAACTGGAGCATGACACTTTTTTCCAGAACTATCACTTGCCGAACAAGCACACGCGCGGCTTCTTCATTGCCGAAGGCCCTGATTTTCGCTATGATCTGGTTCCAGCATTTTATCGCCGTTCCCAACGAATACAAGACCCGGAAGCCCTATTGCATGCGTTTGCGGCTTCGTTACCCGCCGATTCAACCGCCGTGGCTTTAGCGAAGTCGGAAGCCTCCCAGCCCGTCGAGCCTCGGCAGAACGATAAAAAGGAGAGCAAACCACTCGTGCCCAAAGCAAATCCCGCCGACGAAGTTTCCTGGAAAATCGCCTGCAAAAACAACACCGTTGCTGCGTATCAAGGCTATTTGGACAAATGGAAGCATGGCATCCATGATGCAGAGGCAGAACAAAAAATAGAGGAGCTCAACAACGACCAGGACCTCTGGGAATACCTTAATACCCACAGCAGCCCTGAGTCACTTGAAGGCAATCTGCTTGACTATTTGGAGGCCTTCTCAGAGGGGCTTCATGCCAAAGAAGCCAGGAGGCATATCGGGACCTTTGAGCAGATGCGTGCGGCCGAAGCAGCTGAAATAAAACGCAAGGAGGATGAAGCCAATCGAAAAAAAGAGGCTTTTCAGAACAAATCCGAAAAACAAAAAGCGGCTCACAAAAAACGTAGAGAGGAAAAAGCCGCCGCCGCCGAGGCTATGGCGGCTAAAGAGGCTGAGCGTTTGGAAAATGAACGACGGGCAAGAGAAGCCGCCGCCGCCGAGGCTATGGCGGCCAGGGATGTTGCCCGCCCGAAAAACGGCCAAATCATCCGTGACATCCCCGAAGAGCCGGAGATGGTTTTTGTGGAGGGTGGGAGGTTTATTATGGGAAGCAATGAAGATGAAAGTTCAAAACCGCTTCATCCAGTAACAGTTCCTTCTTTTTGGATGGGAAAATACCCTGTGACCTTTGATGAGTACGATTCTTTCTGTACCCATTCAGGATATCCTAAACCTGGTGACGAAGGATGGGGTCGGGGTACTCGACCGGTTATCAATGTCACTTGGGAAGATGCACAGGAGTATTGCAGGTGGCTTTCCGAGAGAACATCTAGGCGTTACAGGTTGCCTTCAGAGGCTGAATGGGAGTTTGCAGCACGAGGTGGTACTCGCTCGACGGAATATAATTTTTCAGGGGGTAATAAATTAGAGGAAGTAGGATGGTACGATGAAAATTCAGGAGATAAAACCCACCCAGTTGGCGAAAAAAAGGCCAACGAACTTAATCTGCACGATATGAATGGAAATGTGTGTGAATGGTGTCGGGATGATGGGCATGATAATTATGATGGTGCACCCAGCGATGGTTCGGCATGGGGAAATGATGATGATATGTTAAAGGTAATGCGCGGTGGTTCTTGGCAAGACAGCCATTATACTTGTGCAGTATCGAGCCGATCGGACTACGTCCCAATGTGCTGGAGTAGTGTTATCGGTTTCCGTTTGGCGCGCGACAATTAGTTTTTTGCACTTTTATCTTTTACGCGCTGCATTTTTTCTTCTGTCGCCCCCGCCTGCCAAGGCTAAACGGGAAGGAAATGCGAATTTTTTTTGAGAAAAAAGGCTTTATTCGTGGCGCAGCAGGGAAAGGGCACATTCCCTTACCTTTGGGACAAAATCTCCACACTATGCTCAACAAAAGCAGCCTAACTCAAGCAGTAAAAGCCGAACTGCAGACCTTGTACGGCACTCGGCTTGCCAAACTGATTTTGTATGGCTCATATGCTCGTGGCGACCAACACGAGGGCTCAGATATTGATTTTTTGGTGGTTTTGAAAGACGAAGCCATTAAAACAGGCTCGGAACTTCGTTACATGAACAGTGCCTTGTACGACCTTGAACTACAATTCAACACCACCATTTCGGCGCACCCCACCACCTTGGGGCGGTTTAATACCTCTGATTATCTATTTTACCAGAATGTACGCCGAGAAGGTATCGAAGTATGAATTGGCGGTAGTAGTCATTGATTTCAATAGCACGATTTTACCAGATTGAAAACATGATAGAAAACCCTTACAAACTTCTACCTTTCAGAAACCAAACCCGATACCTTTTTGAGAGCAAAGGGCCAAAAGGTGTGATTTTTAAATTGGTCGTATTCACCCAAATTGAAGGAAACCTGTGGAACCTAGGTTTTGGGGATTTGAAAAAAGGCCAATTGGACTCAACCATTATTACAAACAATCAGGATGTTCGCCGTGTTTTGAATACGGTTGCAAAAGCAGTTTACCTTTTCACGGAAAATGCCCCAGAAAGAGTTGTCAGGATCAGTCCTCTGGATGGAAAAAGGGCAAAACTGTACAACTTGATTTTTCAACGCAGGCATTTTGAAATTGTCGAACAGTTCGATGTTTTTGGCTGGGTGGGAAATGAACGCTCTGTTTACAACCCTGACAATTTCTACGACACTTTTGAAATCCATAGAAAATCTTAAACCATGCAACAAGCATCTTTTGACCACGATCCAGCCCTCGAAGAAATCTTGCGCGAACCATCTATGGCGCAATACAAAGAGGCAATTCTTTGGGCAGCAAAAGCTACTGACGAGGAACTTTTGCCTGAAAAAACGCTTGCAGTGCACAAGGATATCATTCGCCAAAAAGTCAAGGCAATGGCAATTGCTCATCCAAATTGTGCACTTAGAGAGGCTGTGGTGCAGATTTTGAAAGACTTGCCAGATAGCATTCCACCTGACATGTTGCTCGAACTCACCCGTTTTACAATTGAACAATGGGAATTGGTCGTTCCTGAGGGAGCAGCTGCCCCGGTCTGATTTTTTTACGGCGGTGGCGCAACCCAGCAGTGTGGCTGAGTACTTGGGATTTCCACAGCCTTTTTAGCCTTAGATAGATGGTTCCGAAATCCTGCTAAATCCTTCAAAATCAAGCCAATCCCGATTCATCCCCCCCACCATGCAATTCCACAAACTCCTCCCTCTCCTTTCCCTACTAGCCTTTTGCACTCCCGCAAAATACACCAACGCGCCCCAACCACTCGAGCAATACAACGCCACTGCCGATCCCGCGCCGGTACCCTCCACGCTCAGCATCCCGGTCAGCATTTCAGTAGACGAGATTTTGCGCTCACTCAATACCAGACTGGCTGGGAAAGCACTTTTTGAAGACTATTCCTATGACGACAACGGCCACGACGGCCTTATGATGAACGCCTGGAATACACAGGAAATCAGCCTGTTTTTTGCCGGAAACACCGTGAAATACCGTGTGCCACTCAAACTTTGGATAAAAAAAGAACTCGTGTTTGGCACAGCAGCCGAGGCCGAAGGCGAACTCGCTCTCAACTTCAAAACGACGTTCAACATCAACCCTGACTGGAGCCTCAACACCCAAACCGAGGTGGAATGGCACGAATGGCTCAGTCGCCCGGTTCTGAAAACAGGCATCGGCAACATCAGCGTGGAAACCATTGCCAACCTCGCACTCAACCGCAGTAAAAGAACCCTGAGTAAAACCCTTGACCAATACGTAAGTCAGCAAATCAACCTCCGACCTTACATACAAGAGGCCTGGGAGGCCATCCAGCAGCCAGTGTTGCTCGATGAGGAATACCGTATGTGGTCAAAAACGACCCCGCTCAGTATCGGCCTCACCCCGCTCACGACCTACAACAATTCGCTACAAACAAAAATAGCTGTCGAATGTCTCAATGATGTATCCTTTGGCGAAAAACCGATTTTTCGAGAGAATTCTTTCCTCCCCAATTTGACATTGCTCAGCGAAGCCCCCGATGATTTTCAAATGCGTTTTGCTACCGATGTCCCCTTCGCCGAAGCCGAGCGTTTGGCCAAGAACATCATGATCGGGCAGGTGTTTGAATCAGGAAAAAAGAAGGTCAAAGTGGAAGACCTCACGCTTTGGGGCAACAATGACAGGGTGGTGGTGAATACCAAGCTTAGCGGTTCGTTCAACGGTCAAATCTACTTCATAGGAAGGCCGGAATTTAACCCGCTGAAGAATCAGATTGAAGTAAAAGACCTTGATTTTCATGTGGATACGCGCAATTTTCTGCTTCGCTCTGCCTCCTGGATTTTTCAGGGAACGATCAAAAAGAAAATGGCTGCGAGCATGGTATTTCCCCTTGCTCAAAATATTGCTGAGGTAAAAAATTCCGTGCAGCAAACCCTCAGCAACTATCAAATACAACCCGGCATTACCCTGTACGGCGCCCTCGATAGTGTGGCCGTTCAAGATACCCGAGTGACACCGACCGGTATACGGGTCAATCTTTTTTCAACAGGAAAGGTGAATGTGGATGTGAAGGGGTTGTGAGAGATGAGGTGATGAAGTGATAGAGCGTTTCAAATCACTTCATCGCTCTATCACTTCATCACCTCA
>JBJXGZ010000098.1:0-96807 GCA_046160625.1 Saprospiraceae bacterium
CGCAAGATTTCACGCAACGGCGTAACGGCGCAACGTTTTTTTAACGCAACGGCGCAACGACGCGACGTGTTTTTTCACGCAACGGCGCAACGACGCGACGTTTTTTTTTACGCAACGATGCAACGACGCGACGTGTTTTTTCACGCAACGACGCAATGGAGCAACGTTTTTTTCACGCAACAGCGCAACGGCGCAACGTGTTTTTTCACGCAACGACGCAATGGCGCAACGTTTTTTTTCACGCAACGGCGCAACGACGCGACGTATTTTTTCACGCAACGGCGCAACGACGCAACGTTTTTTTTCACGCAACGGCGCAACGACGCAACGTTTTTTTTCACGCAACGACGTAACAACGCAACGTTTTTTTTCACGCAACGACGCAACGGCGCAACGTTTTTTTTCACGCAACGGCGCAATGGCGCAACGTTTTTTTTCACGCAACGACGCAACGTTTTTTTTCACGCAACGACGCAACGGGAGAAAGGAGGTACACGCACCGTAGATTCCAATGTTTCTCGAAATGACGCAACATTTTTAGGCTCAAGCTAAGGTGTTAGTTTTCTTTTTTTCTCACGTTGCGCCGTTGCGTGAAATTTTGCATCAATACGTTGCGTCGTTGCGTCGTCGTTCCGTGAAATCTTGCGTCAATACGTTGCGTCGTTGCGTCGTTGCGTGAAATTTTAAGTCAATACGTTGCGCCGTTACGTCGTTGCGTGAAATAGGCATCCACCGCCCTCCTCCCCCACACCCAAAACACTGTCGGAGTCACAATCATATCCAGTAAAGTAGAAGACAACAAACCGCCCAAAATAACCGTCGCCACCGGATAAAGAATCTCCTTGCCTGCCGCCTGTGAATCCATGGTCAAGGGAATCAAAGCCAGTGCAGCAACGAGTGCCGTCATCAGTACAGGTACCAGTCGTTCAAGCGAACCGCGTACAATCATCTGTTTATCAAACTGTTCGCCTTCGTGTTCCATCAAGTGGAGGTAATGCGAAATCATCATGATGCCGTTACGAGAAGCAATGCCGGTAAGTGTAATGAAACCCACCAATGTGGCTACCGAGAACGTACCACCTGTGAGCCACACCGCGGCCACACTACCCACTAGTGCCAAAGGAATATTGAGCATTACTTGTACTACGATGCGCCATGAGCGGAAATGAGCGTACAGCACCAGGAATATGCCCAATAAAACGAAAATACTCAAAATGGCAATGAGCCTGGAAGCTTCTTTTTGCGCCTCGAACTGGCCGCCATATTGGAGAAAATAACCTTGTGGCATTCGAACTTTTTCACCGACGGTTTTTTGAATTTCCGCCACAGTGCTCCCCAAGTCGCGCCCCTGAACATTGGCGGACACTACAATACGCCGCTGGGCATTTTCGTGACTCACGGAATTGATGCCTTTTTCGTATTCGATATGTGCGATGCTTTCGAGTGGAATCAAGGTTCCTTCGGGAGTGTGAATTTGCGTTTTGCGGATGTTTTCAAGATTCTCGCGGTCAGCCGCAACGGCCCGCAGCACGAGGTCAAAGGATTTTTGGCCATCCAGGATTTGGGAAATCACCTTGCCTCCATACAACACCTCAAGGTCGCGTGCTACTTCCCCTGTCTGCATTCCATATCGTTGAAGCGCGGCGCGGTCAAGCCTGATGGTGAGTTGCGGCACCAGCACCAGGCGTTCTACCTGCACATCTACAGCCCCTGGTACTGCTTCCGCCACTTCTTTGATTTGTCCAGCCAGTCCGCGCAGTTCTGTCATGTCTTCGCCAAAAACCTTGATGGCCACTTGCGCCCGAACCCCCGAAAGCAGGTGGTCGAGCCGGTGCGAAATCGGTTGGCCAATGCTCACTGACACGCCTGCGAGATTTGAAAGTTGTTTTCGTATGTCTGCTATGACCACTGAGCGAGGGCGGGCATCAGGCTTCAAATCCACATCAATTTCGGAATTGCTCACTGGCTCTACATGCTCATCCAACTCGGCGCGGCCTGTGCGGCGAGCGGTATAGCGCACGTCGGGTACGCGCAGGATCAGTTTTTCGGCCACCGTTCCTATTTTATTGCTTTCTTCGAGCGAAGTTCCTGCCGGGGCGTAAAGATTGACCGTAAAACTTCCTTCATTGAATGGAGGCAGAAACTCTGTGCCAAAGCGGGTAACCATAAAAGCAGCGGCAATGACCAGCGTAGCTGCAGCGGCAATGACCGTTTTTGAATTTCCAAGGCCGAAGTGCAGGAGTTTCAAATCCCACTTTTTCAGCCAGCGCACAAACCCACTTTCTTTGCCTTCATTCAGTTTTGAATTAGGAAGCAAGTAAGAACACAGTGCCGGTGTGACCGTTAAAGACACCACCATAGAAGCCAAAATTGATGTGATATACGCAATGCCAAGCGGCGCGAAAATCCGACCTTCGATGCCCTGCAATTGGAACAAAGGCAGGAATACAAGTACTACAATTACAGTAGCATAAACAATGGAATTGCGCACTTCACGAGAGGCTTCGTAAACTACTCGAAGGGCAGGTTTTGGGTTTTCGGCAACCCGGTTTTCTTTCAATCTCCGGAAGACATTTTCAACATCTACAATGGCATCGTCCACCAATTCGCCGATGGCGATGGCTAGTCCACCGAGGGTCAGCGTGTTAATAGAAATATCGAACCACTTGAAAACCAGCGCAGTAATAACCAGCGATAGTGGAATTGCGGTCAACGTGATAATGGTGGTGCGCAAATTCAGCAAAAACAAAAACAGCACAATGATGACCAGGATAAAACCGTCTCGCAGGGCATGCTCTACATTGGTTAGGGAATGGACAATGAAGTTTTTTTGCTGAAAAACCTTTGCATTGAGTCGAACATCGGAGGGTAAAGAAGGCTGTAGCTCTGTTAAAGCACTTTCAATTTCATCCGTCAGATTTATTGTGCTTGCGCCGGGCTGTTTTTCAACAGTCAAAATCACGGCAGGGCGTGCATTCACGGATGCGTCGCCGCGTTTGATGGCTGCGCCAAATTGTACATCGGCCACCTGGCTGAGCAGCACAGGCGAGCCTTCTCTGTTGGCTACAACCGTCCGCTTCAGATCTTCCAAATTTTTGGAACGACCCAGAATAGAAATTAGGACTTCAGAGCCATAGCGATTGAAAAAACTGCCTGATGCATTCAGATTAGCATTCTCCAGGGCACGGTCCAGGTCTTCCAGTGTCAGACTGTACTGTTTAAGTTTCGCCGACGACACCAGCACCTGGTACTGCAATCGGTCACCACCGATGGGGATGACTTGCGAAACACCTTTTATTGCCAACAGCCTGCGACGAATGGTGAAATCTGCCAGGGTCCTCAAATCTGCCGCCGTACTGAGGGTATGCCCCGTCGTACTATCCGGCTCGGCGGTCACGCCCAACAGCATGATTTGTCCCATGACTGACGAAATCGGGCCCATGACCGGGATGATGCCGTTTGGCAATGGAACGGTGGAGAGTTTTTCAGCTACGAGCTGTCGGGCGCGGAACACGTCCACGTCCCAGCCAAACTCCACGAATACCAGACCAATGCCCCGTGACGAACTGCTGCGCACCACTTCTACACCAGGCGAGCCGTTGAGCGCAGTCTCGATTGGCAATACGGCCTGCACCTCGATTTCTTCAGGCGACATCCCGCCCGCTTCCAAAAACACCGTGACGCGAGGCCGGTTGAGATCCGGCAATACATCTACAGGCAGGTTGATGGCCGTCCAACTACCCCAAACCAGCAGTAGCGCGGCGGCAGCTACCACAAAAAGGCGGTTGGCAAGAGAGAATTTTATGAGTTGATTGAGCATAATTGTTGACAAGACCCGTCCGACAACCTCATGTTATCGGACGAGTCCGTTTGAAATCAATGGTTATGTCCTTCTTGTCCAGTCGCCCCAGGTTTTCCCTCCTCCACTTTCAACACAAAATCCGCTGCGTGAACCTTGCCATTGGTTTGGAATTGCAACCAACCGCGATATATACCAGGTTTGGCGAAAGTGGTGTTCATCTCCAATGCATCGCCTACCGCTTCAGGGTGAACGTGGACGAATTCTTTTGTCGTGGTTTCAATCATTACAACATGGGCTTTCGCACCGAGATAATTTTCAATTTTATCTGGCGTGATTCTTTGCCCTTTTTCCATGATATCAATATGCAGGTGGCCGGGTGTGCCCGCAGCGATGGTCGATCCATGCGAATCGAATTTCACAGTGTATCCGTCCACCGATGCTGTCATTTTAGGCTGCGTATACGTCATAGTTTTGGAAGGTGTTCCAGATACGTTGAATTCTGTTTTGTTCACCTGATTCAACGCTCCAAGAGGTTTGTAATCTGTGAATGCCCAGTATTTGCCACCTGCATCGAAACGCGTTTCGTCGTGGCCGCGCCCTTTGGTGAAATTTTCCCCCTTTGCCAGCACTTTGATGTCATAAGCGCCACTGGCCTGATATTCCGGGTGAATATGATCGAACCAGGAAAGGTCATCGCTGACGAGGATGAGGTGCATTTTTTTCTCGTGTACCAGGTCGAGTGGCACTGGGGCGGATTCGTTGCCTTTGATCTTAGGAGTGAAAGAGAGCATGGCCGATTTACCCGCTTCAGGTTGGGCTGGATTGGCGGAAAATGCCGTGAAATACTCGGCTTTGTTGGCTTCTACCTCGGCCTTCATCGGCTCCAGATCCATGTGACAAACTGGGCAGGAGCCGGGTTGGTCGTAGGTTTTGCCCTTTTCACAGTTCATCGGGCAAATGTATTTGGTCCCGGGTGCAGCGGCTTCAGTGGAGCTAGACGTTTTTTTGGAATGGTCATTTTTACAGGCGGAATACGCCACGACCAACAAAGCGAGCGCAAAGCCCGCGATGAGCAGATTTTTCATAAAATAATGGTTGAAATGTAACCCGGAACTCCGTTCCGGGGCAAATTATTAAGAAATACCCGGAACGGAATTCCGGGATACGTATACGTCGGGCTGACGTGACATCAAGATGCTAATTTAGGCGGCTGCCAAATGGGGAGGTAAACAGCTTCTGGCAAATGATCCGCGAAGTAAAACGCTTGACGACTCATTCTAACATCGAAAGGAAACAGGAATGGTATGACTTCTTCCGCATTGGTGAACGCAGTAGGTGCAAAACCAATAGTACCACAACCAGGACAATCACAGCCCCCGCTACCATCGGTATCAGGGCATTCTTGGCCAGGGTGCAATTTGGCGCAGCCGTTGGTATCACGGGCACAACCAGAACTCATTTTGCCATTTGTATCCGAACAACATGACTTTTCTGTAGATTCTTGTCGAACTTGTATTGCCCTTTGGTTGCCGCACGCCCAAGTCACATTCGTCGGAACGACGAACAGAATGAACAGGAATGAAAATATGCCGAGGCGGTGTTGCATAAATGTTGGGTGCGAAGGTAGAAAAGCCTGATGAAATACCGTTTGAACCTTTAGGTTTTCTGGTTAAAACGTTCAACAACAGTTTTTGTCGCCAGCCTGGATTGGTGGGCATTTTACTGTGCCATAACTGCAAAATACACAGCAGTCCCCGGCCAATGGTTTTAGCATGGCTTTACAGTTTTCGCAATCGTAAAAAAACTGGCAGGCATCAGTCGGCATGGTCTCGGTTTTGGAGAAACCACACTTTGGACAAGTGATGCGCGATTGCAAAATGATCTCCGGTACAGATACCGCTCGTTTTTTCTTTTGCCAAAAAGCATAAACCGAGTATGCGAGCAACCCTAAACCCAAAGCCATGAACGGCCCGCTTAAGGTGTCCAATTTCTCAGAAAAACCCGAAACCCTAATCACGGAACTGCCCAGTACAACCGTTAGCCATGGCAACCAACAGCAGCTGGAAGCCAGCAAAAAAGCGAATAGGCTGCCAAGGATGGTTGATATAATTTTCATGTTCTTTTTTTTCTGCTGACAAAAAACAAAACAAACCCACTCGTAACCGTAGCCAAACCTAAAACTGAAAATGCCCGTAATAGCCAGTTCGAGATATTGTCGCGCCCGGCGTAGTCCATGGTGTGGAGCATCCAAAGAAAATCGAATTGCCGCCAGGGACGGTTGCGGAATCTTTGCACCGTACCAAGTTCGGTCGAGACATACAAGGTTGTTTGTCGTGCATCGTCAAAGGTTATGGCATATGCTGGGAGTTGATCTTCGCGGTATTCGTGGTGGTTACTGACCTCAGTTATGTACTCAACGGATTTCTGTTTTGCTTTCCCGGCATAGCGTTGTTCGGCTACCTCAATGGCTTCTGTCTTGCTGAGGGATGGGCGAAAAAAGCCCGTAGTAGCATCGGCCAGGCGGATTTTCTTGTGGTGGTGTTCCTGTCCTTTTTCAAAGAATAAAATTTGCCAGGTGGGTTTTCCGAGCACCGATACCAAGCGCAACTCGGCAAGACTGTCAACTTGTTTGCTCTGGCGGAGGCTGTCTAATGCGGCGCTCGGGAATATAGCACTGGAACTGGCTAAGAGCGCGGGCGGCGCTTTTTCGTAATCGCCGTGTACTTCATCCAGGTCGCTCCACGAAAAATACAGTCCTCCAATCGTCCAAAGCAAGAATTGGATGCCGATACTGACACCGAGAAAGCGGTGGATACGGCGTATGATATAGTGGCTGTGATGCTTCATTTTGTGTAAATCATTTTATTAATTCACCAATACCTCATAAAGCCTGATAGTGCTCAAGGTTTGTACTTTCAAAAAATAAACCCCTTTCGGTAAGATGTTTGTCGGAACTTCCACTTCGAGGCCATAGGCGTTTTGGCCAAATATTATTTGCCCAAAAACATCAAACAATATGATCTCCTGTAAATCATCGGCTTCACTTTTCACCCAAAAACTACCTGCATGTACAGGGTTCGGGTATACCGAAATCCCCATCTTCTGATTTGGTTCTTTGACAGGGTTGGTTTCAGTTAAGATTCCTTGTCTGTAAAGCACTTTGTCGGACGTAACATCCACATAAACCAGATGAAACACCCCGTCTCTAAATGCCAAGGCTGGGTATTGAAGCGTATGGTTTGGCACCGCAAATCGGGTACTTTGATTAGCCAACCCCATTGTACCCATAGCAGAAAAATGAAACAGGATTTCCTTGGATTTTTCTACAAAGACAATCCCTACAGTGTCGCCTGAAGCGACTATATGGGGCAGGTTTTGGGCTGCTTGAGTTCCGGAGGCGGGAAACCCAAATTGTTGTCCTGTTTGCATGGTTCCAGCGTGCAAAGTACTTAGATGCACTCTTCCAATTCCGCTTGCGCCACTCATCCAAACCGTCAGGAGGCTATCACCTGAACGAGCCATTTTTGGCCCTGCGATGGGACAAACGTTTAGAAACCAGTCGGTTGCGTCCACATCGGTGGCGGTATCAAATGTAGTTGCTAAATCAGTGGATCGGCTTACCCAAATGTCTCGGAGATTTTGGTTTTCGTTGCGAAACAACAACCAAACCGAATCACCCGAAGCCAACATGTCTGATGTACAGCATTCGCAGACCGCAGTGCCAGCCGCAGGGGTGTTTGCGGTCACGGGGTCTTGAAAATTGAGGCCGCCGTCTGCCGAACGACGTATTTCGTAAGTAGCTCCATTTTTATCGCGAATGTAACTGACCAGGGGATTGCCCGTACCATCCACTTCCACAGAGGCCAGGGTAGCATAACCACCTGAAATAGGGCCTTGCACTAAATTAGGTGTTCCAAAACTCAGGCCTCCGTCATCGGAACGGGTCAAAAACATACCCTGTTGTAACTGCTCAAACACAATGAACACCTGACTGTCCGACACGGCCACATCGTAGCCTCCGAAGCCAAACAAACTTGGATTATAGGGGTCTTGCAGCACGCCAACCGGGGTACTGAAAGCCCCGTTTTCAAAACGGGTACACCAAACCTGGGATGGGCTTCCGCTTGTTCCCCAGGTCAGCAGGGGAGTGCCGTCTTTTAACAGGGTTATGCGGGGCGCGGTGATGGGTTGTGGAGTAGAGGCGACTACCACCGAATCTCCCCATAGCACGGTGTTTTGTGCTGGAAGCGACGAATATAAAAGGGCAAACAATAGGGGAAATAGCTTGGGTTTCATGATAAATTGTTTGAAAACAGAGGAACTCAGTCGTTTCAAATTTCAAGTTAATGCTCTTTTTAACAACTGGGCATTTATGGCCACCACAATGGTACTCAAACTCATCAGCACGGCACCTATCGCTGGACTAAGCACAAAATGCGGGTAAAGCAACCCTGCGGCCAAAGGTATCGCTACCACGTTGTATCCCGTTGCCCACCAAAGGTTTTGCACCATTTTTCGGTAGGTGGATTTGCCGAAATTTACCAGACCCAGCACATCGGAGGGTTTGCTGTCGGTCAGGATAATATCGGCGGTTTCGGCGGCCACATCGGTGCCAGAGCCGACGGCGATGCCCACATCAGCTTGTGCAAGTGCGGGCGCATCGTTCACACCATCACCCGTCATAGCCACATATTCGCCTTTGGCTTGCAGGTCTTTCACTATTTCTACCTTTTGGTGTGGCAGTACCTCGGCGAAAAAGCCGTCCAAACCCAATGTTTCTGCAACAGCCTTCCCGACCGTGGCGTTGTCGCCCGTGGCCATGAACACTTTGATTCCCTGACTTTTCAACTGTTTCACAGCCTCTGCGGCATCTGGACGGATTTTGTCGGAAAGCGCAATAAATCCCGCAAGTTTTTCATTTTCTAAGATAAAAACCACTGTTTCGGCGGCATTGCCAGCAGCTTCGGCGGGAACTGCGATGTTCTTTTCTTTTAAATAACCAGGGCTGACAACGCTGATTTTTTTGCCACCCAACTCTGCGGTCACGCCTTTGCCTGTAATGGAAGCAAAATTTGAAATCGGTGGCAATGTCAGTCTACCATCTTTGGCGGCTGCAACGATGCCCTGTGCTATTGGGTGCTGGCTTTCTTGTTCGAGCGCGGCGGCGGTGGCAAGCAAACTGTTTTTGTCAAAATTTTTCTCGAGTGGTTCGATGCGCGAAACGCCAAACTTGCCTTCGGTCAGCGTTCCCGTTTTGTCAAAAACCATGGCCGTAATGCGTCGGGCGTTTTCAAAAGCTGTGCGGTTGCGAATGAGCAGCCCCTTGCGGGCAGACATGGCAGTTGAAATAGCGACCACCAAAGGAATCGCAACGCCCAGTGCGTGCGGGCAGGAGGTGACCATGACTGTCACCATGCGTTCGAGCGCAAAGGCCAGTGTTTGCCCTTTGGCGAGCCACACAGCCAATGTCCCAAAACCCACGCCTAAAGCAATGAAAGTCAGCCATTTGGCAGCGCGGTCAGCCAGATGTTGGGTCTGTGATTTGGCTGATTGTGCTTCTTGTACCAGAGCAATGACTTTGTTGAGGTAACTGTCTTTTCCCGATTTGTCCACCCGGATTTTTAGGCTGCCTTCGCCATTGAGTGCTCCAGCGATGACTTTTAAATCCGCGATTTTTTGCACCGGTACGCTCTCGCCGGTAAGCATACTTTCGTTCACATTGCTGCTGCCTTCTATAACAGTCCCATCTACCGGTATTTTTTCACCGGGTTTAACCAGCACGATGTCACCGATTTTCAAGGCATCTACCCGCATATCATGAAGCATTTCACCATGATACATATGTGCCTCGGCAGGCAACATTTTGACAATCAACTCCAAGGCTTTGGAAGCTCCTGCGACAGATTTCATTTCAAGCCAATGCCCCAGCAGCATTATGACGATTAGTGTAGCAAGCTCCCAATAGAAATCCATGCCTTCTACCACCTTGAACACCACTGCGGTACTGTAAAGAAAAGCCACTTTAATCGCCACACCAATGAGTGTCATCATGCCTGGCTGTCGGCGGCGAATTTCGTCCCACAATCCGTTCAAAAAAGGCCATCCACCGTAAAAATAAATGATGGAGCCTAGCGCAAAAGATACCCAGTCACGTCCCGAAAAGTCTAAATGATACCCGACGGCCATTTGAAACATGGGTGATATTGCCACTACTGGCACAGTCAGTGTCAGACATATCCAAAAGCGCCACAGAAAGTCGGCAATCATGGCCGTATGATCATGGTTGCTGCCGTGACCTGCATGGCCACCACCGTGCATCGCACCTTGCATGACAGTACCGTCGGGCATGGTGTGAGAGCTATGCCTGGAGTGATCATCGGTTGCTGGCTTTAAATGGTCGTGGTGATGGTGTTCCATAGTTTGTTATCTTAAAACCACTTGTTCTGTTCCAATTACCTTCTCTTCCAAACGTGCCGTCAGAAAATAAACCCCTGCCGGAATATCTGCTGTTTTAAGATTAAACAGTTGACGGCCAATTGTTTTTTCAAAAAAAGAAAAAGTACGGATAGTTATGCCTGCCGCATCTGTCAATTTAAAACTGAGTTTGCCAGCCCGTTTCAAATCCATTTCCACTGTCAGCAAGCTTCCCCTAGTTGCCGGGTTCGGAAACGCTTGAAACGAATTCCTCCATTCCGGCTCGATGGCGCTCACCGTTGTGATTGTTACGACCTGAGTAGCTATAGATGTGCCGCAAGGCCCAGTCGCTGTAAGGGTCACGGTGTAAGTCCCGTCATTGATATAAGTAGTCGAGGGGTTGGTCTGAGTGCTGGTGCTCCCATCGCCAAATTCCCAGGTGTAGGAAATAGCATTTACGGACGTGTTGGCAAACGAAACTGTTGCGCCATTGGTTGAACTGCCAAAGCTCGCAGTAGTCAAGGGAATTACTGTAATTAAATTCGTCTGGGTGGCTGTGTCACTGCCAGCGATGTTGCTCACGGTGAGCGTCACAGCGTAGGTGCCTGGGGTGGAGTACAGGACGTTCGGGTTTTGAGCCGTAGACGAATTGGGCGTTCCACCTGGGAATTGCCAGTTGAAATCTGTCGTATTGCCTGAGGAAGTGCTTGTGAACTGCACCATCAGCGGCACACAGCCTGAATCTGGACTTGCTATGAAGCCAGCAGTAGGTGGCGTTTCCATCATCACAAATTCGCCGGGCAAAATTTGGACCATTTGCGCTACAGACGGAATGTCGTCCACCATGCCAAACAACATATACCAGCCCGGCATTATGCGGAGACTGTCGCTCGGGAGCGTTGCACTCACCTGATTGCCATTTTGTATAAAATCCAATTCGAGGCAGCGTCCATTGCCGGAATTCATGAAATGAGTCATTACGGCGTTGGACATCAGCATCACTTTGGTCAAGGCGTTGGTTTTGTGGGCTTCAAACGCAATCGTTTCGCCTCGTTGGAACACCGTTTTGTTGAAATTGGAAATTTCTGGGCGTACTCCTTTGAACAAATATGGAGGTGAAAATGCTTCGATGATGCTTTGTGGCGGCTCGTTGCCAGGTGCGCCCTCCCCACCAACTGCAATCACGCGCCCGTCGGGCACAAGTATGGTAATGGTGTGGTATTCGCGTTTCCAGTTCATGTTTGCCAGTCTCCGCCAAGTATCGGTAGCCGGATCGTATTGATCGGTAAGACCCATGTAGCCCCAATTGTTGACGGGTGTGGGGTCGGTCGTTTGTTCCTTAAAGCCCCCCATGACAAGTATTTTTTCATCGGGCAACTGTACTATTTTGGCTCGGGAGCGGGTGGGGGCGAAATTGTTGCCCAATGACCAGACATTTTGAATCGGGTCGTAGATCTCCACGTTCACCCCAGGTTGGCCGGGAGTGAAAGATTTGTAGCCAATAGCCACTACTTGCCCATTGGGCCGTAATACGATTTCGTGGTCGCAGTGATCGCCGTTGGGCAGCCGGTTGCCTTGCACAAAATCGGCTGCCATATCCCATTGCAAGGTGGTGGGGTCAAAGAGCTGGGGCGGTCGGAACGTCATCAGGATTTTGCCGGTGAAAAGTGGCACCACGGCCGAAACTTCATTGCCAAATTTTACCGTATCTGCCCATTGAGCGAAGCCAGTAGCAGGATCGTATACCTCGGAGGTTTTGGTTCGCTTGGCATTAGGCAGACCCGTGTTTAGGTCACCACCGCCTACGATCAGCAAACGTTGGTCGTAAAGTGGCGCGAGCGTCGGATACCAGCGTGCATCCAGCATATCGGGTTGATAAGGCCAGAGATCGGTGATAGGGTCAAAGGTTTTGACCTTTTTGCAAGCTGGTCCATAACCGTCCTCTTCCAAGGTGCCTCCTGCAAACAATAGTTGTCCGTTGAGCAGCAGGGCTGGTGCAACACAGCCTTGAGCAAAGATGCTGCCCTTGGCAAAACTTGTATCGTTCTCTGTCGGCGAGAAGTAAAATGGGTCTTTGGTATTATGGCAATAATAGATGCTTCCGTTGGGCATCAATACGCCTAGGTCAGTGCCGCCGAGCGCTTCGGGCGATTGCATGACGATGTCCCATCGGCCGGGTTCGGTTTCGGGATCAAGTTGGGCGTCGTGAATAACCGTGCCAACGATGCCAGTAGTCGTGTTTTCAAAGTAGGCGAATCCGGGTTTTGATACGCCAAACATGAAGTAGTATGGGGCGAGATTTTCAAAAAGATAAACCCCGTTGGCATCCGTACGGGTTTCGTGGAAGTTGCTGGTATCCACGAGGAAAATGGTGACGCGGGCATTGGGAATAGGCGCGCCAAAGGGGTCGGTAACGGTACCAGTGAGCGTTTGGCCAGATAATACATGGATGGACAAAAGGGTGAGGGCGAAATAAACCAGGTTAATTTTCATCGTGCTTCAATTGAAAAATATAGAACGAGCCGCGAGTTCTGATTCCCGGCTTTGCTAACGATACAAAGCCGGGATCATCAGTAAATTTTTAGACTTTTATCGTTGGACCACGATTTGTTGGATGTGCGGTACGCCATCAACCGTCATTTTCAGTACATATACTCCTGGCGTAAGGTTGCCGACTGAAAAGATTTGAGTGTGTTCTCCAATTGACCGTACACTTTCTGCTAACGCGGCCACCTTGGCACTGGTCAGGCTATATATTTCGAATTTAACATTTGCGGCAACCTGAACTTGAAAAACAATTTTGACAAAGTCCACCACCGGATTGGGATAAACGACCATCAATTCAATTGGGGCCACGCTGCGCTCGGTAGGCGATTCATCCTTTAAAGCGGAAACTGCTTTGTTTCCATCATTATGCGGGTCATGAAAATGGTGATGGCCTCCATGATGAACATTGATATTGTAACAAATATGGGAAGAACAATCCGTTGTTGTGTCCGCAATGAACAGGCAAACTGTGTAATGGCCGGGATGGGCGTATGTGTGATGAGGATTCTCCAAGGTAGAAGTAGTGCCATCTCCAAAGTCCCAGAGATAAGTAGTATGGGCGGTCGTTCCTGTAGAAGTATTGGTAAATTGAACTCCTAGGCCGTGCGGATCCAAGTGGTAAGTGAAAACAGCATGGCATTCACTAGGCGGTGGATGATGTACCACAGCATGATGGCACACATGGCTGGTGCAGCCTCCATCATCATCTGTAATAGTAAGGCAAACAAGATATGTTCCAGGCTCAGCATAAGTATGGATGGGATTTTGGTCGGTAGAGGTATTGCCGTCGCCAAAGTCCCATTCCCATGAGCCGATATTCCCGTCGCTTGTGGATTGGTCAGTAAAATGGATGGTCTGAAAGTTTGGATTGGGCTGATGCGCAACAAAAGCGGCATGACATTCGCCTGGAGGAGTATGATGAACCACAATATGGTGGCACACGTGGCTGGTGCAGCCTCCATCATCATCTGTAATGGTCAGGCAAACGAGATATACGCCTGGTGCGGCATACGTATGCGATGGGTTTTGATCGTTAGTGGTGTTCCCATCACCAAAATCCCATTCCCAGGTGCCAATATTCCCATCACTGGTAGATTGGTCAGTGAAATCAAAAGTAGGCTCGGTCGGATCTGGCTGATGCACCGCAAAGGCGGCATGACATTCGCCTGGAGGAGGGTGATGTATCACGACATGGTGGCAAAAGGTAGCTGTGCAATTGGGATTATGAGCCGTGATTGTCAGGCAGACATTATAGGTGCCAGGGACAGCGTAGGTGTGCGTTGGGTTTTGTTCAGTACTGGTATTGCCGTCGCCAAAATCCCATACATAACCTGTGATGGTTCCATCGGCTGTGGATTGGTCATCGAAGGCGACCGTGTTTCCGTTGACGGTGAAATGGAACCCTGGAAAGCAGTGCTGCGCATTTCCCTGTTGAAAAGACAACATAGCGAACAGCAACAAGAGAAAAAAACGGGGTTTTTTGGAAGTTGCAAAACTTGTTAAGGTCTGATTCATGCGAAAAAAGGTTGATTACGATGAAGTGAAAGTGGTTAAATATTTACAGCCTGGAAGTTTGTTGTATGTTTTATCCTTGGCCGTCCGAAAGTAGTGTCATGACCTGCATTGGCAATGCGTTTCTGTACTGCAAGCACCGAAGTTTTGGCGGAGTCGTATTCTAGTGTCATTTTTTAGGTCGTCACATCCCAGTCAGCTTTGATGACCCCTTTGCCCAGAGCGGCTGTTTCGATGCGTTTTTCGCACATCCCACAGTTGCCGCCCACCTCGAAAACAGTGGTTAAGAGGGTAGGGGTATTTTGAGAAAAAGCGCCTAGCATTAGGGAAAAATAAAAGCCAAGGGTTAAGAAAAAATGTTTGAACGGCATGGTTTAGTTATTTTGAATAGGAAAGGGGGGATTTTGATTGGTTAGACTCTTTTCCCCATAAACAGAGTAAATCCGCATCGTCCCGAAGATTGTGTCAACTTTATCACCCTCTTGGACGGTTAGGAATCCTGTTTCTTGGAAAATATCCGGCAGCAGCCCCCGCACGTTCTCAGTAGTCGTTTTGAAGCCGTCGAGCCATTGTACCGCATAGAAAGCCAAGCGCATCCGCCAGTTGGAAGGCTTTCCCCAGTCGGCCACGTGCAGGCTCCCGTCCGGCTTCAACACCCGGCGCATCTCGCGCAGGCTTTGTCGTTTCTGTTCTGGGTCGAGGTGGTGCAGCACAAGGCAAGTCACCACCCGGTCGAAACTCTGGTCGGCAAACGGCAAGATACTCCCATCGTATTGCACGATGCCTACAGACACGTCCGACTTTTCAATTTTCTGCCGCGCTATGCGCAGCACTTCCGGGTCCACATCCACCCCGACGAGTTCGGGCAATCGGTGAATCTGCTTGAGCATGATGGAGAGCGAAGCCGTGCCGACCCCGAATTCGAGGATGCGGTGACCTTTTTGAATGTCCGCGCTGTCAATCAATGCAACTCGAACCAGAGTTTCCGGGAACATCCGCGCCATGATCGCGTCGTACCAGCGTGTCAGCCAAGGGTAGCGCAAAGCCGGTACGTAATTTTGAGTTGCACTCATCGGCAACATTTTTTGACAAAAAGGGCTTTGAAAAGCCGTGAAAAAAGACGGTATGCCTGCTTGGAGACCATATCAATTGTAATTGAAGTACAGTTTTGCGAGCCGGAATTACTACCAGCCAACACGAGTGCTGGCTGGTGTAACCACAAAAGCCCTGTATAACCTAATTTTTACTGTTTCAGCACAATGCCATTGGGCTTGCTGCCAACTGCAATGTCTTTTGTCTTTGTATGATTTTCAATGTCAATCACCGATACATTTCCTGCACCCTGATTGGTCACAAAGGCTGTAAGGTTGTCCGACGAAAATGTGATCGCGTGGGCATCCGCTCCTGTGACGATATCACCTTTTTTTGCCCATGTGCCACTTTCCAGTCTGTAGTAGGCCACTTTTCCATTGGTCGCATCGCTTACCCACAGTTCTTCGTGATGGAAGTGATAGGCCGCGTACCCTGGTTTGAAGCCAAGCGGAATCATAGCTGTCACTGCACCAGTTGCAGCGGTCAATACCGAAATGGTTTGATCCGTTTCGTTGTCTACAAACATATTCCCATCGGCACCAGGCCATGCACCGACCGGCGTATTGCCAACTGTGATGGTATGTAATACTGCTTTAGTCACAGGATTTATCATCGTTACCGTGCCGTCGTCCGTGTTCGCAACGAATACCGTGCTGCCGTCGGCAGAAAAAGTAACCTCAGATGGCATTTTACCCGTTGCTATCTCAGCGATCTTGGAATAATCGGAGGTTTTGAATACCAATACATGGCCTGCCGCGGCACTCTGTGAAACCCAAAGTTCAGACCCGGATGCATTGAACACAGCATTGTGCGGTAGATGAGCGGTTACAATCTCGTGTTGGATTTCGCCAGTGGTGGCATCAATAATCTGCACTTTGTAGCCCCCTGTTCCGCCACCGTGTCCGCCATGCCCACCGCTCAGGTCGGTGCTGGTTATGGCAACCGCCAACGTCGTTTTGTCGGGGCTGAGATAGACGTGGTGCGGAAATGTCGCCCCGTTGAGGCTTATTTCATTGGCCACTTTGAAATCGTTCAGATTGACTACCGACAGCGTACCGTCGCCACCGTTCACAATGTATGCTGCTGGGTAATTAATATTGAGTGGGTCGTCGCAAGTCCCTTTGTGACCGCAGTGATCTTTGCAGGCCGAAAGCAACCCAAGCGCGACGGCGAACAAGGCAATTGCCAAGATATTGAATTTCATGCTAAATCGTTTTTGTGAATATTGAATTCGTGTTCTGCTTTCTATTCATGCAAAACAGGCTTTCGGTTGCCATCACAGAGATGTTTTTTTACAAAGGCACCAGCAGCATCGCCCCACTCATCGCCACCATAAGCACATCCTCAAATAGGGTAACCTTGCTCATCGGCAAATTGAAAACCGCACCGAGACAGGCGCATTGAAATTTACGCTTCGCGAGCAGGCTTTGTACCACGCCTACAGTGCTGATGCCCATCACTGCAAACGTCAACCCGTTTGTTACCAATGGATTGTAATCCAGCAGGAACAACGCGCCCAATGCCAATTCTACAAAGGGGTAGGCATATCCCCAACCCAACCAGCGCCTTGCCACTACATCGTAACCGCTGTAGGAGGCGGCGAATGCCGGGATATCTAGCATCTTAAAAAAAGAGAAAACGAGGAAAAAGCCCGCCATAAAGTGCCGCATCCAGCGCATCCAATCGAACGCACCAGCAGCAGCTTCCACCAGCAGCGTCGCGCCGAGGATATAGCCGAACACCAACAAAATGGGCTTGTACGTCTCCCAAAATGAACGCTGGATGTCCTCCTCAGGCAAGGTCGCGGAAGGTGCTGCGTGGGGCGTTTCAGCCAGTTGATATTTGGGGTAATCGCGCAGGGCTGCCTGCAATTCAGCCGTAGAGATGTGATGGCTCATCGTTACTTCCACCTTTCCATCCAAGCCCACCGTAGAAGCGGTCACGCCGGGTACTTTTTCGAGCAGAGATTTTACTTTGGAAACGCAGCCTTCACAGGTGATGCCTGAAACTTGATATTGGTGTGTCATGTCTTTTAGTGTTTTATGAAAAATTTTGACACTGCAAAAGTCAGGGTCAGAGCCGCGATTGATAGTACAGAATCTTGGGATAGATGTACAGGATTTTGGGTCACACCGCGTCCAGCGTCTTTCGCCCATGCCGCCCATGTTCGGCCTTGAACTGCGAAGGGGTCAAACCAGTTACTTGCCGGAACTGGTTGCTCAAATGGTGCGAACTGCTGTACCCGGTTTGCCAGGCGATTTCGCCAAGCGACAGTTGGCCGTATGCCAACAATTCTTTCACCCGCTCTATTTTCTGGGCGATGATGTACTTTTCAATGGTCAAGCCTTCTACAGAAGAGAATAATTTGCTCAACTGCGAGTATTCGTGTCCCGTTTCGCGGGCAAGGAAATCGGAGAAATTCATGGCCGCTGGTTTTTTGTCAGCAGCGTGGTGTATTTCGTTGATAATCAAACTTTTGATCTGGGTCACCAATTGGCTGTTGCGGTCATCCAGCAATTCAAAACCTTCTGATTCAAGGCTCTGGCGCAGCGCAGCCAACTGTGCTTGATTGGGCGAAGCGGCAAATTCCGCTTCGCCCAATTGCACGTTTTTTGCTTCCAATCCCGCCTCCCCCAACAATCGCTCGACCGTGCGGAGACAGCGGGGGCAGACCATGTTTTTGATATAGAGCGTCATAGCGTAAAATAGCCACTATTATTTGTTCTTAGCGAGCCAGGCTTGGAATTCTGAAATTTCCCGCTGCTGGTCGTCAATCATTTGCTGCGCCATTTGCTTCATCTCTGAGTGCTGGCCTTTGGCCACTTCCTCTTTAGCCATAGTCACCGCGCCTTGGTGGTGCGCTATCATCATGCTGGCAAAATCTTGGTCCACCTTGCCGCTCATGGGCATGGACTTCATCTGGTCGTGCATGGACTGCATGCCGTCGCCGTGCATTTGCTGCTGGTGGGCCGCCTTGGCCGGGTGGGCCTGCACGAAGTCTCGCAACTTGGCAATCTCTGCTTTTTGAGCCTTGATGATTTGCTGTGCCATTCCTTTCATCTGCGCGTCGGAACCCGCTTTCACTTCGATTTCGGACATGTCAATTGCGCCCTGATGATGCTCTACCATCATGTTGGCAAAGTCCACGTCGAAGTCGCCGGTCATCTTCATAGCATTGCTGCGTTGCATCATGGCATCCATGGTTTGCATCATGGCCATGCTGTGCTGGCTATGGCCTTCGGTTTTTGGGGCAGCGCCGGTCTCAGGAGAGACATTGCCATTGTTTTGGCAGCCGTTCAGCAGGCAAAGCACTGCAAGGAAGGCCATAGTGTTTGTGATTGCTTTGTGTGTCATGTTGTTCTGTTTTTGTTAAATGAAAATTGGCGCTACTGCTGTAGCGGTTTTTTATTACCCAAAGGCAAATAAGCAAGAAATCTCCATCACATCTTGTGCCCAGCCATAGGGTCGGCTCCTTTCTTAAACACAAATTCGCTGTGCAACAGGTAGGCACCTGACACCACCACTATCTCGTCGGCTTGCAGCCCCTCGACGATTTCGGTGTAGTCTTCATTGGCAATGCCGATGCGCACCATGCGACCTTCAAAGCCGCCACCCTCATTTTTTGTCCAGATCGAAACGCCGCGACTGTCTCGGATGAGCGCGTTGGTCGGTACGGCGAGTGCCTGGCGGGTTTTGCCTTTTAGTGTAATCCAAACCTGCATGCCCGGTTGGTATTCGCCTTTGGGATTGGAAATTTCCACCCGTGCCAGCACGATTTTAGAAGAGGCTTCGAGGTTAGGATTTACAAAACTCACCTTGCCACCTAAAATTCTTCCGGGAAAATATGGCAACGAGACCGATGCTTCGCGGGTTTGGGCGAGAAAAGGCAAATCACTGACGTAGAGTTGTGCTTCGGCCCATAGTGTGCGCAGGTCGGCGAGTTTCAGCACCGTCGAGCCGGGCGACACATAACTGCCTTCGGCAGGCGGGGCTTCCATGACAAAACCAGCATAGCGGCTGTAAAAAGTTACTGAGTTTTTGGGTGTGCCCGAAAGTTGGAGTTCTTGCAACTGAGCTTCGGTCATGCCCCAAAGCAACAGTTTGTTGCGGGCGGCTTCCGCGATACGGGCAAAGTCGAGGTCAGCGCTGCCATAGCGATTTTTGCTTTTCAATGCGAGCAAATAATCTTGTTGTGCGGCGGCTATGTCTTCGCTGTACAACTCGAAAACGGCTTGTCCTGCCCGTACGTGTTCGCCCGCGTTGCGCACGAAAAGGCGTTCGAGCCTGCCGTTGAGCCGTGCGGTCACGGTGTAGATGCTGTTTTGGTTTTCTCTGAGAGTGGCGGAGAGGGTGATTTCTTCGCCCAGCGGGCGCAGCCGCACCGTGTCCGTTTGGATGTTGGCGAGCCGGATTTGTTCTTCGCTAAGCTTCAGCTCGTTTTCTTTTTTGTCGGGGGTAATTTCCACCCGAACCATGGGCATTTTGCATATCGGGCAAGGGCCGGGCTTTTGTTCCCTGACCTGCGGGTCCATAGAACAAGTGTAGTACGCGTTTTCCTCCACTGGCGCCGGGTCAGGTTTGCCGCAGGCTGCCAGCAACAGTGTTGCCAGGAAGAGCGAAGCATTTTTTATTTTCAAAGTATTCATTATCAATTAGTTTGCTTTGGCGAAACTCTCGCTGTCTATCAGCAACTGCGCGTTTTCAGCGATTTCGTCATCCGCGGAAAGCCCCGATACTACTTCCAGCATAAAGCCCGAACGCTGCCCCGTGCTGATTTTCCGAGACCGGAAACCGCCCACAGTTTTTACAAAAACGATTTTGCTTTTCCCCAGATCCACTGCCGCCGATGCCGGAATCCAGAGGACGGAGTCCCGCTTCTCGGCGGGACCAGCCTGCACCGTGGCGGTAAGCAAAGTGCCGGGTTTGAGTTTCCCGCCGGGATTGAGCAGATATACCCGCGCCCGGAGGTTTTTGCTCCCAGTGCCGTACAGTGGCTCGATGTAGTTGATTTTTCCCCGGAACGGTTTTGCAAACGATTCGATGTGCAATTCGACCGGCTGGCCAACTTTCAAAGACTGTACATTAGAAGGTGAAAACTCGAGTATCGCCCAAACGCTTGCCAGACTTTGCAGACTAAACAATCGCTGACCGGGCTGGACATACATGCCTTCTTTCAGGGAAAATTCGGAGGTAGTCGTGGCGGCGGGCGGCGGGGTGGGGCTTTGCCTAGTTTGGTCACCATTCATGCTGCTGCCAGGCATAGCTCTGGCAGAACTTGAACCAGGATTTTCGACCAGCAAACCGGAGTATGGGCTGAAAACGGACAGTGACAAGAGTGGTTTGCGATTGGTTTCTACTTCCAGGATTTGTTTGTCGGTCATGCCAAGCAGAGAAAGGCGACGCTGGGCATTTTTGATAAGCGTCAAGTTTTCTGCATCATTTTCTCTCAAAAAGATCAAGTCCTGCTGTGCAGTGACTATTTCCGGACTGTAAATGTCGAGTAAGCGCTGCCCTTTTTTCACGGGCTGGAATGGATAGCGGATGTAGAGCCGTTCGATGCGCCCGCCGTAACGGGCCGACACGGCTTTGAGTTGACGGGCATCGTAAGCCAGATAGCCCGGCACTTGCAGGCTGTCGGACATGGATTTGCGTTCCGAGCGGATGGTTTTGGTGGCACTCAGCACATATTCGTAGGTGGGCTTCAAGAGGATGTTGTTCCAAAGGCTGTCGGAATCCATTTCCATGTCGGCATTACTTTCCTGCCCGGGCATTTCCGTGTCGGACTGACCTTCCTGTTTGGGCATTTCCATGTCGCCGTGACCTTTTTGGGCAGGGCTTTTTTCCCGGCAGGCAAACGCCAGCGAGGCCAGCGCGAGCAGCCAGAAGGCTGTGCGTTTAGCGTTGTTCCAGTTCTTTTTCATAATCCACACGGGTTTGCAGGAGTTGTTGGAGCAGGTCGAGTTGGGCCAGTCGGCTCATTTTTAGTTCAAGCCAGGCATCGAGCGTCATAAAAAGTTCGTCGGTGTTTTGTTCCCACGCGAGCAGGGTACTTTGGAAGCGTTTGCGTTGGTTGGGGATGATGTCGCGCTCGTAGCGGTCTATTTGTTCCTGCAAGGTTTGCATCATCACGAGGCGGTCGGCGAGATTGCCCCGGATTTGGTTGACGAGCTCGGCTTTTTGCCACTCGAAAGCTTCGAGGCGGTAGTCAATGCCCTCGATTTTGGCTTTGACATCCTTGTTTGCCCAAGGCGCAAGCGGTACGGTGACCATGCCCATGAGCGAAAATTGCCAGGGCGTTTCACCGAAGGCAAACATGTGGTCGTAGCGCAGGCCGTATTCGGGACGCAGTTTCGAGCGCTGCCATTCCTGTTCGAGGCGGGCGATACGGAGGTTTTGTTCTATGGCTCGAAAATCGCTACGGGCAGCAATTCGTGAGGTGTCGGGTAGCAGAGGTATCTGTGGCGCGAGCCGCCCTGTGGTATCAATCTTGAATTCGGACGCCGGGTCGCGCTGCATCAGGGTATTGAGCATGGCGCGTTGTTGGCGGATTTCCCCAGCGTACATGGCTTGCATCCGTTCGAGGTTGGCCAGTTCGGTTTTGGCTTTGTAAATACTACCAAGTTTTTCGCGGTTGAACTGGAACCGCTGTTCGGCGCTTTCGATGAGCAGGCGCAGGGCATTTTTGCTCTCTTCCACTACGGCAATTTTCTTTTCCAAAACCAACCAACTGTAATAAGCGGTTTTCGCTTCTGCAAAAAGCATGTTCTGCATCACCCCGCGCTCGGCGACTTCCATGCCCGACATGGCGCCCATGTAGCGTTGTTCGGCCCGTTGCATTTTGCGGTTGGGGAACATCTGCTCGCCCGTGACCATGAACGCGCCCATGCCTTCGCGCCACCACTTCGGATTGTATGGGGTCATCCAAAGTCCTCCGCCGACCTGGGGCGCGGGCATGTTGATGGCCCCCGAGGCGTAGGTGTCGAGTTCGCGGATGCGCGCGTCGGTGCCTTTGAGGCGTGGGTGGATGGTCTCGATGCGGCTCAGGATGCTGTCGAGGGCGAGCGGGTTTTGCCCGTTTGAATTGAAGGCTTCAAAGAGCAGGAGGACTATGATTTTGAATCGGTTCATCATCTCAATCATTTAAATGTGCAAATTTCAGGCTTCCGCTTTGCTTCAACTCGCGTTCCCTTACGACGGCATACACCACCGGCAACACAATCAGCACAAAAAGTGTGGAGGTAATCAAGCCAAATACAAAGGGAATGATGATGGGCTTCATCACGTCGCTGCCCGTTCCCGTGGCGAGCAACACGGGCAACAAGCCCAGAATATCCACCATGACGGTCATTAATTTGGGGCGCAGGCGAAGCACCGCGCCGTCGTAAATGGCATTTTCCACATCTTGATTGGTGAAGGATTTGTTTGTTGCTTTTAGTGCGATTGATTTGTCGTACAGCGAGTTGTTCATGTAAACGAGCATTAGGATACCGGTTTCCACCGCCACGCCAAACAGCGCAATGAACCCGACCGCCACCGCGACCGAAAAATTGACATCAAAAAAATAAAGGGAATACGCTCCGCCAACCAATGCGACGGGAATGCTGCTGAGCACAATGGACGCTTCACGGAAAGACCGGAACGTGAAATACAAAATCGCCATGATGATGACGAGCACGATGGGAAGAATTGTTTTCAAACGCTCCTCTGCCCGCACCTGGTTTTCGTACTGGCCGCTCCATTCCAGAAAATATCCTTTCGGGAGTTTTTTTACGGCTTCTTCCAATTTCTTTTTCGCATCGGAAACCGTGCTTCCCATGTCGCGGTCGCGGACGTTGAACAGAAGCGTTCCGCGCAGCAAAGCGTTTTCGGAATTTATCATCGGGGGCCCATCGGAAACAGTCACCTCGGCAACTGCCGAAAGCGGAATGGGGCCGTAATCCATGGTTTGCATTTGAAGCCGGTTCAGTTTTTCGATTTTATCCCTGAAATCCTGCGCAAAGCGGACGTTCACCGAAAATCGTTGCCGTCCTTCTATCGTGGTGGTCACGTTCATGCCGCCCAAAGCGGTTTCAATGAACATATTTACATCATCCACTGTCAGTCCGTACCTGCCTATTTCATCTTTTTTGATTTTTAGGTCAATGTACATTCCACCGACAATCGGTTCGACATACAAATCTTTCACGCCTTCCACGCCCTGCAATTCTGTTCGGAACTGTTGTGCCAGCGTGTTGATGGTATCGAGGCTCTGCCCGTAAATTTTTACGCCGACATCTGTTCGGATTCCGGTGGAAAGCATATTGATCCGGTTGATGATGGGCTGTGTCCAGCCGTTCACCACACCGGGGATTTGCAATTTGGCGTTGAGTTGGTCAATGATGTCGTTTTTTGTTATTCCATCGCGCCATTCTGACTGAGGTTTGAGCAAAATAATCGTTTCAATCATGCTCACCGGGGCATTGTCGGTGGCGGAGTTCGCCCTGCCCGCTTTGCCGAGTACATTTTTCACTTCGGGAAACGCCTTGATGATTTTGTCCTGCACCTGCATGATCCGTTTGATTTCGGAATTGGAGACGCTGGGCAACGTGACAGGCATAAACAAAAGCGAACCTTCATCAAGCGGGGGCATAAACTCCGTTCCGAGATTCAACACCAGCGGAATACTGCCCAATACGAGCAGCACACTCAATGCGATGGTTGTTTTTTTCCAGCGCATACACAAAAGGATGAGCGGCGAATACATCCACCTGAAAAAGCGGGAAACGGGGTGCTTGCTTTCGGGGCGGACTTTTCCTTTCAAAAAAAGGACCATTAGCACGGGCACGAGAAACACGACGACAAATGCAGAGCCAATCATGGCAAATGTCTTCGTCCACACCAGTGGGGAAAAAAGTTTGTGTTCCTGTCCGGTGAGGAACAGAATCGGGCTGAAAGACACAAGCGTGATGAGGATGGAACTCACGATGGCTCCGCCAATCAGTTTGGAGGAAGCTTCAATCCGCGATTCTCTTTCTTCATTGCTGAGTAGATTATGCTGTTTCATCTCCGATTGATTTTAGCGCGTTTTCAACCATGACAATGCCCGCATCCACCAAATCACCTACCGCCAGCGCAATGCCGGCCAGCGACATGATGTTGGAGGTAATGCCAAACCAACTCATCATGATGAATGAAATCAGCACCGATATTGGGATGGTAATCACCACAATCAGCGTACTTCTGATATGCAGCAGAAAAATAAAAAGCACGATGCACACCACGATGATTTCCTCAATGACGGCTTCTTTAAGCGTGGCAATGGTGGCTTCGATCAAATCCGAACGGTCGTAAGCCATTTTGAACTTCACACCGGGAGGTAGTCCTTTTTCCACGTCGCTCAGTTTTTCTTTCACGCGGTCAATCACATCTTTTGCATTTTCACCGTACCGCATCACGACGATGCCGCCCACTTTTTCGCCCTCTCCGTTTTCTTCTACAATGCCCAAGCGGAGTTCCCCGCCCATTTGCACTGCTGCCACGTCGCGCACTTTTATGGGAATAGAATTGAGGGTTTTCAGCGTAATGTTTTCAATTTCCCGGATGTCTTTGATATAGCCCAATCCCCGAACGATGTAACCGATATCCGACTGCTCGAACTTCCTGCCGCCCACGTCATTGTTGTTCGCTTTTATTTTTTCGGCAACGTCCATTATCGTGACGCCATAATAATTGAGTTTCAAAGGGTCAACCACCACCTGGTACTGCTTCTGAAATCCGCCATAGGAGGCTACCTCGCTCACGCCTTTCACGGTTTGCAGCGCGAATCGGATGTACCAATCCTGCAATGCCCGTAGTTCACCCAAATCGTAACCGGGCGCATCTAGCGTGTACCAATAGATATGCCCCAAACCTGTTCCATCAGGTCCCAGCGTTGGCGAAATCCCTTCGGGGAGCAATCGTTGCGCATAATTCAAGCGTTCCAATACGCGGGTTCTTGCCCAATAAATATCTACGTCGTCTTCAAAAACCACGAACACGAAACTCATCCCGAACATGCTGTTGGCGCGGATATTTTTCACCTTCGGAATGCCTTGCAAGTTGCTCACCAGCGGGTAGGTAACCTGATCTTCCATGATTTGCGGACTGCGCCCCATCCACTCGGTGAAAATGATGACCTGATTTTCCGACAAATCGGGAATGGCATCCACGGGCGTGTTCCTCACCGCGTAAATGCCATAAGCGATGATGCCCCCGGCAATCAACAAAACGATGATGCGGTTTTTAAGGGACCAGGTGATGAGAGAATCAATCATTGTTCTTCATTTTGAAAAAACTTCAAATGCTTGCCGAGCCGTATAATAACCATCGCCAACAAACCCGCCCCGATGCTCACCACCCAATCTGCAACTGACATTGGCGAGACGGAAAGTGCGGTCCTCACAGGCACAATATTGTACAAAAGCGCTACGATGAGGAAGCAAAAACCGAGGGCAAACCACACATAGCGATTGCGCACAACCTCGGTGCGCCAGAACGGAAGTGCCATCGAACCCATGTTGAACACATGAAACAACTGACTGAAAATCAGCGTGAAAAACAGAATATTGTTGCAAAGTGCAGGATCCCAATCATTACCGGCATGAATGGTGTAATGGCTGAAATACACCGCACCGATGGTTGCCGCTGTGATGACGCTGGCATAGAAAAAGATTCGTCGCCAACGTCGTTGGTCAATGATCGGTTCTTCGGTGTTGCGCGGCTTCTGCTGCATGACCAAAGGGCCTCCGGCAGTCACACCCAAGGCCAGAGCAGGCAATACGTCGGTAACTAGGTTTATGAACAGGATTTGCAATGGCTTTAACTGGAAATGTAAAAACAACAAGGATACGATGGCGATTACCGCCAGTTCGCTCATGTTGCACGACAAGAGGTAAATGACAAACTTGCGAATGTTGTCGAAAATGACCCGCCCCTGACGAATAGCCACGACGATGCTGGCAAAACTGTCGTCGCGCAGCACCATGTCGGCCACGTCTTGGGCCACTTGTGTGCCGTGTTTCCCCATCGCGATTCCAATGTCGGCTTTTTTTAAGGCCGGGGCATCGTTCACGCCGTCACCTGTCATGCCCACGATGGCTTTGCGTTCCTGAAAAACCCTTATCAAATCAAGTTTCTGTTTGGGGCTGACGCGGGCAAATATTTTGGCGGCTGCCCAGCGTGTTTTGTCCGCCGCTTTGAGTTTTTCGTAGTCCGGCATTTCTTTTCCCAGCACCACGTCCGCGTCGTCGGATTCGATGATGCCCAACTGCCTGCCGATGGCTTTCGCGGCGGCAGGGTGGTCGCCCGTGACCATGACCACCTCGATTCCAGCATCCCGGCATTGGCGGATGGCGGCAGGCACCTCTTTTCTCGGCGGGTCTATCATTCCGAAAAGCCCGGCGAAAACCAGGTCTTTTGTCAATACCTTGGAGTCCTTTGTATTCAATTTAAAAGCGCCAGCAATGACTTTTAGCCCAGAAGAAGCCATTTTTTCCGCCTCGGCGAGCCAGGCTTTCCTGCGCTGCGGGGTCATGGAGGCATTTTTGTCGGCATCGAGCAGAAACGAGCAACAATCGAGCAGTTCTTCGGCGGCGCCTTTGGCAAAAACCATCTTGCCTTCCGGGGTCTTGTGCGAGGTTGCCATGATTTTGGTTTCGGAGGAAAAAGGTATTTCCGACAGTTTGGGGGATTTGTGTCGGAGGGCGTTGATGTCTTCGCCGAGCAGAAGCGCGAATTTGAGCAAGCCCGTTTCGAGCGGGTCGCCGATTTCTTTGAGGTGCTTTTTATGGGCAGTTATCTCCGAGTTGTTGCACAAAATGGCAATTTGCAAGAGGCGGCGATACTGCGCTTCTGGCAAATGCCCCAGGGGTAAATCGGCGGCATCGTCGCTTTTTGCCCAAGCCCCACCCGCCGAAGCGAGCGCTTCGACCTCCATTTTATTTTGCGTCAATGTTCCTGTTTTGTCTGTACAGATGACCGTGGTTCCGCCAAGTGTTTCCACGGCCGAAAGTTTGCGCACAATCACTTTCTGTCGGGCTAATCGGAGCATTCCCTGGGCCAGCGCGAGGGTGGCAACGATAGACAAACCTTCCGGGACAGCAGCTACGGCAAGTGCAATGGAGGTTTCAAACATTTCCAGGATTGGTTTCCCGCCAATCAAGCCCACACCAAAAATGACGACCACCAGACCGACGGTAATTTTGATAAGCCGACCGCTGAATGCTTCCAGTTTCTTTTCCAAAGGCGTGGCGGCTTGCTCGGAGGTGCCGACGAGGTGAGCGATTTTGCCCAATTCAGTATTCATTCCCGTTCCGGCAACCACCGCCCAGCCATTGCCTTTGGTGACAAAAGTTCCCTTAAAAAGCAGGTTCGATTGTTCTGCCAACGGCGTGTCGGTGGGCAACACGCCGGGTTCTTTTTCCACAGGAACGCTCTCGCCGGTGAGAGAAGATTCGTCCACTTGCAGTTGGGCGCTGTTGTAGAGGCGGGCATCGGCGGGGGTCATGTCCCCGGCTTCGAAGTAAATCACGTCGCCGGGTACGAGCATTTCGAGGTTGATTTCCGACAACTTGCCATTGCGAAATGCTTTGGCGGAAATGGCGACCATTTTTTTCAAGGCAGCCATGCTGCGCCCTGCCTGAAATTCCATGTAAAAACCGATGAGTGCGTTGATGAGAACCACCACTAAAATGGCTGTCCCGTCCAACCATTCCTGAAAGGCAAACGACGCGCTGGCAGCCACAACCAACAGCACGACAAGGGGGCTTTTGAACTGCCGCAGGAATATCTTCCAGGCAGGCGTTTGTTCGGCGTTGGCAATGGCGTTAGGGCCAAAAGATTGCAATAGGGTGGCTGCTTGTGCAGCCGACAAACCTTGCTTGATATCAGCGCCCAGACGGGTGAACAATTCGTTTTCCTGCGAAGCCCACATAGGGTCGCTCGATTTGTTGTGTACCTCGTTTTGAGTCATCTTGACCATGTCAGTTAATACTTTTTGTGGATTTCATTCCGCGTGGCTGTTCTTATGCTCCAGTGCTTTTTTTGTGTCAGTCAGCATATTGTTCAGACACCAATTGCAATACAATCCTCCAAAAAGAAAGGAAAGCAACCTATAAAACCAGCCCCTTGGTGGCTCGTAGGTGATGGACATAGTAACCATCGTTCCACTTTCAGAAGGGGTAGTTTCAAACCCCATTCGATACCAGCGCATGATGATGATTTGAGCGTCTTACAAGGTCATTTCATATATTCTAATCGAATAATGATTTAAGCTATCAGGGAGTGTGACATCACTAACAGACTGTTTCGATCGTCGAGTAGCTCAAAACCCTCCATTTCATGGCACGGGCTCAGCGCAGCCAACTGAATAGGATTGGGCGAGGCGATAAGTTGCGCCTCGCCCAATTTCAAATTTTATAACGTTATATCCGATTCATCGAGCAAACGGCTGGCGGTGCGGATACACTGGGCGCATACCCTGTTTTTAATAAATAAGGTCAAACACTAGGTCTTCTCCTGCAAAATCACATTTTATGATTCATCCCTTCCATTTTTTCGCCTTTCATCTTTTGCATCATATCCATCATGGGCTGATTTTCCATCATCTTTTTACACATGTCAGACATCATATTGGTGTCTTTTTTACAGGCTTCCAACATGTCAGCCATCATACCTTTCATCATGGCAGGATCATCTTTCATCATTACAGCATGGTGTTCCATCATCATTTTGTGGGCATTAGCATTATTCATCATGGTCTGCATCATTTCTTTTGACATGGCGGCATCATTGGCGATGGTTTCCATAATGGCCTTTCTGGATACGGAGTTTGAAAGGGTTTGCTTCGGGTCAGTAGTAGACTGGCAGGATGCGAATGAAGCAATGATTGCCAGCGACAAAGCGATTTTTTGTATTATGTTCATAATGATGATTTTTTAAAATTGATTTTTTAAAGCATACAAAGTGCATCCACTTAATTTTGGAAGTGGAGAATTTTACTGATTACATGTTCTCGCATTCGGTAGCACATTTGCGACAGGCATCTGCACACTTTTTGCAATGTTCCATGTGCGAATGCTTTTCACATTCAACCGCGCAGGCATTACAGATTTCAGCACAGAGTTTGCAGATTTGATTTGCAAACTCGCTTCCGCCAGCCATTGCTTGCACGGCAAGAAGGCAAATTGCTCCACAGTCTTGGTCTAACTTGATGCAACGCGCTAACATTTTAACGTCCTGCTCATTCAAACATGCACTTGCGCAGTGATAACATTCTACTGTGCATGCCGAACAGGCAGCGATACAACTTTGATACTTCTGATGACTCATTGTGTTTGTTTTTTATTCCCGCAACATGCAAGGAAGCTGTGAAAGAATTTTCACGATACAAAGTTGAGTCCACACAGTTCCGGGATCAGTACACAATTCCAGACAATAGTTACATCATTCACACATGAAAAGGGATTTTAAAAGGAAGTTGAACTGCAAACTGGAATCGCCTAAACTGCTAAATGCAAGGCCGACGGCAGTCACCACCACAGCAGACATTTAAGAGCAAAATTTTGACTTTGTGAATGCACCCTTCGCAGGTGATTACAGCCTATCCAGGGTCTTTCGACCGTGCCGCTGATGCTCAGATTTGAACTGCGTCGGGGTCAGCCCCGTTACCTGCCGGAACTGGTTGCTCAGGTGCTGTGTGCTGCTGTATCCTGTCTGAAAAGCGATATCGCCAAACGACAGTTCGTCGTACACCAGCAATTCCTTCACCCGTTCGATTTTCTGGGCGATGATGTACTTTTCGATGGTCAAGCCTTCCACTGAAGCGAACAATTTGCTTAACTGTGAGTATTCGTGCCCCAATTCACGAGCAATGAAATCGGAGAAATTCATCGTCTCCGGTTTTTTACCCGCTGCGTGATGTATTTCGTTGACAACCAAATTTTTGATTTGTGCTATCATTTGGCTGTTACGGTCATCAAGCAGTTCAAAACCTTCTGTTTCAAGGCTCCGGCGCAGTGCGGCCAACTGTGCCGGATTGGGCGGAGCAGCCAATTCTGTTTCGCCCAACCGCACTTTTTTTGCTACTAAACCCGCTTCCGTCAGCAAATGCTCAACGGAGCGGATGCAGCGGGCACAAACCATATTTTTGATGATGATGGTCATTGTTTCACAAAAATGCCAGTGTAGGTTTTACCGCCTGATTGAATCTGTAAAGCATAAGAACCGGTAGGCAATTTGACCAATTCAATATTTCCGCGCCCTTTAGAGATCAGTTTGGATTGTTGTAAAACTAATTGCCCAAATGCATTGTACACATTGCAAAAAGCGCTTTCCGCCAAAGAATTATTCAGTTCAAAAAAGACAGTTTCGCTCGCAGGGTTTGGATAAAATTGTAAATTGTCTTCAACCTTTTCAAGCGTCCCGCTCGCTGCTGCTTTTACGAGAAATTGCCCCATCATCCCGGTGTCTTCATGGCTAAGTATGTGGCAGTGATACATATACGGCATTTCCAGATCGCTGAAATCATCGTACCGGACAACAATTTTAACAGAGCCGTTCATCGGCGGCACGGTTATCACATCTTTCCGACCACGCAAGTTGGCTGCTGGTGTGCTCCCGCCGACAGAAACCACCCAAAACGAATTGCCGTGCAGGTGAAAGGGGTGCGCCATCATGGTTTGGTTGGTCAAAGTCCAGACTTCCGTTTTTCCTTGTTCGACCGTGAAATTGATATTTTCCATATCGAATTTCAATCCATTTAGGAAAAAATTCGTCATGCTCATCATCGGTTGGGCGGTCATCGCGAGGCTACGGGGCGTTGCACCGGTTTGTGAGAGCGGTGCGTTTGCAATCAAGGTTGCCGGAATGTTCGTCACGGGATTAGCGGTAGGAGCGGTCACTGAAATGGTCATCAGGTCAAAATCGGTATCATCCAGCGGGCCCATCATATTGTTTCCACCGCCCATGTTCATCATCATGCCCCCAGGATAGCCCTGTGGGAGTAGGCTGCCGAATTGTTTCAAAGTGAGGGATTGTCCTTCTTTTCCCGTCAAATCCACCAAAATTTCAGCGCGTTCACCGGGAGAGAGGATAAGTTTCGACATTGAGACAGGCACATCCAGAAGCCCCCCGTCACCGCCAATTTGATTGAATATCAAATTGTTGGCAAACCCAAAGTCAAAATACCGATGGCTTGAACCATTCAATAACCGCAATCGCACCACTTGGGCAGGCAAATTTAGAGTCGCTCCCCGAAGCACGCCATTTACTAGCACCTCGTTGTCTAATTCATCCATTTCCACGATTTGCTTATCTATGCCAAAGGTTTTCCATTGAAAAACGAGCGGCACATCGTCTACTCCATACGTTCGGGGTAAGTTGAGGGCTGCTTCCTCCTCATCGCAGACGATGATAAAACCCGCAGCACCTTTTACAACTTGTTTAAGCGTCTTTCCGTGTGGGTGTGGGTGATACCAGTACGTCGCAGCATGGTCAAGCACCTCAAAAGAAGGCGACCAGTCTGAACCTGCTAGAATCAGATTATGTGGGCTACCGTCATTATGCGGAGCAACATGCAAACCATGCCAGTGGACGGTAGTGGTATCGCCCAATTGATTGTGGACATTGAGCGTAACGGTTTCACCTTTTTTCAGAATCAGGGTGGGCCCTAATTGTGAACCGTTGTATCCAATTGTATTGGTTTGTATCCCAGGAAAAATTTCGCTCGTGCCATGTTGTACCGTCAGGTCAAATGTGGTTCCATCGAGCGCGTATGGTATCGGAACTGTCGTTTGGCCTGAAGATGTTGCCGCTGAAAAGAGCATGAAAGCGAGGGCTATTGGCCGGAAAAAATTGAATTTCATTGCGTTGAAAATTGAGTGATGGGCATTGAGCAAAAAGATTATTGCTTCAAAAAAGAGGTTTGACCGAGCACAGCACCATTTTCGTTGGTAATGCGCAGGCGATAAACACCCGATTGCAAAGCTGCTACCGACAGATTGTTTTGCGTTAAAGCCGTATTGGACAAAAAGCGACCGTCTGCTGACCAAACTTCCGCCATACGAGTCGAGCCATTGTCCGAGTCCCCAACTACAGAGAAGTGAACTACATCAGCAGCAGGATTCGGCCACAACTGCAAACGATGGATCGAAGTGGAATCTTGCAGCCCCAATGCAATGGAATCTGGTATGAGATGTACCATTAGCGTGTAGGTATCATCGCCGCTCAGTGCGTGATTATGGTTGGAGGCCAATCCAGCGAGGTAAAGCGTGATGTTGCCCACATTGGTTGCCGGGGCTTTCCAGTGGAATGTCCAGGACAGGCTGTCCGGCGGGGTAGCATCCGCACCGCAAGGCGTATGCGACACATACTTGCGCGGTCCATCATTGTACGTCCGGGTGCGAACCGCGTCGTCAATTGTGAAGGTGCCGATGGTCGTATTACCCGCGTCTTTCAATGCCAGTCCAACAAACCCAAACTTATCAAATCCGGTTTGCCGCATTACCACGATGGCATCAAAGGTTTCACCGGGAACATAACGTAGTGTAGTATCGCTGAGTGCCAAGGTCAGGCTTCCGGGGCCAGTATTGGCTGTGCCGCCGTGACACCCCGTACAACTACTTTCGCCTGGCGCACCAGTGTGCCCGCCTACTACGGGCGAGTCGCAAGGGCCATTGGGTGGCGATGAAAAATTTGCCATTGTGAATAGCATGGCAGCGAGCATTGGAATAAGTAACGTTTTGATTGTCATAGATTTATAACTGTTTTTCAAGATTTTTGAGGACTTATCGTCTCAAGTTATTCTTGATCTTCTATTCTGGCCTTGCAAAAGCCGTATTGGTCAAAAAATCGTTGTCCGTCAATGTTTTCAGAAACGCAATCAAATCCGTTTTGTCTTGTGCGGTTTTTTGAAGCCCTCCCGGCTGGAGATTGTATTGAAGGATGAACTCAACCGTTGCGGAGTTCTTTACACCATGATCGTAATGGTCAATCACCTCTTCCAGCGTGGCAAAACGCCCGTCGTGCATATAGGGTGGGGTCAGGGCGATGTTGCGCAAGCTCGGCACTTTAAATCTGCCCCGGTCTGCCGGATCGTTGGTCACTTTTTTACGGCCTTCGTCGGTCATACTCGCGTCAGTGTCCAGGCCGTTGTTCATAAATTCATCGTTTGTAAAGTTGTGTCCAGCATGGCAATGGAAACACTCCGCACCATTTGAGCTTCCAAACGGGTCGAATTCCGTGAAGAACAACATTCGACCGCGCTCCTCTTCCGCAGACAGAGTAGCAGTGCCTTTCAAAAACTGATCAAACTTAGAACTGTAAGATACCATCGTGAGCATAAACTGCTCCAAGGCCAGACCCACCCGCTCTGAGCTCACGGTTGCATCGCCGAAAGCGCGGATAAACTGGTCGGTGTATTTTTTGTCTGCTGAAAGTTTCGCTACCACATTGGGCAGTGTCTCGTTCATTTCGAGCGGGTCTTGGATGGGTTTCAGGGCTTGGTCGCGCACGTGCGGCGCACGGCCATCCCAGAAAAGACCGTTTTGGTGCCAGGCCAAGTTCATAACCGGCATCGCCTGTCGTTTGCCGGGTAGGTTTTCTACCCCGATGCTGAATTGCCGGATATCGGAAAAGGCGTCCTCTTGTTTGTGGCAATCAGCACAGGCTTGCGAACCGTCTTTCGAAAGCATTTTTTCGTAAAAAAGCATCCGCCCCAGTTGTACGCCTGCTACGCTCAGTTTGTTGTCGGCAGGCAGGTCTGGCGTAGGGAAATCGCCCATTTTAAGGTCATAAGGCGTGGGGTCATAAGTGGCGGGAGCTTCCACAGGCTCTTTGGGGTCGCAGCCGACAAAGAGGCAGGAAGTCGCAAAAAAGACGAAAAGTATTTTTTTCATAATCGTGTGGCTATCATTTCAAAAATTGAAAAGGGTAGGGCGGTTCAGTTTCTGAATTCAGGGTTGGTAATAAATTTTTGGTCGGTCAGGCTGTGCAAAAAAGCGAGCAAATCCGCCCGTTCCAAAAAGGTCAATGTAAATGGTTGGAGCAATGGGCTTTTGTTCGGGTGCGACTTCCCCCCCGTTTGGTAATGATCAATTACTGCTTCAAGTGTCGTCAAACTGCCGTTGTGCATATAAGGTGCGGTTACGGCAACATTGCGCAGACTCGGCACTTTGAACACGGCACGATCCATTTCGAGCCCGGTCAATCGAATGCGCCCGGAGTCCGGGTAAACTTCGTAGAGGCCGTTGTTCGTAAAGTCTTGATTGGTAAAAAGGAAACCCTCATGGCATTTCGCGCAGTTCAATCGTTCACTTTTAAACAACTCGAGGCCGCGTTTTTCAGCGAACGACAAAGCGTTGTTTTTTCCTTGAAAAGTATATTGATCATAAGGAGCATCGCCGCTCAGCAGCGTCCGCTCGAAAGCCGCAATCGAACGTGTGATGACAAAAGCGTCCGGTGTTCGTGCGTAGGCTTTTTCTGCCATTGCCACATATTCTGGCATTTTTTGCAAGCGTTCGGCTACCAGCAAAATGTTGAAATCAAATTCATTGTGCTCTTGAATTGGCACAAGGATTTGCATTTCTAAAGTGGGTACACCGCCCTCGCGTAGGAGTTTCTTTTGATAAGCTACATTGGCTAAGGTCGGTGAATTTCGGGTACCTGCACGGTTATCAATCCCCAAACTTACTGCCGTACTGTCTGAAAAGGCAAGATGTGGAGCATGACATGAAGCGCAGGAACGCGTACTATCTGCCGACAGTACCGGATCGTAAAACAGCCGCCTTCCCAAGGCTACCCGGCTCTTGGTCAAAACGTTGTCATCGGGAATATCTGGCAAAGAAAAACCCGCCGGGACGCGCAGCACATATTCGTCCGTCTCCGGCGGCCAAGCGGGTGAATGATCTTCCTTCCGACACGCTGTCAGAAGGAAAATCAACAAACCGAATATTGAATAGAGGACGCGCATTAGTGCCTAACCATCAATTGTTTACGTGCCAACAGATCGCCGTTTTCATAAAAAGCATACTGATAGATGCCCACTGGAAGCGAGGCGGTTTCCAGCCTAACTGTGCCGGTTGCCGAAAGCCCGGAAAGGGTTCGCACTGTTTGGCCGAGCGTATTCGTCAGTATCAGCTCAAGCGAGCCGGAAGCGGGAAGGGTGTATTCCAGCATTGATTCGGAATTGGCAGGATTGGGCGAAGCCTTGATGCTCAGAGAATTCAATTCAATTTCGTGTGTTGACGACGTGCCAAGCATCGTGACAAAATTCTGTGTGGCTGCATTGTTCATCATCGCAACGTTGTTAGCGAATTTTCCATGCTGGATCAGCGTGCCCGTCATAGCCATGTTTTTGAATAGTTGCGCGTAGTTTAATACAAAATGCAGATGCAACACCCCGTTTTCGGCTTCTTTCATGCCAGTTAGCTCAAGAGCTCGATAAAGTTCATCAAATAGGTTGTGGAACTCGAAAGCTGTTTCAGGTACGCCGTCGTTGTTGTTGTCCACCTGGCCCTCAATGGCCATAAAACGGTAACCTGCCGACCATCCCCAATGCATTGTGGGGTTCTGAGGCGCTAGTGGGTGGTTATCTGGGTATCCAGCTGGGTCATTATGGTTGACTGTAGCAGGGACGCCGAGATGCAACGTAACACCATGTGCGGCATCTATGGGCCAGATGCCGAGGTTAAATTCGGCTGTTGGGTTTTTCGCGTCCACCAGCAGATACTGATCCGTGAGTGGCATGATCATGCTATCTGGGTGGTGGATTTCCAATTCTGAGATATAGAATTCAGCGCGGGTTAGTTTTATTTTTTTGTTGTTCCAAATGCTGAAAACAGTCTCGTTCAGTACGAGCGGATCAGAGCCAACTTTGTGGTCAAAGGAGAACACAACTTGATTGTTTTGAGCAATGGCGGTCGCTACAAAGGCGACAAGGAGTAAGAATAATGCGGAAAAACGCTTCATTGTAAAATGCTTAGTTGATGAAAAAAATTGATTTCAAAAAGGGGACGGCCCGCGTGCGGTGAGCCGCCCCCAGCCTATGAAAAAACTACCATTAGGTAGTGAATTCCGTTAAAAAAGCCATTGCACACCACCCTGGACGCCAAAAAAATCGGGTGCAATACCGCTTGGCTTTTTCCATTGCCGTATATAAAACCCTTCCAGCGTCAGGTCAAAGCGTGGTGAAAGCGGGATTTGTAACCCTGTCCCAAAGCGCAGGATGTTCCGAAGACGCGTGCGCTCGCTAATAGAAAAGACCGCTTTCTGGATAGTTCCATGTATTTCTTCCTGAATTTCATATTCCAAGTCGTAAGGCATCAGTGAAAGACCTCCCCAGCCCAGTCCAATAAAAGGGCGGAGCTTTCCGGGTTTCGACAAGGTATAGCGCAGACCGAAGTCGAATTGTTGGATTCTTTGGCCAGTCACGTCTATTTCGAGGATATGTTGCCCGTGGCCAGGGGTGGGTAATTCTGGTGCGCCCAGTATGGCTGCGGGGTCATGTGCTTTATAATGAAACTTCTGTGCGTTAAAAGCCGCTGTAAGGCTCCAATGCCGCGAAAGCCCAACTTGTCCTTGCAGCCCATAGGAGAAACCACCTTCGTGCATTACTCCAGTGCTATTGGGATAAATCAAACCGATATTGCCCCCCAGTTTGAAAAACTTGGGGCGCAATGCTTCCGTGAGTTTTTTCGAGAATCGTTCAGTAAGCTTCTCTTCTTGCTGTGTGAGAATTAACAGGCTTTTTGGCAAGTGGATTTCAGGCTTTGGGATATCGATCAAAGCTATTTCCAAGATTTCCAAAGGGGGCAAATCAGAAACACCTAAGATTGAATCTGGTATCGCATGGGACAGCTTCTCATCGATAATTGGATTGGAAACCTTTTCTGAATATGTAGGGCTTTTGCTCTCAAATTGACTGTCTCGAATGGGTAAAAAAATCGGAACACCCGATGTATGAAGGCTAAGGTCCTGACTTGCCTTTGTGTTTGCTATTCCACTTTTTTCATTGCGAACAGATTGCTTACTACCCATTTCATTTGATCGCACGTAGACCGTCCGCCAAAGTGTATCATGTAGCACTTTAGGTTGTAGGGCATCCGGTGCCGTTCCTAACGCCGCAATGGATGCTTTCAAATCTCCGATCTGTGCCTCCAACCGGGTTAACGAAGCCTGGTCACTGCGGCTTGACTGGAACCACATTGCATTGCTTGCCAGCAAGGCAGCTACCAGTAACAGGGGTAATACAATTGCCTGCCTTTTTCCTTGCGGCTGTGGGGGCAGCGCAGCATTCAGGCGCTCACCGAGCGCAACCCAGTCGTCATCGCGATGTTTTTCGGAAGGCCGCAATGCGGCCATTTTGTCCCTTAACAGGTCAAAAAAGTTCTTGTCTGCCATGTTTTTCAATTGCCGTGTATTAATTCGATGGTCATCATTTGTTTGATCTTGGCACGCGCTTTCGAGAGGTTCGACTTGGATGTCCCGACCGAGATGCCGAGCATTTCTGCAATCTCGGAGTGGGTATGGCCTTCAAGTGCAAAAAGATTTAGAGTCAAGCGGTATGCTGGTGGAAGTTTTTGCATTAGGGCTATCATATCCTCAGCAGCCATTTTGGACAGATAATCATCTTCCACGCTCAGATTAAACCCCTCGGCCATGTCATGCATCACTATGTCCTTCAGGTGCTTATGGTAATGGTTGATGGCAGTTCGTACTACAATCGTCCGTAACCAAATGGTAAATGGAAGCGCCTCGTCGTAGCGATCTATGCTCTTGAAAACTTTGAGAAAAGCATCATTGAGTACTTCTCGCGCTTCTGTTTCTCGGCTACAATATGGCAATGCCACAGACAGTGCATAACCGTAAAAGCGGTCATACAATAATTTTTGGCTGCCCCGATCATTGTTCCGACAACCTGCCAAAATGTGCTTCACGCCATCGTTTTTCACGTTCAATTGTCTATTCAGGAAAATTGCGTCTGGGGTTGCCTCGGCACCGTATATTTTTTCACGAATTTCTTCCTATACATCAACCAGTTGTGTTGGATCCCTGACCGTAAATTTAACACTCCAAAATATAACTTTTTCGCACCTTGCCACGTCTTTGTCGCGCACTGGTTTCTCTCACATCTTTCACCTTTACCCGGCGTAGTTTTTTTTCCGCTTTAGCATACGGAAAAGGAATGAAGGCGGGCAAACACATCTCTCACTTATGGGCGATTTCAAACTTTCCCGCAGGCGATTTATTAAAAAAATGGCCAAGGGCGCAAGTGTCAAAATTGAACATTTGCAACCTTTACCCGCTTTACCCGCCGAAGCCTCGGCGAAGGCGGGTTTTCTCAACTCCGAATTCACCCTCCAAGGTGGTCTCGACCCTTACCAAGGCCCCTGGACAAAAGCCGAAGCAGCCCACCTTTTGCGGCGCACAACATTCGGCCTGAAAAAGGCACACCTCGATCAAATGCTCGCGCTCGGAAATGCGGCGGCTGCAGTAGATGCCGTGCTTAATGTGCCTGTAACGCCTCCTGCACCACCGGTGAATAATTACAACAACCCAAATGCAAACCCACCTTATGCCGACCCGAATGTGCCCTCCGGCCAAACTTGGGTCAATGCCGCTTATGATGTTGACGCAGAGGGCTATCGGATAGAAAGTTGGCGCGGCTGGTGGCTCAACCGAATGATAGAAGGCGAGGCCAATATTCAGGAGAAAATGACCCTGTTCTGGCACAATCACTTTGCCACTAGATCAGAGGCAATATTCAGTGGCAAAACTATTTACAATCATAACAAGATGTTGCGGGCAAATGCTTTGGGCAATTTCAAGGCTTTTGTAAAAGCCGTGACAATTGACCCATTGATGCTCTATTTCCTCAATGGATACCTCAATAATGTAGCCTCGCCCGATGAGAATTATGCGCGCGAACTACAAGAATTGTTTACCGTCGGAAAGGAATCGGCCAACACCTATTCGGAAGACGATGTGGTGGTTGCGGCCCGCATTTTGACTGGTTGGACTATAAATTTTCAAACGCTGGAAACGATTTTTGTTCCTCAATTGCATGATGTAGGCATCAAGGTTTTTTCTCCATTTTATAACAACACAATCCTTCAGGGAAGCAGCAACGGAGAAGCGGATTTGGACGCGCTCCTGAATATGATTTTTCAAAAAGAGGAGGTCTCGCAGTTTATATGCCGCGAGATTTATCGCTTTTTTATTTACTACAAAATTGATGCAGACGTTGAGGCAAATGTGATAGTTCCCTTGGCGCAGGTCTTCCGCGACAACAACTATGAAATCCTGCCAGTGATGCGGGCGCTGCTTTTGAGCGAGCACTTCTATGATGCAGTGAACAAGGGTTGCCAAATCAAAACCCCGCTGGATTTGACGGTTGGTGTTTTGCGCAATTACAACCTCAGCCTCCCAAGCCCTACGCTGTACAACGAATACTTTATCCGCCTCAGTATCAACTTTTTCTGTGGCGGTTTGCAAATGCTGCCCGGCGATCCGCCTAACGTGGCCGGCTGGCCAGCTTACCGCCAATCCCCGAACTTTTATCGGACTTGGATCAGCAATGATACCATCCGCAATCGCAACATCCTTACAGATGTAATGGCCTTTGCTGGGGTAGATGTTGGGCCGGAGAAACTGATCATTAACCATATTGCGTTTGCGGCACAGTTTTCCAACCCTGGCGACCCCAACGCATTGATTGACGATGTGCTGGCATTGTTGTACCCTATGCCTATATCGTTGTTGAAAAAGACATTCCTTAAAAGCATCCTGCTCTCTGGACAATTTAGTGATCATTATTGGACGGATGCCTGGAACGCCTTTATCAACAATCCCACCGACCCAATGGCCTTCCAAACCGTTTGGTTCAGGCTTGCGAGTTTGCACAAATACATCATGAATTTGGCTGAATATCAATTGATTTGATGGGTATTTGCTTATTCGTTTATTTGGTTATTCGATCAACTGGTTTCCAAAACAACGAGTCCTCCCATTATTGATACTCATTCAATCTTTCATTCGCTTATTCACTCATTGAAAATGAAAAGAAGAAGTTTTCTCCGCAATACAGGCCTCGCTGCTGCATGGGCGACATTCCAGCACCAAGGCTTTGCCATGAATACCATGGCACAAGTGCCCTTCCTCCGCGCTTTGGCAGAGGGAGGCAACCCGCAAGACCGCGTCCTGGTGCTCATCCAACTGAATGGAGGCAACGACGGTCTCAATACATTCATTCCACTAGATCAGTACGACAACCTCGCGGCCAATCGCGCCAATGTGCTGATCAATGAAAACCAAATCCTCAGCCTGGACGGCACGATCAAAAATGGCTTACATCCGAGTATGACTGCGCTGCGGGATATGTATAATGATGGCCTCGTGTCTGTGGTTCAAAACGTAGGATACCCCAATCAGGACTATTCTCACTTCCGTTCAACAGACATTTGGATGTCCGGCTCAGATTCGGATCAATACCTCGAAACAGGTTGGGCTGGGCGTTATCTGCAAAGCCAACACCCACTGTATCCCGATGGTTATCCCAATCCTGACACTCCCGACCCACTTGCCATTCAAATCGGCCCTGTAGTATCGCTTGCACTTATGGGTACAAGCGTGCCGGTGGGCATGGGTATCGCCGACCCAACCGCCTTTTACCAGTTTGTCAATGACATTCCAGAGCCGGCGCCGAATACACCCTATGGTCAGGAATTGGAATTCATTCGTCTTGTGACGCAACAGGCGCAGGTATATTATCAAACAGTAAAAAATGCGGCCGAAAATGGCCAAAATTTGGCACAATACCCTGCGCAAAACAATTTAGCAGACCAATTGCGCATTGTTGCACAATTGATTAGCGGCGGATTGAAAACCCCGATCTACATCGTTGAAATAGGAGGGTTTGACACCCATAGTGCACAGGTAGATGGCACATTTGGCAACGCAGAGGGCATGCATGCAAATCTATTGAGGACTGTGTCAGATGCCGTTGGGGCGTTCCAAAACGACCTGAAACTATTAGGCATAGACGACCGCGTGGCAGGCATGACCTTTTCGGAATTTGGCCGCACCATCGGTTCCAACGCAAGTATTGGAACCGACCACGGAGCAGCCGCGCCCTTGTTTGTGTTTGGTAAGGAAGTCATACCCGGCATTATTGGCGACAATCCTGTCATACCAAGTACTCCATTGGTTTCTTATGACGTGGATATGCAGCACGATTTCCGTTCGATTTATGCCAGCGCGTTGAAAGACTGGTTTGGCATTGCCAACCCGGAGAGCATCCTCGGCCAACAATTCCCGATTTTGCCGATCTTTAAAGCTGGCCAGTCGGGCACTCAGGTGATTCACAAACCTGATGTAATGGATGTGGGCAATTACCCCAACCCGTTCCACGGAGCTACTACCTTCACGTTTACGAGCGAAGGCGGTTATGTGGTCATTTCGTTGTTGGATATGGGTGGGCGCGTGTTACAAACAGTGGCCGAAGGTTCCTATCCTTCAGGTACCCACCGCGTTACATACAACCGCAGCGACCTTCGTCCGGGCAATTACTTTTATCAGGTAAAAGTGAATGGCTCGACGGTGACAAAAATGCTCGTGATTATTTGATTTTCAATCATTTAAAAATTTTACAGCCCTTTCCGCAAAGTTGTGGAAAGGGCTGTTTTAGGTTTTTTCAGCCACTTAATCGAGTGAAATCTACTGCATAAACTTTGGATAAAATGGCTTACTAAAAAACGATTTGCCAATTTCTTGGTCATCCCCATTTGTCCTTGACTATCTTTGCCCTCCCAAATCACTATCAATGGTCCATCAAACTATCGTCTCATGAGTTGGTACAAACGCCTGCGCGAGGGCATCACCACCGCCACCAAGTCTAAAAAAGATGTGCCGGAAGGCATCTGGTTCCAATGCAAAAAATGCAAGGAAACCAGCACGACAAAACAACTCCACGACAACTTTTACAAATGCCCAAAGTGCGATTATCATACCCCCATCGGCTCGGAGGAATATTTCGAGATCCTCTTTGATAATCATGACTATATAACCTTACATGATGATCTCGTTTCGGTGGACTTCCTCAATTTCACCGACCTCAAGCCCTACGACAAACGGCTCGAGGAAAGCCGCAAAAAAACGGGCCTGAACGACGCAATCGCGATCGGCGCAGGCAACGTGAATGGGCATAAACTTGTGGTAGCGGCCATGGATTTCAAATTCATTGGCGGTTCCATGGGAGCGGTGGTAGGAGAGAAAATATCGCTTGCCATTGATCACTGTCTGGAGTTGAAAAGCCCATTGCTGATTATCTCCAGATCTGGCGGTGCGCGCATGATGGAGAGTGCGTTCTCACTGATGCAGATGGCAAAAACAAGCGCCAAACTTACCCTACTTGCAAAAGCCGGACTCCCTTATTTTTCGCTCATGACCGACCCAACTACAGGTGGCGTAACGGCTTCTTTCGCCATGCTCGGCGATATTCATTTGGCTGAACCGGACGCGCTTATAGGCTTTGCCGGCCCCAGGGTCATCCGTGAAACCATCAAACGAGACTTGCCAGAGGGCTTCCAGACTTCAGATTTTTTGCTGGAAAGCGGTTTTATGGATTTGGTCGTCAATCGCAAAGACCTGAAGGAAACGATGAGCGATTTGCTTGCGTTTTTTGACAAATGATCATTTTTGAAACCACTCGCCTTAAGGTGCGACCGCTCACGGATTCAGATTTCAACAGCGTTTATCGCTTGTTGAGCGATCCCGAAACGATGCGCTATATCCGGGCGCCTTTTACTGAAGAACAGCAGGCACGCGACCGAATGGCGCTTTGGGCTGATTATGCTGAAAAATGCCCCGGACTTGGCACATTTGTAATGGAAATGAAGGATTCTGGCGTGTTTGCTGGTTTTTGTGTAGCGAGACAAGTGGGATATGATCCTTCCAGCCAGGAATATGAGATTGGGTATATTCTCGCGCCAGAATACAGGGGGAAAGGTCTGGCGAGCGAATTGGTGCCGCCATTAAACCAATACTGTTTCGGACAATCGCCCGCTCAGCATTTGGTGGCGTTTACGCATCCTGAAAATGTCGTTTCTCAACGGGTCTTGATAAAAAGCGGATTTAATTATATCGGACTTAGAGAAACATCCGATGGCACGAGTGCGGAGTTTTGGCTGGAACGGAACGCCTTGTAAATACCTACCTTCGCGCCCCAATTTATGAGCAACCTCTCTCACCTTCTTGTTGCATACCGCAAGCACCCGGCAGTGCTGAAAATCGCCCAAAACCTTGAAAGTCAAGCAACTGCGGCGCGTATTAAACTTACCGGACTTGTAGGGGCGCAGGAATCTTTTGTGATAGCCGCCATAGCCAATGGTCAAGGTTCAAGCGTCAAAAACTGCCATCTTTTTGTTGCCAATTCAAAAGAGGAGGCGGCATATCGCCAAAATGATCTCGAAGGACTCTTGGCCGGTCAAGCAGTCTATTTATTTCCCGATTCGTTCAAGCGCCCGGCATTTTTCGACGACCTGAACCCCACCCAGATGCTGCAACGTTCAGAGGTAATCAGCAAAATGACCGCCTCCCCACTTGAAGTGGGCCAGGGGGAGGGCATAATTGTGACTTATCCCGAAGCCTTATTCGAAAAAGTGGTGAAACCAGAAGTGCTCAATAAAAGCCGGATTGAGGTAAAAAAAGGTGAAAAACTCGATGCTGATTTTGTGATTCAAGTGCTGGTGGAATATGGCTTCGAGCGCGCCGACTTCGTTTTTGAACCGGGTCAATTCTCTATACGTGGCGGTATTATTGACCTATTTTCTTTTGGCAACGAACTGCCTTATCGGATCGAACTCTTTGACGATGAGGTAGATACCATCCGTACTTTTGATCCAACCACACAGCTCTCGCAGCGCAATCTCTCTTCGCTAAGCATCGTGCCAAACCTAAGCACACGGTTTAGGCAAGACCAAAAAGTGTCACTATTCCAAATTTTGCCCCTCAATACGGTCATTTGGGTAAAAGACTATCAATTCCTCCTCGACCGATTGCAATATTGTTTCGAGCGGGCCGAACAATTCGCTTCCAAACTTACGGCTTTGGACTCGGCAGATTTGCGGGAAATATTTCGCGATCGGGCATTTCTGTACCCCGGAGAAGTGACAGAGAATATTGCTGAGCGGGCGATTATTTATCTGGATGGGAACTGAAGTAGTTGGCAGTGGCAGTAGGCACCGCAATGACCCTGCCACTGTCAACTACTACTGCCTGCTTGCAACTGCCTACTGCCACTAAATCTTAACCAACATCTTCGTTGCTTGCCCCGTGGCAGTTTCTAGTTTGCAGAAATAGACACCCCTTGCAAACCCTTGCATATCAAGATGGATTTGCCCCTCAGCCCGACTGTTGAAATTTCTTTCAAAAACAATTTTGCCGGATTGATCCACAACACTTAAACGTCCTTCCATCGGCGTTTGGGTTCTCCAGTTCACGAAAGCAAAATCGTGGACGGGGTTGGGCAAAATGTTGAAATGAAGAAGGTTGGAAAGCGTATAAGTTGCAGACACTTTAGTATTGGTAACCAAAATGTCATCCACTTGTAATTGGAAATCGTCGTAGGAATCGTGTAGGAACGCGATGTAAATGGTTTGATCCGCATAGGCAGCAAGGCTCAGGCTGTGAGGTTCCAGTTTGCCGTGGTAAAAATCCCCAAGTGGTTCAGTATCAATAAAAAAATAGGCCGTATCAGTATAGCCATTAGCGTGTATATAGCCGGGTGAAAAAATGTAGTCGTCAATTTCAAGCGAACCAGCTGGATCTGAGTGGACAACCATTTGTGCTGCCATGAACAGCGTATCGTTGAATGCTGCGGGAAAGTTTGTGCTGGTAGAGGCGAGCACTTTGTATCCGTCCATAAAACCCGGGCCATAGTACGAAAGCGATCGCCAGCAAAGCCAGTATGAACTGTCAGGAATATACACCGGGCTGGTTATCAGCCAGTTTTTGTTTTGTGGGGTATTATGATCTAGGAAAGAGCAGCTGGTAAAGGCCGAGTTTTCGGTCATATTTGGGTCCACGAAGCCAAGGTCGCTTTCCCAATACCAGCCTTTTGGCGTAGGAAAGCCATTGCTAACGCAGCGGCCTATTTTATTGTCTTGATCGTAATTCACCCAAAGGAGGTCGTTGCCGGTTGGCGATGTAAGCATGGTGTCGGCGGGGTCAAAAGTTCCTTCAAACGTATGCTGCAAAAGGGTGTCTGGTGCAGGGTCGTTCGCTTGTCCAAATAGTGGATGGAACAGGAAAATGATAGCGAAAATTGTACAGAAAATTTTCATGGCAACAGATTTAAAGAAGAAAAGTAATTGTGTATACTTGTCAGACGTAGTACCAATGCTACATGTTGGTATTTGCCAGTTCTTTTTCCAGGCGGGCGCGATTAACGGGCACCACTCCCGGCGATTCACACACTTGTCCGCCTGCCATATTGGAAAGCAACGCTACTGTTTCCAAATCCAATCCTGCTCCCAGTCCCATCGCTGCAATGCTAATCACCGTGTCGCCAGCACCACTTACATCGGATATATTTCGAGGCGTGGTGGGGAAGCATTTGCCATCCGTTCCGCCATCCAAAAATAATCCTTTTTCCGAAAGTGTGAGCATTGTAAACTGATTGTCCAATTTTTCCCGCAGGAAATCAGATGCTTTTTGCAAGGATTCTAAGTCGGGTGTTACGGAAAACGGGGTGCTTTCGCGCACTTCTTTCAAATTGGGTTTGAATAAATCAACCCCTTTATAAGCAAAAAAATTGGCTTTTTTAGGATCAACCGCCGTGAAAACCCCTTTTTGTTTTGCGCCGTCCAGGATTCTTTTGATCACCCATTCTGTCAACACGCCCTTGTTGTAATCTTGCAAAATAATGACTTTAATAGGCTCTTGACCAATGATGGACATGACTTTGTCACATAATTTGCCTGCTTCCTCCTGGTCTATGTCGTGGGTGTCCTCGCGATCAATCCGGAGCATTTGCTGATGGTTGCCGAGGATACGGGTTTTGACGGTGGTTCGTCGTGTTGAAGACTTCAGAATTCCAATTTGAGGGAGATTATGAGCAGCAAGTTTTTCCAAAAACTTTTCCCCATCCTCGTCGTCACCGATAATGCTGCACAAAAAAGCGCGACTACCCAATGCTTGCACATTCAGTGCAACGTTTGCCGCCCCGCCGAGTCGGTCTTCTGTCCCCTTTTCCAATACCACTGGCACCGGTGCTTCGGGGGAAATACGGCTTACCGAACCCCTCAAATAGCGGTCAATCATCACATCCCCTACGATGAGAACATCTCGATTTTCAATTTTTTGTAGTATGCTCATTTTTGGATTTTGGATTTTGGACATTGGACGTTAGACCTAAGCGGGTGGCAAGTCTAACAGTCCAATGTCCAAAGTCTAATTATTTTTTTTCTTCCAATAACGCATCAATCCAGCGACCGACATAAAGGCAGGGTTGGCTGCTTCATAACGCGCTAAATCTTCTTTTGCCACGCCGGCGGCAATGAGTTCGGCATTGACAAAGGATTGAAAAGCAGGTACAATGGTCTCAAGGGCAGTATTCGCTTCCGCGTGTGGACGCATCCAATCGGCCCATTTAATCAAGCGTTTTTCGAGCGCATCTAGGTGGGCGATTTTGTCGCCAATTTCTCCAAAATGGGTCAGAAAGAATCTTTCTGAGGGTAAATCGCGCATCAATTGGATCGAGGCCAGCCAATCTTCTACCTGAATATCCGGCGGCGGGCACGGCGGCATCACGGGGCCTTCACCCATGCGAACCCCGGCTACATCCCCTGTGAAAAGTACCAGTTCCTTTGATTGCATGGAACTGCTTACTTCCCAGGCAATGTGGTGTACCGCATGGCCCGGTGTGTACCAGGATTTGAAACTAAGCCCAATAGCTTCGATGATTTCGCCATTCTCCGGTGCATATAGTTGATTTTCAGGGACAGGCCGCATCTTGCCCCAGAGCCTATCCATTTCATCGCCATAGATCATCCGGGCTGAAGAGTAGAGTTTTTCGGGTTGGGCGAGATGAGGCAATCCTTTGGGGTGAACGTAAATTTTCGCGCCTTGTTCGGCAAATGCCCAGGCAGCTCCCGCGTGGTCAAAATGAATGTGCGACAGAAAAACGTGTTGAATATCAGCCATTTTCCAACTGTATTCGGCGAGGGCTATTTGCAAATGGGGTAGGGTAGAGGCTGGGCCACATTCCACCAAAGCAAGCCCATCCCGGCTTTCTAGGACAAAAACTGCGATAGATTTTTCGATCCCCAGGAATTGCAGGTCGAGGGTGTGAATTTTCATTCGGCGAAGGTAGTGAGGTGCAGAAACAAATCGCCAAATCCTCACATCCGCAAACCATCAAATCCACAAGTCATTTAGTATTTTGTATAACCAAGTACCTTGTTTATCGAAAATAGAATTCATTTGTGTGCGTTTAGCATTTGCTTTGCCAACTGCTACTGAAACAAAACATCTTCTATGAAAAATATCCAAGACTTTTTCCTCTTTTGCTCCGGCGTGGAGTCCAGTGTACTGGAAAAATGCTCCACTGACCGAAACAAATATGCTGGGATCGGCGCTACCGTATTTTTTACGGGTGTACTTGCTTTCTTTTCTTCTGGATACGCGCTTTTCACCGTTTTTGACTCCTACTGGCTCGCCGGGGCATTTGGGTTGGTATGGGGATTGATGATCTTCAATCTTGATCGTTATATCGTGATGAGCATGAAGAGCAATGGAAAATGGTGGCGTGATTTTTTTGTGGCATTTCCACGTTTGGTTATGGCTGTATTGTTGGCGCTGGTAATTTCAAAGCCTTTGGAACTGAAAATCTTTGAAAAAGAAATCCGAGCAGAGATGGTGCAAATGGAGCAAGAAGTGTTCAAACAACAGGAAGACCTTGTGAAATTGCGGTATCAAACACAGATTGATGAATTGCGCGGACAAGCCGAAATCCTCAAATCAGAGATTTTTGCCAAAACCGCCTATCGCGATTCGCTCGCCACAATCGCTGTGCAAGAAGCCGATGGCACAGGTGGTTCGCGCAAGAAAAACCTCGGCCCAATCTACCGCGCCAAAAAGGACGCCGCCGACCAGGCGCAGGCAGAACTCAAGGCTTTAATGCTTGAAAACCAACCCTTGGTACGTGAAAAAGAACTGGCCGCGCAACAATTTGAAGCAGCTGCGCAGACGGATATAGCCCAACTTGAACGCAGCCGCTACGACGGCCTTGCGGCACGATTGGACGCGCTTTCGAGGCTCGCGGGCCGAAGTCTTGCCATTTTTTGGGCCAGTATTTTTATCACATTGCTTTTTATCGCAGTTGAAACTGCCCCCATTTTGGTAAAACTGATTTCGTACAGAAGCCCTTATGATTTTGTGCTGCACCAACAGGAACACGTTTTTGAAATGGCAAACCTGGAACAAACCACCCTGTTGAGCAACAGCGTAAAAAACAATCTCAAGGTTGATACGGAAATAGGCGTCCATCGCGCCAATGCCACGGTGGAAAAGGAAAAGGCCATCATTGACCAAAAACTAAAGGACACGCTGGAGAGCTTGAAGAACAGGTCGTTTGATTGGAGCACGGAATGAAATGAGTTTGGGGATTTGGGGATTTGGTTATTTGGACTCCCGAGCTCGGTCACTCGAATCACCAAATCAACATATCCTCAAATTACCACAAAAAAAAACACCTGTAACGCCAGAAGGCATTGCAGGTGTTTGATTTTTTTCGCAGGGAAATTACTTCGCTGCGCGCTTAGTTTTGGTGTCCAGAACGTTTTTGCGGAGATCAGTAGCCAATGCCTTCAGTTCTTGCATTGCTTTCCGTACGCGAGCGCCAGCAGCGTTGTTGCCGCCGTAGAATTTGGTCACGTCTCCTTCGATTTCGGCGACCTTTGATTTGATGTCGTTAAAAATTTTGCTCATGATTTTGAATGGTAAAAAGTTAGCAAATAAGGCTGTAAAAGTATGCTTTTATGCCAACTTCCAAACCATAGACGCATTTTTGAAAAAAAATCGTGTCAACATTTACAAACAAACTGGCTGACTGAAACACCGAACCAATTGGAAGCCAATAGAATAGGAGCGTTAGTGCCCTCTTTTCCGGGTTGTTTTTGTGGTCGTCTTTTTTACACCGACATTGCCGTTTTTACCTTTTTTGACCCCTGTGGTAGTGGTTTTTGACTGTTTGACACGGCCATTCTGCTTGGTAGTAGTGGTCGTTTTTTTGCCAACTACAGCCCCGTTTTTGCCTCGTGCTGCCACCACGGTGGTAGTGCGGGTGTGCACTACTTTTGAATGCGCGCGATGTGGAGCATACACAGCATGGGCACGATGTACCCGGTGTGTGCGAACAACATGGCAATGGGCGCGGAAGGGTACTGCACGGACGTGGAACACGCGCCAAGGGTGTGGTCTCCAAGGTCTCCAGTAGGCTGGGTAAACCCTCCAACGCCAGGGCGAAACCCAGAGGCGGTAGCCCGGCGCGTACATAAACCGAACGCTGGGCCACAGCCACACGTTCACTATGATGCGAACGGGAGCCCGTTCTGCAGCGGGGCCTTTGTTTTTTCCGCTTTTCACCTTTTCTTCTTCAAAAGGCTCAGCGATGGTCTGCTCTCCATACAGTGCCTCATCTCCAATGATTTGGAGGATAGCGTTTTCAGCGCCTTGCTTTTCGATCTCGATGACGGCTACATCCTGCGATTCTTTTTCGCTGACAGCCACTTGCAGTACAAGTGCGTGTACATCGCCATCCATGTTGTCCACAACGCGGATGTAGTCAATTTCACCATCCTCGTTCAGGTCGAGGTTGTTGGCTTCATTGTTTTCGGTATTCAGGCGTTTTTCAAAATCTTCGGGAGAGCTTGATTTTTTAAACAGCTCAATGGCAGCTTCGAGGCTAAAGTTATCGCCCGGAAGCCCGGTGCTGTCGGCCTCCATGTCGCTTTGAGCAAATAAAGGGAAGGAGCATAGTAAAAGGGCTAGGATGCCCAACAAGGGAGAAAATCTCAATGTTTTCATGTTATAGAAATGATTTGATTGTGAACAATATGGGGGCTTTGATGGGGTAAGTTGGGATTGGTTTAAATTTGATAATTCTAAATAGTAAAATAATCCGCAAAACTGCAAAACAGGAGAACCGGAAAATCTAAAACCATACATTTTGATTGAGAATAGGGCAAGATTTTGACCTCGTCCCAATAGAGTTTTTCTTGATTTTGCGGTTTTGAATTTTCCGATTCACCTGTTTTGCGGGTTACATTTTTAATCATTTCACCTCTTCCACCCACCGATCCACCTTCCCCTCCAGCACCGTCAACGGTAAGCACCCATGCTCCAGCACGAGCTTGTGGAAAGCCCGAATGTCAAACTTTGGCCCAAGTGCCTGCTCCGCTTTAGCCCTCAATGCACGAATCTTAAGTTGGCCAACTTTGTAAGAAAGCGCCTGCCCCGGCCACGACATGTAGCGTTCTATTTCTGACACAATACTGGCCTCTGATTCCGCCTCGTGGTCGAGCGAATACTGAACGGCCTGTTCGCGGGTCCAGCCTTTGGCGTGCATCCCGGCATCCACCACAAGGCGTATGGCGCGGTGCATCTCGGCGCCGAGCATCCCGAAATATTGATAGGGGTCTTTGTAAAGCCCAAGTTCCGTACCAAGCGACTCACAGTACAAAGCCCAACCCTCTCCGTAAGCGCTGTACCAAAGGGTGCGGCGGAAGTCGGGCAATGCGGTGTTTTCCTGCTGAAGGGATATTTGGTAATGGTGTCCGGGAATGGCCTCATGCAGGAACAAATCCTCGTCAGAATACAAATTGTACTCCCGCACATTTGGAATCGGGACGTAAAACGTGCCGGGGCGTGTGCCGTCCAGTGAACCTTGAACATATTCCGCGCTTGCTGTTTTTTCCCGGAAGGCTTCGGTGCGTTTTACCACAAACGCTGTTTTTGGTACCAAATCGAATAGTTTGGCCAATTGTGGTTTCATGGTCTCGTGAATCTTGTTGAAATTCTCGATCACCTGATTCGGCTCAGTAAAGGGCATTAGTTCTTTGCGTTTGCGGACGTGGTCAAAGAAACTTTTTAGATCCCCTGTGTAACCTACCTGGGCTTTTACCTTTTCCATTTCCTGCGAGAGTCGGGCGACTTCCTGTTCGCCAAGATTGAAAATTTCCTCCGCAGTCATGTTCGTGGTGGTATAACTGCGGATTTGGTGGGCGTAATATTTTGAACCATTTGGTACCGAAGAAATGCCCGAAGTAGTCCGGCAAACAGGTAGATATTCCTCTTTTACAAACTTGTGCAGCCGCTGGTAAACGGGGATGATCTTATCGTTCACCATTTGCTGATAGGCGGCCGTGAGACGCTCGCGCTCGGTAGCAGAGATATCCTTGGGCATCAGGGAAATAGGGGAGTAGTACAGGTGTTTTTCCGCCGGGCCATGGTCGAAAGCAGCCATTTGCGGCACCATTTTTTCTGCCAAAGTCTTGGGTAAAACATACCCCGAGGCCATGCCCCGGCGCATATTGGCAATGGCGGTATCGCACCACATCACAAAACCATCCACGCGGCGAAGCCAGTTATCATAGTCTTGTACGCTCTTAAATGGTTGACCAGAAGTCCCGCCAGCCAATTGTCCCATGGTAAGTGGCAAACAGTCGAACTGGTTGATGGGCATGAGTTCAGTCGGGAACGAAAGGTCTTCCAGGTTGATATCGCATTCCCAGAGAAGGATGTCGTAACTGGTGCGTTGGTTTTCAGTCAATTGCGCACGGTTGTAGCCTTGCAAACTGGTTTTGTATTGTGTAAAAAACTTGCGCAGCTTCTCGCGATGTGCTTGCGAAATGGTATTGGGCAGCAAGTCGTTGTAACGAGTGTCCCCAGCAAAAGTGGCTTCGATAGGGAACAATGGCAGTCGTTCGCGGTGGTAATCGGCGAAAAGGGAATCAATAGACATTTGCGATTTTTGAGCAGCAGATGGGGTGGGGGCATTGTTTTGGCAGGCCCAGAAGATGGAAAGGAGGACTGAAAATGAAAGGACAGTGATTTTGTTCATAGAATAAGGAGGTAGTTGTTGCTTGACATTATTTTTGACAGGATTAACAGGACAGACAGGATGGTGTCGGCTTCGCCGACCACAGTTTAAAGTCGGCGAAGCCGACACCATCCTGTCTGTCCTGTTAATCATGTCAAAAAAAGAGCGACAAATATAGTCCCGTCTTCCGCGGGCAATGAATTTTGCCGACGAGTCAGCGCTTTTGAGAAGCCATTGGCAGCTTCTGCGCATCTTTACGCCGCCATGCTCAACCAACCAACACTTCAACTCAACGACGACTTTCGCCACGCCCTCGATGTGCTGGAAAAAACCGATACCCACCTGTTCATCACCGGGAAGGCGGGTACTGGAAAGAGCACCTTGCTCCAGCTTTTCCGCAATACCTCCCACAAAAAAGTGGCCGTTTTGGCTCCAACGGGCGTGGCGGCGCTGAACGTTCAAGGTCAAACGATTCACTCTTTTTTTGGTTTCCCGCCTCGCATCGTTACCCCGGGTGAGGCTTCCAGAAAAGTGACGCGCAAAGACCTGCTGCGGATTTACAAAAACCTGGAGGTGCTGGTCATTGACGAAATCTCGATGGTACGGGCAGATTTACTGGATGGCATGGACAAATTCCTGCGCGTCAATCGCGAGAACTACCGCCCTTTTGGTGGTGTGCAGGTCGTTTTTTTTGGCGATCTTTTCCAGCTCCCGCCCGTGGTAACGCGCGACCCCGTGGAGTCAGCCTATTTCAGCGAGTATTACGAAAGCCCCTATTTCTTTTCGGCGAAGATTTTTCAAGATGTTGATTTTCAATTAGAAACCCTCGAACTTAGGAAAGTTTATCGCCAGGAATCCAGGCATTTTCTGCGGCTTTTGGAAGCCGTTCGCGTTAATGAAGTAGACTTTGACGACCTCGAAGATTTGAATGAGCGGCATCAGCCCAGCTTTTCCGAAACCGACGGTTACATTACGCTTTGCGCCCGAAATGCCACTGCCGACAAGATCAATCAGCGCGAACTCTCTTTGCTCGAAACGCCGGAATATGAATTCATTGCCGATGTGAAAGGACAGTTTGATCCGGGTTTGTATCCCACAGATTTTGGTCTTCGCTTGCGCAAGGGGGCACAGGTCATGTTTGTCCGCAACGATTTGGAACAACGACAATTTGTTAACGGAACGATCGGCAAAATCACCCTCCTGAATCAAGACACCATAGTGGTAGAAACCGAAGAGCAGGGCGGCAAAAAACGCCGGATAGAAGTAGCTAAATCCGAATGGGAGATCATTCGTTACAAAGGAGGTGCCACCGGCGGACTTGAAACCGAGGTGGTGGGTTCATTTACGCAATATCCCTTGCGACTGGCCTGGGCAATCAGTATCCACAAAAGCCAGGGAAAGACCTTTGACCGGGTGCTCATTGATCTTGGAGCTGGAGCATTCGAGCACGGACAATTGTACGTGGCGCTTAGCCGTTGTCGCACTTTGGAAGGCGTAGTGCTCCGAAACCGCATTCGCCCGCAGGATGTGATTACGGATGAGCGGGTGGTGGAATTTTATGAGGGGATGTTCAGGGGGTAAATATTTGAAAAATTTCACGCAACGCCGCAACGTTTAATGTTCATGATTGTCAAAACGTTGCGTCGTTGCGTCGTTGCGTGAAATAAACTTTTCTGAGTAACACAATGGGTAGCATGAATGACTTGAAAATTCGCAAGCAATTCCGTCAGTTGGCGTGGATGATACTCTTGCTCGTCCCTCAAATACATTTTGCACAAAGTAGCCATTACCTGCCAGACCCAAGTTACAACCCTTTGAAAGTCAGGGTTAACTTGATTATACTCCAGCGTGAGGATGGTTCCGGTAATTTCCAGGACAATCCTGCCGACCATACCTTTCTCCAGAACATGATCCGGGTGACGAATGAGGTTTTCGCAAACCTGGTGAACAGAAACGAGGAGTATTATCCTGGGCAAAATCTGCCGTTTTTGTCCAATGCCAAGGTTGAGATAGTGCCAAATATTATCTTCAAAAAGTATGAATTTGGTTGGAACAACCGAAATGACACCAACCATTCCGGAGTGCCCTATTTGTCGGGCTGGTATTTGGATTATCTGGATAACCAAATCTATGGTGACACCGCCTTGCCAAAGGCCATCAACTTATATTTCTCGAATGACGGACAACTTCACAGGGAAATGGTCGTGTTGGGTACAACAACCGATTACGACAAACGCATCTTTTTTAAACAACATGCTGCCAGCGAAATACCAGTATTGAATTCCAGGGTACAACCTTATGGTAAATACCATTCTATGCGTTGCCATATTGGCAATGTCTGGCTAAAACTCTGGTGGAAACGCAATGTGCTGCACGAGCCAGACTGGACGATGGAATATGAAGTAGGCGAAAGTATTGCCCACGAATTGGGACACCTTTTTGGGCTTGGGCACACTTCAGAAAACCATTTACATTCCATAATGCGTACCAGTTTTGGAGGCATGCACGATTATATGACCACCCAGGAAATTGCCAGAGTTCATCAAACTTTTAGCCTTTATCCATCTTTATGGCAGTTTGTGGAAGGAGATTTTACGTACGGTAGCACATCCGCAGATTTGGTCGTGTCAACGGAGGAAACATGGAATTCGAACAGGCGGCTTTATGCCAATGTTTTAGTCAAAACAGGGGCTGTCTTAACCATCACCAGCGAAATTTTAATGCCGAATTCAGGTGCCATCGTGGTGGAACAAGGGGCTACCTTGATAATAGATGGAGGCATCGTCAGGCGTTTTGATACCCCTGCACCGGATGCCTTCGAAGGCGAGCCGCAGGAGGAAACCCAAACCATAAAGTCGCCGTACCTTGATTATGTGGGCGATACAGGTCAAGCAGGAACAATCATTTTGAAAGGAAATGGCAAAATAGATGGGGCGGTTCTCGGTTTAAATAAATACTAGTCGAGCGGGCAATGTCTATGACATATGAAGGCCATTTTGGCCGATAGTGGCAAAATTTCTCCCCGCCACTCCCAACCATCTGCGGTAAAAATCATTTCTTTGGGCAACCAAAATCACAGATTTGTATTCATCGCCCCTGCATTCAAACAAATATCCGCACATGAAAAACACTACCTGTTTACCCGTCATAGCTTTTTCGCCCGCTAAAGTCTTGACGACGTTGGGAGCGAAGGCAGGTTTGGCCCTCCTCCTGCTCTGTTTTGCAGCAGGCATTTTTGCCCAAAAAACATTGGTCGAACGCCGTCCCGGAGAAATAATCATCCAACTGGAACCGGGCGCAAATCTACAAAACACCCTTTCAGAACTCAACCGCGATGCTCCCGGGGTATTTTCTCTGAAAAGCACCTTGTCAAAGGACTGGAATATTTTTCTTCTAAATATGGAAGAAAACCAGGAAAACAATGCTCAAATGCTTTTAATCGCCCGTCGCGCTCCAAGCATTCATACTGCCCAATGGAACCACAAAGTGCAGGAGAGATCCGTTGAACCCAACGACACCGAATGGTGGCGACAAGGGAATATGACATTCATCAATGCCCCGGAGGTATGGGAAACTTCTACTGGAGGCCTTACACCCAATGGCGATACCATCGTAGTGGCAGTGCTTGAAAAAGGAGCCCTCCTCACACACCCCGACCTTGCCCCCAACCGTTTTTGGAATTGGAATGAAATCCCCAACAATGACGTGGATGACGATGGCAATGGGTTTAAGGACGATTTCGGGGGCTGGAACCCGCAAACACAGGCTGACGACCTTGGGAACAAAGGGTACCATGGTACGGCAGTCTGTGGTATTATCGGGGCAAGGGGCAACAACAGCCTAGGTGTCACAGGAGTAAACTGGAATGTGAAATTGATGAACATTTCCGGCATGGAATACGAAAGCGAAATCATACAAGGCTACGAATATGTTGGGAAAATGCGCCGATTGTACAACCAGACCAATGGTGCAAAAGGCGCTTTTGTGGTAGCAACCAATGCTTCCTTTGGTTTTGATGGAGAACGCGCGGATGACCATCCTGTTTGGTGTGCCCTTTATGATTCCCTGGGTAAAGTAGGCATTCTGAGCGTAGGGGCTACTGCCAACGACCCAGTAGATGTGGATGTAGTGGGCGACATGCCCACCACCTGCCCAAGTGAGTATTTCATCGCTGTAACCAACATCACAAAATCAGGCATTAAAGTGCAGAGCGCGGGATTCGGCAGTATTTCCATTGACTTGGGCGCCCCAGGCATTGATACCTACTCGACCTTCAATAGTGGCGGTCCTGGAAATGACCAGCCAAGTTACAATAACATCGGTGGTTGTTCGGCGTCGGCGCCCCACGTTTCTGGTGGTATCGGATTGTTGTACAGCCTTGGTTGTGAGCCATTTACCAGCGATGCCCTTACCAGCCCAACTACTTGTGCCCGCCGTGTTCGCGATGTGATTTTGAACAATACAGAGCCGAACTCCACCCTGGCTGGTATCACTACCACAGGCGGCCACCTTGACCTCGGCAATGCGCTTGAAGGAGTGCGCAATATCTGCGATGGTGCCACGGTTGGCCCGCTCGAGCTACTGGAAGTGAAGATACTTCAAGGAGGAAACCGGGTGCGTATTTATTATCAAACTCCCAGCTTTCAACCCTACGATTTCAGGGTGTTCAACATGCTGGGTCAGCAATTATTCGAAAAACAATGGATCCCAGAGCAGTTTTCTGAGAGTTATTATGACTTTGAATTCGAAACAGCCAACCTGCCACGTGGGGTATATATCTACACGATTGGAAAGGGGGATGTGATAAGATCAATAAAAATCCCAAAAATATAAAAGTCAGTTTGGTTTTTTGGGTTGGCAAGGTTTACCTTTGCCGCCCGAAAACCAACAGGGTCTGCCTTCGCTTTTAAAGGTTATGGCAGATAAAGGCTCCGTAGCTTAATGGATAGAGTCCCTGACTACGGATCAGGAGGTTAGAGGTTCGAGTCCTCTCGGAGTCACCCACTACTGTTAAGTGTTTGAGTGTGTGAGATTTATCTCGCACACTCATTTTTTGAAAGGCAGTATTATCAACTAGAACACTTAAATTTTTGTACAATGTCTAGAATTTGTGATCTGACGGGGAAGAAGCCTATTACAGGCAACTACGTCTCGCACTCCAACCACAAAACGAAGCGAAGGTTTTACCCAAACCTTCAAACCAAAAAGTTTTTCATCCCGGAAACGAACGAATGGGTGACGCTTAAGGTGAGTACCAGTGCCATTCGCACCATATCCAAACTGGGCATTTACCAGTACATCAAAAAATTGGAGAAAAAAGGTGAAATCACTTACTACCCGAATGCAGCAGAAGGCTGTTAAATCACCCCATTAAAAAGTAAAATATCATGGCAAAGAAAAGTAAAGGCAACCGCATTCAAGTTATTCTGGAGTGCACAGAGCACAAAACCAGCGGCTTACCCGGCACATCGCGCCACATTACCCAGAAGAATCGCAAGAATACACCCGACCGCATGGAGTTGAAAAAATACAACCCAATCATGCGGAAATATACCCTTCACCGGGAAATCAAGTAACCCACACTCTCACTACTCAAATAATTGAGGTACCATGGCAAAGAAAGTCTCTAAAAACGCACGCGTCGCACAACGTGCCGCTAACGTTGGCTCCGGCAAGGACCATGTCAAAGTGGTGAAGGCCGTGAAAGACCCGGTCACGGGCAGATACACTTACAAGCAGATGATCGTTCACAAGGACAAAGTGAAAGATTTCTTCGCTGACGCGAAATAAAGTCCCAAGTTGCCACGAATTGCACGAATTCACACTAATTCGTGAAGATTTGTGGAATTAGTGGCTAAAACTGAATTAAATGCAGAGCCGGGGTGTGTCGCAATTGCGCGCACCCCGGCTCTTTTTGTCGAAACCGTACACCTTAAAGTATTTGGGGATTAGTACGAACTTCCTATTCTATCTCACACCCACACAGGCATACCTTTGCTGAATAATCCGCAACTATTAAAGGCACGCCCCAATTTTTTACCATGGTACCATTGCGTTTGGTTATTTTCGAGGATAACGGTGATTTCCGGGAAAGCCTGTTGCATCTGTTTCGTTTTACACGCGATGTAGAAGTCTTGGCGGCGTATCCTGATTGCTCCCAAGTACGGCAGGCTATTAGCCAACTGAAACCAGAGGTTGTATTGATGGATATTGATATGCCGGGCATGAATGGCATTGAAGCCACGGCCGTTGTCAAAGAGGTTTCGCCGAACACTCAAGTGGTAATGTTAACCGTAAGCGAGGAGGAGGATCGGATTTTTCAAGCCCTTCGGAATGGCGCAACGGGCTATCTTTTGAAAAAATCCGGCCCTGACGAACTGGTTGACAGTGTGCGTTTGGTACACAAAGGCGGATCGCCCATGAGTCCTGCCATCGCACGAAAAGTTTTGCAGTTCTTTCATTTGAACAACATATCAGCCCCAAGTGCTGCTGCAACTGTTGCTATCAGAACCATAGAAAGCGATGATGATGGCCTTTCCACCGGACTGACGCCTCGAGAGCAAGAAATTCTCGAGGCGTTGGTGGACGGGTTGTCTTACAAGATGATTGCAGCCAAACACTTTATTAGCACAGATACGGTTAAAAACCATATCCAGGGAATCTACCGCAAGTTGCACGTCAATTCCAAAGGAGAAGCGATTAGTTATGCCTTGAAAAGGGGAATTGCGGGGAATAACCGTTAGGAAAGTTGTTTGAAGGGTTTGAAGGGTTTGAATTGCCCAATACCCTTCATACCCCTCAAACCCTTCAAACCACCAGGAAACAGACACTAGCCAATCAAAGCAATTGGCGGACACTATAAACAATATTTAAGGTCAAACACGTTGATTTTCCCTGCCCAAATTGTCAGTTTTGTTTTGAGGATGTAGTACAAATCAGGGCAAACACTATGACTCACGGCGAGTATGCCGCACCGGAATGGGCTAAGCAGGGTACCATTTGAAATAATCCCTTGGCCGTATAAAGCCAAAGCCCAAGTCTATTCCGTTTTTTGCAGCCCCGATTGGCAGTATTTGCTGGTCGGGGCTGCTGCATTTGGATATCTACTCCTCACCACATCCAATCGGCTGTCCAGGTGGTATTGCAACACCGGGCGTTGGTTTGAATGCATCAGGTTTTTCCCGGAAGCGGCGCATTTGATCCAACAGGTAAGTCAGATTGGCCTGCTCATCTGTATCTGTTGTAGTAACAAACCTTTTGCTGAGTTCAATTTCCAAGGTGTTGATTTCCAATAGAATATTACCCTTTACGCTGCCAGTGGTCCCTTCAGATATGGCCAACACTAGCAGGCGGTTTAGATAAAGTTGTTGAACGATGCGTTGGAGTTCCGATTCCATGGGCGTTGAAGCTTTTTTGAGTGCAAATAGGGTTGCCCGCATACGGTGTAGCATATCTCCAACCGTAAAGGAGCGCAGCGTTCCGCGGGCTTGCTGTTCTGAAAGCCGATTGAGCCGTTCTGGCAACAACAGCATGTCCAGGGTTAGACCAGCACTACTTGCTGCAGCCGATAAAGGATCGAAAAAGCCTCCTGTGTTACCCTTGAACATTTCCCGATCCCTGTCAAAACCAATGGGTTGTGGCGGAATCAGGTGGATAATAGATTCAGGCAAGGCCAGAAAGTTTGGTTGCAGCGTTTGCGATAAAGCATCGAAAGCTCGTTGTTGGTCGGCTTCAGAGACTGGCTTGTTGGTGGGCTGCGCATCACCACGCACTGCATAGGTGTATTGCACCCCACCGATGGATTTGGATGCTGCTTCGGTTTGGTAACGATGTGCCAGATAGAGTGGTACCAACACACGTTCCAACTCGGCCATTTCCCGGCCTTTTGGGATACTTTTTTCGCCGAAACGTTTCAATGCGTTGCTCCTGACTGCCATCAGACGCAGCAATTCATCGGTAGCGTTGGTGCCATTGTCCCAAAGGTGGGCGGTTGGGTGGGCACTATTCGGTGGGCGGGCGCCTTCGTCTGAAATATGATCCAGTCTTAGACTGGTGTTTTCCGCCAAAATCTTTTCAAGTTCGGCGTTTTCATCCAGGTTTGGAGCAAAATCCTGATAGCCATACAGAATGGAGCGTTTGTCCCATTCTCCAATCTTGTCGTCATAAGCATTGGAAAAATCAAGATCGCCGCTTTCTGTCAGGGTGATATACGGGTGGGGATAGTCCATCACAGAGGCGCGACCGTTGACACTGGCAGCGAAATTGTGCGCCAATCCGAGTGTGTGTCCGATCTCATGGGCTGAAAGTTGGCGCAAACGGGCCAGGGCCATTTGTTCAGAAATCGAGTCCGTATTTTGAGCGTCCTCGAATGGTGAACGCAAACCCTGTGCGATGAGGTAATCCTGCCGCACGCGCAGTGAGCCAAGTGAAACATGACCTTTAATGATTTCGCCCGTGCGCGGATCGCTGACGGCATTGCCATAACTCCACCCCCGTGTGGACCGGTGTACCCATTGGACGAGGTTAAAGCGCACGTCCATCGGGTCGGCGTCAGATGGCAACTCCTTGACAATAAATGCGTTGCGATAACCAGCAGCTTCAAAAGCCTGATTCCACCAGCGGGCTCCGTCGAACAAAGCAGACTTGACGGGCTCTGGTGCGCCTGGATCAATGTAATAAACAATTGGCTCCACTGGATCGCTGATAGCGGCGCCTGGTTCTTTCTTTTCCAATCGGTGCCGTACAATATAGCGCTGAGTAATTGGCTCGCCGATTGGCACGGAATAATCCTTCCAGGAAGTTTCAAAAAAGCCGCTTCGTGGATCAAATCGCCGGGGCTTGTATCCATTATCAGGCAATTCGATAAAGGAATGGTGTTGCCTAACCGTCACTGCCGATGGGGTAGGGGTGACTGAACGAATGAAATCGCCGGCGGGCTTGCCTGTAAAGGTCAGTGTGGCTTCCCACTCGGAGTTTTTTGGGAAATTTTTAGTGCGTTCCAAAAACACCGCCGAACGGCTCAGATCCGTCGAGTAGACCCCTTGGTTGCTTCGGAAAAGGGTACCGCTTACATCAAGCATATCTTGCATCAAAAACGGCGTGAAATCTACCAGATAACGACCATTTTCTTTGGCTGCCACGGTGAATCCCCAGAGCACAGACTGTGCAAAGGCTTCTTCCACAGAGCGACGTTCAAGCGCATTGGGGCTGCTTGCGCGGTATGTGAGATTGGGCTGAATGAGCAGGATTTTGTTGCCGCTGCGGATAAATTTCACCACTCTTGAGCTGCCTATTTGCCCCCGGTCGAGTCCGATGTCATTGGAACCGACCCCGGCGGGTAAAGAGTTCACGTAGAGGAATTCCGCATCGAATTGATTGATTTCGAGCCAAATCTTGCCCGTTTTTTCATCCCACCAGAAGGGGAAGTAGCCGGGGTAAGCAATGGCGTTGCGGGTAAGGGTGGCGATGGAATCGCTCGCCAGGGGCGCAGGTTTGTGCGCCGAAAGTGGCGGGGAGCTTTTGGGGGTGCAGGCTGCGGTGAGCAGGAGCAGGAAGAAGATTGAGCGCATGTGATAGATAAAATAGGTTCGTAAAGGAAAGCAATTGGCTGTATTAGCTGGCGGGAGTTGATGCATTTTATTCACTACAACAAGCCTATTCTTCCACTTTTGCAAAAGGGAACAACAGCACACCATCATCACTTTTTACGCGCAGCCAGTATTGCCCTGCTCTCAGAGCACTTATCTCCCATGAAAGCCATATGTCTTTGCCCTGGCATGGCTGATTGGCCAATTTCCGGCCCAAGCCATCCAGAATCTCCAAATGAAGATCTTGAATAACTTCAAAATCGAGTTCCAATAGGATATGATCTCCGGCAGGATTGGGATAAAGCCTGGAAGACCTTAGTCCAGGAAGTGTACTCACATTGTTAATCGTCTCCACCGTGCCGCAATAGAATGCCGAACAATCCAAGCAATCACTTATGGTGACACAGTACGTTCCAGCGTCCAGGCCCTGGATTTCAGCAGTGGTTTCACCTGTATTCCACTCAAAACTATAGGGCGGGCAACCACCTTGTGGATGGATAGAAACCGATCCATTGGCTTGTCCCGCATTGGACATCGTTACCACGGGGTCAAGGATCCATGCTGATGGATTGTTCAAGAAGGAAACAGTGACGCCATTACTTAAGTTATAGTATGTTCCGCTGGCACTTGTTCGCAGTTCCACGCTGCGCACCATGTAAGAAATCAGCCCAGAGTCAGGACAAGCGTTGAAATACGCAGTATCAGTCACCGGAACCTGGTTGAGGAGCAAATAGGATGTGTCAGCCGCTGTTTTTTTGTAAATAAAGTACCCCAAAGCATTGGCCGGGTCTTGCCAGCTCAATTGCACATGGATTCCAGCCTGGTTGGCACTCAGGTTTTCAACAGGTGGAAGCACGTGCATACGTATGGTTGGGTCACCTAAAAGCGCGTTATGTACGTAAAGGCCCCAAAAATGCGGCGTGTAAAGGCCGGTATTGCTCATGGTAATTTTAGCAGAATATCCGATGTGCTCACCCAAAGCCATGTGGTGGAATATCCAATTTGGCCGGTTGGCCCAGGTGCTTGCCAGGCAGGTTCTCGAAGCAATGGCTGCGCGCATGAAATTATTGGGATAGTCCCAGTCGCCAAAATAGGAGCCGAACAACAAGGTGAATATCGTTTGCAAGGAATCCGTTGTAAAATTGGTGGTGCTGGATATATCAGAAGCGCTTTCCGGCCCTCCACCGCCGCAGCCATAAGACCACAAGTAAGATTGATTGCTCATGGTCTGCCGGTATGGCAAGTCTTTGACCTTGGCATAACCGAACATGGCGGCAAAATTTTTCCAGCCAGTCTGCCCAAGCGCCTCCACATCTGCAGGGAAATTATTGTCCACCAGGCCTCGTTCCACCATGGGCATTTTTCCGGTTCGCCAGGCATGATCTTTATTCAGATAACGGCGTAATAGCTGTTCCTCGGATTCAGGAAACTTGTTCATATTCGCAAAATCCACCCGACCAAGCTGTAGTTTCAGGGGCGCGGGAAAGACAATGTTGTCAAATTTCCCGTCGCCCGGAACATTGTCGTGTCTAGTGCCGGGAGAATTTATATTGACCGTCTGATCCGTCCAAACGCCTTCCAGTTCAGCATAATACCCATCGCTGGGCCATGCTCCCCGGTGGTCGTTGTGATGACCATCGGGGGCCATTTCTCCAGAATAAGGTACAGGTACACGACCAAACAGGAACACGGATTGTTGCTTGTCTGGATTGGTTTCTGACCATGATTTTATGTAGGATTTTACTGAAGGAACAGCATCATTTCGGTTTACATAAATCGTCTGGGCACTCCATCCATCTGCCTGGATATCAGAGAGCAGTCTGGCAATCTCTGTCGCAAGGGAATATTTGAACGTGCTGTCAACAACCACCAGACATGCACCCCGGTGATGAGTGGGGGCCACTTTAATGCCGGAATAAACATACCCTGCCCCAAAATTCGGCGTGCCGTTTCCATAAGGGAAGGCAGGCAGGCTTTTAATTATCTGATATTCATAGCCAATGCCGATAGATACAGTGGTGTCGCTCCAGGAAGTGCTTCCCGGCCCAAGAGCAACCAGACTGTCTCCCCACACGGTATCTTCCTTGGCTTTGCGCCAGATCGTATATCCGCCATTGGCGGTATCCAATACCCAGTTCAGAGTCACTTTGGGCGGGTTTTCTTGGACGATTGCTTCGAGGATGACTGATTGCCTGGCGTCATATATGTTTTGAGCAAAAGAGAACAAGGGGCCAAGGCACAGGAGTGCGGATAGGTTGAAGTGTATTTTCATTCACAAAACTAAGGAGTTTATGACACTTGTCTTTCAGTTAGGGCTGCTGTTTTGATCAATCCGCAGTACCTTCGCCCCCGATTTTTTAAACCCATCTATTCATGTTTGTCATTAACATCTATCTGCGTTTTGTCTTGATTGTAGGCGGTATCCTGGGCGGCATCGTTTTGTGGAAGGCCTACGGTTTTTGGTATGGTTTTCCGTTTTTACTCATCGGGATTCTTTTGCTTTTGGGCTATCTCATGCTCGGCACCATCCTTTCTACCAACCAACTTTTGTCCAAACAACAACTGCCCGAGGCCGAGGCCAGGCTAAAGCTCACCTTCTTCCCCAGATTGCTCCTTATGGGCTATAAAGGCGTGTTTTATATGACCAAGGGCGCGCTCTATATGCAAAAGCGCGATTTCAACACCGCCGAAATGTGGATAAAGAAATCGCTCGACTCAGGCTTGCCCTCCGACAACGAGCGTGGGGCCGCTATGCTCCAATTGGTCATGATTGCTGCTGGTAAAAACAATATCAAAGCCGCACAGAACCATTTTTCAGAATTGAAAAAACTTCATGTGACTGAAGGTATGCTCAAAGAACAGATCAAAGAAGTCGAAAAACAACTCAAACAAGCCGGACAGGCCATGAGCCCGAGCATGATGGCCCAAATGGGCGGCAAGGGATTCCGACCAGGTGGGAAGCGTCGGCAGCCGCCTATGCGGTAGTGGGGATTTTAGGGGGGGCACGGATTGCACGGATTTTTGAAGTTACGAAGCGATCCATGAAATCTTTGTCTCGTCCGCGTCATTCGGGTATCCATAAATTAGTTCGGATCAAAAAAAATCCGTGTCTAATCCGTGTCATCCGTGGCCCATCAGTCCCCTAAATCGTCAACCATTTTCTCAAGCCGGTTGTTTTGTATCCCATGTCATATTCTACGCTGCGCGCTGCCGTTCGCGACCTTGAACGCCACGGAAAACTATTAAGAATTCAGGAAGAAGTGGATCCGGATTTGGAGATTGCCGAGATCCACCGACAAGTCTTTGAGCAACAAGGGCCGGCCTTACTTTTTGAGCGAGTAAAAGGGAGCCCGTTTCAGGCTGTCAGCAATATCTACGGCACTTTTGAGCGCACGGCGTTTCTTTTCCGCCACACCCTCGAGCGGGTGAAGCGTGTGATTGAGTTAAAAAAAGATCCGACCAATTTTCTGAAAAAGCCTGGTCGTTATCTCGGCGCGCCCTTCACGGCTTTGTCGGCCTTACCGATGAAAAACTGGTTCAGTTCCCCGGTGACCTGGGCTGAAACGACCATTGACAAACTCCCGCAAATCAAGAGTTGGCCAATGGATGGCGGGGCATTCATCACCATGCCGCAGGTGTACACCGAAGATCCCGACAAACCTGGGCCAATGGGTGCTAACTTGGGAATGTACCGCATACAACTCTCTGGAAACGAGTACATTAAAAATGAAGAGATAGGCCTCCATTACCAACTTCACCGCGGCATCGGAGTACACCACACCAAATACAACCAACTGGAGAAACCTTTCCTGAGCAGCATTTTTGTGGGTGGCCCGCCCAGTCACGCTTTTTCGGCCATAATGCCACTGCCAGAAGGACTGAGTGAACTCACCTTTTGCGGGATGCTTGGCGGACGGAGGTTTCGTTATGCCTACCGCGACGGACATTTTCTCAGCAGCGATGCCGATTTTGTCATTACCGGTGAAATCCTTAAAAACGTAAAAAAGCCCGAAGGACCTTTTGGCGACCACCTCGGTTACTACTCGCTCACGCACGATTTTCCAGTGATGAAAGTCCACAAAGTCTGGCATAGGAAAGACCCGCTTTGGCATTTCAGCGTGGTGGGCCGTCCGCCCATGGAAGACAGTAGTTTTGGCTGGCTTATACACGAACTCGTTGCGCCGCTCGCCTCGCAGGAGTTTCCGGGCCTGAAAGAAATACATGCGGTGGATGCTTCGGGCGTCCACCCTTTGTTACTCGCCATTGGTGACGAGCGGTATATGCCCTTCCGCGAGCGCGTACCAGAGGAAATTCTGACCATTGCAAACCGTATCATTGGCTCCGGCCAAACCTCGCTCGCCAAATTCCTTTTCATCGCGGCCAGCGACGACGACCCAAACCTTGACACCCACGACATTGCCCATTTTTTCCAGCACTTTCTGGAACGGGTGGATTTTGCGCGCGACTTGCATTTTCAAACCAAGACCACCATTGACACCCTGGATTACTCCGGAACTGGCTGGAACGCAGGATCGAAACTCGTAGCTGCCTGCCGGGGCGATCGGCGCAGAACACTGAAAGCCGAGTTGCCGGAAAACTTTTCCCTGCCTTCTGGTTTTGGCGAACCGCATTTCTGTTATCCCGGTATTTTGGCGATTCGCGCGCCAAAGTTTGAAGTCGAAAAAACGGCTCGGGAACAAGTGACTGAAATCTGCACTTGGCTGGAAAGGATTGATTTACAGCATGTTCCGCTTATCTTGCTGGTGGACGACAGCCAGTTCACTGCAGCTACACTCAACAACTTTGTATGGGTAGCCTTCACCCGCGCTAATCCCAGCCATGATGTTCACGGTGTTCGTTCCTTCACCGAGCATAAGCATTGGGGCTGCCACGGTCCGCTGGTCCTGGATTCGCGAAAAAAGCCGCATCATGCCCCCGAACTGGAAGTTGATCCAGACGTGCAAAAAAAGGTGGAAAAGTTACTGGAACGTTATCGTTTGTAATTCGTCCAACCATCTTTGGGACGCGAGTAGTCTTGACAGTGAACTAAACATTTTACACCATGAAAAAAACACTCTTTGCCGTCTTGACTATTGCAACCCTTTTTGCAAACTCGTGTACAAAAGACTCGCTTCCAGAAACCAGCAACCAAATTCTGGTGCGCTTCCACAACACCCTGGACTCGAAAATTGAAGAATCCCGAATGGAGTTCGACGCGATCAACATCATTGACGTGGGCGAAATCCAAGCCGGGGAGACTACTGCCTACATCGCATTTGATTACTTTGAAGTAGGCTACTACTCAGGAGGAGACTACGATCACCCTACTGGCAATTTGAAGGGGAAGAAAGATGGTGTAGCCTTTTCCGCTTGGTCTGGAAATTGGTGTGGCACCGGAGTGGAGTACAAACAATTAGAGCCGGGCAAATACACCATTGAAATTGTTGATGCAGGTTCGGACCCACTTGGATCTTACTGGATTAAATTTGTAGATTAAGCGAACTGAATGCTTCGATTCAGGGATAAGAACCAGTTTGAAGAACTTTTTCAGGGAAATTTTCAATCTGGTTTGGAAATCAAAACTGAACGGACCTATCTTTGCCCCGCTTTTGAAAGAAGGTCCGTTCGTCTAGGGGTTAGGACACGTCCCTTTCACGGATGAAACACGGGTTCGATTCCCGTACGGACTACTGAAGTATTTACTTAAACCCTTGTAAGTGAACAACTTATGAGGGTTTTTTCTTTACTAAAACTGAAGTGAGGGAAAAAACGAGGGAAATTATTTTGGGGTAGAACCAATTAGAGGTCGTCGTAGTACAAATTCAAAGATTGAAACCTGCTCTACTTAATACGGCTACGGAGTCGGCCTATGGCGGAAATTTTGACCCGCGAGATATGAACGCCTAAAGACATATCTGCAAACCCATACCGCCTCCCCCCTTACGAGTTGATTCACCCCCTCCCCCTTTGTTTTTTTCATATTGCCTCCCCCAGTATGCCTAATCAGACTCCAATGATGGCTCATTGCTTTGTCCATCACGGACTCTCAGTGCCTTGCATCAATAACCATGTCATCCAATAGAAAGAAGCCAGCACATTGGACTATGGTTCTGCACAGTTCCGTGGCAGAAGTGTTTGGATTCAGCTTAATGTTGTCTCCCAGCAAGGCATCAGTCTCTTGAACCCCTTCAACCCCGTTCAAAAGTGAGGAAGGTGGGGAGCATCTGTACCGATGTACTGACTGTACTGGGTAGATTTCAAACTTCTAATTTTTGTATTGATACCAGCTATTAACTCGGTTATTAAAATCTAATCTTTTTGAAAAAGTATCAGTACAATCGGTACACCTCCCTTTTTATCTTTTGAATCGGGGTTGTAGGGGGCATGAGAGTAGTTTTTGATTGTACCGATACCATACCTTGTACTCAGTACAGTATCGGTACAAATCGGAGAGAACATCAGTTTTTGTTCATCCGACTTTCATCTATGCGTTGCTTAACCTCTTCCACAGATATAGCTGGCGATATTTCACCAACCAAAAAACCATTCAGACTTGAACCATCAACCCGTTCCCTCTTTTTTGTAAATCGTCCATCTTTGTTCATCTCACGGCTGATGTTATTAGGATTGATTGACAATTGCGTTCGGGATGAAATATAATCGCATATTTCAGTGGTTGACATGAACCGATTGCCGGGACGGAAGTATCGCTGTATCAATTCCAGTTCCACGTTCATTCTCGTGTACTCCCCTGATTCTGCCTTGAGCATATCCAGTTCCTCCGGTGTCAACCTCAGATATTCGGGCCCGAGCTCTTGATACTTTTTAGCCAAAGCACCGATCAAGGCATCCCTGTCAATGGAGTTGTAAAGTTCCTTGTTGATGTCTGTAATTTCCAGAGGGATGATTCGTGAGTTGCCAGTATCGTGGTCTTGAATTACATCAATCTTGTTGGAGGTGCCACAGAGAACAGCCTTACGTTGAAATCGCTCGTTGATTTTTCCGTACGGTGTACGCAAAGTGAAATTTCGCGCACTCGACAGGGATTTAAACCTTTCCACATTTACAGGTGACTTCATTATTCCGGCAAGTTCGTCTACGTTGATGAGCAGGTTTTCTGTCATCAGAATGTCCGAGTCTTTGTCCCTGTCCAAAGCAGACTCAGCGTAATACTTGCCTAAAGGTGTTGGTAACAAGCGGCGAAAGAACTCCGATTTGCCAATGTAAGTGCCACCAATCAACACAAGCACAAGCCTTGGCATTTGCCCATCCAATATCATTGCAGGTATCTGAAGCAACCACTTAATCGTCAACGCTCGATAAAATTGCTGTTTTTTCGGGTCGTCAGATTTCTGTATCAGACAATCAAGCAAAGACTCTAATGCTTCATTTTGGGCCGACTTCTCTGAAGATTCCAGATATTTCAACAAGGGGTTGACTTGCTTGATGTAGCGGCTATTGATAATTGACCCCACCTCAGACTTTGATACCGCACACCCTTGAGTCCGTAGCTCGATAAACATGGTATCAAAATCAGCATCCGTAAGAAGTTCTCCCTGCTTTGTTTCAATCTTGTTGGTGAAGGCATTGCGGTACAACCCCTTTCCTCGAACATAGCCAATCGCTTGCTGCGTCTTAAAGGCCGTCCTGTTCTCATCATCAACCTTGGGTTGCTGAATATCATGCTCTTCCATGATATGCCTTAGACTTGCTCCCGTAGACGGATTTTGAACCTCGTTGCCTGAAATTGACCGCAGAATGCTGTTGTACTTTTTATCACATTCTTCTTCATCATACTCAGGATGGTTGGCGCTTACCTTGTGGTAATGTTCACGGCCATTTTCTCCCATTTCGTTGGCAATGCCATATCCGATTCGCGTCCAATCATTGTAGTCAGAAGTAATGTCTTTCCCAGTTGACTCCAAATGCGCAGCTGATGCGCTGATGAATTGAGTCTCACGGGTTTTAGGACTTTTCTTGGTTGTTCGCGTCTCCTTTTTCCTTGGTTCCGATTCGCGAAATCTCTCAAATAACCGAACGTAATCGGAGCTTGCCAAAAGTCTTTCCCAATGCTCCTTTGTTTGAACTATGGTATCATCAGTGTCTTCAAACTCAAACAGATTTTTTTGCGCTTGATAGGAATTTGACTTAAAAAATGTGCTTGCCACACTGCTGCAAGTATCCCACAAAAACTGATGATCGGATACTGAAATCTCTTGTACTTGCTCTAAGCTGCCACTAACAACCTGATAACCGGAGGTCGGTGTAACGATGAGGTAGTTTTTAGAACCGATGGTTTCCACCACAGGTTTGTCTGTCTCAGGATTTTTTACAGCGAGTTTCTCGCTTGCGGACACGGCACACTTATAGATAAGGTGTTCGCCGCCGTTGCGAGTCCGTTGAACTGTCAATGCTGGACGCAGATGTTCGGGAATCGCTTTCCAGATGGCGGGAAACAAGTTCGCACGAGCGTCTTCCGGCATATTCTTAGCGTCAATGTCAATGACGTTGAATCCACCATACCCCATCATAATCGCCCAACCTTCGGGTTTTGCTGAAATCAATTCCTCCAGGTCATCTTTTGAAAGTGCGCTATTCGCTAACTCATTCCAGCCAGGGTAAGATTTCTTTCCTTCTACAATAGGGACAATGGATGCTCCCTGTTCCTGCAATTTAAAGAGTGTGTTACTCATGGATAAATCCTCCATTTTTGTTGATAATCAATTGAAAAGAATTTCTCAGTTCGTCCTTTTGGTAGTAGGTTTTATTGCCTACCCGGTAACGGTTGAGGATACCTTGTTCCGCATATCGGTAGAGGGTCGGCAAGGATACTCTCAGCAGTTCAGCAGCCTTTTTCGGACTCACGAATTCTGTCAGACTCGCGTAGTCGTCATCCGGCATCTCTGCTATTCGGTTGAGCAGATTGGTTTTCATGGTGTCAATTTCGTTGGCGATGCTGGAGATTAAGCGTTTTTTCTCCAGCTCCGACCGTGCAATTGCGTCTTGCATTTTTACTCCTTTTTTTAATTTTCTATAACTATGGTAGAGATTTGAGTAAAAATCATTGCACTTGTAGTAAAATATCACATGATGTTATTTTATATTTACAAGTAATTGTTTGTTAAATTTTTACAAAAATTGGACTTTGAGGAGAATTTGCACTTTTTCTGCATCATTTCTTTCCATCCCGCATGAACTGCTATGACGTTACCGACACGGCACAATCCTTTCTGAATTCAGCGACAATGATTGATGAATGCGCAACACCCAGCCTGTACAAATCCGGGGAACTCCATGCTTTGCCCATCAATGGCTTGAAGTTTGCCCAGGTGTAAACCTCAGCGCAGTATATTCGCGCAAAATCTAATCGCTGAAAACATGACCGAACTCATCTGGGATGGCAAATACAAAGATGGTAAGAAGGTAAGTCCTGTCCGCATTGCGCTTCCATTCCAAACCATCGAAACCGTCAACGAAAAACGAAAAGCCGGACTACAAACCGACATCTTCGCTGCTGCTGCTACCGCCGCCGCGCAGGAAAGCGGCTGGAAAAACCGCCTCATTTGGGGCGATAAAAAGTATGTGCTGCCCTCCCTCCTGCCAGAGTTTGCCGGGAAAGTAAACCTCATCTACATTGACCCACCTTTCGATACGGGTGCGAACTTCTCCTTTACTGCCACTATACCACGGTATGATGACGACGACGACGAAGGCCCGGATATTTCCTTTACCAAGCAACCCTCCGTAATCGAACAGAAAGCGTACCGCGACACTTGGGGTCGTGGCTTAGATTCTTACCTCCAATGGTTTTACGAGACTGCCGTGTTGTTGCGCGAACTGCTGGCCGAGGACGGTTCGATTTACGTCCACCTCGATTGGCACGTCGGGCATTACGCAAAGACAGTTTTAGACGAGGTGTTTGGTTACGAGAATTTTCAGAATGAAATTGTCTGGCAGAGAACAGACCCGCACAATGACGCGAAAAAGAAGTTTGGTAATGTTCACGATGTAATTTTTTGGTACGCAAAAGGACAGAAAATCACCTACAATCACGGTGAAACAAGAACTGGAATTTCCGTAGCGGCTGAAAAAGAGTATTCGCTGTTGGAGTTGCCAAGTGGAGAAATTGTCAATTATTCAGGAAACGAAAATTTAGAAGGAAGAAGGTTTAAATTGGATGATGTAACTTGGAGAGGCAGCAAAAACAAATTCATTTGGAGAGGGGCGCAACCGTCAGATAATAGAGAGTGGCGATATTCATTTGAAGAAATGGAAAAGGCACTTGAACGTGGCGAACTGTATTTAAGGAATCCTCAAAAAGGTGCTGCAAGATGCTTAAAAAGTTATCTGGATGAAAACAAAGGCACACTTCTTCAAAGCATTTGGACAGATGTTGGAAGGATGAAGGGAGGAAGTGAATACCGCACTCAAAAACCCGAAGCCCTGCTCGAACGCATTCTCCTTGCCAGCAGTAACGAAAACGACCTAGTGCTGGACTGCTTCTGTGGGAGCGGCACTACTGCTGCCGTCGCCGAAAAACTCGGTCGTCGTTGGATTACCTGCGACTTGGGTCGCTTCGCCATCCACACAGCTCGCAAGCGGCTTCTGAGCAATCCGAAAGTCAAACCCTTCGAGGTGCAAAACCTCGGCAAGTACGAACGGCAACAATGGATGCAAGCAGAGTTCGACCAACCGGAACACCGCGCCAACATCGAAGCTGCTTACCGAAAATTTATACTCGACCTTTATCATGCCACTCCATTATCTGGGTATGCTTGGCTGCACGGCGCAAAAGCGGGGCGGCTTGTCCACATCGGCGGCGTGGATGCACCCGTCAGTCCCGGCGACGTGAAAGCATTGGTGCTGGAATTTTGGAAGGTGGCTGGTAAAGAAAAAGACCTGAAAACCAACGGTATTGATGTCTTGGCATGGGATTTCGCTTTTGAACTCAACGAGATGGCTGCGCAGTTTGCTGCCGAAAATAAGGTGGATTTGAAGTTCAAAAAAATCCCCCGCGAGGTGCTGGAAAAGAAAGCGGTGGAGCAAGGCGATATTCGGTTTTTCGAGTTGGCTTCGCTGGGTGTGGATGCCAAAGTCAGCAACCGACAACACCGCGAACTGGCACTGACACTCGAAAACTTCATCGTACCACCCGACGAAGTGCCGGAAGAAGTGCAGGGCAAAATCAGCCATTGGAGCCAATGGATTGATTATTGGGCGGTGGACTGGAACTACTGCGACGACACTTTCCACAACGAATGGCAGAGCTACCGCACCAAACAAGACACGAAACTGGAACTCAAAGTCACGCACCAGTACGAAGCATCCGGGACGTATCAGGTAGTGGTGAAAGTGATAGACATACTAGGGAACGACACAACGAAACTGCTCACCGTTGAAATATGAATCGCCATGCCTGAAAACGCGCCGCAATTCAATGACATCCTGTTGTACTCCGCCCCGACGGGAGACATTAAAATCGAAGTAATCTTTGAAGGAGAAACCTTTTGGTTGAGCCAGCGAAAGATGGCTGAATTGTTCCGAGTGGAATCGCACACGGTAACGTACCACTTGAAAGAAATTTTCAAATCGGGCGAATTGGAGGAAATAGCAACTGCTCGAAAATTTCGAGTAGTTCAAACCGAGGGCAACCGAGAGGTGTCCCGCGACGTGGATTTTTACAACCTCGATGCCATCATCGCCGTCGGTTATCGGGTGAACAGTTACCAAGCCACGCAGTTCCGCATCTGGGCAACGAAGACACTCAAAGAATTCATTGTCAAAGGTTTTGTACTGGACGATGAGCGACTGAAACAAGGCCGTCGCTTCGGCAAGGATTACTTTGACGAACTCTTGGAGCGCATCCGAGAGATACGCGCCAGCGAACGTCGTTTTTATCAGAAACTCACCGACCTGTATGCCCAGTGCAGCATGGACTACGACCCGAAATCCGACGTGACGACACTGTTTTACAAGACGGTACAGAATAAGTTGGAATTGGCTATCACGGGTCAAACTGCTGCCGGACTCATCGCTTCACGCGCCGATGCCGAAAAACCCAACATGGGTTTGACCACTTGGAAGAATGCACCTGGTGGGAAAATCCTGAAAAGCGACGTGTCGGTAGCCAAAAACTACCTGACAGAAACAGAACTGAGCGCACTCAACCGCATCGTGACGATGTACCTCGACTACGCTGAAAACCAAGCTGCTCGTCAGATTCCGATGAAAATGCAGGATTGGGTGGAAAAACTGGACGCTTTTTTGCGATTCAACGAGTATGATGTTTTACAAGATGCTGGAAAAATATCGAGCGAAGTCGCAAAGGCTTTGGCTGAGAAAGCCTACGGGCAATTCCGTGAGCAGCAGGATACAGGCTACGAATCGGATTTTGACCGGGCTATTAAGCAATTGAAAGACAAAACCTGACCCCTGTTCATTATGGCCAAACGTACACGACAACCCAACCTGTTCAATATCGAAGACGCATTGCGCACCGCGCCATGTGTGCCAGCCATCCGTATTGCAGTGGATGCGTGGCGAGAGAGTGGGTACAAAGGTGTGACCGACACCACCCACGAACTGCTTAACTTTTGGTTTCGTACCGACCACATCATGCCCAACGGCAGACAGTTCCGTTTCCACCGGGCCCAACGCGAAGCGATAGAGACGCTGATTTTCTTGTATGAAATCGCCAAGGTGCGTACCCGGAAAGGATTGCTCGAAAACTATGCTCAGCACAGCCGCGAACTACGGATGCCACCTTACGACGACTTTACCCGCTATTGTGTGAAGATGGCAACTGGCTCTGGAAAGACTTTGGTAATGGCAATGACGGTGGTTTGGCAATTTGCAAATGCTGTCCGAGAAGATGCAACACAATACGCCAAGACGTTTTTGATGCTCGCCCCGAACGTCATTGTGTTCGAGCGATTGAAAACTGATTTCGAGAGCGGCCATGTTTTTCGTTCCGCACCGCTTATTCCCCGGCACTTCCAATGGTGGTGGGACATGAATTATTATATGCGTGGCGATGCCGAAGCCAACCATTCCGAAGGGGCTTTTTACCTCACAAACATTCAGCAGTTTTACGAACGACCCGACCGAAAAACTGACGCTGAAACAGATTTGATGACTGCCATGCTGGGTGCTGCACCGCCGACCAAAAAATCTGAAATCAGCGACTTTAATACGCGCATCGCAGCTCGTGATGGCATGGTTATGGTGTTGAATGACGAAGCCCACCACACCCACGACGAAGAAAATGAGTGGAACAAGTGCATCCGAAAAGTCCACCACGACAGTCCATTGGCGATACAATTAGACGTGTCCGCTACTCCTCGTTACGAGGGGGGCAGTTTGTTCGCTTGGACGGTGTTTGATTATCCCTTAAAACAAGCTATCGTTGACGGAATCGTGAAACGCCCCATCAAAGGCATTTCACAGGTAACGGAAGCCAAATCAGAACACGCCAGCGTCAAGTACGAAGGGTATTTGGTCGCATCGGTGGAACGCTGGAAAGAATATCGCGAACAACTTGCCCCGCTTAGCAAAAAGCCGATTTTGTTCGTAATGATGAACAACACCGAAGAAGCGGACGACGTGGCTGATTGGCTCAAAACCAAATACCCGGAAAGTTTTGCGGGAGAAAAAACGCTTGTCATTCATACCAAAAAGAACGGAGAGGTGTCGGAGAAAGACCTTGACTTGGCTCGGAGAATGTCGCGGGAAGTGGATGAATCGCATTCTCCAGTCAACGCCATTGTTTCGGTACTGATGCTCCGGGAAGGTTGGGACGTGAAAAACGTAACGGTTGTGTTGGGTTTGCGCCCTTACTCCTCTCAGGCCAACATTCTGCCGGAACAAACCATCGGTCGCGGATTGCGCTTGATGTTCCGCGACTTGGGTGGTTATCAGGAGCGGGTGGACATCATTGGCAACAAGGCATTCCTCGATTTTGTGGAAGATTTGGAGAAGCTCGAAGATTTGAAATTCGAGACTTTCCAGATCGGAAAGGACAAGCTGAAAATCATTACTGTTCATCCTGTCTTGCCTGAAAAAGCCGACAAGGACATCGGTATCCCTGAAATTTCACCCCTATTGGGCAGAAAGAAGTCTCTGGCGGACGAAATCGCAGCGATAGATGTCAGGGCGTTCAAAACTGCTGTATTGCCCTTCAAAGGTAAAGAAATCGAAGATGCCAAGTCATTCATCTACGAAGGGCGCGACATCCTCACCGACGAAAAGTTGCTGGAACGGGAGTACGCTATTCCACCTGCACAAACACCCGAAGAGGTCATAGGGTACTATGCCCGGCGCATTGCTCAGAACATCAAATTGCCTTCACAGTTCCACGCTGTCGCTCCGAAAGTGCGGGAGTTTTTTGAACACAAAGCGTTTGGCCGGACTGTTGACTTAAACAATCCCGAAGCCATCAAAGCCATATCAAGTAACTTGGCATCGTTTGTTGTGGTCAAAGAGTTTGAACGCGCTCTGCGGGAAAAAGTGGTAGAAGCCCGTGTCCCGGAACTGCTTACGACTGCCAAGATGCTTTCTTCTACGCAGCCGTTTGCCACCTCCAAAAAAGTCATGGAATCGAAGCGTACGGTGTTCAACTTTGTGCCATGCGACAATGAGTTTGAACTGACCTTCGCTCGCTTTTTAGACAAATCTGAAGACTTGGAAGCATTTGCCAAACTGCCAGAATTATTCGGCTTTTGCATCCAGTACACAGATACCCTTGCCAATATCCGCAACTACTTTCCCGACTTTATCGCTCGTCTGTCCGATGGTTCGCATTGGCTCATCGAAACGAAAGGCAGGGAGGACATCGAGGTTGCGATGAAGGACAATGCCGCACAAAACTGGTGCGACACGGCTACCGAGTTGACTGATGTTCAGTGGAACTATATTAAGGTGTTGCAAAAGGATTTTGAGAAGTTGCGACCTGAAAGTTTTGAGGAGTTGATGGCAGGATTGAAAATGGACGCTTAGGCTATTTGATTACACTTTAAAAGCAAACGAGATAATTTACAGATGGAAATAACCTGGACTGATGGGCATTATGATGAAATTGATGTGCCTAACTTGTACAAATTTCGAGAGTGGGATAATGCCATTCATCAAACTATCCTAACCAAACAAGAGGTGTACTTATCACCACCATCTGGATTCAAAGACCCTTTGGACTGCAAAATTCCAATAAGATTTGATTTGTTGACCCACAGAGAACTTAACAAACGTTTTTTTGATGATTCAGTGAAACGCCATCCAAGTTGGTCAAAAAGTAGGCATAAGAAGTGGGCAAAACATTGGATGAGACGAACCCCGATTAAAAATCCAGACAAGTATAGGCAAATGGAAAAAGTCGTTGATGGTATGTTTGATAAAAATTTTGGTGTGCTTTGTCTGACACCCGAAATAGGTAACTATGAACTATGGGAACAACATACGACTAAGCACACGGGGTTTTGTGTTGGTTTTGTTGGGAAAGAATTGCTCAGGGATGCTTCTAAGTTTGGGATGACTGGCTATGTTGACTATCATCCCAAATTGCCAATCATTCACCCTAACGAAGATTACAGGAACAAGGCAGCAAAAAGAGCATTTTCAAAACTCCAAAGATGGGATTATGAAAAAGAATATCGGACTACAAAAATAAGACCTGTGGACGAAATAGGAGATGAGTGGAGAAAAGTTAAAGTCCCGAGCGATCAGTTTGTTGAGGTTGTGTTTGATGCTGAAATGCCAGAAAGCAACAAGAATGAAATCCTCAAATTGGTAAAAGGGATTTCATCAAACATCAAAATAAAAGAGGCTAAAATTGACCCAATCAATAGGACTGTGACGATTTCTGATGCGAAGTGATTTCGGAAAATCGTTACGTCTCGACCTGCCAAATTTTAAATAAGCCACAGTAATTAACGGTCGCGAAAGGCGTTTTGCATCCAACTTTCAAGCGATTGTCATGCCTTGCCCACTCAACATTTCTATGCCCGTGGTATGGCGCATCGCGTCCATTTTCACATAAGTCAGGTGCATTTGCCCGCGCCCTTCATCGAGGCATAGAATCCGGTGACACTTCATTTTTCAGCAAGATATGGGATACAATGCCATTTGACTATTGTAATCGGGGGTATCTTTGTACAAGCCTAAACTTTACAAACCACAATTCTAAATCAATGATTGCAGAAGCCTTATCCGGTCTCCCAACAGAAATACTTGGACACTATTTTGGGAAAATCGCAGATTTTTTCGGCTCGGAGTTGACCGATGATTTGACTTGGAAAAAATGGAAAAGCGAACATGGGTTTGCAAGTAACAATAGCGATTTCCCTGAACGCTATGTTGAGACATTGGTAGAACTGAAAAACCAGCAGAAACCAACGGCTCTCCAAAAGTTTTTCGCTGAGCAAAGTGTTTTCGGAATTATTCACGAATTTTGGTATGATGGAAAACGTGGTACTGATGAATTACCCGAAGCTTTCAACCAATTGGTTCGCCACTTTACGCTTGCAAGTCAAATCAAAGATTTTGATGCGGAAGGAGAGGTTAAGAATTTTCTTCAAATTTTTACAAAATCAGTATATCGAAATGAAACGGCAGGAGGAGCAGAGATGCTTCGTTTATTGAATGAAATCCATGCCTCAGTAAAGGGAGCAAGTGTGCATTCAGCTCCTAATTCAGATGAACCTGTTAGGGCATTACCTGAATTAACAAGGTTCCCCATATTGCCTTCTTTTGAAATCACAGTTGAAAAACTTTGGCCGCAATTCTATTCAATTCCCAAACCCGATCCTTACCTGCCCAGAAAAGTCTCACGAGTTACAGTACGAGCTAAAAAAGATGAAGGCTCTTATTTTCCCCAGCCGGAGACATTCGACTTGTTGGTTGAGGTGCGACCGGGGGCGCGTATTGTTTTGCTTGGGGAGGCTGGCATGGGTAAAACAACTGAACTTGACCGCATTTGTTATGAATTAAGAGCAAGCCACGAGTATTTTCCAATACGTCGCAATCTTAAAAACTATGACCATCTTTCTACAACACCGTTTTTTGAAATTCCACAGGAGTTGAAAGCATGGGAGGACAAAGTATTTATTATTTTGGACGGGCTGGATGAAACCGATATGGTATCGGCTCAAAACGCGATTGGTAAAATCGGAACCGAACACCCTAAAGCTACAATTCTCATCAGTTGCCGAAAAACTGCCTATGCTGGCTTGCCGGGATTCAATGAGTATCAACTCGAAAGGCTTAGCTCATGGGATATTCGGAATTATTTGCAAGAAAATCTCGGCGGTTTCAGCGAACAATTTTTGGAATACTGGGCAAAACGTCACCCTTGGGAGCCAGACAAATTGCTTGAAAACCCATTTTATTTGGTACGCATTTGCGATTTTTTCAAAGAAAACAATTGGCAGCTCCCTAATACCATAGCAGATATTTTTGAATTCCTGATTGAGAAAAGTCTAAAAAAACGGCTTGATGATGCTGGTCGGTTCGGAAAAGGGAACCGGCAAGACTTAAGAGACAGCTGCCGTAAATCGCTCAAAAAATTGGCTTTCGTAATGGAGTCAATGGGTGAGAATGTAATATCGGATTCTGAATTCCGAAAGCTAATCCCTGATGAAAAAGTTCAGGAGGTGCTTTGTATCAAATCTTCTCTCTTAGAGACAGCCGGAGGCAAATGGCATTTTGTCCACAACAACATTCAAGAATACCTCGCAGCTCTCGCACTATCGAAAACAGCTCATTTTAAGGTGGTCAAAAAAATAATTGGGGTCAAACCTGACTACCGCCACTTGAAGCATTCCTGGAGTAACACGCTTTCCTTCCTTTTAGCAGTGACGGGTGAAAATAGCCAATTAAGAGCCGATTTACAGAATTGGCTAATGGAAAACGAACCTGCTATGCTAATCAAAATTGGTCGCTATGAAAGAGAACGGATAGGAAAAGCATTTAGGGAATCTGCCTTTAAAAAGGAGTTCAAGCGGTGCAAGAAAGAAGATATGTTTGTCGGATACCGACAGTACAACTACTGGGAGATGGCAGAATTTGGGGAAAGTGAGAACAACATCCGTTTTTTGACCAATGAACTCGGCTCCGAAATCACACCTACTGTGCGGAACAATGCTTTGGTACTTTTGAAAGACATGAACCCAGGTCTCGTGCCTGATGATGTGAAAAAGGACTTGAGAGCGCAATTGCTACAAATCATATACACCCCTCCAGAAAACGGAACCGATGTTAGACATTATGCGATTGAGGCATTGTCCGACCTGTTTAACGATTTAACAGATTCCGAGATTGAAGAGATAATTGGGTCATTTTTTGATTCCAAAAATGCCCATGTTAGAACCTCTGTTTATGCGTTGATTGAAAAAAGGCGGCTGCAAACAAAGTATATGACGCAGCTAATTCACCGGACGGAAGAACTTGAGGACAAGACTTTCAGAGAGGATACAAGGCTGTTGGATGAAAGCTGGAGATTGGAGAGATGTTTTGAATCCCTGGAATCGGAAGACGAGTTCGTATGCTTTTTTGAAAACTATCCAATTCAGATTGAACACTGGCATCACAGGGGAGGAAAGCTTCCTGTTAGTCGGCTGCTGGAAAAAGCAACAACTTCAACATTGTCCGACAAGGGTGCGTCTCGTATTTTGGACGCGATGAAAGAACGATTCGCCGAATGGCTTTGGTATCAAAGGGATGTAGAAGGAAGAATGGTCATCCCATTTGTTAAAAAATATCAGTTGGGCTTTAGGCTTTTTCAGTATTGTATCGAGAAGCAAGGAATCCCGAGCGTCGAAGCTCAATTACTTGATGATGAATGCTTAGAATACCTAATTGAGCGATTTGATGGCGGCAATTTGAAAAGGGAATATGTGCAGAACCTAATCAATTGGGTAGCTCATCAAAATAAATCAATGCTAAAGCCGCTTCTTATTCGATTAAATGAAGTTGCATCTGTTCCTTTCACTTTGCCAGAGATTGCTCCTCCTGTTGACTTCAAAAAGAAAAAAATCGAAGATTTGCAGAGAGAAAAAGAAATGCTTTTTAAAAAGGAGAAATTGTTGGCAGCAATCGAAGGTATTTTTTCAGAGTTCGGCGTGACTCAATTTGAGAAAGGGGAGATTTATGATTACAATCGGAAGCGCAGGAACGGATTGCCGTTATATGAGAACTATCCCTTGCGGTTGTCTCGAATTATTGATGAAGATACGCCGACAACTAAGGATGAAATCGTTGAAAAATTGACCCAAAATTGGGAATGGGTCTTCGTTCGTGAAATACGCCAATATTTGATAACCCACAAATCTGATATTGACGAAAATTCCGAACTTGACCTTACTCCAGAGGAGATATTAAATGTGGAAAAGTGGTGCAAATCTCATTATCCCAAAATGGACTTGGACAAAAATGTAACTTGGGGAGATGTCACGTTTGTCTTCTTTTTGCTTCGATACGGGTTTAATGGTTATCCAGACAAGTTGTATTTAGATTTGGTCGGGCATGGTTTTCAATATCATATCGGTTCTGAATTGGATATTTTCGATTTCATTTTGAGCAACCTGCCTCATCTGAAATCCCAGCTTGAAATCAGGGTCATTGAAAACCTGAAAATTGGCAAAGCAAAAGGTTATGAATTTACCAATCACCTTCAATTTGTTCGTAGTCAAAAATTGGTTGCGGCTTTGCCAGTACTTCGTAACTATACCGAAGGCAAAGTTGAACTTGATTCTCACGACAAAAGACTGGTGCTTGAAATTGCAATCGAATTGGGAGAGAGCGCAGCGTATTTGAAAAATCTTCTACGCGAAATTGAAGACCACCAAGAGGAACGCCGAGAGAGCGTTTTGCTGAACCATTTCCTTAAAAACCCTGACCCTGAGATTGAGCAAATCTTATTGCAAAAGCTTGCCAAAGCCTCTGAAAATCAATTACGCTATGCCCGTTATTTGGTTGGATTGGGAAATATTAAGGGACTCCGATTCTTTAGTGAGTTTGCCAGAAAGGAAAAGAAGTCGCCATTCCAGTACGACGATTTTACAAATAGGAACCTCGTGTTTGAAAACCCAGACGCAATATGGGAAGTAATTCGGCTTTTGGATTTGGGACACGACAAAACCATTTTGCAGGACAATTTCGACAGCATCACCTATGCTGCACAAAATATGCTTTCACATATCGCAAATATGCAAGATGGCCTGTTTTATGCAAAAGTGCATCGAGCCATAAGTCGTTGTCTATTATGGCATTCATGGTTAAACAAACTTCCAAGTTGGCTACGGAAGCGAATTTGGGTAGCCCGACCTGAAACGCTAAAAACGCTTCGGTATCTGTTATCCGACTTGGAAATTAAGCATTTCCACAAACAGAAAATTGAGTTCTCTGAGGCCGTAGCTTTGTGGGAGCGTTTGGAAAAAAGTTCAAAAAGGTGAACATCAAGGAGGCATAAAAGTGGTAAACTTGACTTGACCTGGCAGTTGGTCGGTATTGTCACACGCCCAATCCATTTTCGCTGAAGTCGGCAGTGTTAGTTCACGCCAGTCATCGAGACACAGAAGCTCAACTCTACTCCATTCTCCAGCAAAATCTCGGGTACGATACCCTCTGGTTTTTGGAAACGGAGAGTATCTTTGTGCAAGTTCAAAGCTTACCAACCACAATCCTAATCAATGATTGTAGAAGCCTTATCCGGTCTCCCAACTGAAATACTTGGTCATTATTTTGGCAAAATCGCTGACTTTATCGGAGGCGAATTAACAAGCGATTTGGGCTGGAAAGAATGGAAAGTCAAACATAAACTCGTTCAGAATAAAAGCGACTTCCCGGAACGATATGCTGAGGCGCTCTTCTCACTTAGAGGGGGAGGGAAACCGAACCTTTTGCTAAAGTTTTATGCACAGGAGGCAGTTTTTTCAGCAATCCACGCCAATTGGTATGGAGAAACTGACACCGTAAAATTCAATAAAGATTTTAATGACCTCATCCATTGGTTTACGATTGATGAGCAACTTGCTGACTTTTCAGCAACGGACGAGATTGTTTTATTTCTAACGTCTTTTGAAACGGCTGTCAACCAAAATAGAACGGCCTCCGAAACAAAAGTTTGGCAAATATTATCCCAAATACTAAGCCACGTCCAACCTAAGCCCAATCACCTTCTTTCTACCCTAAAAGACAAAATCTTCATTTTCCACAATCCCGGTGACCGTCAATGGGTTGAAAAACACCTTTCACCACAATTGGAAAGAGCAGGGCTTTCTGTACACCTTGACCCTCGCGAACACGCAAATGAAGATTGGCAAATCTTGAGTGAAAAGGTTGCTAATTGCAAAGCCACAGTGCTTGTTTTTTCAGGTAAATTCAATCGTATTGAACAAGGTTTGATTGGCGGCCTGCTGAATGAGCGACCCAATAAATTGCTTGCATTGCAACTCGGCGAGACGTATGTTTTTGAAGAATTTACCAACCCGGTTTCGCTCGAAGCCGAAGAGAGTCGTACTGATAGCTTCCGTCCTTTGATTGCGCGTTTGCAATCTGATGATTTACCCATTTGGGAGCCCTTGGATGATAAATTTATTGAAATCTCCGCAATGCCCAACGGTGGTGAGTACATTCATCTCTTCGGACGACAACGCGAATTGCAGATTTTAGACGACGCTTGGGCAAAGCGAGATTGCCGTGTACTCAGTTTTACGGCGCAGGGCGGTACAGGCAAATCCGCATTGTTCAATCGCTGGCTTGCCGATATGGGACGCGACTACTTCCGGGGTGCCGGGCGAGTGTTGGCGACTTCGTTTTACAGTCAGGGTACGGGCGAACGGGTAACATCTGCCGACCAGTTCATCAATTTCGCGCTCAAGTGGTTTGGCGAGCGCGATTTCGAGCAACGCTCCCCTTGGGATAAAGGCAAACTTCTTGCACAACTTGTCAGCGAGCATCGTACCCTGCTGATACTTGACGGATTGGAGCCCTTACAAGAAGGTGGTGTGGTAGATAAAGGTAAAATAAAAGACCCGGCACTTTTTACCCTCATCCGAGATTTGGCGAAGCGCAACGAGGGTCTCTGCATTATTACCTCTCGGTTGGAACTGAGTGGGTTGGAACGACAATCTGCCGGAATAAGGCAGCAAAATTTGGAACATATTTCAGACGAAGCAGGAAAGCACATCTTACGTTTTGCAGGGGTTAAAGGGGATGATATTGCACTTGCCAAAGCAGTTAGGGAGTTTGGCAACCACGCTTTTGCAGTGAACCTTTTAGGGGCATGGCTCTACGCTCAACCGGGGCATCGTGTGGAGACCTCCACTTCAATTGCTAATTTGCCGGACGTACCGCTGGAACACGGACGACATCCGAGGCGGGTAATTGCGGCGTTTGAAAAACTACTTCGTGAAAACGGCCTGGACGAAGAAGTACGGCTGCTACGGTTTTTGGGCTTGTTTGATCGTCCGGTATCGGAGGAGGCTATTGCACAACTGCATCCTTTCCGAAATCTGTACAAAACGCTCGACAACCTTTGGATGCTCAAATTGATTTACCGGGATAAACGCCACCCCATTCTAAGGAAAAACAAGGAAGACATGGTTGATTGCCACCCGCTGATTCGGGAGCATTATTCTGACGTGTTTGCCCAAGAAGAGCCGGAGGTTTGGCAGAAATGCCATGCTGAGCTGTACGAATATTATCAAAGGCTACCAGAACAGCTCTATGGGAAATTTTTGCCGGAGACTTTGGTGGAGATGGAGTTGCTCTATCTGGCAATGACGCATGGATGTTTGGCTGGGAAGCAACAGCAAGTGTTAGACACAATATTTCTGGAAAGAATTTGCAGAAAAGAAAATTTCTTTTCCACAAAAACCCTTGGTGCTTTTTCCTCGGATTTGGCTGCATTAACTCACTTATTTGAAGTTCCATGGGTTGAGATTTCTCAAAACCTTAATGAAAATGCACAAAATGCGGTATTAGGCTGGGTTGGATTTAGGCTATTATCAATAGGCAGATTTAAAGAAGCCGAAGTTATATTAAAAATTAATTTTGAGAAGTGCTATCATCAAAACAATTGGCAATCAGCATCAGTATCAGCTGAGAATCTGAGTTCCTTATATTGCATTTGTGGTGATTTAGCAAATTCATTAGAATATGGCAGGCTTTCATTGGCAAATGCAATGAGATGTGGGGACATCCATTTAATGATAGGACAGAGGACTACTTTTGCTATGGCACTACATTATTCGGGGGAACCTGAATTGGCAGAGCATTTATATAAAGAAGCTGAATCAATACAAGGAAAAAGTCAATCATGGTTGCCTTTTCTTTACGCGATTCAAGGCTATCGGTATAATGAACTATTGTTGGATTTGGGCCGGTTTAGCGAGGTTATGATGCGAGGTATAGCAAATAAGCATTTGGAATATCGAAGTGTTGTTGATTATGCCTTTGACAACCTTACCAGAGGGCGTGTCCATTCGTTACTTTCTAAAGAGTCATCAATTGAAATCTATTCTGGAGGTGCAGAAGCATATCTCGACGTTGCTATTGAAGGATTTAGAACGGCAGGAGTTGTCAGCTATTTACCCTTAGCTATCCTCGCCCGTGCCGCCTACCATACTACAACTCATAACTTCCCTTCCGCCGAAGCCGACCTCGAAGAAGTTCTTGATATAGCCGAACCTACTGGTATGCGCCTGCATCTCACTGACTACCACCTTGAAACTGCCTGCTTGCGTCTCGCACAAGGTCGCACCGAAGATGCTCAACGACACATCGCGGAAGCAGCACGGCTCATCGCCGAAACGGGGTATCATCGCCGGGACAGGGAATTGGAAGAATTAAAACAACAAATCGAAGGCTAATGGTATTGTTTTTTAGGTGCATTTTTGGATACACCATCGTTGAAATCAATCTTATGAAGTTTGATTTTGTATTATCTTTAATCCTTTGAGCCTACTTTTTTCAAAGATTATCGAGCGCAGCAATAACCTCGGAGCTTTTGAGCCGTATCCGACGAGTACCTATTCCATAAGCTTTTAGAGTCCCTTCTGTGTACATTTTCCGTAGCGTTGGCTCAGACACCTTTAATTTCTTGGCTGCTTCTTTGCGAGTAAGAAGAGTGTCTTCAGGTGTGCTTTGGAGGCTGCTGCTACTTTTTGATAAGATAGGCTTGAGTTTTTCGACCACATGCTCAGCAATCCTATTGGCACCTCGCTCAATAACCTTATCAGCGACCTTGTTTGTGAATTCTTCTACACCCAATTTGGAAAAATAATCCTCCATGTTCCTCCCTCTGTGACTTTGAATGAAATGATAGCATTTCCCGGCAAGTTACGCTTTTGAATGTTGAACATTTGAATGCGTCAGCCAGTCGGAATTGCCACAAAGTTATTGGTGCTGATTTTGAATAACCAAGATTCTTGTTGCATAAATTCTGCAACATATTTTCTCTATATGAAAAAATTTTAGAGGCTTATGGAAATCAAAATAAAATATCAAGCAGAATCCCTCTTGCTTTCAAGCAGCCCCGGACGGTCAATCTGGAATCGGGTGTGCTGAGTTCGGATGAGCTGGGCATTCTCTTCTCCCTCGATACACAAATATTTTAAGAACTCTTTTTGAGTACGGTGTCCAGTAACCATCATAATCGAGTACATATCCAAGTTCCAAATTTTATAGGCGAGCGTAGCATAGGTTCTCCGCGCATCGTGACTGCTGACTTCCTTATTTATACCAGCCAACTCCATCAGCTTCTTCAACCCGGTGTTCATTTTTTGATTAGAGACTGGTTTTGGCATATTGAATCCATGACGCTCTGCAATTTGTAAAGCCATCCGAGTCAACGGCACCGTTACAAATTCACCCTTGGTTTGTTTTTGGGTTTTGCGGGGAGCATAAACGAAGTCATACCCCCCAGAAACCTCGACGATATTGGGCTTGCGGAATTGATAGTAATCAGAGTACCGCATCCCGGTTTGGGTTGCCAGGATAAACCAATCCCGTGTATGCGCCAACTCCGGCCTACTCGTTAGGTTGAGGTTTAAAAGGGTTTCGACTTCGGCCTCTTCCAGATAGATGTTTTGCACCTTGAGTTCCGGTATCTGAAACTCCCGGTGCTTGTAAAAATCATAAGGGTTCCACCCATTCGATTTTGCCCAGTTCAGGAACATCTTGAGCTTTTTGATGAGATTGCCGATGCTGTTAATATTATATCGTTCGGGTGAATCGCTGAGATACCTTCGGAACTTTCCATAAAACTCCATATTGATGGTGTCATAATTGAGCATGTACTTTGTTCGACGCTTAAATTCTTGAAGATGCCTTTTCAGGCTTAGAACATTGGATAAGGTGCCGCGATGCACATCTTTGTTTTGGAAATACTCCAAGTATAGGTCAAGGTCGTTAAGCATATCCCGTTCTTGTTTTAACTCAAACACGCCCTCCAGTATCATCTCCTTGAATTTTTCCGTAGTCGGAAATGTTCCGCACTTCATGGCTTGCAGATAGGCAAGCTCTGCGTTCCTTTGAATAATGTCTAACCGTTGGTTTATTTTTGTCGCATTTAAGACCGTATGATACACCCGTTGCTTTACTTTGAAACCTTTAACAGCGCATTTCAAGCCTGTGGAGAACCGCATTTTGTAACGTACCCCATTGACTGTATAATGGACTTCAGCAAGGATCGTCGTAACGGTTTTGTCTGTATATCCTGGTCGGATATTTTGGAAGAAGAAGAGGTGAACCTTGTTACTCTTTGCAGACATGATCTAATGAATGAATCAAAAAGTGAGGGAAAAAGTGAGGGAAAAAAACATTCACTTTGTTTCCTGCAAAGTTACTTTGCTTCACTTTATGTTGCAAATAATATTCAGAAAATCAGTCAGTTAGGGAAAATTGAAGAAAATAAGAAGAAGCAAGAAAGCAGAGGTGTTATTCCCGTACGGACTACAGAATCCCTTCATAACTAACTGGTTATGAGGGGATTTCTTTTTGTCGGGACAAATAGGGACAAATCCCCTTCAATTTGAATCTTTTACCCCCTTCTTTATCCTTCTCCTCGATACGCTTCTTCTCTTTACTATTTTATCCACACCAGCCGTTTTTTGGCTCTCGTCATCGCTACATACCAAAGAGCTGCCTCTCTTCGTGAAGCATATTCTCGAAAGGCATATTTTCATACGGACTGATCAGTACCCGTCCCAACTACATATCCTGAAACACCCGGATATAATCAACAATCAAATGTTGCGGAAACACAGTAGTAGCATCGGGGTAGCCGGGCCAGTTGCCGCCCACGGCTAGATTGATGATAAAAAAGAATTTCTCCCGGAATTCGCTTCGGTCCGCAAGGGTAATATCCAGCGAATAGTATTGCTGGTCATCGAGGAGCCAGCGGATTTCCTGGTCGTTCCAGATGATGGAATACACGTGAAATTCATTTTGAAGGGAGCCGGAAGCAGCTATCTTTTGGCCTCCGATATAGGCATGTTGCCCGTTTAGAGCCGACCAGTGTGCCGTCCCGTGCAGGGTATTTGGCTCATGACCTACAATTTCCATAATGTCTATTTCGCCACAGGATGGCCAGCCGATGCTGGAGATATTACTGCCCAGCATCCACAGGGCTGGCCAAATGCCTTGCCCGCTTGGAAGGGCTGCGCGAATATCTACGCGGCCGTATTTGAAATCGAACTTGCCACGCGTGATGATGCGCGAGGAGGTATAGGCGGCGCCGTTATAATTTTCTTTGCGGGCTTCTATCACCAGGTTGCCCTGGTAAATGGAGGTGTTTTCCTGGCGGTAAAACTGGGATTCGTTGTTGCCCCAGCCGCTATTCCCGGTGCCCAATTCGTAGACCCAGTTGTTGGTATTCAGCGCGCTGGCATCAAACTCCTCCTCCCAGATGAGGTTCATGCCGGAATATGTTTTGGGTGTACTGTAACCTGTTGGCGGGATGATGATGTTCACTGGCGCCTGATCGTCATTGAGCAGGGTGACCGTTGCTGTTGCGGTTCCGAGTTGGGCGCCATCTGCACTTTTAATGCGAACGGTAAAGGCTTCATCCTGCTCAAAGTCGGCATCGCCAAGTATTTGAATTTTAAATTCCTGAATCGTCGTACCCGAGGGGAATACCACGGGCGTCTGGCTGACCGGACGGTAATCAGTATCCGCGTTGGCGCTGCCATCTTCGGTGCTGATATACGCCGTCACGATATTGTCGGCAGCGGCAGAAAGGCGCAGGCGTATATAAACCGGCGCTTCACTATTACCCTCAGCCACGGCGATACCTTCAATACTAAGGGTGGGAGGCGTTGGAGCAGGCTGCTCTCCGCTATTTTTGCTACAGCTCAGCAATAGCAGTGCGAAACCTAAATTAAGCATCATTTTCATAGTTGCAAATTTAGAAAAAAAAAGTGGAGGCCTCACAATGTTGATAGCGTTGAAGAGGGTTTATCAGCGACTCTCGGCTGTAAGTGCTGACATCTCTTGAGGCACGAAAAAGGTGTCAGCTCGGCTCCTTTTAAAATGCGACTGTCTCTTAAGTCAGTTCTCTACCTAAATGGCAAAAAACTGACTAAAGAGACAATCACTATGAAATTCATAAGAATCGCTTCAACTTACAGCTTAGTCGTCAGCGTAAAGGTCCAGAAAGCAGAGCCTGCGCCATTGATGTCAATCGTTACTACAATGGTTTCATCGTTGCCAACTTTGGAATAGTCCAATACGGTGTAGGTAATATCATTTGCAGCAGGAACCATATTAGCAAAGTTCAACTCACCGCCGTTAAATGCTTTGGGAATACCCAAAAAGGCGCCTTTGCCGATAACCTTGATGGTGTTCGGGTTCGTACCTACCGTAAACGTATGGTTTCCGGTAACAAATACATTGTAGGGGGCCTGCAGTACAGACTCATTCGCGCAAGTAAACATCCCGCCTAAGTAATCATCATACCAAATATCTCCTTTGGTGTCATACTTAAAGCCACCGCCATCGGTGAAGATAAACTCATCGTTAAACAGGCAGGGGCGATCCGTTACAGCCTGTGCGTCGGCAGTATACCACTCACCACTGCCGGCTGATGGGCCCACTTTGAAGGAGCCTACACCTGCCAGACGCCATACTTTACCAGTACTACTGGAAAGGGCGGCTGCTGAGAAAACAGCGGCGCTGATCGTAATGTCCGCAGTTTTGGAATCCATCTGGCCCATACCGTCTATAGCCGTCAACTTCACGGTGTAGGCTCCGTCTGCGGAATAGGTGTGCGTTGGACTGAGTTCAGTGGAAGTAGCGCCGTCGCCAAATTCCCAGATGTACATTGAGGCATTGGTAGAGGTATTGGTAAACTCAACCGTGTTCGCGCTGGTTTTTACAAACTCAAAACTGGCTTTTGGCTTCGGCCCCGGAATAGCCGGCAAGTCGGCTGTGTTCTTATAGCTCACCAGGTAGAAATTCCAAGAAAATCCGTTATTGTCGGCCACAATGCTGATTTGCAGCGAGTCGGCAATAGCACCTGGTTTAAAATTGAACACTTTATAGGTTTTGGCGGAAATCGGAATATAGTTATCGCCAGCGGAGGTTTTGTTGGGTAGGCCGATGTAGGCGCCCAAGCCCAGCAAAGTCAAGGTCTTGGCATTGCCATCAAACTCATAGGTGTAGTCGCCGCCATTGTTGAAAGCGCTGACATCCTCACCAGTTGCTGCAGTAAACACACCAGGCTCTGATTCATCATGACAACCTTCTGCTACGCCGGCAGCTAACCAGCCGCCATTGCCTTTGGAATCGATGAACAGCGTGTTGTTGGAGTTGAACTCGAATCTGCCATCCCGGTGAAAAATGTATTTGTCATCCAGGATACAAGGCCGATCGCCCAAGGGTGTTACGCCGCCAAACGACCACCAGGCATTATCATTTGGAATAGGGCCAATACCCAAAGCGATGCCTTGGCGCTGTAGATACCAGGTTTTGCTGCTGGTACCGGCGAGCAGGGCCAGGGTTTGATCGGGATCCACAATGGTAATTGTTTCGTTGCGGGTAGCGTTTTCACCGGCAGCGTTAGATGCCTTCAGAGAAACCGTGTAGGTACCCGCAGCAGCATAAGTATGCTTGGGATCTTTGTCGGTGCTGGTATTGCCATCGCCAAAATTCCATGCGTACACTGTAGCATTTTGGGAGAAGTTGGTGAAGGTAACCTCCAGAAAATTCGCGGGGTTGATTGCATACTGAAAACTGGAAATTGGTAATTCAGTAGGATTCATATCGTCTTTTTTACAGGTTACGAACAGTAAGGATACTGCCAATAAGCCGATAAAAACCCCTGTGAACCGGACTGATGTAATGTATTGCATTCTCATGTCTTTAAAAATTAATGAATGTTTGAAGTTGTTGAAAGAAGAGGTGTAATTTAGATTTCAGAAATTATTTAAACAAACTAGGGTCAGGGTATTCCGTCAAACTCCGGGCGACAGTAGTCTCTTCCAATGAAATCGGCAGCCACAGGTGTTTGTCTTCAAAATTTGCCTCGCGGATCGGGTCGCCAGCGAAAAGACTTTTGCCCGCCCGGCCTGAGCGCACGAGGTCGTACCAGCGGTCGCCTTCCAAAGCCAACTCCGCCCGGCGCTCGTACCAGATCAGTTGCTGGAGGTCCCAGCCTTTTTCTGCCATCAACATTTGTGCTGTTTTGAAATTGCCGGTGTTGTTTCCGGGGCCGGCGGCGCGTTCGCGCACCTGATCGATATAGCCCATCGCTTCGGCTGCATTGCCATTGCTGCGGTGTATGACTTCAGCCAGCATAAGCAGCACATCGGCGTAACGAATTACATAGGTGTTGGCATCTTTCGTGAGGTTGGGGTCGCCGCCGTTCACATTATTGCCTACATAGCCTTTGTAATTCGTGTATTTTTCCTGCCAGTAGCCGGTATTATCCACCGGATTGCCCTGGCTCAGATCGACGACCGGCGAGCAACTGGCGCCTGCGGCCTGAATTTCCTGAGTCAGTTCGGCAACAGACGTGATGGCAACATCCTTGCGATAGCCATCGTCGGTCAAATAGTGGTTATACAAGCCCTGGGTAGGCAGCATGAAGCCCCAACCCGTTTGAATGGAGGGATGGGCATCGCAAAGCCCACGAATGCCGCACAACTGGACCACACCATTTCCGTCAATGCCCTCAAACCAACCCCAGTCGCTGGAGTACAAGTTATTGTGCTGAATTTCAAAAACCGACTCTTGGGGGTTTTTCTGCCCATAGGTGAACAAGTTTTGATAGTCGTCTTCCAGCTGGTACACGCCGAGCTGAACAACTTGCTTCAGGTGTTGCGCTGCCAAGCTGAACTTGGCCGGATCGTCCTGATTCATGTCAGCCCAGTACAAATACGCCTTGCCCAAAAGTGCCAGCGCAGCGCCTTTTGATGCGCGACCCTGCTCATTGGCCGACAGTGAAACGGGGAGTACCGGGATCGCCGCTTCCAAGTCGGAAACAATGGCCTGGAAGACTTCCGACATGGTATTGCGCTGCAAATCGATATCGTTGGGCGCCAGCGCCCGAGTTACTACGGGTATGGGACCAAAATTCTTAAAAAGTTCGAAGTGGTAAAACGCCCGTAAGAATTTGGCTTCTGCCTTGTAGCGATCTACCAATGGCGAATTGATTTTCGCATTTTCAAGTACGGTGTTTGCCCGGAAGATACCGATGTAATTGCGGCGGTACAGGGGTTGAATGACGACGTTGGTGTTGGTGTTGCGGAAGTCATCAAACTCTTGCCAGCCAGGTTGGTCGTTGTCGGAACCATCGCCTCCGGCGTTGGCATTGTCGGAGCGAATTTCGCCAAACATGACATACGAAATCCACTGGCCATAAGCCATCGACCAACCCAGAGGGTCGTAGGCTGCAATAAGGCCGGAAAAGACCTGATCTTCTGTCACATAAAAATTGCTTGACAGAAATTCGTTAACCGGTTCAACATTCAGCCGGTCTTTATTGCAGCTGGATGCGCCTGCCAGTACCAGCAGGAGGGATAGGATATGTTTTTGATACGTTTTCATAATTACAGTGTTATTTTTAAGCCTCCACCAAATGTTTTGTTCGAGGGATAATACCCTTTGTCGATACCGGTATCCAGTATCCAGCCATTAGTGCCAATGTCCGGGTCGAAGCCCTTGTATCTGGTGATGGTGAAAAGATTGTTTGCAGAAAAGTAAATCCGAAGTCCTTTCATTTTGACTCGCGAGAGTACAGCATTGGGCAGAGAATAGCCGAGTTGCAGGTTGCGCAAGCGCAGGAACGAAGCGTCTTCCACATAGAAATCAGAAGGGCGCTGGTTGTTATTCGGGTCGGTAGACACCAGGCGCGGGTAGGTATCGCCAGGGTTTTCCGGCGTCCAGCGTTCCAGCCAGAAGGATTGGTAATTGGTAAAAGTGACGTCGGAGCGCTCATAAGCGCGGAAAATCTGGTGGCCAAGTTGAGCCGATAACACTGCGCTTAAATCAAAACCTTTATAGTCCATGCTGATCGACAAACCGATGATATGCTTAGGCCAGGGATTGCCGATATCGGTGATATCGTCAGAGTTGATCACACCATCGCCATTCACATCAACAAAGCGGAGATCACCGGGCTTGGCATTGGGCTGTAGTACATCGCCATTGGCGTTCAGGTGGGAAAAAACTTCCTGTTGCGATTGGAAAATTCCATCGGTCTTATAACCGACGAAGTGGCCCACCGGAAAACCTTCGGTCATTCGGGTAATTGGCGTATTCCGTACCGGCCAGCTCCAGCCCGAAAGGTACCCGGCATCGCCAGCCACCGTGATCACTTCGTTTTTGAAGTGGGTATAGTTCAGGCGGGTGCTGAGGGAGAAATCGTTGCGAACGAGGCGATGCCGCAAAGCCACTTCTATACCCAGGTTTTGAATTTCGCCAAGGTTGCTGATCGGGTTGTTCGTAGCGCCGATGTAGCCGGGGATAAGTTGAGTCATCAGCAGATCCTTGGTATTCTTTTTATAAAAATCCAGCTCCGCGTTCCACTGTCCATCGAAAAACGCGGCCTCTAAACCAATATCCAATTGTTCGCTTTCCTCCCACTTCACATTGGGGTTGGGCGGTGTGGCCAGGGCAGCGCCGGTAAATAAAGATTGCGGTTGGCCAAAGGCATAGGTGAACACATTTTCGATCCGGGAGGTGTAGCTCAGCGGGGCAATCCGGTCGTTGCCATTCCGGCCCCAGCTGGCTCTGAGTTTCAGGAAGGAAACGGGCTTGAAATTGAAAAAAGACTCTTTCGAAATGACCCAGCCGGCTGAAAAGGAGGGGAACAAGCCCCAGCGTTTGTTAACGCCGAAATTGGAAGAACCATCGCGCCGCAAAGTGGCGGTAAACAGGTATTTATTGACAAAGTCGTATTGAATGCGGCCGTAATAACTGATCAGTGCATAATCAACATTGGCGCCGCCATAGGACAGGTCCGTGCTGTCCTGACCCGAATTGACGTATTGCCAGTTGGGGTTAAACTTCACAGCGTCGGGGATCGATTGCGAGGAGCCGCCGGCAAATTCAGCGCTGGATTCGCGATAGGAGGTACCTACAACAAGGTCAACGTTGTGCCGGTCGCGAAAGGTTTTGCGGTAGTTCAGGTAGTTCTCCCACTGAACAGACTGGCCATAACCATAGCCCTGCGACACGTCATTTTCTACATTGACAAATGCGTCGTGGAAGGCATAGTCGGGTGTAAACGAACGGAAATTATACCAGTTGTAATCAATACCTACGTCGCTCCGGAATGTAAATCCAGGATAAGGTTTGATATCCAGGTAAACATTACCCAGTATTTGGTCGGCATGTCCATTGCCATTGGTTATAAACAAGCGGCTCAGGGGATTTATGTATTCTTTTTTTACCCATTTGGACTGTGCAAAACCATACTGGCCGGTTTCGCTGTACACGGCTGTCAGTGGGTCGTAGGCGAAGGCGTCGGCGATGACCGTGCCAAAAGCGTTGTTGACGCCGATGGACCGGCTTTGGGTGCGGTTGATGTAAATATTTTCGCCGATGGAAAGGAACCGGTTGATGTCTTTGGCCGAATTCAAACGGATGGCGTATCGTTTGTAATTGGATTTGTCTCCACCAACTACGCCATTTTGGTCCCAGTATTCCAATGCGGTGTACAGGTTTTTGAGCGTAGCCGAAAGGCGATGGTTTTGGACGGTTGCCGGCTCAAAAATCTGGTCCATCCAGCTCGTGTTTTCGGTGCTGGCGCCAGCCGTTGGGAAGCCCAATGTCTCCAGTGACGTGCTCTGATTGCCATTGGCAAACTTCTCGCGGGTAAGGGCAATATAGTCCTGAGCGCCCAACATTTCAGGCAGTTTCCAGGGCTGGGAAGTTGAGTAAAATCCCTCGTAAGAGATCGACCCGGACTCATTGTCCGAGCCTTTTTTGGTGGTGATAATCACCACGCCATTGGCTGCCCGGGCTCCGTAAATAGCTGTGGAGGCGGCGTCTTTCAACACATCCACCGACTGGATATCGCCGGGGCTGAGATTATCGATGCCGCTCACCTGTAAACCATCAACGATGAACAACGGAGAGTTATCTCCGTTGGTGCTGATACCCCGGATAAGTAACGAGGTGCCGGCGCCGGGCTGGCCGGACGACTCGTTGACCAGCAATCCGGTGACTTGTCCTTCCAGTACAGCCTGTACGCTCTGCACTTTAAAGCCCTCTACATTGTCGGCGCTCAAACTGGAAATAGCTCCGGTGGCTACCTTCTTTTTCTGAACGCCGTAGCCGACGACGACTACCTCTTCGAGCTGAGTGACATTGACCTCCATGACTAAGTCAAGTGTACTTCGCTTGTTGACTGCAACGGTTGCGGTTTCGTATCCGGTGTATGAAAATACCAGCGTGTCAGTGCCAGCTGGCATTTCGATTCGGTACGTCCCATCGAATTTGGACACTGTACCGACTGAATTGCCAGTGCCCCGCGTTTCCTTCACCGTTAGGGTGACACCAATCAGTGGTTCTCCACTAACATCGGTCAAGGTGCCTTGTACCACTTGCTGCGCCTGGGCGCCCAGTGTAAAAGCCCCGACAATAATCATTGTAAAAATTGAGCATTTCATATACAATAGTTTAGTGATTGTCTTGGATAACTACCGATTGCCATCGGCCACTAGTGTAAACTCTGTTCCCAAAGAGGCCTTTGAATCGGTGCCAACAAATACTTTGAAGACGCCGGGTTCTGCTTCCCACTTTTTTTGAAGGGTGTAAAAGGCCAGGTCTTTCGCGCTGATTTGAAAGCTGACGCGTTTGGTTTCTCCTTTACGGATAGCCATTTTTTTAAATCCTTTTAACTCTCGTTTAGGCCGGGTTACGCTACCAACCAGATCGGCGATATACAACTGCACCACCTCCTCACCATCGTAAGCACCGGTATTGGCTACATTGACCGAAATGGTCAATGATTCATTCGTGCTAATATTCCGTTTGCTCACTTCCAGCTGGCTGTATTCGAATTGGGTATAGCTCAAGCCATAGCCAAAAGGCCAGAGCGGGTCATTGGCCAGGTCAGTGTAATGCGACCAGAACACTTCTTCCTTTGGCCCGGGACGGCCGGTATTTTTCTGGCCGTAGTAGATAGGGCATTGGCCGACATGGCGCGGAAAGGCGATCGGCAATTTTCCAGCGGGATTATAGGCACCAAACAAAACATCGGCGATTGCATTGCCGGCTTCGGAGCCCAGATGCCAGGCAGCCAG
>JBJXGZ010000099.1:0-18078 GCA_046160625.1 Saprospiraceae bacterium
TATTTTTTGATAAAATGCACGTCACCGACCCGATAGCAGACTATCTCACCCGCATCCGCAATGCGCAAATGGCGGGGCACCGCATCGTAGAGATTCCGGCTTCGCGCATCAAGAAATCCATGACGGAGATCTTGTACGACCAGGGGTATATCCTAAAGTATACCTTCGAAGACAAAACACCGGAGAACAAGCAGGGTCTTATTAAAATAGCCCTGAAATACGATACGTTGACCAAAAAACCGATCATCCGTGAACTCGTGCGCGTGAGCCGTCCAGGCCTTCGCAAGTTTTCAGGTGCTGGCGATATTCCTCGGATTATCAATGGCTTGGGTATTATGATTGTGTCCACTTCCAAAGGGGTGATGACTGACAAAAAAGCCCGCGACCTCAATGTAGGTGGCGAGTTGCTTTGCTACATAAGTTAATTAATAAAGAACACTCTGCGATATGTCACGCATAGGAAAATTGCCGATAAGCCTTCCCGAAAAAGTGGAAATTACAGTTGCATCCGATAATACGGTTACTGTGAAAGGCCCCAAAGGATCGCTTAGCCAAAAGGTTGATCCAGATATCCAGATAAGTGTCGAAGACGGCACCCTTACGGTGATTCGACCGACTGACCAAAAGCGTCACCGCGCCATGCACGGCCTTTACCGTGCACTTATCAATAACATGGTGGTAGGCGTGAGCGAAGGTTATAAACGCGAGATGGAGGTCATTGGTGTGGGCTTCCGTGTGGAAAACCAAGGAAACCTGGTCACCTTCACCATTGGCTTTTCTCACCCTGTGATGTTCTACGTGCCTTCAGAAATCAAGGTTACGACGGCTATGGAAAAAGGTCAAGCCCCGCTTATTCGCCTGGAGGGAATTGACAAAGAATTGCTGGGTCAAGTGTGTGCCAAAATGCGTGGATTCCGCAAACCCGAACCTTACAAAGGAAAGGGTATCATGTTCAAAGGCGAACAAATCCGTCGCAAGGCAGGCAAGACTGCTGGTGGCAAGAAATAAATTCAATGCTTTCCCGGTCAGCAATCGGGATCGCCCAAATTGATATTCAACGATGAAACGTACAAAAGAGCAAAGCCGAAAGCGCATACACATGCGCATCCGCAAGAAAGTTAATGGCACTTCTGAACGCCCACGCCTTAGCGTGTATCGCTCCAACAATGCCATTTACTGTCAGGTAATCAACGATTTGGCAGGTCATACACTGGTGTCAGCTACTTCCTTAGGTATGAAAGGCAACAATAGCACCCAGGCTACGGAGGTAGGAAAACTTATTGCGGAGCGTGCTAAAGCAGCAGGCATTCAGGCAGTAGTGTTCGACCGTGGCGGCTACCTTTATCATGGGCGTGTAAAGGCTTTGGCCGAAGGCGCACGTGAAGGAGGACTTCAATTTTAATTGAGTATTTGGGTATTTGGTGATTTGATTAAAAACAAATCTACAAATCCACAAATCCACATATAAACAAGCTTAGCAAAATGGCAAAGCAAGAAAGAGAAAAAGAAGTTTCACGCACTACCGAGGAGTCTGGCCTCAAAGAAAAACTCGTGTCGCTTAACCGCGTGGCCAAGGTCACGAAAGGTGGCCGCACGTTCACCTTCGCCGCCGTTGTTGTGGTTGGCGATGGCAAAGGCACCATTGGCCAAGGGCTTGGAAAAGCTCGCGAGGTGTCGGAAGCCATTTCCAAAGCAGTAAAAGACGCGGAGAAAAATTTAGTCAAAGTGCCCATCCTTAACGGAACTATCCCGCACGAAGCGCATGGAAAATTTGACGCTGGCCGAGTGCTCATCAAGCCCGCAGCCCACGGTACAGGTGTTATCGCGGGAGGTGCAATGCGAGCAGTGCTAGAATCAGTCGGGGTACACGACTGTCTTGCCAAGTCGCAAGGCTCTGCCAATCCGCACAACGTGGTAAAAGCCACTATTGCTGCCCTCGCCAGCCTCCGTAGCCCTTCAGAAGTGGCTCGGCAGCGCGGTATTTCATTGGAAAAACTCTTTAAAGGATAAGCAATGAGCAAAGTAAACATCACGCTGAAAAGAAGTCCCATCGACAAGCCAAAGCGCCAAAAACTTACGCTCACTGCGCTTGGTTTTCGTAAAATGAACCAAACCGTTCAGCATGAGGCGACTCCCCAATTGGAGGGGATGATCCGCGTCGTACAACACTTGGTGAAAGTTGAAAACGCATAGGCGTTTGATGCGCATCGAATTGAAATCAATTTAAAAATCTTGCATCACTTAACTCGTGCTGCATTGAAATAAAGATAAGCAATGGATCTCTCTAATCTCCAACCGGCGGAAGGTTCTACCAAAAAGGCGAAGCGTATCGGCCGCGGCCAAGGCTCCGGTCGTGGTGGCACCTCGACACGTGGTCACAAAGGCGACCGGGCGCGCAGCGGCTCGAAAGAAAAGCGCCACTTTGAGGGTGGTCAAACGCCTATGCAGCGCCGTTTGCCGAAGCGTGGCTTCAAAAACGTGAATCGTATGGAATATGCGCCACTCAATTTGGGTGCGCTCGAAGCCTTGGTTCAAAAAACCGGATCTACAACTTTTGATATTGCCGCTTTGGTGGCTGCTGGTGTATCCCGCGCTTCCGACAAAATCAAGGTGTTGGGGAAAGGTAAATTGGCCTCCAAAGTGAACCTTAAAGTACACGCCGCCTCGGCATCTGCCAAAGCCGCCATCGAAGCCCTCGGTGGAAGCATCGAACTCGTTTAAATCCTTTTTCGGTAATGAAATTTTTTACCGTCGTTAAAAATATCTGGAGCATTAAAGAGCTCCGCGAGCGCATCCTCTTTACGCTTGCATTGGTACTGGTTTACCGGGTCGGTACTTTTATTGTGTTGCCAGGTGTTGTCCCTGCAGCACTCGACAAAGCCTCCCAAAATAGAGGCGGGAACGACCTTTTAGGACTTATCAATATTTTCACAGGGGGTGCTTTCGACAACGCTGCCATTTTTGCCCTGGGTGTAATGCCCTATATCACCGCATCTATTATTGTGCAGTTGTTGGGATTTGCAGTGCCGTATTTCCAACGCCTTCAAACCAAAGAAGGCGAAAGCGGACGCAAGCGTTTGAACCAAATCACCCGTATGCTGACCGTGGCTATAACACTTGTACAAGGTGGTGGCTACCTACAACTTATACGCAGTATTCCTGGCGGCGTTTCACCAGATGTGCCAGAAGGACTGTTTTGGTTCTCCAACATCATTATCCTAACTGCTGGTACGATCTTTTGTATGTGGCTCGGCGAGCGGATCACTGATAAAGGCGTAGGCAACGGTGTTTCTATTATCATCATGTCGGGCATTATTGCTCGCCTTCCATACGCCTTCTCTTTCGAATTCGTGAAGCTTTTTGGTGAGAACAGACTACTGCTGTTCTTTGTTGAACTTGCATTTTTCTTCCTCATCGTGCTTGCCACCATCCTGGTTATCCAGGGAGTCAGGCGTATACCAATTCAGTTTGCAAAGCGAATGGTAGGTCGCACAGGCGGCACCATGCCTCAAGCAAGTGCCCGCGATTATCTGCCTTTGAAAATAAACTCAGCTGGTGTAATGCCGATCATTTTTGCGCAGGCGTTGATGTTCTTGCCTGCTACCGCCATGCAATACATGTCTGGATCTGGTGTGGCTGGCGGAGGGGTTGCTATGTTCAGCGATATATATTCTTTTGGGTACAACGCGTTGTTCTTCACCCTCATAGTGGTGTTCACCTATGTGTATACTGCCTTGATGATCAACCCGACCAACTATGCTGAATATTTGAAGCGCAACAACGCCTTTATTCCCGGTGTGAAGCCAGGCGAGTCTACCTCTGAGTACATAGACAACATCATGACCCGGATTACACTTCCAGGAGCGATATTCTTAGGATTGTTAGGTATTCTGCCTTCCATTGCAGCCTCGCTTGGCGTTAACCAGCAATTTGCGCTGTTCTTTGGAGGTACTACTTTGCTCATCATGGTTGGAGTAGCACTGGATACCCTGCAGGTTATTGAGAGTTACCTTTTGACAAAAAAATACGATGGTCTGATTAAATCTGGCCGTATCCAAGGACGCTCTTCTTCGGGTATACAAGTTGGGCAGCCTCAATAAATCATGGGCTTATTTGCAACAGGAAAAGAAGGGAAACGGATTTTCTATAAAACCAGTGCGGAAATAGAGCTGATGCGCAATGCCAATTTAGTGGTTTCTAAAACGTTGGCGCATGTTGCGAGTATGTTGAAACCTGGTGTTACAGGAGCAGAAATTGACAATGCGGCGGAAGAATTTATTCGTGATCACGGCGGTCGTCCAGCTTTCAAAGGCTACGGATCAAGTGAGAACCCTTTTCCTGGCTCACTCTGTGTTTCGTACAATGACATCGTAGTACACGGAATACCGAGCAAACGCGAATTTAAAGAGGACGATATTGTTTCAGTGGATTGTGGGGTGGAATTAGAAGGCTTTTATGGAGATGCAGCTTTCACGTTTGCTTTTCAAAATGTTCTGGAGCCGACCATGGAATTGCTCCGGGTAACATATGGATCCCTCTACATCGGCATCGAACAAGCTATACATGGTAAGAGAGTAGGCGATATATCCTATGCTATTCAGGAATTTTGTGAGCGAAAAAACCCCTATGGAATTGTGCGGGATTTGGTAGGTCATGGGGTAGGACGTTCCCTGCACGAAGACCCGGAAGTGCCTAACTATGGAAAGCGTGGAAAAGGGCCTTTGATTTTGGAAGGATTGGTACTAGCGATAGAGCCAATGGTCAATTTGGGAAAAAAAGAAGTACATCAGGCAGAGGACGGTTGGACTATCCATACAAGAGACAGAACACCCAGCGCGCACTATGAACACTCTGTTGTGGTGAAAAAAAACAAAGCAGATATTCTATCTGATCACAGCTTTCTGTTGGAAGCAATAAAAAATAACCCTGACTTGCAGGAAATACAGCCTAAAAGTTAGACATTTGCACCCCGAAATCCAAAGAGGCCGATTTTTATGGCAAAAGAAGATATTATCAAACAAGATGGCGTGGTTTCAGAAGCGCTTTCCAATGCGAACTTCAAGGTTCAACTGGAAAACGGCCACGTAATCTTGGCTACCATTTCAGGCAAAATGCGGATGCACTATATCCGAATTTTGCCGGGCGACAAAGTCTCCGTAGAGATGTCGCCTTATGACCTGACAAGAGGACGCATCATCTACCGCTACAAGTAAGCTTGTTGAAAAACAAGGACTTAAAACACTTTTTGCAAACCGACAACACGACAAGACATGAAAGTCAGACCGGCCATTAAAAAGCGTTCTGTTGACTGCAAGATTGTTCGCCGTAAAGGCAAACTTTATGTGATCAACAAAAAGAACCCTAGATTCAAACAACGTCAAGGTTAATGTTGAATGAAAATTGGTGAATGATGAATAATACAGCATCGCTCACCACAGAACATTCATCATTTATCATTCATAATTCATCATTCGAAGAATATGGCACGTATTGCAGGTGTGGATTTGCCCCGCCACAAAAGAGGAGTTATCAGCCTCACCTATATCTACGGCATTGGGCCGTCTTCTGCTCAAGCCATCTTGGAAAAAGCTGGCATTAGTGAAGACACTAAAACAGACCAATGGACCGACGAGAACATCAAAGCCATCTCGCGTATCCTTGCCGACGACTACAAGACGGAGGGTTCACTGCGCTCGGAGGTTCAGACAAACATCAAGCGTCTTATGGACATTGGTTGTTACCGCGGCCTGCGTCACCGTAAAGGGCTTCCCCTTCGCGGCCAACGCACCCGTACCAACGCTCGTACCCGTAAAGGCAAACGTAAGACGGTGGCCGGCAAAAAGAAAGTTACTAAGTAAATGTGACCAATGTGCTGATGTGGTCAATGTGTTTCACATTATCACATTGACCACATATAGCACATTGACCACATTTAAAAATTGACCACATTTTCATACAATGGCAAAAGGAGCAGCAAAAAAAGTTGTAAAGCGGAAAGTAAAGATCACCCCAGAGGGAATGGTGTTTATTCGTGCAAGCTTCAACAACATTATCATTTCTATCACCAATAAGCAAGGCGAAGTGGTGTCTTGGGCATCGGCTGGCAAAGCAGGCTTCCGTGGCTCAAAGAAAAACACCCCATACGCTGCACAAGTTGCTGCAAGCGACGCTGCCAAAACAGCGCACGAAGCGGGTATCCGTTCTGCCGAGGTATTCGTTAAAGGTCCGGGTTCCGGACGTGAATCAGCCATTCGTGCTATTGACCAATCTGGCATCAAAGTCCTCGTTATCAACGATGTGACCCCTATGCCCCACAACGGTTGCCGCCCGCCAAAGCGCCGCCGCGTGTAATTAATGTGCCCAATGTGGCAAATTAGATCAATGTGTTTATCATTATCACATTGACCACATTGACCACATTATACACATTGACCACATTTTAAATAATTGACCACATTTCAATAAGATGGCTCGTTATACTGGACCAACCACGAAGAAAGCCCGCTCGTTCGGCGAACCGATTTTCGGCTTTGACAAAGCGTTTGAACGCCGTAAATACGGACCAGGCCAACATGGTCTGACGCGCAAAAAAAAGCAGCCTTCCAACTATGCCGGGCAGCTGAAAGAGAAGCAAAAAGCCAAGTACACTTATGGTGTGCTTGAGCGTCAGTTCCGTAAGACTTTCGTGAATGCTACGCGCCGTCACGGTGTCACGGGTGAGATTTTGCTCCAACTTCTGGAAGCTCGTTTGGACAATACGGTATACCGTCTGGGCATTTCCCCTACCCGTCGCGGAGCTCGCCAATTGGTGGGTCACCGTCACGTCACGGTGAACGGCAAAGTGGTAAACATTCCATCGTATTCCTGCAAACCTGGCGATATCATTGCCGTTCGCGGTAAGTCCAAAGGTTTAGAAATAGTAACCACCCATGTAGGCGCCAAGACCAACAACGTTCGTCAATTCGGTTGGCTCGAATGGAACCTTGACAAAATGCAAGGCATTTTTCTGGCTTACCCGCAACGTGACCAAATTCCAGAAAATATCAACGAACAGTTGATTGTCGAGTTGTACTCGAAATAAAGGATAGCAAATGCAGAACGGTTGGCCTTCTTTTGGAGGGCCAACCATTTTCGCGTTAGTCAATATCCAAATATTCAAATATCCCAATTTTCCCCGTCCTCGAAAACAAACCAGTTTTTCCCACCAACACGCTCTCGGAGCATTCCAAATATGAGTATTCTCAATTTCCAGAAGCCTGACAAAATCCTGTTGCAAAAAGCAACCGAATTTGAAGGCACTTTCGAGTTCAAACCTTTAGAGCCGGGTTTCGGCCAAACGGTTGGCAACTCGCTTCGCCGCGTTCTTCTCTCCTCACTCGAAGGCTATGCCATCAATGCAGTGCGCATCGGCGGTGTTGACCATGAGTTTGCGACGATAAAGGGGGTGGTAGAAGACGTGGTGGACATTGTGCTTAACCTCAAACAAGTGCGCATCAAACCTGTGGTGCAGGACGACAAAAACCCACAGGAGAAAATCTACCTCACTATCAGTGGTAAGGAAGAGTTTCGCGCCAGCGATATTGAGGACTTTACCAACGTGTTCAAAATCATGAATCCCGATCTCCTGCTTTGCCGCATGGAGCCATCGGTGACGCTTGAATTGGAACTTACGATCAACAAAGGCCGTGGCTACCAACCGGCTGAGGATGGCGCGCCCAAAGATGCTGCGATTGGGGTTATTCCAATTGACGCGATATACACCCCGATCAAAAATGTGGCTTATCGTGTAGAAAGCACTCGTGTAGGCCAACGCACCGACTACGAAAAACTCACGATTGATATCACGACCGACGGCACTATTCATCCTGAAGATGCCATCCGCGAAGCAAGCCGTATCTTAATTCAACATTTGATGCTCATCACCGATGAGAACATCACTTTTGATACGCCTACCAACCGTGAAGAAAGTGTAGTGGATGAGCACATCCTCCACATGCGCAAACTGCTGAAAACTTCTCTTGAAGATCTTGACCTCAGTGTTCGTGCATACAACTGCCTCAAGGCTGCCAAAATCAATACATTGGCTGAATTGGTGCGCTATGACACCCATGAACTCCTCAAATTCCGCAACTTTGGTAAAAAGTCGCTGGTAGAGATTGAGGAACTGCTGCAAGACAAAAATCTGACCTTCGGCATGGATTTGGCGAAGTACAAGTTGGACGAAGAATAATATTCGGTTATTGCCTACCTGAAAAGTAGACAAACCATTTTTTTAACAAAGTGCGGTAATTGTTGAGCATCCTATAAAATGGATTGCCCCAATGCCGCCACCTAATAAAAGGTACACCTACAATGAGACACGGAGATAAAATCAACAACCTCGGGCGCACAGCATCACACCGCCGCGCCTTACTTGCCAACCTCGCCATCGCACTGATAGAGCACAAGCGTATCACGACAACACTTGCAAAGGCTAAAGCCCTTCGCAAATATGCAGAACCGCTGATTACCAAAGCAAAGGACAACAATACCCACTCACGTCGTATTGTATTCAGTTACTTGCAAAACAAAGAGGCACTCAAAGAACTCTTTGGCACTGTAGCAGAAAAAGTAGGCGACCGCCCAGGCGGTTACCTCCGCATCATCAAACTCGGTTTCCGCCGGGGTGACGGTGCTGAAACGGCGATGATTGAATTGGTGGATTTTAACGAAACTTACAACCCGAACGAAGGGAAAGTACGTCAGGCGAAGAAAACGCGTCGTGGTGGCAAAAAAGTGGCAGCAGGAGTTGCCGGAGAGCCTTCAGCCGCAGGAGCACCGGTAGAAGATGAAGCCATTGCGGAAGAACAAGAATTCGAAGCCGCAGAGGAGGCAGTTGAAGAAGTAATTGCAGCCCCTGAGGAAGCGGTTGCTGAAGTCGCGACGGAAGTAGAAGAAACCGTAGAGGCCGCAGATGCAGTGGCAGAAGAAGTGACGGAAGTAGAAGAAACCGTAGAGGCTGCTGCTGAGGAAGCAGCAGAAGAAGTAACGGATACTGTAGAAGCAGCAGAAGAAGCTGTTGAAGATGTGTCCGCCTCTGCCGAAGCTTCGGAGGATGAAGACGAAAAGAAAGACGAAGAGCAGGCGTAATAAGCCATATTTGCTCGATACATAGGAGAGGCAAAACCCCACAAGGTTTTGCCTCTTTTTTTTACCCAAAATCTATACCCTCCCAAACCCGAACCTCGTCGTACTTTCGCCCCTTCTAATCCACGTTTATGCCTGATTTTGTAGAAGATTACCGCAATACCATCGTCCAGATTGCCACACCATATAGCACTGGAACGGGCTTTTTTTTGCGCAACGAAGGGCTTATTGTCACCAACCACCATGTTGTGGAAGGAAATCGTTCGGTGGTTATTGAAGGGGCGCAGTTCAAAAAGCAACTTGCGCGTGTACGGTATATTGACTCAAAATACGATCTGGCTTTTCTCGATGCACCGCTGAACGGCGCGGATCTTCCGGAAATCCGCCTTGGCTCTGCCAAAACCTTGCGTGAACGGGATGCTGTGATGGCCATTGGTCACCCATTTGGGCTAAAATTCTCCCTCAAAAGTGGCATCGTATCAAACACTGCCGAACTAATGAACGGCATTCCTTATCTCCACATAGACGCGGCACTCAATCCAGGCAATTCAGGTGGTCCGCTTGTTGATACGGATGGTGAAGTGGTGGGTATTAACACATTTGTAATCCAAAATGGGGACAATACAGGGTTTTCGCTGCCAGTGCGTTTTTTAGAGGAAACGCTCAGCCAATATGCCGAAGCCAGCTCAGAGAACGCCAGCCGTTGCACTGCTTGCCTCAACATCCTCACAGAAGCTACCGTTGAAAACAAGCATTGCGCTCATTGCGGCAATAAAGCCGAGTTGCCATCCAACGTGGAGGAATATGTGCCTTCCGGCACCGCGAAAACCATTGAAAACCTAATTAGTAACATCGGCCATAACGTGATGCTAAGCCGCTCAGGTCCGAATGCTTGGGAAATAAAACAGGGCAGCGCTACCATCATTATCACCTACCACGACAAAACAGGCCTGCTTTCAGCAGATGCAATTCTTTGCGAACTCCCCAAAAAAGACATCAAACCACTTTACGAATACCTCCTTCGTGAAAACTATTCCAACGAGGCACTTACGCTTAGCGTGCATGAGCAAGACATTGTGCTTTCCCTGCTCATATTTGACCGATACCTGAACGACGAAACCGGGCAAGCCATGCTCCAGATCCTGTTCGAGAAAGCGGATTATTACGATAATAAACTTGTGGAAGAATTTGGCGCAATCTGGAAGCCGGAGTGAAGTGGGCAATTGCAATAGGCAGTGGCAGTTAGCAGCAACACGATCCGCGCCTACTGCCTATTGCCACTGCTTACTGTTACTCCCATCGTTCCTAAAACAATTTCACTCCATAAAGCATCAGCCAAACCAGGGCAAGCAAGGAGGTAGCAATGACTACTCCGCGCATAGCCCGTTCCCAACGAAGGCGGCGGAAACGGCTGAGTATGAATAAATTGAGTGCAATGGCCACGATGGCAAGCGTGCGCTCCCGGAAGTTTTCGGAGAAGCCTGCTCCGCTCGCTGCTCCTTTTATTTCTAAGAGCGAAAAGAGGTTGTAGAGCAATAAAAAACCTGCTGCTGGTAGTAGGAGGCCATATAAGAGGCCTACCCAGATTTCGTCGCGTTGGAACATTTTTAGGAACGATAAACGTTGAACTTTGAACTATGAACGCCGCGTTATAGGCGTTAGTGTTTTTTTGAATTTTCCAATTTTTTTAAAGCTTCGATAGCAGGATAATTGGTCAGGTCGTGCATCGAAGGCACCACAGAGATGTATCCGTTTTCCAATGCCCACACGTCGGTGTCAGTGCCAGTGTCACCGTTGGCAAATTCGCCGCTGAGCCAGTAATAAGGCTGCCCGGAAGGGTCGCGGCCTTCTACCATTTTTTCAATCCACCGCGCATCGGCTTGTCGGCAGAGCCTGAGTCCGCGTATTTGATCGGAAGGAAGTTTTGGGATATTGACATTGAGCAGTTGTCCGGGTTTGAAAGGGCGCGCGAGCATAAATTCCATGACATGACGGACCCAGGGTTTTGCTGGTTCAAAATCGGCATCAAAACCGTAGTCAAGGAGGGAAAATCCGACACTGCGGATGCTTTCAAGCGAGGCTTCCATAGCTGCCGAAAGCGTACCGGAGTAAATGATGTTGATACTGGCGTTGCTGCCGTGATTGATGCCAGAGACACATAGATCAACGGGTCTGTCTTTGAGCACTACGTGCCGGGCAAGTTTTACACAGTCAACAGGTGTGCCGGAGCTTTCCCATGCTTCGATTCCAGGAAAAGGATTGACTTTTTTGAGGCGCAATGGCTCGTGAATCGTGATAGCATGTCCTTTGCCACTTTGAGGCGAATCAGGTGCAACTACGACGACATCGCCCAAAGTGACGGCGACATCTACCAAGGCGCGAATACCGGGGGCAACAATGCCATCATCGTTTGTAACGAGTATGAGTGGTCTTGACATAGGGCGAAGGTAGGCAGACATCGGAGGTTTTTAAAACCTCCGATGTCTTGTATTATATAAGGCAAGAAATGGACGGATTAGAACGTTTGTATACCGTTTTTGAGGCCTTTTTTGCCATCTTCCTGATTTTCAGGATGTTTTTTCAAAATTCTGCCATAACCTTGCAGGAAAATTTAATAACAAAGTAACCCTTCTCACCTGCAAAAATCTTTGCCATGAAACAGATACTCCTTGCGCTTGTCGCTTTTTTCGCGCTCCAAATCCTCCCGGCACAGGACGTTACATACGTCCTTTTCAACCGCGCCTGCATGAATCAGTTGGAATACCGTTATTCGTACCCAAATCTGAAAGGTGAAAACGCAGTTTGGGCTTATTCGATGAAGCCTAATGAGCAAGAACATTTCATTTTTTTGACCGAAGGAGATGGCCATTACTCTCCCGAATTGCCCAAGAGCGCGGTGTCTTGCCGCAATCTCGACCTTGATGACGCGTTCGCCGCGAACATCAATCGTGGAGCCTTGCAAATGCTCATTGTATTCCAGCGCCAAAGTGGAGGGTATTGGCTAATGCCCGTTGAATCGGCCACCCTTGTGGCTCGAAAAGGCGCGAAATATTGGGTGCGTACCAAGCAGAGCTCATTCCAGTTCGACACGCTCCGTTTGGTGAACGAACAAAATCTAGCCGTTACAGGCTCGCCTACTGCGGCTTATTTCTCCGGGGCAAAAATCAACAATTGCCTTATGGAATATTCCTTCCACTGCGAACCAGTTAAAACAGGACAAATCCGCTCCGATTTGCAGTTCATACCAGACATTGGAATTGTCAACGACCGCACAGGGAATAGTGCCTCGCAAGCCATGGAAAACGAACTCCAGCTCGTGAAAGTGAACGGGAAGGCGTTGGATGATTATATCACAGAAGCATGCCCCGAAGGCTCCGGCAAGATTACTATGTCGAAATACCAAAAGCCGGCCGCTTACGGTGACGGGGCTTTTGAAACTGATAAAGAGATCAGCTCGATCATGCAAAAGGAACAGGAGGGCGAACTATCACCCCGCGCATATTTCACAGATGCAGATGGCAACAGCTGTATGGAAGAATGGGAAACCGGCACGCACATTGTGCAAAAAGGCGAGAATCTCCGTGCCATTGCCCGCACTTATAAAGTAACGGAGCAACAACTCATTAAATGGAACAAAATCCAAAACCCGGATCGCATTGAAATCTGTCAAAAAATATGGCTCAAACAACCGCCTGCGAGTAGTCGTTCGACTGCCAATAAGGGCGTGAAACCCCAAGTGTATGATGTGCAGCCTGAAACTGGGAAAACCGTAAAAATTCAAGGAGCTACCCAAGGCCAAAAAGGTATCCAGAACGTTCAGGCTCAAAGAAAAAGCCTCGATCCAAACCGTCCTGTAGAACATAGTTCTGGCACCGCTGACTCGAATGATTATGAGTACTTTAAGTCAGAAAAAACGATCAAGGACGGTCGCCCCAGAATACACACCGTACGCCGCGGCGAATACCTTTACAAAATTGCCAAAATGTATGCCTGCCCTGAAGAGTGCATCCGGCTTGCCAATGCCATGCCGCTCGAAGGCGACGAGCCGCTTTCCATTGGCCAAGAAATCATTATCCCGGAATGCAGCTGCACTTTAGATGGCGAAACGTTCAAAAAGCCCACAGGCCCTTCAAAGACTCCCACTGTAAAAAATCAAACCAAATTAACAGAAAAACAACCTTACACTTCACCGAAAAAACCTCGGGCCAGCATTCTAGACGACACTGAAAGCCCTGCTGAGTACGGCTTTGAGGATGGATCTCCGGATCCAGAGCGTGTAGAAAAGACCAATCGCTACGAGGAAAAATCCCTTTATGAGGACGAGTCAACTCGCACAAGTGGCAATAAACCTGCCGGTACTAAGTCCAAAAAGGGCGAAACGAATAATGTGCCGCTCTTCAAGGAACACCATGTCAAACAAGGCGAGACGCTCAATTCCATAGCTGCTAAATTTCGGGTAGATGCTTCTGAACTCTCCCAGGTAAATGGTCTTTCACCTAAAGAAGCTCTTACGCCAGGCAAGTTGATTTTGATTCCTATTGAGGAACAATGAATGTTTTTTGCTGTCTAAATCCTTGCATATCAATGCGTTTGCAAACAAATAACATTTCAAAGTATACGAATGGCATAGATTTTGGCATTTAGTGGAAGTCGCACAAAACCGATTGCGACCCTCCCACTATGAAAAAGAGCAAAACATTTGTCACCATCTGCGCACTAGCATTCCATCTTGCCCTGCTTTTTTGGGCTTTTCAGCAGATGAACTAAGTTTCTAAAATCAAAAACAAAAAAGGGGCAGCCACACGGTTGCCCCTTTTTAATTTCCAACCCTCCAAACCGAAAGCCGGAGCGATAACCTGTCGCGCACCATCTTTCCTACTACATCATCGTATTGTCCATCTCCAATGAGGTGAAGATTGTTCAGCCCATGAGAGTAAACAAACGCTGGTTGCAATCGGAGCCGGCCTATATTGATTTCTGCACCAAGGCCAAGATCAAGCGCAAACCGTTCTCTCGCAATATTTAGGAGATCGGACGTGCCTTTTGCAAAATTCCAACCCATTCGACCACCAAAAATGACGCAAGGCCGCAGTGGAAAGTCGTTTCGTCTCCAGTTGGTCGCAATAAAATGGAGCGGAAGTTCCGCGTCCAAATAATGAAACTCACGCCGCCCTTCATTTTGGAAATTGATGTGGTTTCTGGCATATGAAACCGCCAATTCTGGTTGAAAATGCAATCCTTTAAAAATCTGCTTTCTGGCAAGAATGCCAACTGAGGCTCCCATCCCAAGCCTTCCTGAGCGCACAGCCGCTTTTTCTGGCTCCCGTGTGTCTAAAGGCTGAATACCCAATGACTGGGTTTCCATCCCGACAAAAAAACCGAGCGTAAAGCGTTCGTTTTCTTTGCTTTGTGCGATCAATTGAACGGAATACAACAAAAAAGGAAGGGCGAAAAATTTTCTCATTAGAAAAGAACCGGGCATAAATGGCCAAATGACACAATTTGCAAACGCAACCATGACAAATGACGCAGTAACGATCCTCCCCATGACACTCATTCGCAGCGGAGGGTTGCCTCTTGACGCATGGACGCCGCTTGCTTGCGGTATTCCCGATTGGGCTGCCCTACACATGGCTGAACAGCATGCGGCAGAGCAATTGCTTCTTGCTTTAGACACCGCGCTTTATGCATTGCCCGAATCCTCCTTAAGAACTGCCGTTTACAATGCCCGCAAAGACTTTTTTCAACGCCGGAAGCTTCCTTCCATAAATCTGGAGGAGACTATTCAGGCAAATGGTGATTTGACTCAACTTCTTGATAGTCTTCGTTTTTGGTATCGTACACAAGATGAAAAGCTGGCTGCTGAAATCCTATTTGAACAAAACCTTGCGGCTAACTACCGCAGCCTCCAAGATATCACTAAATCGCACGACGAAACGCTGCTTCGCGCCCTGCTTTTTGCCAGCCACGATTTGCTTGCAGCCCAGCCTGCATTTGCAGAAAAACCAGCAGCAGATTTTGACAAAAAAGACCGCCGCACGGCTTTTTCGCTTTTGCAATACCTGACAAGAGCGGTGTTCAAAACCTCGCCTTTGGGGCGTTTTACCACCGTACAGGTTCGGGATTTGCGGCATATTGACGGGGCGACTCAAAGTCACCCCGTCAATATGCCTGAGATAGGGGAGCCGCTTGATTCAAAATCGCTCAATACGCCTAATGTCGCGCTTTTGCCTGCTATTTATGAGGTATTGTTGCGTGAACCAGCCTTTTTTCAATCCCTTATAGTTTCGCTAAACCCCTGCATTACTTCCCTACTTCATGCCGAAAGTACATGGCTTTATTTTGATGGGGAGCGGGAAGCGTTTCAGCAAATGGAACCTGATCTTGTGGCCGATTTTATGGTGAAATTGCTTTTGGGAAACCAGCGAAAAATGCCGTTTCCCGAAATACTCAAGCATCTGGAAAACGAGGTAGAGGCAACTAAGCCACAATTGCAAAACCTTGTTATTCAATTGATTGACATTGGATTGCTCGAGTGGCAAATGCCTGAAAGCGGCCTTTCTCCGGGATGGTGTGCGACACTTTACAATTACCTCGGTTACCTGCCCTCCTCTCCTGTACTGACGGAGGCTGCATACTTGCTTCATTGGTTGAGGACTGCTGCCCGCACGATGCCTTTCCAAACAATATTGGAAGCACAGCAATTGCAACGGGAAGCTGTGCAAAAGGCAAAGGAATTTTTTGAAAAACATGGTGGTGAGATGCCCCCAATTCCCCCCGAACAGATTTTTTTTGAAGATATTTCGCAAGACATGGCAGTGAATTTGCCTCAGGGTGTGGTTGAGCATTTGGCCGGACAATTGGCGGAATGTTGGCAGCAAAAAGAGTCTCATCCACTATCACCGTTTCGGGCGCGGCTATATGATTTTGCGGAGACGATTATTGCCGATGGAGAAAATATTGATTTTTTGGAATTCAGTCGGGCATTTTTGGGATCGGGTAGCAGCGAAACGCGGGATGTACCGGCGACTTTAGTCGCCGAAACGCCTCGGCGGCTAAAGCCGCCGATACAGCCACGCCATCATGGCAAAATCGGTGCGTTGCTCCAGATTTTTCGTGAAAACGGCGAATACAAGGCCGTTGTGAACGCGATGTACCCTGGAGGCGGGAAATTGTTTGCCCGATGGCTGCCGCTTTTTCCATTGGAGGTTTCAGAAGCGGTCAAAAATTGGTGCAACTCAGAAAAGGTAGCATCGGCCTCTTTCCCATGGCAAGGTTGGTCGAACGCCAATTTCCAGCCTTCGTTTTCAGATATTTCAGTGGCGGTACCCGATGGACGTGCGGTGGGTTCTGCAGGTGCTCGAACGATTTTACTTGGCGATTTGGCGGTGCGAAAAGATGAGCATGGTTTCCCGCAACTCATTGAAAAACAAAGCGGACAACCAGTTGTATTCAATGACTTAGGCCTTGAAGCCTCAGAAACACGCCCACCTGTAATCCAAGTGCTTTGGCATCTGGGTGTGCCAGCAGTGTCGTCGGAATCTTTGTTGCCGGAAGGTTTTGTCAGTGAGCTGAATAATGGAATTCGCCACAGACGCCGGTTGGAATTTCAATCACTTGTGTTGGCGCGGGCGGCATGGGAATTGCGGCCGGAAATTTGGGGGGAATTATTTTCAGAAAAGAAATCACAAGCCGAGCGAATTGGATTGGGTATAGCTGCATTGAAGGCTTTTGGTATTCCGCGCTGGTTTTTTGGGCAATTTACCGGCCGTCGGGAGAAGCCCCAGTTTTTCGATATGGAAAGCCCCATTTCAATATTGTTGCTGGAAAAAAATCTCCGTGGCGGGTCTGGCAATTTGCTGCTTACGGAAATGTTGCCAACACCGGAACAATGGTTGGGAGATAGGGTGGGGGAGTTTGTGGTGGAGTGTTCAGTTGGCAGTAGGCAGTGGCAACTGGGCGCGCTAACTGCCACTGCCCACTGAATTACTTTTCAATCAACTCAATCAACCGATTCAAATCAGCGTCGTTATCAAATTTAACCACGAGTTGGCCTTTGCCTTTTTCGTCGCGTTTTAGATCCACTTTTGCTCCAAAGAATGCGCGGAACTGGTCCTGGATGTTGCGCAGGTTTTCGTTCAGGGCTTTTTTAGGTTTGGGTTGATCGCCTTTTCGGCTCTCCTGATAACTGGCGATAAGCGCCTCCACCGCACGGACCGAAAGGTCTTCCGCAACAATTTTCTGATACACCGAGTTGCGAATGGCATAGTCATCTACACCGGCAAGTGCACGGGCGTGACCCATTGAAATCTTGCTTTCTACAATGCCCTGTTTAATATCGGGGTCGCTCTCGAAACGCAACAAACGGAGGTAATTGGTGATGGTACTGCGTTGTTTGCCTACCCGGTCGGATAGGTTTTCATGGGTGAGTTTGAACTCCTCAGCCAATCTGCCATACGATACTGCTATTTCCCAAGCATTCAGGTCTTCGCGCTGTATGTTTTCGATGAGCGCCATTTCGAGCAATTCCTGGTCGTTGGCAAGGCGCACATAGGCAGGCATTTCTTTCAGCCCCGCCAGTTGGCTGGCACGAAAACGCCGTTCTCCGGAGATGATCTGGTATTCTTTGTCGTGAATACGACGCACAGTGATCGGCTGGATAATACCATGCGCACGAATACTGGCAGCGAGTTCTTCCAAAGATTCCTTGCTAAAGTTTTTTCGAGGCTGCCCGGAATTGGTTTTGATGTGCCCAATGGGAAGTTGGGCGACCGTAGTAGCCAATTCACGCACTACCTGCTCCGGGTTTTCTTGTACGGCTTTTTCCAACTGTTTGGGATTGCCGAGCAGGGCTTTGATGCCTCCTGTATCGAATTTTGCTTTTGCCATTTTTGCGTAAGTCTGCGTTTTAGCAGGGGGGATGCGTTTCTGGGTTTTCTCCGAAAACCTCGA
>JBJXGZ010000100.1:0-88544 GCA_046160625.1 Saprospiraceae bacterium
GCAGAGACGCTGAGGGTTTGAATGGCACCCTCTGCGTCTCTGCGCCTCTGCGGTTTATTTAAACGTTTCCCTACCTCCGCAAACGAATCGTGATCACATCGCCATTGTCCAGCCTGAGCGTACCCAAGCGGTCGCAGACACCATCTCCAAAATCCAGGGAACGCGTGCGGTCGCCGACCGTGAATTCAATAATACCTGCAGAAATCCAGCGGCATCCGGCGCGTTTGATAAGCGGCTCGATGATGGTAGCCGTGAAATCTTTGCCATTTCGGTTGATACCAGAAGCAGTACCCGTGCTGCTCCAAACATCGTCCCAATGGGTGAGCGTGTTGCCACCTTCGATGAGTGTGCTGTTGCGGGTTTTGCTCCAGGTGGTGGTAGTGCCGTCTTCAAAGCTGAGTTTCATGTCGGTCGCAACTTTGGTGTACGACCATTGACCAAGGGCGTTTTGGCCGTTGTTCGTCCAGGTCCGGGTGCCTTCTACTTTTACGCCGTCCACAAAGAAATTGTCGTGGCTGATCGTACGTACCGCGCCGGGGCTGCGGATTTCCGCCGTTTGGTTTATGATAAGGATCCCGCTCAAAACACGGCCATCCGGGCGGGTGCAGGCCGTACCAAAATCAATGGTGATGGTATTGGGCCAGGTGCCTTCCGGCTGTGCAAAAGTGACGGTGGGACAAGGGCCGCCGCCGCGTTCTTCCACGGCGATGTCGGCGTCGAGGTCAATTTGCTCGGTGTAGTCTTCGTTGGCGGAAAGGTCTTCTGCGGTGGCGATGACCAGGTCGTTGTTGTCATTTTTTCTGCAAGATTCAAAAACAGCGATACTGGCGATCAGGGCGATGAGAAACAAAAGGGACTTTTTCATGTCGTGGGTGAAGTTTTGTGTTTGTGAAAAGGTGATGGAATGGCTGGCGTTGTCCTGATGGAGAACGGGAGTAGTAGACGGATGGGTGGGAGGAGGGTTTAAAGTGGGGGAGGTTAAAAGTTTGGGGCGGGGGGAAATTTGGTAAGCCAGAAAAATCTTCCGCCATGTCTGAGTCTTTGCACAGCGGAAGGAGTCATCAAAAGACTGGAAAATTGAACACCATGCAAGGCAAAAATTCCGGCAATCAGGACATATCAGTAAAATATTGTTGCGAAAAAAATAACCAAGCGCTCTTTTTTACAAAGCCCAGCCATACATTTGCCAACGGGAAAACCAAGTTCCCAGAGCGCTGCACCAATGAAATCCCCTTAGTTTTCTTGGCATTCATTCCAGCGTTGCGGCTTCGTTCAACTTAATGCATCCGCAACCAAGCCCCTCGGCATCCGAATAGGGGTAAATTTATTTGGGGCTTGGTCGCGGATGCATTGCTAATAGTTCTCGGTAATTACAATGAAATAAAATGAGTATAATAAAAAGTAAAATTTACGCTCCCTTAAATAGTATCAGGGCCAGCTTTTTAATATTTGGAAGCATCATTTGGGTGCTTTCATTAATATTCCTCATATGGCCAGAAACTATTATTAAGGATGAGTATATTTTGAACTATATCAAAGCGCACGATAAAATTAACGACTACTTGATAAACTTATCTGCGGCACTTCTTTGTGGACTTGTAATTACTTTAACATGGAATAAAATCGAAGAAGCCTTTGGAATAATTAAAGATGAAGAATTATTGCAGGAATTTCGGAGGACAAATAAAGAATTTAGGCTTGTACCAGTCGAGTCGGCTTTTGCTTTGGCAACAAAGTATATAACTAATTGCCTTTCTATTAGAGCGATTGGAACCGCACAGCAAGACCATAGGAGCCCAAGTATTCAAGAAGCGATTGATAGGTATCTAAACGAAACGATTAAGCGACTTAATAACAGGGTAGTTCCAGTAAAATATCGACGAATTTCAAACATCAACCTAAATGAAAAATTCAACGCTCATATTCAAAAAGTATTTGACGAAAAGAATGTAAGCAAGCATGAAATTGAAATGATATTTTATAATCAATTTACTCCTTTCTACACATACTTAATAATTGACGAAAAATTTATGATGCTCTCAATAAATCACCCGCCAGGCTGTGATTCATATTGCGAGTATTGCCTAATTTGTGAAAATAGAGATGTGATTGAGTTGTTCAAAACTCAATTTCAAAAGATTTTTGATAAAGAGAGGGAAATTAGGATGATTGTTAAGAATAAACAAGGGTTTGAGCGGTGTCAAACTTTTGATAAAATAATCTATTCCGAATTGGATACGATTGTCAAAGGAATAGAGCAAATCCCTGACATGAATGAAAATTACAAAAAGTTTATTCTACCCGAAATAAATCAAATACAAAAAAACATCACAAGGCTTTCGGAACAAAGGCTGAAAATAAATCACACTTTTTCCAATGGAAACCTCCTTGCTATTTTTTGCAAGTATATGGATGGTCTGCAAAAAGACGACCAATATACAACAATAACGTTTTTTGAATTCTGGCAGGATATCGTCAACAAAGGCAAGAGAGAACCCGATTTTATTGAATCAAACACAAATGCCTTAAAGCGAGGTGCAAAAATTTCTCGACTTTTAGTACTTGATGAAGAAATTATAAGAAAAATATCTCATCTTGATTCCTTTACACACCAAGATGTGGTTAGTAACATAATGGAGATGACATACTATTTCGGAATTCAAAAAGTAATAAAATTGAATTTAAAGATGCTCTTGCAGTATCCCGATAATTACACTTTTGAAATTTTGATTTCTAAAAGGCACGGTAAATTGAGACAGAACTATTTCAATTTTGCTATACTAAAAATCAGAGGACAGGAAAATGAAAAAATCTTGTTTGAGCCATCAAACACAGCACAAATAGAAAGCACAACGATTTTATTTTATACTAACAAATATCCTACTAGACACCAAGCGGAGTTTGAAGAAAAAGAAAGACAACTTAGTGAAATTAAACAAGCATGGGAAACTCAAAATTGTGCGGGCTTTAAAAAATTTTTCATTGAAGTTGATTCAAAATTTTTTGGTAACAATGAAAACCAACTGAAATTATTCGGGCAATTGTTAAATGACTAAAAACCGAGAACAAAGGCTTTTCCGCCCCGCGTGGTGTTCCCAGCCTAACCCAACCTCTCCGCTTAGCCTCAAAACCGATCCCCAGCCGCCGCGCCTGGGTCTTATGACCCAGCGCCACCTCGGTGGTTAGCCAGGCTCAAGGTAAGAATCTGCGAAATTCGGCACAAGGATCGCCCATAAAAATTCCCGCCGTGCTTGGTGTTTTCACCACAGGTGTCCGAAACCTTGTAACTTTTAGCAACAATTGGTAATTTGCCCTTAAAAAGGCACTTATGAAGCAATCAGTTAGCGCAGAGAGCCTCATAAAACTGATACCAGATGAATTGTTAGATCAATTTGCAGGAGAAACATTGGTTGATTATCAAGTCAAGAAGTTGAAAGGCTGTGTCCTTTTTAAGTTGCTGTTATACAGTCTTCTAAAAACGGAAAGGATTAGTCAGCGGGTAATAGCACAGTTTTTCAACAGTCGGCAGTTTCAATTTTTGGCAGGTTTTGAGGGTAAGAAGCATACAAAGCACACCAGTATTTCTGACCGTTTGGCTTGTATTGAAGTTTCGTTTTTTGAACGGTTGCATGATTATGTAGTGAAGGAGTTGGGATCGAAGTATCAAGTTGAGGTCCCCAATGCTCAGAAAATAGTTCGATTTGACAGTACGACAGTGAGTTGTTCGGCCAAGTTATTGAGCATTGGGATGAAAAACGATCCAACTAAAGGCACATCACCGCGGGCCAATGGGTTGAGCCAAATCAAGTTCAGCGTCGGCTTTGATGGCATATTAACCAACGGAATCAAATGCTACACTGAACAGAATTATCTCAATGAAAACCTTGCCCTGTCCGAGTTGATAATGGAAGAGCCGAATCTTGAAGGACAAATTGCAGTGTTTGATCGGGGAGTTCAGGGCCGCAAGACCCTTGCGCTGTTTGATGAGTCGGGGATTGATTTTGTGACGCGTTTGGGAGACAAGCCCAAATACGAGGTAGTCGAGTCCTACAGAGTGGATGATTCTTTTACAGACACGCTGGAAATCAAAGGTGATTTAGACGTTTACTTATTCACCCAAAATGCAAAGGTGAAGACCTTATTCCGACTTGTTGAAGCAACGCATTTGGAAAGCAAAAAACCGATGTTCTTTCTAACGAAAATCCAAGAGTTGACGGCTGCTGAAGTGACAGAAGTATATAAAAAACGTTGGGAGATCGAGGTTTTTTTCAAGTTTCTTAAGCAGGAGATGTCTTTTTCGCACCTTTTGTCACGGACTGAAAACGGCATTAAAGTGATGCTTTATATGACAATGATTGCCGCCATGCTGGTGCTAATTTACCGAAAAACTAACGCCATTGATGGTTACAAAATAGCAAAACTTCAATTTGTCAATGAACTGGAATTCGACCTGATAAAAGAAATTGTATTGCTCTGTGGAGGAGACCCTGCAAAACTGGACCAATACCCCAAAAGACTATGAACAAGGTTTCGGACACCTGTGGTGAAAACACCAAGCACGGCGGAAACTCAATCAGTCTCAAACACTTAATCGAAGCTGATGATACAGTACGAGTTCATACTCTATGTTGCCAACCAACAGAGAAGTCGAGACTTTTATGCTACTGTCCTGCAAAAGGACCCCGATCTCGATGTTCCCGGAATGACTGAGTTTATCCTCATAGAAGGCTTAAAACTTGGGCTAATGCCGGAGATGGGTATTGCTAAAATACTTCAGGGCAAAACGCCACATCCAAAAGACGGGAATGGTATCCCCCGTTGTGAACTGTATTTACTGGTTGACGACGTCGAAGCAGCCTTTGCCCGGGCTCTTCAAGCCGGAGCAAAGGAGATCAGCGAAATCCAGGATCGGGATTGGGGCGATTCAGTGGGTTATGTGGCCGATCTGGATGGCCATATTTTGGCTTTTGCAAAGCGAATTGGCAAGTAGGTTTATTCGAGAAAATATCCCCCGCCCCCCAACGTTCTCCCCAAAAAACATCCTATCCTATGCGAAATCTGCTCCTACCTACCCTACTCCTCTGTCTCTTTTCCAAGCTCCTTTCCGCCCAAAAAGCCGCCAAGCCCAGCAATATTTTTGACCTGAAAGAAGCCATCGCCAAAAAACTCGTCAGCATCCAAATCGAGGGAAAAGGCGGCCATCAAGGCGAATCTTTGAAGCTCGTATGCAAAAACCTGCGCGGCCAATACCTGCGCCTGCGCATCCCGCAGGGCCAACTCATGGAACCTGCTGATTCCGCCCAACAAACCCTAGTGGTGGCCGAAGAAATGCTGCTAGCCGTCATGGCCAAAACGCCCGTCGAGGCCTCGCTGAAAACTTTTTGCACCCAGGCAGGCGATAATTCTCCGAGTGCCGGATCGGCATTTGCGGTAGGCGCCCTCGCACCTGCTACGGTTTGCAACTTGCTCAAATTCATGCAGGAAAAAGGTAAAACCGACTTAGCGGAGGCCCAAACTGCCGTGTGGTGCCTCACCAGCGGACAATCGCTCGGCTCCATCGGCGACGCGGAATTGACCAAGTTCGTGGCCGAACAACTGGGTAAGGAAGTGCCCGGTTATAGAATCCGGCACAGCGTAGTAGAAACCGTACCGGGCCGACCTGCGGAGCTGGGCAAAGCGCTGGTCATTGAAGGCAATTTCCGCTACTATCTGGAAAAGGACGAGCGCACGATCATGGTGCTGCTCGACGGCGCGGGCAAGCTCATCAAACAAGTTTCCAAAGAAGAAATCATGAAAGCCGGCGAACACCGCAGCAGCCTCCGCCTGGAGGTGTACAATCTCGACCCAGGCAAATACACCCTGCGCATGCAGACAAAGGCCGGGCGGGTGATAAAGGATACGGAGATCGAGTTTTAAATTCTAAATTAAACCGCAAAATGTAAAACAGGAGAACCGCAAAATTTAAAATTATACCACATTTGAACTCGAAAAAGGAACGTTTTTGCCCACTTCGGATCATAATGTACGGTTTTACATTTTGCGGTTCTCCTGTTTTACATTTTGCGGTTTAAATAGTTTTCATGTATTGATCCCCTGCTCCTTCAACACATCCCGCAACAGCGGCTCCAATTCAATTTTCTGTGCCTCGTTCCGAATTCGCTTGGTCAGTTCGTCGTACAGTGTCTGAGAAGGGATTTTGTCAATTTCATACGTCAACACGCTGACCAGTTTGGCATAACGCCGCCGCTGATACCATACCCAACCAATGATCGCAGCGGCCAAAGCTGCCAGGGCAAACAACAGGTTTTTGGCCTGCCGTTGCACAAACGGAACGTCTTTTCGAACGATTTTCTCCACCCGTGCCATGATCGAGTCAACGGTGGGCTGTAACGCACTATTGACCAACAACTGCGCCTTGATCCTGGTGCTATCTCCCAGTGCGCCATTGAGGATGATCTGCACTTTCTGCTTGGCGGTTTCCGCATCGAAGTTGTTGAGCGCGTTTTGGATCATGTCGCTCAGCATGGTCTTCGTTTGCTTTTTTAGTTTGCCCGTGGTTTCCTCAATAATGCTGATGAGGAATTTTTTCAAGTCCTCGTCTTTGATATTGTCTTTCAAGCTGTTGAGCCTGGATTCTAGTTTTCTGCCAATGGAGTCCAGCTGCGCTTCCGACAAATTGCCGAGCTCCTCGATTTTGAGTTTGAGTTTTTGAAAATCCGGGTCAAGGGTATCCATGGAGCCTTTGAGGCCAATGAGCAGGTTCCTGGAAATCAATTGGGCGGTATCGGCAATGCCAAGGGCGGCACTCCTGCTGGCACTACGCAAGAGGCTGTCCAGCTGAGCCTGGTTTGTTGCGCGGAATTTTGTGAGGTCCACATTGTCCACGTTGTTTTTCAGAAGATTGCAGCCCGCGGCAAACAAGAGCAATGCTGCAAAAAGCATTATCCCTATGGGTTTGAAATTCATTTTTAGGTTCATGACAATTGTTGAAAAAGGTTTTGGCGGCACAAACCTAAATACAATGTGATTTAAGTTTTTGCTGATTCTACATTTTAAACCACGTACATTTTTGAAACTTATAGACATATCTTTTCTTGTCCACTGAATGATATTTTTTTGACAGGATGGACAGGATGGACAGGATGGACAGGATGGACAGGATATGTCGGCTTCGCCGACTCCTTACCATGGATGTTTGTAGCAAGTAATCAACTTGGAAGTACAACAAATGAATAACTCGGTACAAGTCGGCGAAGCCGACATATCCTGTCCATCCTGTCAAAAAATAAAATCACGGCACTTATTCATCTAACTTGGCAATCTTGTGTACTTACTACTTCAGCGGCGCAACGATACTTTTTATATCATCGCGAAAGTAATCCGCACGCTCTTTTGTGAGCCGCACCGAGCGCCGTGAAAGCCAGCGACCCAGCGGGATGCGCAGGTCCGTTTCTTTTGGCTCTCGGGCTTGCAAAAAGAGCGTATGCAAGCTATCGAGCGGGTTCAGGTCATAAGCCATGCGCTTGGTGAAATAGGTGGTGCGCCCATTAATCGTGGTGCTGCTCGCGTGTTTGAGCGGAGATACTACTTGCGACACCCGGTCGAGCTTCGGGAAATTGGCTGTTTCCAATTTGTTGTTGATCAAATAGATAACACGAATGCAGACTTTGGCCATGCGGGGGTCCCGGCCGCGCTTTCGGTCGAGCCAAAAATATATCTGTTGGAGCAATTGCAAGCCCATGTTTTCATAGGTTCCACCGTCAATATAATTGCCCGATTTCGGGATATACGTGAAGGCGCTCATCAAGGGAAAAAGTTCGCTGAGATTGGTCGCGCCTACCATGGTGAGTGTTCGGTTTTTGCGTTCCGGGTCGGACCTTTCCACAGCGGCCAGCACATCAATCGCGTCGGTGAACACGATCGAGTCCATTCGTACGGGACTGCTGAACGCAGCCTTGCCTGTCTGAATGTTGGTGCTGATAGGAAGGTAAAGCGGCAGCGAGGCTTTTGGTTTTTTAGGCCCTTCGTACCAATAACTCAGGTATTCCATGAACGGATAGTTCTTCACCTTGAAGCCATCCACCGCGAGTTCGGCTGCGTCGCCTTTGTCCCAGAGGCGCAGCCGTTGGTAAATGCGCATCGAAAGTTTGGATGGTTCCTTGTAGAACCCCCGTTCCAGCCCTGCTCCAAAGCCCAACGCTTCGTCTTTTTGGAGCCGGTAATTGCGGCTGTTACGGTCTTTTTTCCCAAACATAAACCGGCTACCAATTTCGCTGATAAATATGTCGAAAAAAGAACCGCTGAGGTAATTGCGCTGAAAGGCCCCTCTCGCAAAATTCAGGTAGAGGCTGTCTTTGGGCTGTCCGCCCGGGTTGCTGTTCACGAGCGCTTCGTTTTCTTCTGCAAAGCGCCACAAAGCCAAGGTCGCCCCCGAGCCGACCGAGCCGCCGGAAGCTGAGGTAATGGCAAAGCAATGATTGTGAAATTTATACCCGCTTTCTACCTCCAATCGGTTGAGCATTTCGGTAGTCCAGAGCGCGGCACGGCTGCCGCCGCCTTGCACGCCCACGAGGTAAATCGGGATTTCCGCAGCAACGGTGTCGAACTGGTTTTGCGCCCACCAGGCCTCAAACCACTCGTCGAGCGAGGCGCGGTCTTTGCATTCCATGACGGTGCCAGGAATCGTTCGGATATTGTGGATTCCCGATTTTACAAAAAAGACGACCCCCAGAAAAAACGCCAGCACTGCAAAAAACACCCACACCTTTACACATTTGAATCCCGCGCATTTGATGCGAAAAACATACCATGCACTAATAACCCGCGTGAGCAGCAGGTAAAAAGTGGTGAGCAGCAGCAACATGAAAGTGGGGGTTGGAGCTTCCAGATTTGGGCAGGTCATGAAAAATATCACGAGTACCAAAATCGGGATGGTGCTCCAGAAATACAGCTTGTCATAAGCGCGGATCGTTAATTGGCCCGAAGTGGCAGCAGGGTTGTCGGCATTGGTGGCCAGCCGGAAATCCTCATTGATGCGCTTACTCAGTCCGCCGATCAGGGCCATTTGTGCCATCAAACAAGTGCCCACAATAAAGTAATTCCAAAACGGCTCTTGCTTTTCAATCCAACTTACCAAAAGCCCGCAGACCACGATGTTTGCCAACATGATAAGCAAGGTCGTGCGCATCCGGAGTTTCCATTTGGATTCAAAACGCGCCGAAAGGATAAAGGACACGCCCAAGGTTGGCACAATCAGCCACCAGGCCCAATGTGGGATACGGTCAACCTGCACTTTTATCATCACAAGACCAAACATCACCACAGGTAAGACGCTGAGTAAATAAGTAAGGGCTGGATTATTGAGGGCAGCAGCATAGCGAAGCTTGCTCCATTCCTGAAAATTAATCGATCTGAAAAATGGGCGGGGAAGCAAAATAATGGCCATTGCCTGAGCGAAATAGATCGCCAGCAAGAAAGAAGCCTGAAAACCGGTAAAAAAGTAGGTGTCGTCAAAAAGGCCCGTAAACAACTCGCGCCCCTGAGCCATAAAATAGAGGATTATGGGAACAAGCAGTATCCAAATGAGATAAAATAAATGTCGCCCGACGAAGGGAAAAAATGTGTCGGGACTAAGTCCTCGCCATACTTTGACTATTACATTTTTCCAAAATTCTACGACGATGTTTTTAACCCAATTAATGATTTTCATGAGGTTGAGCTTGGTTTATCGGTGAAAAAATTTTTTGCCAAGGCAAGTTTTATACGGGGCGTTTCATTTGCGAATCAATTGGCAATTAAAAAACAATCAATCCATCCCATTAGGAACGCGCTATTTTTGCCTTTAAATTAATTGCCGCTCCTACGAAAAACGTGAACTGAAACAACAAAATGACCACTGACCTCCTGCTCGGAAGCCTTGCCCTTAGTCTGCTCCATGCTGCCATCCCCAATCACTGGCTACCCATTGTTGCTATTGGAAAAAGGGCGGGGTGGACCGCTGCAAAAGCCACCCGCATCACACTATGGGCAGGCAGCGCACACGCGCTCAGCACAGTCCTGATTGGACTGCTAATCAGTCTGGCCGGCTGGCAACTTTCTGCCTGGGCTGAAACTTTTATGGAAACCGCGGCACCCGTGCTACTTATAACCCTGGGCGCAGTGTTCATCTGGCGACACTATTACCACCAACACTTTCACCTGCATGGCCAAGTGCCGATGCAACTCCCTGAAAGACAAATGATTGTTGCGCTGGCTTCTGCCATGTTCTTCTCTCCTTGCCTCGAAATTGGCGCATTTTTTTTGGTGGCTGGCACACATGGCGGATGGGCGGTTTTCAACTTGTCAGCACTTTATACCATTACCACAGTAGGTGGAATGGCAGTTTGGGTGCAACTGGTGTGGCACGGGCTTTCGCTCGCCAATTGGCACGCGGTGGAACACTATGCAGGTATTATTTCGGGGGTGGTGCTGATGCTGGCGGGGGTTTTGGGGCTATTGCATTGAACGATGAACGATGAACTATAATATTGCTTCACGAATTCTGACCAAACGTTCTAATATCCTTTCCAATTCAGTGAGTGGCAACATATTAGCTCCATCAGACTTCGCCTCGGACGGGCGTGGGTGTGTCTCTATAAATAGCCCATCTGCTCCAGTGGCGATGCCGGCGCGGGCAATGGTTTCGATGAGTGCCGGGCGGCCTCCCGTGACGCCGCTGCTTTGATTAGGCTGCTGGAGGGAGTGTGTGCAATCGAGTACTACAGGTACGCCGAAAGATCGCATGACAGGAATTCCACGAAAATCTACGATCAGGTCCTGGTAGCCAAAAGTGGTGCCGCGTTCGGTGAGCATGATGTTAGGGTTGCCTTCTTCGCGCACTTTTTCAGCAGCGAATTGCATTGCTTCCGGGCTTACGAACTGACCCTTTTTGATATTTACGACCTTCCCGGTTTGTGCGGCAGCCAGGAGCAGGGAGCTCTGGCGACAAAGGAAAGCCGGGATTTGAAGCACGTCTACAAACTGCGCGGCGAGGCCGGCCTCGGGTTCCGTGTGTATGTCGGAGGTGGTAGGGATTTGGAAACTGTCTCCTATCTTTTTCAGGATTTGAAGTGCTTTTTCATCACCGATACCGGTGAAAGAATCGCGTTTGCTTCGGTTGGCTTTGCGGTATGAACCCTTAAAAATATAAGGGATACGCAGTCGTTGACAAATTTCGTTGACCTGGCCAGCGATGTCAAACGCCATTTGTTCTCCTTCAATGGCGCAAGGGCCGGCTATGAGGAAAAAATTGTTGGAATCGGTGTTTTGTAGGCGAGACAGACCAAGCATAGAATTTTGAGATATTGAGATATTGAGATATTCGCATCAAAGGTCGAAAGACTTGAAAATATGCAGGTGGAAATTGTCCAAAACCTTTTCTTTGGCGAGACAATTGCCTAGCATAGTTCATACATCATACATCATACATCATACATCATAGTTTCCGATGAAGTCACATCTCGACAGCTTTTTTCAAACACTTGAGCATCAGCCGCTCATGCAAAATGTCCCCATCCCACCAAGGGCCGAAGCACATCGCCTTGCTGATGCACTGTTTTTGTTTCTTTTCCCAATGCTCAGCGAAGAACCAAAGCCTGCCCGGGTACAATACGCGCTGCTTCGTCATGATTTGATGAAACTGCTTTACCCGCTTACCAAGGATGGTGGTGAATCTGTAGGGATCATCGCCAATGGCTTTTTCGATCAGTTGCCGGAGGTGTACGAAATGTTGCTCGAAGATGCACAGGCATTCTACGATTTCGATCCGGCTGCTACTTGCACGGAGGAGGTAATTGCCACGTACCCAGGGTTTTACGCCATTGCAAACTACCGCATTTCCAACTTACTTCACCGCTTGGGCACACCGCTGCTGCCGCGTTTTTTTGCAGAATACGTGCACGGAAAAACGGGTATTGACATCCATCCGGCGGCAACTATTGGTCGGTCGTTTTTTATTGACCACGGTACCGGGGTCGTCATCGGGGCTACCGCTGTCATCGGCGATAAGGTAAAAATATATCAAGGCGTGACGCTTGGGGCTTTGCAAGTGGATAAGTCGCTCGCCAATGTGAAACGCCATCCGACAATTGAGGACAACTGTGTGCTGTATGCCAATTGCACCATCCTTGGAGGGAGGACAGTGATCGGACATGATTCGGTTGTCGGCGGGAACTCCTGGCTGACGGAAAGCGTGCCGGCCTATTCCGTAGTGTTGCACCAAAGTCAGGTCATGGTGCGGACGCGGCCTTTTGATGAGCCGGTGAATTTCGTGATTTAAAATCTTTCTGCCACTAATTGCACAAATTTTCACGAATTGGAATTAATTTATTCGTGAAATTCGGGCAATTAATGGCTCAAAATCTCCTGATGCACCTCCCAAACCTGCGGAATCAGCATCTGCGATCCATCGTTTACAATCACAAAATCGGCCAATTTCAGTTTTTCCTCCTCCGGCAATTGCCCCAGCATTCGCGCCCGCACCTGCTCTTCAGTGAGGCCGTCGCGTTCCATTACACGCTTTATACGCAAATCTTCCGGTGCGATCACCACGATCAAAAAATCGAGTTTCAGATGACCACCGCTTTCTACAATCAGGGCCGCTTCTTTGAGGGTATACGGAAATCCAAGTTCTGCCTGATGTTCGTGCCAGTGAAGACTTTCGGCCTCCACTGCCGGGTGAACGAGCGCGTTTAGCGCGGACAGTTTGGCTGGATCGGAAAAAGCGATTTTCGCTACAAAAGGGCGGTTGTATTCTCCGTCGGGAGTATACGCCTCTGACCCGAAAAGGTTGATGATGCCTTCCCGCAGTTCGGGATCATAGTTGAGCAACTTTTTCGCCCATATGTCGGCGTAAAAAATCGGTATGCCCAATGCCTCGTGGAAAATGCGGCATACTGCGCTTTTTCCGCTGCCAATTCCGCCTGTGATGCCAACGCGGGGGATGTTTTTTATCTTATGACCTTTAGCCATGAGCAATTGACTTTTCATTTTGTTGAACGTAAATTTCTGAACAACACTGGAAATTGCCGCAAAGCAGTTTTAAAAAAAGGCCAGGTTGGCGGAGCCGAAAGAACGCGTAAAACTTCCATGAAGGAGGCATCCTCGTCCAAAAAACGAAACACGAGCGGTGCTGGCAATTTTTTAAACAATTGACTGAAGAAGTCTTTCCCCGAAACCGATCCTTCGCGCAGCACCCGCAACATAATAGAATCCAGGGCGCGAAAACTCCAGTGAGACTGCAATACCATGGGGTCGGGCGAGCCAGTTTTTTCCCATTCATCCACAAAAGAACGGAGTTTTCGCTGGGTACGGAGAAATGCGTAGCCACTCGAAGCCTTCACAAATCCACCTGCCGTACCTATGTTTATCACCCTGCCTTCTCCCTTGGGTGAAAGCGGAGAATCTGTCATAGGTATTACCCCAAACTCTTCTTCTTCCACCGCGTAGTCCTTGATTTTCAACACTTCTGTAATGTATCGGCGCAGCTCGGCATCGTACTCCCCAGCGGGACAAATGGTCGGAGAGAATACGGTAAATTCTATCAAAGCACGGGTTTCTGAGAAGGGCAAGACATAGACAAAGCGCGTTTCGCCATGTTGTTCCAAACGGTAATCCATGAAGGTAACCGCCGCCGGATCGAAAGCAGGTGCCGGGGTTTCTATCAACCAACCTTTGAAATGCTGAAGGAGGAACGAGGAACGATGATCGATGCCCGCCTGCGCTCTCCCGAGTACTCGGGACCAAGGCTTGGACATGGAGGTTTCGGCGGGTAAAAACGAGGAACTGCCGCCATCTACCGTGTACTGCGCGCCGTCTATTTTGTAGCGCGCTGAATTAAAAACCCAATCTCCCAGGAAATCGCCGGCATCCGTTTTCACAATTCCATTCTGGGGGTCAATGTCGAGGATATTGGCAGTGATACGTTGAACATTGGAGTATTTTGCAAGTTCGGTTTTTGCCCAGTTGTAAAAATCCAGGCCGCGAACCATGTGGTATTGGTAGGGTGCGATGTCCAAAGCCATTTCAAAATGTTCGCCAAAAAAAAGACAATGCTCCCATATTTTATGGCCTACTGGGGGGAGTTGCTCGCCCTCTTTTGCCCAAAAACACCAGGTGCGGTCGTTGCGCGATTTGTCGTCGCGATCAATCAAGACAATTTTTTTATCTTGGAAAAAAGGCCGCTTCGCACATTCGAGTGCAAGTGTAAGCCCGGATAGGCCAGAACCGGCGAGGAGAAGGTGGGGGGTTGTTATTGGGTCATTATTCGTCATTGGTCATTATACGTCATTGGGTCATTAGTCATTATTCGTCATTGGTCATTATACGTCATTGGGTCATTAGTCATTATGAGTCACTGGTCATTATTCGTCATTGGTCATTATTGGTTTTGGCACAAAAGTACCGAATGAGAACTTGACTTAAGAATCCCTGATTGAGCGGTCTGATTTCCCAAGAATCCAATGGCTACCAATGACAAAATGACAAATCTCTTCCTGGACAGACGCATGAATATTTAGTAGTAAAATCTAGAAAAATGATACTTTTTTGATTGACGAGCGATGATTACATGATTTATGATTGTTGAACTGATGGACGATTTTTGAAATTGTTATTGATGATTGGCGGGACATCAGCAATCCAAAATCAAACCTCTACTTCAACAATCATAAATCATGTAATCATCACTCGTCAATCAAAAAAATATTGAAAAAAATAAAATATCCCTTCTAGATATTCATTCCTCAGTCCTGCGAATCCCCCCAACTGTTAAACTCCATACCACCGTCTTCCATTCGTTGTATTTTGCAGCCTTCATCCTCCCGTCTGATGGCACAATTCAAGGTTTCTTTCCTTTTATTCAATCTCTTGATTGTCAATATTTTGAGTGCGCAAACTCCGCTCTTAAAAACGGTGGATTTCTTTTGCCAAAACTGTCGCCCTGCCGACGCGCTCGTAACGTTGAGCCGTCAAACCGGGGTGAACATTGTCTTCAGCGACCGTTTTTTTGAACGTTGCCAAACCATAACGGTGCAGGCCAAAGGCGAGGCGATGAAAGATGTTCTGGAAACCATCAGCGCTTGCGGAAAAGTGTCGTTCAAGGACGTTGACGGCCAAATCGTTTTTTTTAAGAAATCCTCCAAGTTGACCCTTAGCGGTTATGTGCAAGACGTAGAAACGGGCGAGCGGCTCATCGGCGCAAGTATCAGGGTGCTTTCAGCGGCCGAAGGCGGCAGTAACGGTGCGGTGAGCAACGAATTTGGCTTTTTCAGTTTGAAAGTGGAGGAAGGAGAAATTGCGCTGGCGGCTGCCTATGTCGGCTATCAAAAGGAGCGCATTACAGTATTGGTATCGCAAGATAAAATCATCCGCATTCGGCTACGTTCCACGTCTGTTTTGCCTGAAATAGTCATTCCTAGCCTAACGGAAAAAGAGGCAAAAGAAAAGAAAAGTGGTAGCCCCACCTACCTGAATATGAAGGAAATGCGTGCCTTGCCCATGCCAGGCGGGGAAGCGGATTTGCTTCGACAAACGGCTTTACAACCAGGAATTCATACGGGTGCAGATGGACTAGGCGGCCTTCATGTGCGCGGTGGCAATGCCGACCAGAACTTATTTCTTTTGGACGACGTGCCTGTTTACAGCCCCAGCCATGCGCTCGGTCTCTTTTCAATTTTCAACCCCAGCACCGTGAGCAGTGTGCGACTTTGGAAGGGTGATTTTCCTGCCCGGTATAGTGGTCGGGCTTCCTCGGTGCTTGATGTGCGCACTCGCGACGGCAATTCACAGCGTTGCCGGGCGGAGGTTTCCGCTGGTCTTTTTGCGTCTTCGGCAGTGGTGGAAGGACCCTTGAAGCGCGAAAAAGGCTCTTTTCTGATTGGTGGACGGATGACTTATTTCGATCCCTGGATCAAATTTTTTAGCGAGCGCGGCAATTTGCTCACGTTTTCTGGCGACGCTGTCAAGTATCGTTTTTATGATTCTAATATAAAATTGAACTACTCGTTCGGCGACCGCGACCGGGTGTTCCTCTCCTTTTATCGGGGCGGCGATTTGTTTAAAAACAAATTTGAACAATCCTACGACGATCCCAAAGGCTATATTACAGATGCCAACGAACTCACCACCGATTGGGGCAACAGCATCGCCGCGCTGCGCTGGAATCATCTCTTGCGGGAAAATCTTTTTACCAATACGACCCTCCGATACAGCCGTTTTTTCTATCAAAGCGGTCTTGGCTTTCGTTCCAACATCTTGTATCCCAATGGCAAACAGTTTGTGCTGGCAGACTACGGCCAATTGTATCAGACGCTGATCCGCGATTGGTCAGGCAAAACCGACTTCACGTTTTATGTTTCAGAATCGCTAACGCTGCGTTGGGGTGCAGCGTTTACTGCCCATGGTTTTCAGCCCGGGGCACTTTCTGCCAACTTCCTGCAACCAGGCCAAACGATGGAAAATGTGGACTCGCTGGCCAACAGACTGCTCAACAACGAGCGGCTGAATGCGGACGAGGCCGAAGCATATTTTGATGCTGAAATTGATTTTTGGAAGAACTGGCGGCTCGAAACAGGTGTCAACGGCTCCGTTTTTCAGACCAAAAACACAAATTACCGGTTATTGCAGCCACGTTTTCGACTTCGTCGAACAGGGCCTCGAGGTTGGAATCAATGGGCTGGTTGGCATCGTATGGCACAAAACCTTCACCAAATCGGCTCCTTTAACGTGAGCCTGCCCTTCGAACTTTGGGTGCCTAGTACGCGCCGGGTACCGCCCGAAATCGTGTGGCAAGCCATAGCGGGAATTGGATGGCAGCACAAAAATTGGGCTTGGCAGGTAGAGTGCTACTATAAAAAAATGGAACGTGTGTTAACGTTTATTGCTTCCAACGACGCACTTTTCTCTGGAGGAGCTGTGGATGCAAGTGGCTGGGAAGATCGTATTGCCCTTGGTACCGGCTGGAGCAAGGGGTTGGAAGTAACCCTTGAAAAGACTTCTGGAAAACTCACAGGTTCCATTGCCTACACGCTGTCGGAGAGTGAACGTTTTTTCCCAGATCTCAACGCCGGTCGCCCGTTCCCGTTCCGTTTCGATCGCCGTCACGATTTGAAAATTACCCTGCGCCAGCAGTTGTTCAAATGGCTCGAAGCAGATGTGGTGTGGGCAATGGCCACGGGCAATCCCATTACCTTGGCAGGGGTAAAATTCCGTCATGAATCCGTGGAAGGAGAAGTAGAGCGCGATGTGTTTTTTTACACAGAAGTAAATGGCTACCGGCTTCCTACTTATCACCGACTCGATGCTGCGCTCAATGCCAGCTGGGGGGGAGAAAAATTGCGCCAGAGTCTTCAAATCGGGGTTTACAACGCCTATAACCGCGCCAATCCTTTCTATCTTTTTGTAGATGCGGGCAGCAGTATCAAAGGCAAAGCCATTCAGTACACTTTGTTGCCGGTATTGCCAGTGTTTAGGTATGAGTTGAAGTTTTAAGGGTGGTAGAATTGGAGGGCAAAATTATTCGTCAGACGACTTTGAGTCGTCAGACGAAGTGCTCCGTGGTCTGACGACTCAAAGTCGTCTGACCACTAAGTCTTGCTTCTTCGTAAAAACCTCCATCCCATCAAAAGCAAAACCATCCCCCCCCACCAAAATCCCCCACATCCCCCAACCCCAAGGCTGCTCAATCACCCGATCATCACCTACCGCCACCAAACCAGCCCAGAAATAGGGAGATTGCGCGGCACTGCCCACTTCCGAATCAGAGAGATAGGCCAATTTGGCTTCGCGCAAGGCCGCTCCAGAGGTCTGTCCTTGCCTGATGTTTTTGTAAAAATAATGCACCAGCCGGGAAGTACTTTGGTCATTCACCGACCACAGGCTCGATACAATGCAGGCAGCGCCCGCTTGCGCAAAGGCCCTCGCCAAACTCATCACACCCTCACCTTTTTCCTCTTTTCCGAGACCAGTTTCGCAGGCACTCAACATGACGAGATCGGCTTGTAAGGGCAGCGCGTAGAGATCGGGCAGCAACAACGAACCATCCATGAACTCAATGCGCGGGTTTCCGCTGGCAAAAGCGTGGGTAGAAAAATGCAACACCCTGTATCCACTTGCTTCCTTCAAAAAGTGTTGAATCTCAGCCTTTTGGCCGCTCAAACTTTGAATGTCCCATCCGGCAATCCCTTGCCAGTCAAAATCGGCAGAAGCAAGTGGCGCAAGCCCGCGCTCCCGATTTTCAAAACCTGGAGCTATGGAAAGCAAATAATTGGAGGCGCGCGATTTCAGGTTTTTTTGTTTGCGCAATACCGCGAGCGACCAGGCATAACGGACTTCCTGTTTACGCAAGAGATAAGCGGCGTTTCGCAATGTTGGCGACCCAATGGTAGTTGTCACCAGCGCCTCGAAGGGGACAAAATTCAGCATTCCATCGGGCAAAATTGTGAGCACAGACGCCGATGTGGTTTCAGGCGGAAGGATTTTTTGCCAAAGGGTATAGGCCGTTTGGAAATACCCGTTAGGATCGTTCAGGATTGCGTAGTCGTTCTCGAAAAATGCGAGATAGCTACGAATCAGACTTTGTAAATCTTCTTCATTTGGAATGCGATGCCAAACCCCAGGTTTGTCTTTTTGAAACACAAAAACATCTACCCAATGCTCGCTCACAAAATATCCGGCTACCACCTCGCCCTCTGCAAAATCACCCGCAGTAGGCAGCCAATTGGCCGTATTTGTCTCCAAACCACTTAGGCTGGGGTAGGCTAATCGCAGGGTTTGATCCAGTGCTGCGATTTGTTCCCGTAACCCGTCGGCCTCAATACGCCATTGTGGCACACGGTCGCTTTGGGGTTTGAGCAGGAGATTTTTGTCAAAATCGGAAAGGCTCTGGCGCAGGGCGGTAAGTTCGTCAAATCGCGGGTCGCTGCCCGAAAGTCGCTGGCGTACAAGGTTGTCCTGCAAGGCTTCGAGCAAGAGCGCGGCCTTGCTGCGTTCGGTGATGATGAAGGCTTTTTCGAGCCATACAATTTTGCCCGTTTTTTCAAAAAGCAGCCTCACCACAGTCATGGCTTCCTCCTCGCGGATGCGGGTATCTTTTTGCAATGTCAACTTTGAGGAACTGTACTGAAATACCCGGCGCAGGATGGATTCCGCTTGCCAGGCGAGCTCATGGCATTCGAGCGCCAGTTCGAGCCAAGCGATGTCATCAGTTTTTTCAAACATAGCTTTTGCTGCCCGGGCTTTAGCGTTGAGTGCTTCGAATAGGGTGTTTTCCTCGTAGAATAGGGTGGAAGAAGGGTTGGGGTGGTTTGAAGGTGAGGGGTTGAAGTTGGGAATAACAGCAGCGAGGGCAAAGTCTGCGGCTTGTAGGGCTTGAAGGGGCTGGGCCTGGCGGAGGAAGAGGGTTGATAACGCAATATGGTCTTTGCCTACCTCTCTGGAGACACCTTTGGAGCAGGCACGGTCATCAGCTAGTGCGCCGTCGAGTAAGCGTTTGGCTTCGGGAAATTTGCCCAAGATCGTGTTTGCTTTTCCGGCAATGCGTCTGGCTCTTGCGCGAAATTCGCGTGTTCGGGTGTCTTTAGGGCCATCTGGACGGAGCAATTGGATGGCTTTGGCAGCAGTGAGGGCGGCTTCGGAACTCCGACCCATGTCGAGCATGGTTTCAGCCAATCGGGCCAAAAGAAGCCCGCGCTCGGTATTGCCAATTCCTGATAGACTGAGCCCTTTTAGGTAGTTCTCCTCTGCGCTTGGATAGTTACCCATATTCCAATAGGCAATCCCGATATTGGAATAAAGCCCTGACAGTTCTTCATTGCTCTCGCCAACAGCCAGTGCTTTTTGAAAAACGGCAATGGCTTTATCGTTCTCACCAAGTCGGCTGTAATGGTTGCCGAGGGGCTTGAAAATGGATTCAACAATTGAAAAGTCTTCGTAACGGAATTGTTCGTATATGGGTATTGCATCTTGGTATGATCTCGAGGAATGTAACAACTTGCCTTCATCTTTGTAATAGTTAGCCTGATAGACCAATAAATATAAAAATGGCTCAAATTCGAGTGCACCAACAGCATTTCGCCATTTAGTCGCAAAGGTTTCTTCGATAAGATTCAAGGCTTCTTTTGAATTGTCAGATAAAAAAAGTTGCGTATTGAACCGTGACCAAGCCCAAAGTGCCAGGCTGTCTGCCCTTTTGGCCATCTCGGTCTTTAGGCCGATGTAATACAAAAAGCTGTCGCGTTGATTGCTGTCAAAGAAAAAATCTATCCGTTTGTCAAACTGGTGAAGCTCGGCGCTACTTTGCGCAGACAATGAGGCTGCCCCGAAAAAAATCAGGGCAATGCAAGTATTTCTGAAAGGAAAAAAGGGGTGCATAGGCTGCAATTTTGCGCAGCAAATTAAAGGAAACGCTATCCTGAGAACAGGATTTATTTCGATAATAAAAATATATGAAGTTTCTGAGCAAATTTATTTCACGCAACGACGCAACGGCGCAACGAAAAACCTACTTGATACTCAAAACGTTGCGTCGTTGCGTCGTTGCGTCGTTGCGTGAAATAATCGTTGCGCCGTTGCGTGAAACCCACCATTACAACTTCAACTCCAGCGAAACCTGCACGAAGGGTCGCAGTTTCCGCTTCCGCTCCAGCATTGCGCCACCCCGAATCCCGAGGTTTAGCCCTTGACGAACAGAGCCGAAAGTGAGGTCGGCAAAAGCCCGGTAACGAATGGGTTTGGAAGATAAAGAAGTGGTCGAAACAAATATGGTATCGCTCCTTACCTTAGGATCCTGCATTGGAAATTGTTCGATTATAATCTCACGGTTTCTTACCCTTGTTTCGCCATTGTTGAACTGAATCATCGCCGAACCGCCAATTCCGGCACCAAAAAACCGGGTAAAGTTTTTCCGCAAAAGGACAGGCAGTTCAAAAGATACAAAGCCTTGGCTGGTTTCCTCCATAAAGGAGTCTATCGTAATTCGGGTGAAAACAATGCCAGTGTTGTCAATGAGAGTGGTATCAATGCTTGAAGACATGGAGGTCGTTTCTTCCCTGCCTTTTATTCCTGTCAACAATTCCACTTGCGGGTAAATGCGCCACGATTTGAAGGGTGAAAGACTTGCGCCCAGGAAAGCATAGCCGTTTTGCACAAAAGGCTTTTTTTCTTCCTGTTCTTCTCCAGTAGTGTTTACGCTATTCTCAAAATTGGGTTCAAAAGCATAACCAGCTTTCAGGCCCGGAGAGATGCCTACCTTGAAACGGGTTCTTGTAAAATTGGTATAGATCGGGGCGTTTTTGTCAAATGTAATTTTGGCCCGGCTGCGGAACGGCGTTTTTGGCATATTGCGCTCAGCTTCAATACGATAGCGTACAAACCCTTTGGTAGAATCCCGATCCTCTATCCCTTTTTGTCTGCTTCCTGGCAGGTAAATGTTTCGGAAGGTAAATACAAGTCCGTCTTTGGTGGAGGTAGTATCAATACAGCTTCTGTTGCTCGGCAGTTTTGGGCAAATCGGGCATTTTGGATACCATTCAAGCGGGCGCATTCGCCTCATGTCAAGCCCTTCCGGGACCTCTACTTTTACTTCTACTGTACTGGCAGGGCCTTCACCGTTGTTTTGGAACTGCACCTTGTAATCCAATTTCTTCTTGCCGAAAGAGCGGTAATTCACCCGGCTGTCCGATACGATTATTGCATTGGGGTCGTGCGAACTGACGATTTCAAATTCCAATACATATCGTTCTGCGGGAATAAGTGGATCAAAAGGCGCGAATATGGCTTCCAAATGAATAAAAGCATTGGTGTCTTGAAGCATTTTATCCGTGCCTTGCAATGCCACGAACATATTGCGCTTCTCACCGGGCTGAAGGTCCGTAAATCGCCATATTTTCTCCTCCTTATACGCCCCTCTTGCGTTGCTGAGGAGGTTTTCGAGGATTTCAGAAGATGGAGCGTCCGCCGGCAACGTGCTGCTTACACCGGTATGGCTGGGCAAATGCAGGAGTGTCCAGCCATTGGTAATCGGTACGTCCATGGGCAAGACCTGAGATACCGCAGCATCTACTTTCTCATTAAAATGAAGCCTCGCGCTATCCAGTGCAAAGTGCGAAGAAGGGAACCGTCTTTCATTAAAAAACAGGTACACGCGCCCGTCGGTCCTGACCATGCCCAGATTGCGGTAACTCAGGATACAGGTCAACTCCTCATTCGCACGTGCCTGCCTGCTGGCTACCATCCGAATCGGCAATTGGAGGGAATCGAATACGGTAGGCAAGTCGCCGGGTTGGCCACCAATTTGGCTTGCCATAATCCCTTTACCCTTTTTCGTGGGGAGTTTGCCATCATCATAATGTGCCGTGGCTTCCAAAATGGGATCGTATCCGCCCGCTTTTCCAAATTTATGCAATGGGCTTTCTTCAAAACTGAAACTGCCGTCGTCAAACTCCCAGTAATAGGTCCAGAATGCCAGTGGTGCTCCTGCTTTCTGCAGCAAAGGCGGTGGAACAGGGGTAAAACGGTAGCCATCTCCTTCAGGCGCTACGGTAAAATCAAGAACGCGGGGCGGGGCTTCGGCAACCTTTTTTTGCGCAAACAATGGAGTGCCAAAAAGTAAAAAAGCGAAAAGAACTGAGAGGTTTTTCATAGGTGAAAGGTTGTTTATTAATGGTGTTTAAGCGGGCAATTTTACGAAGGTTTTTGAGGCGTTTAATAATTTTTATCCCCGACCTGTACAAACAGGCCGGGGAAGGAGAAAAATGTTCAAAGGATTGTACTTCAATGGCAACTATTCTTTTACCACGCGGCCAGTCCAAATCGCTTGTGCGTTGCTCATTGCACGAACCAGGTAAATCCCAGCCGGGTAGTTGCTGATTGAAATGGATTGGCTTTTCATGCCTGCTTTTACCAGGATTTGTTGCACCGGGCGACCTGTCAGGTCCATGATGGAAATCTGAGCGTCGGATTCCAGCGGCTGGCCAAATTCCAAAGTCATATCACCGCTTGTCGGGTTGGGGAATAGTGTCGCGTTTACTTGTCCAACTATATCCTTGGTGGCGCTGGTGCCGATCCTGCGAATACAAACGTCGTCAATGCGCGACCAGGAGACGTAGGCACCATCGTTGATATTGTAGTTGTTCCAGACGCTGATAGTCAGTGTGTTGAAGTTTTGCGTTGCCGTCCAGGCCGCCGAAGTGTAGGTTACCCAATTGGTGGTCAACACTGGCGAAAGGTAGATCTCGTCGCAAGTGCCCGAGCAGTTCAGATAACTCCCTGGCAGACCCGTAGAAGCGCGGAAACGGAAGCGCACGCTGTCTTGCACGGTATTCAACCATTTGCCACAAACAGTGACTTCATAAATTCCGCCCATTGTGAACGCAACAGGTTGCTGTATGCTTTCTCCCACCACTTGATTGCCCCACATTTGGATCGCGCCCGCTTCCTGGCAGGTATCGCCCACAATGACTTGCGGGGTATTGGTCCAGGTGGTCCAGTTGTTTACGTTGCCGGGGCCGCCCAAATTGCCGGGTATCAGACCGGCAGTAAAATCGCCATTCAACACAAGGTTGTCCACGCAGAGCATAGGCTCGGAGACTTGTATCTGTTTGCAAAACTCATAAGTGCAGATTTGCCCGTCAATCGAAATCCGCGTCACCACCATACAAACGAAGTAAACACCCGCTGTCGAATAGGTATGGAACACCGTCGCATTTGCAACGGAATTGCTGTTTGGCGAACCATCACCCCAGAGCCAGAGCACTTTGTCGCATGTATCGAGCGCCACCGGCGTGAACCCGATCGGGTTGGTTCCCGTGGTTGTGAAACCCGCGCCCACGGCTGCATAGAACGTGGAATCGCACAGGCAGCCATCTGTCAACTTGTCTATTACCACCTCGAAGCAAATCGTGTCAGTACACATCGTGGTGGCGGAATTTGTTCCGTAAGCAGAAACAGTTAAGCAAACGGTATAGACCCCGGTGTTGGCATAGGTGTGCACCTCATTTTGACTGAAACCGGTGCCTGCATCGCCAAAGGTCCAACTCCAACTAAAGATCGTGCCGCTCACAATGGTGGATAAATCCGTGAACGTGACTGTGTTCCCGCTTACAGAAGCAGAGAAATTGGCCACTAGTCCAACCGAGTCGCAGGGATCTATCGGCGTGTCGTGAATGACGATGTCAAAGCAAATGGTATCGCGGCACAATGCACCCGCATTACCGCCTGCAACGATGAGGCAAACAATGTACGCACCCGGGCTGGAATAAGTGTGTGTCGGGTTTTGCAAGTTGCTGGTATTGGCATCGCCAAAATCCCAATTCCAGGAAAAGATCGAGCCACTGCTAATGGTAGAGAGATCGGTGAAAACCACTGTGTTCCCGCTTACCGAATAACTGAAATTTGCATTCAGTCCGAGTGTATCGCAAGGGTCAGTAGGGTCGGAATTATGGCAAAAGGTCTGTTTGTCCTCGTACAAAACCGTTGTCAAACTTGAAGGGAAAAAGTCCTGCGGTATGTTCGGAATTGGCTGCACTGCAGTCGTGATTGGCTGTCGCTGGATGATAACCGTTTCAGGCGAGTGGTAGCAATCGCTCTCTGTTTGACCAATTTTGTTGGTCTTGATAGCGAGGATATTGTAGTCAAAAACGTGCGGCTGGATGATCTCATACGTGTGGCCTGTGATGAAATATTCATCATTTGCGTCTGGCTCCACGCGGTTGCCTTGCGAAGCAAAGCCCATGTGGTACACCCGTGTCCAGTCCACCGAATTCCCGTTGTCGTCTATGCGCATCAACATACACTGCCCGATTTCTGGCGGATCGCTTACGCCCGTGTCTTCGGCTTTGCCTGTGAGCACGAGTTTGTTGTTCAAACCGAATTGAAAGTGTGTGGCAAGTTCAAGAGGGCTGTTTTGAATGTCGTAATTGTTGGCCCAGAGAAGGTTGCCGCTGAGGTCTGTTTGCATCATCAGCACTTGACGCGGGTCGGTGCTGCTATTATCGAGCGAATAACCCGAGACCCAGAGACTGCCGATTGCAGGGGTTGGCCCACCGCAATTGCCTTGGATACAAGTCCCTGCATCGTCGGCATTGGGCGCGATGTCGTAGGTTTTCATCCAGGACACACTGCCCGTGGAGATTTGAAGACTGAGGATAAACACCTCTTCGTTTCCGCCCGCGGCTGTAGCCACCTTACCCGTCACGAAATATTCGTTAGGCAGATTCGGACAAGCCGATTGCATGGAGGCAAAGGCCGTCACAGAGGCCACCGAGGGCACACCGTTCACGCGGTACGTCCATTCCCAGAGCAGAGTGCCTGCGCAATCTGTTTTCACAGCATGGATGAGCGCCATCCCGGAAATCGGATCGGTCTTGGTACCAACGAGGATGAAATTGCCTGCACCGTCTTGCTTAACACAGGCACTCTTTTCGTCGGCATTGGGCGTTCCAATACGGCGTACCCAGGTCGGGTTTCCGGCGCCATCGGTGAGGGTAAGGAGCATGTTGCTGTTGCCTCCGTTGTACTCGTTTCCGGCGATGATGTAGGCTTGAGCACCAGCACAATTGTTGGCTTTTTCGATCCATGTGGCGGTTTCGCCAACGTCCTGGCCGAGTATTTTGGAAGGAAAGAGCAGGTTGCCGAGTGGGTCGAGGCGCACGAGCTGCATATCGCCTGCGGGGTTAAAAAGTCCGCTGGGATGGTTGATGTTGCCGCCGAGGATGAGGTAGTTGCCGTTGTTGGCGATGAGGCCGCTTGCGCCGCGCTCGTCGGTAGGCACGGGGTAGCCGATGGCGGTCTGAAAGGTCTGGCTGAAGAGATGAAGCGCGTTGAAAATAAGGAGTAAAAGGAACAGGTTTTTTGAAGCCTTCGGGAATTGTGAGCAGAGATTTTTCATAATAAACCACTTGAAAAGGATGAAAAGAAAAGAGGTGTTCCGTGGGCTGATTACTCTACTATCGCAATTTACGGGAAAGCTTACCCTTTTTTGGAAAAAATTTAGGTGACACCTCCTCCGTCGTCGGAGGTGTCACCTAAATTTTCCCCTTGTGTGGACAGAAAAAACATCCAGAGTGGCAGGAGGCTTACGCAGGTTTGGGTTGGGCTTGTATGATGATTATCATCAGTAGGGATGATTAGAAATAAGATTGTGGGGACATGGGATCATTGTTAAATGATCGAGGATTTTAGCTTATGTGTATTTAAGTTTGGTTACTGGCTATTGAGGGGCTTAAAGTAATATTTCCGTAAATGGGAGTTTACGATAACAAGCGAGTTCGCTGTAGCCAATGGCCAATAAGTTCATTAAATAACTAAACTTTCAAGTCATGACAAATTCGAAAAGACTTACGAAAAAGCAAATAATGCTTTTTATGATGTTGTTTAGTGTCCCAGTCTTTGGGCAATGGACAACGACTGCTCTCTCGGAGGGCAAAGCCCAAATGGGGGCCGTATCATACGGCACTAAAGTTTGGTTCGCTGGAGGTGGCGTCGATACAGGAGCCACCAGCCAGGTAGAAATATACGACCTCGCTACCGAAGACTGGTCCATGAAACAACTCTCCATCCCGAGGCTTTTCCCAGCGGCAGGGGCAGTGGGGGGCAAAGTGTTTTTTGCAGGCGGAATCAACTTCGGCATCTTTGAGCATTATTCAAGAGTTGACATTTTCGATACCCTGTCGCAGACATGGACTACGGCAGAACTCTCTTCTCCAAAGTTCGACGTAGCGGCGGTTAGCTATGGCAACCTATTGTTTTTCGCCGGTGGCGTAAACCTAATAACAGGCAACGATTCAATCATTGACATCTACCACGCCGACACTGACCAATGGACAACGGCTACCCTTTCACAGTCTGGAGCAGTCAGAGCAGCAGTTTCAGGTTCAAAGTTGATTTTCGTTGGTGCGTTCGGATCTTCTTTGATGGATATTTATGATGCAGCCACAGGTACCTGGACGACCCAAGCCCTTCCTTATGCACGGTTATTCCCCGCCGTGACTGCCGTGGGCGACAAAATAATCATCGCAGGTGGCGTTAACTTTGACAACTCGCTTACCGACCGGGTTGATGTGTATGACCTGGTCACTGGAGAATGGAGCGTTGCGAAGCTGTCTATGCCTCGTGCTTTCATTAACAATGCGGCGGTAGCTTGCGGAAAAGCATTTTTTGCAGGCGGCGGCAACTTCGAAATTGCGACCATCTCATGGTTTCCAATCCCCGCCAGTAACCAGGTAGACATTTTTGACCCTGAAACAAACCAATGGACTACCGACCAGCTCAACAATACAGCCGTGGTTCAATCCGTACTGAGTAATGGAAACCATGTGTTGGTGACCGGAGGGGCAGATTCAACAGGGTTGGTTTCCAGCGTTCAAATTTATACTTGTAATCTTTCCGATGTGTTTGACGGAGGCTCCAACGGTAATAGCAATACGCCTTTTTTCATCAATCCAGCAACAGATTTCCTCTATTTTACGGATGAATTTGCTGTGGGTGCCTCCGGTACAATAACATTGACCAGCACTACCGGACAGGTGGTTTGTTTTGAAAAATCATCCGTTAACCAACTTAATATCAGTCACTTACGACCAGGTATTTATTTTTTGCGATTAAAAATCGGCGAGCGGATTCAGAGCGGGACGTTGGTAAAACAATAAAATTCTTGTTCATCCAACTTACTTCTTTGTCGTACTTGGCATCCTCACCAACAACACTTCGCTGCACTCTCAGGCATCGAATCCAACACAAAGGTTGTTGTTGGCGAGGATGCCAACAACGGCAAGGACGGGACGAGTGGCACACCTCCAAGGTGTGACACACGTTCTCACACACCAAATCACTGCTTCACCAATCTCTCCTCACCCCTTACCTTCCCCGACCCATCGGATAATACCACCTGATATATCCCCACTGGCCAAGCCGTACAGGAATACCTTGCCGTTTGACGGAAAGCCTTGTCTTCCAGTACCAAACGGCCTGCAGCATCAAGGATTTTCAGGTTCAGTTCTTGGTCGTCCTCTGTGTCCGACAAGGTAATTTCCACCTGATCGCTTGCCGGGTTGGGTGTGCAGCGGAACTTCAGCAGCGCCACAGGCTCATAGGCTGCTACTGTGCCGTCGAAGCGAAACAGCTTGCTGGCGGTAAAACTGAGTGTGCCGATGTAAATCTTGCCACCAAAAGACTCGATGCAATTCGGAAAATCGCTGCTTTCCGTGAAATTCAAACCCGTCCAGCTGCTGCCGTTCCAAGACGCGACGCCCCTGGTGTTTACATTGCCGACTTTCGTGAAATCGCCAGCCACGTAAAGCGTGTTACTCACGACTGCGATGTCTCGGAGGCCATTGAAGCCAGGGCCCGTCACGCTGCCGCCAACTGCCGCCCAGGCAGTGCCGTTCCATTTGGCGATGTAATTAGCACTTTGGCCTCCTGCCGCGCTGAAATTTCCGGCGGCGTACAATTCATTTTTGTAAACCGCCAGACTGTACACCACGCCGTTCAGGCCTGTTCCGAGCGTTATCCAACTGCTGCCATTCCAGGCTGCAACATTGTTGTAAAGGGTACCTCCGACCGAGCCGATTTTACCTGCGGCCACAATTTGTCCGTTGAATTTGGCGAAGGCATTTATATCGTCGTTGTCATTGAAGGAAGGCATTTGATTAAATGACCCGGAACCAGTTCTTTTAAAGACTTTACCGAAATCGCTGCCTACATAAAGGTCGTTGCCATCGGCGTAAATGCCGGTACAGCTTTCGTTTATACTCGCCTCACTATCCCAGGTATTGCCGCTCCAGGAGCTGACTTGCTTAAAATCCATTCCGCCTGCATTGAACAGCATGCCGTTGAACACCTCGAAACGTTTGATCCCGATGCCACCGATCAGCTCCGTGTGCAGCGAATACGATGACCCGTTGTAAGCGGCCGACCAGTAGCAGGTCATACCGTTGAATTTCGTGAAGTTGCCACCAATCCATAGCTGGTTGGAATAACTTTTGAGGTCGTTCATGGATTGATTAAAAGTGCCGACATCGGTCCATTGGGCATTCATTGGAAGGGTTCCGACCAGAAGCGAAAAGAGTAAAATCGTTGTTTTTGAGCAATTGAGTTTGTTCATGTTGTAGAATTTGTGTGTATAATAAGTTGATTAATTTAAGTGCCCGGACAAAACAGGGGTCATCCCGAATTTTAATGCAGCCTCAGAGGGGCTAAATCTCGGTAGAAAATAGGTAAAAATGGGTTGGCGTGCCGTAGGTACGCAATCTGGACGTTTATAGATAGCGTACCTACGGCACGCTTTTCCAACGAAATATTCATTTCTACCGAGATTACGTCCCTCTGGGACGACTATAATACAAAATTCGGGATGATGCATGTTTTGTCGGGGGATGTCAGCTGATTCTTGTGGACTCACTCCACCACCTTAAAAGTCGTCCTCCGATTCGTCTGGTGCTCGGCCTCCGTACAAGAAGCGCAAGAACAAAAGGCAGCCGGTTGGCTCTCCCCATACCCCTTAGCGGAAAGCCGATCAGGGTCAATCCCTTTGGAAATCAGGTAATTGACCGCACTCTGGGCGCGTCGCTGGGAGAGGCCCTGATTGTAGGCATCATTGCCACGGCAGTCGGTGTGGCTGCCGAGTTGGATGCGGATACCGACATTTTGGCGCAGCACCTCGGAGAGGCGGTTGAGTGTCGGCTCGGCATCGGGGCGGATGTCCCACTTGTCGTAATCGTAATAAATGTTCTCCAGCACGATTTCCCGGTCGCGGAAAATCTGGTCGAGCACGATTTCGATTTCAAAGGTCTGAACCGGGTTATTTGGGTCTTTGGCAATGCCTTTTGTACTAAATTTTGTGCTATTGGCGAGATATCCAGCCAGTGTCGCGTTGAAATTGTAGTCTGTATTTTCGGCCAGGTCCATTTTGAAAAAACCGTCTTCCTTTACCGTGAATGATTGTTTTTTGCTGTTCCATTCCGCGACAACCGTAGCGCCAGAGAGTGGTTTGCGGCCCAGGATTTTACTGTTCGGGTTGGCAGGGTCAGAGAAGATTTTCTCCAATACATACCCTTCCAAAATGAATTTGTAGACCAAAGGCTTCGGTGGCACTGTGTCCACTTTCGGTGGTTTCGGTGGAGGTACCCGTTGTTCAAAACGGTAAATATCGTCGCCGCCTTTGGCTGTTTCCAAGGGGCGGTTGCTCGTGAAATACCCCGATTTAATCAAATCGCCTGGTTTGGACGCCTCCCGGCCTCCCCCTGCCAGGGAGGAGTTTTTCCCGGTATCCACAATAAAGCCAAAATCGTCCGCCCCGCTGTTGATGGGCGATTTGAGGTTTTGAGGCGGCGACCAGGCATTTTTTTCAGATTTGTATGACCTGAAAACATCCAGCCCTCCCATGCCCGTGTGACCGTCGGAGGCGAAGTACAAGGTATCGGCATCGAAATTCGGGAAGAGTTCGTTGGAGGGGGTATTCAAGCCGCGAGGGAGCAGTTTTGGAATATCCCAGCCTGTTTCGGTTTTGGTATTTCGTTGTGCCGACCAAAGGTCAAAGCCCCCCCATCCTTCGGGGTCGTTACAGGCAAAATAGAGCGTGTTGCCATCGGCACTGAGTGCTGGATGGAAGTAGTTGATTTTCTCCTTTTGAAAAGGGAGCGGCACCGGAACAGACCACATTGGATCCGTTCGACTTTTTTCCGAAAAAAAGATTTTGCAGAAAGCGTCGTCGCCCTTGTAAGCACCTAACGCGCGCACAAAAAACGCCTCCGTCGCGAGTTTGTTGAAGCAGGGCGTACCTTCATTACTGGTGGTATTCCATTGACTGTCAAAAGTTTGTGGACTTGCACTGCTGGGTTCGGTAATGAAGATATCCATGAACTTGTTACCTGTCCAGCGATAGCTTTCTTTGCTCACGATCATGTTTCGGTCGCTGGTAAACACTAGCCTGCCGTCGGAAAAAAACACGGGCGCGAAATCGTTTTGAGCACTGTTGAATGGCACTTGCTCGATGCTCCAACCATTGTTGGGGCGTTCATTGAGCCAGCCCTCGGCAATGGTACAGCCTGTAATTTCTTTGCGGTATTCGTAAGGAGAACCAATTTCAATACCGAGGTTTTTGAAAACATCTCGTGCAGCGGCGTAGCGTTCGAGTTTTTTCAAGGTAAATGCCTGGGCTTTCAGGGCGTCGGCGCCAAAATTGTTGGCATAGGCGACCTCAAACCAGGGGAGGGATTTTTCATCCTGCCCGATGCGGCGGTACGAATCTCCAAGCAAGTAGGCCAGTTGCCCTTTTTCCTTTCGGGTTTTAGCGCGGGTGAACTCCTTTTCAAGTAGCGGCACAGCAGTGGCAAACTGTTTCCGTTCGTAAGCCGTGGCTCCGTCTTTGATTTTCAAAGTGTAGGTGCAGGACAGTAGCAATGGCAGTAGCAGTAGCAGTTTTACCCGCCGTAACTTTTTTACCTGTCGGAGTAAAAGCGAAGACTGGAGTGAAGGCGAGCCGATAGTTTTTGTATTCATAATCAAGCAATGGAGACTGAAACAAGAGAAAGCCAACGAGGTTTTCAGAAAGGAGAAAGTTGCCTGAGCTGGTTACAAAGGTGTTGTTTTTTGGAGAAATATTCCTGGAGTGCGTTTTGTCTATGGCATTCCAAACGGCTATTTTGTGTAATTTTGCGGCGTTTTATCGGGTATAAATTGACCGGGTAACTTCAAGTCACCCCGTCAATTTATACTCAACAAAACGCTCATTTACATCGGTTTCAAATTTTCTCACTGACACATTTTAATATTTAAAAAGATGAACAAACTCGTTTTTCCCCTTTTACTCGGGCTGCTTATTACCGCATGCCAGGATACGCCAAAAACAGAACCAAGCAGCTTTTCAGCTGCGCCCGAGGCAACTCCTCCTCCAGCACCCGCTAAAGTTACGCCCGAATCCGTGACGGAAGTCTCGGAAAAGCTCGCCGCGGCCGTAAAAATGATGGAAGGTCTTCGCAAACAGGTGGATGCACTCCCAGCCAAAGTTAAAAAAGAAAAATCGGCAGAAATTGAAATTATGCAAGCTACACTGGAGGGAATGATCGAAAAGCAAACTGGTATGCTCAATGAATTGAAGACTTCGACCACCACCACCAGTTCTTCAAATGATATACAGGGATCCGGAGGCACTGCTGGCCCCAGCGCTGCTCAAATGCAAGACTATATTGAGTCTGTAGCCCGCTACGCTCAAGAAGCACAGAACATTAAAGAGGCTGTTCAGAAGATGGGCAAGAATTAATTGGGTTATTGAGATATTGAGATATATGGATATTGAGATATTGAGCATGCCTCGAAAATATCCATATATCTCAATATCCCTTCAATATCTCAATACTCCGCTCCACCATTCCCTGCGTCACATCCAAGTGCGTAACAAAACGAATGGTTTGTGGACCAAAAGCAGAAGCGATCACCCCGTTTTGTTTAAGATAATCCAGAAATTGGACAGGGGTTCTCGGTGGTACGAGGTCGAAAATCAGGATGTTGGTCTGCACCGGGCGAATATTTACAACCCATGATAATTCGGCCAGTGCCGCCGCTAAATGACGAGCATGGGCGTGGTCGTCGCGGAGTCGTTCCACATGATGATCAAGCGCGTAAATGCCCGCTGCTGCCAGATAACCTGCCTGCCGCATCCCACCGCCCATGGCTTTACGCACTCGCCGGGCTTCGGCGATAAATGCTTGATTCCCAATCAATACGGAGCCAACGGGCGCCCCCAATCCCTTGGAAAGGCAAATAGAAAGACTGTCAACTTCCGCGCCGATACTTGCAGGATAATCGCCGGTTTCCACCAGTGCGTTGAAAATCCTTGCGCCATCCATATGGAGCGCGAGCTTGTTTTTTTGACACACTTTGCGAATCTCCTGGATGTGCTTCAGAGGGTAAATACTTCCCCCGCCTTTGTTGCAGGTATTTTCAATCACAACCAAGCTGCTGCGTGGCAGCCAATCGTAGCGTGGTTTGATGGCGGCCTCCACCATTTCAGCCCTCAATATCCCGTTTTCGCCTTTTAAAAGGTTGACCGCAATGCCCGAATGGAAGGCATAACCTCCTACCTCGTATTGGTAGATATGGCTCATTTCGTCGCAAATCACCTCGTCGAGCGGACGGGTGTGGACCTTCAGCGCGATCTGGTTGGCCATGGTGCCGCTTGGGCAAAACAGCGCGGCCTCATGACCGAAAAGCGTGGCGCATTTTGCCTCCAGCGCATTTACGGTAGGGTCTTCGCGAAAAACATCGTCGCCCACTTCGGCAGCCCACATTGCTTTGAGCATGCCGGGCGTGGGCTTGGTTATGGTATCGGAGAGGAGGTTGATGGTCATAGCGTCATTATAGTCATTTCGTTATTGTGTTTCAACGGAATATTCCAGTTGTCGAAACCAATAAGGTTTTTGAAACTTCATTGGTTTTCAGGTCATACGATTCACCTTCATCCTTAGCAAATGATCCGCCAATACCAGCGCAGCCATGGCTTCCACTATCGGCACCGCACGAGGAACAACACAGGGATCGTGCCTGCCTTTTCCTTTGAGGGTGACTGTTTCGCCTTCTGCGTTCAGGGTTTCCTGGTCGCGCATGATGGTCGCCACGGGTTTGAACGCCACCCGGAAATAGATGTCCATACCATTTGAAATGCCGCCTTGGATACCGCCGGAGTGGTTGGATGTGGTGAGTTGGTGACTGATTATAGGTGATTGGTGACCCTCCTTTGCTCCTGCACGCGAAGGCTGTGGCGGAGGCGAGAAGTTACGGCGGATAAATTGGTGATCGTGGGCGGTGAAAAGGTCATTGTGTTCCGAACCTTTCATTTTCACTCCAGCAAAACCGGAGCCGTACTCGAAACCTTTGACCGCGTTTATACTGAGCATGGCTTTGCCAAGATCGGCTTGTAGTTTATCAAAAACAGGTGCTCCGAGACCGGCAGAGCATCCACGTATTAGGCCTGTCACCACGCCTCCGATAGTGTCGCCTTCTTTTCGGATTTTTTTGATGAGCGAAATCATCTTTTCGGCCAAAACGGGATCGGGACAACGTATATCGTTGGTTTCAGTGTTGGAGAGATCGAGTTCTGTGTAATCTTTTTTAAGTTCTAAATGCCCGACCTGACTCACGAAAGCTTGAATTTCAATGCCTTGTGTGCGTAAAAAAAGTTTTGCCAAAGCACCTGCGGCCACACGGGTGGCGGTTTCCCGGGCACTGCTACGTCCTCCTCCCCGGTAATCCCGGTGACCGAATTTTGCCTGCCAGCTGTAGTCGGCATGGCTGGGTCGAAAAGCTGTGGCGAGATGGTCGTAGTCGCCGCTACGCTGATCTTCGTTGGGGATGAGGAAGGCAATGGGTGTCCCGGTAGTGCGCCCTTCAAACACGCCGCTGAGTACTTGAACGGTGTCGCTTTCTTTGCGTTGACTTACAATATTGCTTTGTCCAGGTCGGCGGCGGTCAAGTTCGCTTTGAATAAAATTCAGATCGAAATCCAGTCCAGCCGGACATCCGTCTACCACACAGCCGATGGACACGCCGTGGGATTCGCCAAAAGAAGTAACCTTGAAGATCTGGCCGAAAGTGTTGGACATTCGGCAAAGGAACGAAGATTACACAAAAAAAGCAGGAAGCCAAGAAGGAGGCCACCTGCTGCTGCACTGATGATGATAAAAAAAAGGATTAACGAACCTAGTTTTGATTAAACCGAAAGCAAAAGAGGGTAATGATGCTAGCCCAAAATAGCAGCTTTCGCAAATGTGGTGAGGAGACCAGCCCTACCCCCCAGATGGACTGGTCCCTCGCCCACGGGCTTAAGGCCGCATTTGGCCTTAATTTCTTACACAGAATTTGTCCTCGTTTTTCCGAATGTGCTCGCGTCCAGAGTCTGTCATAGGCAGCAGCGTTCGTGATTAATTTTAAGGCAACTACTGTGCCACAATTAACAAATGGGCAACATTTTTTTGTTGCTAACAAGTCTTATGCAGCGGAGTTTTTTGGTAAATACTATTGATATCCAATATTTTAAGTTGTAATTGCAATTGACGGACATTTTGGCAGCATCATTGCAATGGCACAAGCTTTGAAAGAGATCTGTAGGCGAATTTAGAATCGTTTGCTCAAATCCCCCATCCCCATATCAACAAATCAACAACAAATCAACGAATCAACGAATCAACATACCATGCAAACCGGTACCATTTCCGTCCAGACCGAGAACATTTTCCCCATCATTAAAAAGTTCCTCTATTCCGACCACGAAATTTTCCTCCGGGAACTTGTGTCTAACGCAGTGGATGCGACCACCAAACTTCAAGTGTTGGCCTTGCGCGGGGAGCTGAAGCAGGAAATTGGCGACAACACCATAGAGATCATATGCGAGGAGGACCAGAAGCGCTTGATTATTCGCGACAAAGGCATCGGCATGACCGAAGAGGAAGTACTTAAATATCTCAACCAAATTGCGTTTTCCAGCGCGAGCGAATTCCTTGAAAAATACCAGGACAGCGGCATTATCGGCCATTTTGGCCTCGGCTTCTATTCCGCCTTCATGGTTGCCGATAAAGTAGAGGTTGTCACAAAGTCCTGGCAAAAAGGTGCGGAAGCCGTGCGCTGGACTTGTGCTGGTGACCCGTCTTACAGCATCGAACCGGCTCCTGAAAAAACGGAGCGCGGGACCGACATCATACTCTATATCAATCAGGAGAACCAAGCGTTTTTGGAAAAAAACCGCCTGGAAGGACTATTGGGAAAATACTGCCGCTACCTGCCCGTACCGATTCAATTTGGCACACGAACCGAATACGTTGAAACCGGCGAAGGCGACGATAAAAAGGAAGACAAAGTAGAGGTTCCAAACATCATCAACGATACGCATCCGATTTGGAAACGCCAACCGACGGAATTGCAAGACGAAGATTACCGGGCTTTTAACCGCCAAATGTTCCCCATGTCGGCAGAGCCGATGTTTTGGATTCACCTGAACATTGACTACCCGTTCAACCTCACAGGGGTGCTTTATTTCCCAAAAATCGGCGGAAACGCCATGGAACTGAATCGCAACAAAATCCACCTCTATTCCAATCAGGTCTTTGTGACGGACGATGTACGCGACATCGTACCAGAATGGCTTCAACTCCTGCATGGGGTGATTGATTCGCCCGATATTCCGCTCAACGTGTCGCGCTCCTACCTCCAGGCCGATGGCAACGTGAAGAAAATCAGCGAGCACATCACCAAAAAAGTGGCCGACAAACTCCACGATTTGTTCAAATCTGACCGCCCTGCTTTTGAGCAAAAGTGGCGGGACTTGGGCGTTTTTGTAAAATACGGGGTTATTTCCGACAAGAAATTTGAGGATCGCGCCAACAATTTCGCGCTCGTGGAAAACACGAAAGGCGAGTTCGCTTTGTTAAGTGAATATAAGGAAAAGATCAAAGACAACCAGACCGACAAACACGGAAAAACCGTGGTGATCTACACCAACGACGTGGAAGGCCATCATGCCCAAATCCTTGCTGCCGAAGCGCGTGGCTATGATGTCTTGCGCCTCGATACAGTGCTCGACAACCACTGGATGCAGCATTTGGAATACCGTTCTGAACTCGGGATGTCCTTTGTTCGCGTGGATTCTGCTACTGCCGACCACCTCGTGGAAAAGGACGAAAAGCGCGAATCGGTGCTTTCCGAACAAGAACAAACAGTGGTAAAATCCATTTTTGAAAAAGCCCTTAATAGCCAGGTTGGTGCTTCGGTGGAACTCTCCCCGCTATCGCCAGACGAGCAACCGGTGCAAATCGTGAAACCAGAGTTTATGCGCCGAATGAAGGAGATGCAAGCCATGCATGGGATGGGTGGCCTGGGAGATTTTCCGGATGCTTACAACGCAGTGGTGAACTCCAACCACCCGCTTATTGTGAACAAACTATTGAAAATGAAGGGGGAAGAGAAGCAGGTTGATTTTTCAAAATACCTCCTGCATCTCGCGCTCTTGCAGCAGGGGATGCTCCGCGGGGAGGCCTTGACGGGGTTTGTGAAGGAGACGTTGGAGAAGTTGTGAGTCGAATTTAACATCTGGCAAAACTGAAGCTGCGCTATATGTTCTCGTTCTTTGTAGGATGAAAATACCTACCCGGATTTGCAAATTTTTCCTCCAAATGGGGTATATTCTGCTAACAATCCTACTGGTCTGGATCATCGCCGTCCAATCCGGCTGCTTTGCCATGCGGACATCAGATGCCGGGTGGGCAAAAAAATTGCGGGGAAATGGTCAATCTATTGCCCCACTATTTTTGGACATTGAAGATATAAATGGCCGTGGTATTCACGCTGTAGTTATTTCTGCATCCGACACCCTCCCTTTAGTCGTTTTCGTTCACGGTTCACCCGGCTCCTCAGATGCCTGTCTGGATTATTTGAGCGATAGGGCACTTTCACAAAAGGCACGGTTGGTAGCTATTGATCGCCCCGGATTTGGCTTCACGGAGGGTTTTGGAAAGCCGGAACCATCCCTGGAGGCGCAGGCTGCTGCAGTGCATGCGATTGCAAAACATCTTTCACCGCAGCAAAAAGTTGTACTTGTGGGCCATTCGCTGGGGGGCGCCGTCATTGCCCGGTTTGCAATAGACTATCCTGAGCTAACGGCAGGATTACTTTTTGTAGCAGGTTCCGTGGATCCCACACAAGAGACCCACCCCTGGTGGGAAACCGTGGTAGACACGCCGCCTGTTAAATGGCTCGTTCCCAAATCTTTTTGGACAAGCAATGCCGAGATAATTCCCCTGGAAAAAGAATTGGAAAAGATGCTCCCGCTTTGGCCGCGTATTACTTGTCCGGTAAGCATTATTCATGCAAGCAATGACGGGTTGGTGCCGGTGGCCAATGTTGAATTTGTCAAAAAAATGCTTGTGAATTGCCCTGGTTTGAACGTGGAGGTGCTCTCTGATGGGGGCCATTTTATATTTTGGTCTCGGCAGGAACAGATCAAAGCGGCCATAAGGGTCTTGATCTAAAAGTAAACAAAATGCGACGATCAGTCAGTCGCAGCCACTTTTTCAAACTTCCAACCATCGTTTTTCAATTTTTCCAAAACTTTTGGCAGTGCAAAACGCATGCGCGTTTCCGCTTTCAGGCTGTCGTGGAACAGTACGATGGAGCCAGGCTGAACATTCTCAAGAACATTTTGCAGGCATTTTTCGGGAGAAATTTTTGGGTCAAAATCTCCGCTGAGCACGTCCCACATCACTATGCGGTATTGAGATTTAAGCAAGCGCGTTTGGGAAGGTTTCAGCGTACCATAAGGCGGGCGGAAAAGCGAACTGGATACCATTTCCGCGCAGCGTTCTACGTTCTCCAGATAGTCCGAAGTGTCTGTTCCCCAACCTTTTAGGTGGTTGAAAGTATGGTTTCCGACGGCATGGCCTTCGGCTAAAATTCGTTGGAAAATGTCGGGGTGCTTCCGAACATTGTCCCCCACGCAAAAGAACGTAGCTTTTGCTCCATAGGCACTGAGTGTATCCAAAACCCAGGGCGTGGCCTCTGGTATTGGGCCGTCGTCGAAGGTAAGGAAAAGCACTTTTTCCGATGTAGGGACGTGCCACATGTAGCTGGGCAAGAGGGTTTGGAGCAGGCGGGGCGTTTTTGAAAGGTACATCAGTAAGGAAATCCGTTTTGTCAGTCGAATAGGTCTGGATTTACTGCATACGCCGAGTGTTTGCGACACGCAGGTTTTCGCAAGACGGGTGGATGGGCTAAAAAGGTTGGGGACTCCGATTGCGCCAGAATCCGACAAGTTGGCAAGTCATGGTTTATCCTGCCGGGAAAACTCTTATTTTTGCAGCTTGTTCACGAAGCGCGACGGCTCGACATAATTGGGTCGCCGCGCTTTTTGTCAAACCAAACCCCTCCAGACCACCGAACCATCAAACTTTCAAATCAACTTTCTGTGGTCCGCGTAAGATTTGCTCCTTCTCCCACTGGCGCCCTGCACATCGGTGGCGTGCGCACAGCGTTGTACAATTACCTTTTTGCCCGGCAGCAAGGCGGCATCTTTATCCTCCGCATCGAGGATACCGATCAGGGGCGTTATGTGCCTGGTGCGGAAGATTACATTATCGAATCTTTGCGTTGGGTGGGTTTGTTGCCTGACGAAGGCGTAGGGTTTGGTGGTGCTGACGGGCCGTACCGGCAAAGCGACCGCAAGGAAATTTACCAAAAATACGCACACGAGCTGGTGGAACGTGGTCATGCCTATTATGCTTTTGACACCCCGGAGGAACTGGATGTTCGCCGCCAGGCAGAGGAGCATTTCACCTACAACCATCTGACGCGCAACGGTTTGTCAAACAGTCTCACGCTTGGCTCTATGGAATCGAAACGCCGCATATCAGCGGCTGACCCCTTTGTTGTACGTCTGAAAGTTGAGCCTGGTCGTAGTATCCACATCCGCGATCTGATACGGGGCGACGTGGTGTTTGAGAGCAGCGAATTGGATGACAAAGTACTCTTGAAAGCGGACGGAATGCCAACCTATCACCTTGCCAATATTGTAGATGACCATTTGATGCGCATCACCCACGTGATACGCGGGGAGGAATGGCTGCCCAGTACAGCACACCACATACTGCTCTACGAGGGCTTTGGTTGGGAGGCGACGATGCCGCAGTTTTCTCATTTACCCCTGATTATGAAACCTGTTGGGAATGGCAAATTGAGCAAACGCGACGGGGCCAAGTTTGGGATACCGGTATTTCCGCTTGCATGGAAAGGTGAAACGGCGGAGGAAAGTTTCGGGGGTTTCCGCGAGGCAGGTTTTTTGCCGGAAGCCGTAGTCAATTTCCTGGCGTTGCTGGGATGGCACCCGGGGGGAGATCAGGATGTCTTCTCGTTGGAGGAGTTAATTCAATTGTTTTCCATTGAACATATCGGGAAAAGCGGGGCGAGATTTGATTACGAAAAAGCAAAGTCTTTCAATCAAAAATATATACACGCAATGGACGATGCGGCATTGGCCAAGCACATCCGCCCGCTCGCCGATGCAAAGGGCTACCGAGTTTCCGACGCATTTTTGTCAAAGACCATTTCCTTGATGAAAGAACGCGTTACGTTTTTGACCGACTTCGTAGAAATGGGGTATTACCTTTTTGAACCTGTCAGAGGATACGATGAAGAGACTTTGCAAAAGCGTTGGAATGGCGACATAGCGGCAGTTTTTGCTGAATTGACAGAAAAACTGACTACTTTTGATCTGTTCAAGGCACTGGAATTGGAAGAAGCTGTTAAATCTTTTATTCAGGAAAAGGGCTTGAAGCCTGGAGATATTTTGCCTTTGTTGCGTATCGCCCTTGTGGGCACCATGAAAGGCCCTGCCGTATTTGAGACCGCAGAGGTGCTGGGTCGGGAAGAGACTGTGGCGCGATTGAAGGGTTTGGTAGATAGTCGAAGCGGGAAATTTATTTGATGGATAATTGCAGGTTATCCATATTGTTCTGGATTGATTTTTGATGTTTCCCTATATGCCATAATTACCCATTCCGGAATATAATAATCATGAATAAATCAAAACGCAATAAGGCCGCGCTTTTACCTACCTCCGGCTCCGTTAAATCTATGGCGGATGAAAAGGCTACGACGGGTAACCCAGAAAACAAGGAGCTGAAAAAAATCAACCTTCATGTGAATGAGTTTGGAGAAATTGTCCGCGACGTACAGACCGACGACATCAATGCTTTTTTGGATGATAATGTTCCTGATAAGAAGTTTGCAGAGTAGTTAAGTTACAAGTTTTCAAGTTTCAAGTAGCAAGTTCCAAGTCTCGATTCCCCAGCTTGTAACTTGCCATTTGAAACTTTCAACTCAATAACCCGTCCGTATGACAAACCGGTTACGCAATTTTTTGCGGGCAACGCCCTTCTGTGTGGGTCTTTGTCTTTTTATCCTACCCACGGCTTGGCTCCAGGCCCAGCCTAATTTTTTTAATTTCAGCTACAATGGACCGACCACCCTCTCGGTTGGCCCTACCTGCAGTTCCATGTTGCAGGGCAATGTGCCCGACCCAGTCGTGACTTCTCCGATGGGATTCAACATTACCGTGTCCATGTTTGACCCTGTGGCTTCCATGTTTCAATACAGTGACCTGTTCTCTTCAGGTACGGTAGCTCACGTTTATTGGTATGTGGAAGACGATGCCGGACACTCGCATACCTTTGAGTATTTTATCAATTTTGTGGACAGCACGCCTCCGGCTTTTAACCTGACGGGCGTTTTTGACACCCTCGAATTCAGTTCCATCGTCCAGGTACCTGGCCAGATGGCACTTCCAGTTACGGACAACTGTACGATGGTGGTGAGCGATACTTTTTATCAAACGGTTACCCCCGATACCTGCGAAAGCGGGACCTTCACAAGAACCTGGATGGCTACCGACGCGAATAGCAACACGGCTGTTTTCACCCAAACCATCATTATATATCCAGACACGCTGCCGCCACAAATTACGGGCTACCCTGTAAACGGCTCATCCACCTGTGAGCAATTGGCGACGGCCTACCCGGCTTGGCGCGATTTGCAAATTGCCACCTTCGCAGCCACCGATGCTTCGGGTATTAAATCCATGATAAACAACGCTCCAAGCGTTTTCCCCCCCGGCTGTAAAGTGCCGCTCACAGTTAAGTTTTGGGCCATCGACAATTGCAATATCCAGCAAATCGTGACAGTGGTATTTTCAACTTCTGACACACAAGGCCCAGTGGTAGTCATTCCCCCCAAAGACACTGTGGCTTACTGTTCACAGAGCGACAACGAGTTTGTGAAACTGCGCCAATGGATAAAGACCAGGGCTTATTCACAGGCGCTCGACAACTGTTCTCCCCCCTTGACTTATTCAATGAAAATTGGAGCCAATACAGTGGATTCCGCCCAGGTGGAAGCGGCATTTTTAGCTTCGTTTGCCAATGGATGTGTCACGGATACCGTTGGAAATCAAATCTATAATAAGGTTCATGGCTTTGTGTCGGTTAACTTTTATGTACGCGACGCTTGTGGCAACGAGACTCTTATGGGCAATGCCGATTTTGGTGCAATTGACACCTTGCCACCCATAATTTCCGGTATAAACACCTCGGAACAATGCGGCGGCGGAAACGACCAAACGGCTTTGCAAAGCTGGATAAACGCCCACGGAAACGCCACCGTGATAGATGATTGCTCTGGTTTTACCTGGACAAATTTTTCCTTTACAAGCTCCAGCGGACAATCTGGCAATGGAAATTTCAATTCGGGGCCTTACCCCAGCGTTCAGGCAAACAACTGTACCTGGTTCACCGACGTAACTTTCCGCGCCACCGACGATTGTGGCAACAGCAGTACCATCACACTGCGTTGGAGCATCGTGGATACACAGGTTCCAACATTCACAGGTTTGCAGCCAAACATCACGGTTTACTGCCCAAATACTTTGCCAACCATCCCAGCTGCAACTGTCAGCGACAACTGTGACGCAAACGTAGCCATCACATTTTCAAGGGTTTATATGGACAGCCTTTGTGACGGATCCTACACAGTATTGACAACCTGGACAGCCACCGATGATTGTGGCAATTCGGCATCTGCCATGCAAAACATCTTTGTGAGCGATACCACAAGACCCGTTTTCACGCTTGTTCCCGCAAACCAGACCTTCCGTTGCGACACCTTCGTGCTGCCCCCTGTCCCAATCATGGGCGTGAACATAACGGCGAATGACGTGTGCAGCCCGGTGGTAAGCATCACTACGGCAACCGTCTCTCTGCAGGATCCAAACCCGGATACTTGCGGCCATTACACGTACGACATCATAAGAACTTTTACCGCGACTGACGAATGCGGAAATACACAAACCGCTACGCAAAGGATCTCTGTGATTGACAACCTTGGTCCCGTGCCAGGTGGCATTTTGGACACAACTGCTTTATGCAGTTCACTCCTGCCATTTCCGGCGCCATTGCCAATTGCCACGGATGCGTGTAGTGGGCTGACAGCTGCTCCAACAAGTATCGGCCAGACAAACATGCCTGGCCCTTGTACAGATCAGTACACCATAACAGTTCATTGGACCGCGAGCGATGTCTGTGGCAACAAGACGAATTTTAATCAACTTGTGCATGTCATTGACACTGTGGCGCCAACGCTCGTGAACATTCCGCCCAACATTACGGTGGAATGCAATGCCATCCCTGTTCCGCCAAACACCAGTATTTTCAACGCGGCAGACAATTGCAACGATCCAGTGACAATTGCGCTTGTAGAGACCGAGATCAGGAACCCGGACCCGACTACCTGCGAACATTGGACCGATTACATTGTACAGCGTGAATGGACGGCTACTGATAATTGCGGCAATGCCAAGACCTATACACAACTCATTCAAATAGAGGATACAACACCACCAGCCATAGTGCCACCCGGCGCCATGATGTTCCCCACGGATTTGGGGGAATGTGGTGCGGATGTGACTGTACCGACCCCTTTAGCGGTTACGGATATTTGCAGCAACCAAAATTTTGCGGTTGTATTAAGAGATACGGTGGCATTGGTTACTACGATAGGCCCGGGAGTTGACTCCGTTTTTTTTCAATGGACTTCCCCAAACCTTCCTCCCATGCAACCAGTAATCGGGAATGCTGTGCTTACCATCTTTATTGATGAGGCGGATGCGGAAGGCATTGAAGAGTATTTTAGGGTGTTTGGGGAAAACGGCTACCAACCTGTACCTGGGATCACAAATTCTACTCCGGTGCAGTGTAGCTCCAGCGTATCCATTTTCATTATCTCCGCTGCCTTGATGAACAACTGGCTGAGCGATGGAGACCTGACTATCACGCTGGCTACGAACAATAACATGGGGAATACCATCAACTTGGCTGCATGCAGTGGATCCCTCAACCGTGTTCGAGCAATGGTAACCTATTCCTATGCAAGCTCCGATGTTCCGATTGATCTGAGCTACACTTTGGATGGCGGACCCTCGCAAAGTTTCCCGCCTTCAGGGCCAGCTTTCCTGTCATCAGGCACACACTCAGTGGTGTACACCGCTACGGATTGTGTCGGCAATTCGGCTACCTCCTCTTTGCAAATCACCGTGAACGATGCGGAACCGCCAAGCCTGCTCGCTCCTGCCAATATCACGGCATACACAGGCCAAAACAATTGCGCAGGCACAGTTACGCTGCCGTTTCCGGCCATCACGGAGAACTGCATGATGTCGGCCAGCCTGAGCCTCTCTTCGGCAGTTTGGCCGCTCCATTTTGTGAACCATCCGGATGCAGGCCTGGTTGCTGACAACATTAGCATCCCACTGACGGGTCTCATTCCAAATGCGGTGGGGACAGGTATTTTGACCATCAGGCATAAGGGCGACAATGCCCAAATAGGGGAGTTTTTCCAGATTTTTGACGAGGGCGCGAATGATTTGGGACCTACTGGACAAGGGACAGTGCTCGGGGAATGTTCAACGTTTTTTGATACGATTATACCGGTAACGGCGGCACAAATTAATGCCTGGGCAGCAGGCACTGGAAACGCTTTATTTCATCTCGTAACCAACACTCAACCGGGTTTCCCGGATTATATTGGCAATTGTGCTCCCTTGCTCCCCAATGGTACGGACGGGGTTAGCCAAGTGCAAGTGACGCTCGAATATAGCTATGCTGTGGTGGATTACGCAGTGAAAAAACCTGTGAACCAAACCGTGGCGAGTGGGACACTGACCGGGAATATGACAAGCGTCACACTCCCGCCAGCCAACTACACCGTAATGTACACGGCCACCGATAATTCTGGTCTGACTGGAATGACCTCTTTTAACGTCACGGTGCGCGACACGGTGAAGCCCAAGGCGATTTGCCAACCGACCTTTATTATTCAGGTGAATCCCTCCGGTGCAGCGCCTTTTGTGCTCTCTCCTTTAAGCATCAACAATGGCAGTTTTGACAATTGTACACCAACAGCGAACCTGAGCTACTCCGTTTCACCCGACAGCTTCAATTGCAGCTTAGCAGGTAGCGCCGTCAATACCACCCTGACCGTAACGGATTCTTCAGGCAATTTCGCCACTTGCAAAACAATAATCGGAGTAACCACTACGCCGCCCAATCCTTATTACATACCGGTGTGCGAAAACTATACCCTTCAATTATTTGCCAATCCGCCCTCTGCTGCTCCTTTTTCATACGAGTGGGACGGGCCGAACATGTATTTCAGTGACACAATAAATCCTGAAGTGACTACCAATGCAATGGCCATTCACAATGGCACTTATTGTGTGACCATTACCGGCGCCACAGGATGTACCTCCTTTTCTTGCGAAGTAGTGGAATTGGCAATACTGGCCGTAACCCCAACGCTTTCGAGCAATAATGGTTTTTCATTCTGTCCTGGACAAAGTGTGGTGCTGCAGACAGGCTCTTATAACGGACAATTCGTTAGTTATCAATGGCTGATGGATACCCCTTCAGGCTTGGTAGAGATGGGCGTCACAACCAACGTTACTACCTTCACTGTCTCTGGCCTCGCTCCCGGGATGTACACCTTCTATCTGAAAGTTTTTGCCAATGGCTGCAATACGGCGTTGTCTAACCCGATTATCGTGACCATGCACCCAACCCCGCCAGCCAATGCAGAGCCGGAAATGACGCTAATATGTGAAGGCGGTGTGATATTACTTAATTCTCCAACCCCCCCTACTGGTGGCTTGACTTATGAATGGACGGGACCTAATGGTTTTTACAGTCAACTACAGAATCCGTCCGCGATCAATCCTGCCGTTAAGTCAATGCACGAAGGAATATACATTCTGGTGACCCAACAAAACGGATGTTTTTCAAACCCGGATACAGTAGTGGTGAATATTACTGCCAAACCGCTTAAACCAACCATATCTGGTGAGGTACAAGTTTGTGCCGGACAAACCATAAAATTGGTGTGTACCAATATATTCACCGCGTCACAGTGGGGATGGACTTCGCCTACAGGGACAACCTATTTTACCGGGTCGAACATGTTTGAAATCCCGAATGCAAGTGCTGTAAATGAAGGGAATTGGAGGGTATTTGTCGAAGTGGACGATTGTCCATCGGATGACTCAAACCCTATTTTTGTGGAAGTTCAAGAATACCCTACAGTATGGGCGGATTCCAACGCCCCGATTTGTCAGGATTCTTTGCTGAAACTAACGGCAATGTTTTCTTCCATAGATCCGATTTTTTCCTGGCTTTGGACAGGGCCTAATGGGTTTGTAAAGTCTGAACAAAATCCTACTCAGCCCAACGGAGCGACTGGTCCTTACATAGTAATAGCGGAAACCTCCTTTGGCTGTGCTGGCACAGACACGGTGAATGTGACCAATGTTATGCCACCCAGTATCATCTCCATTGGAAACAACGCTCCTGTTTGTTGCGTTGGCGGCACAACTGCTATCACGCTTTCAGCCATTGTAGTTCCTACCCCTCATTCCTATTGTTGGACGGGGCCGGCATTTGGGATGACAACGAGCACCCTGGAGAACCCCGTTATTGGTCCCAATGGCAATTGTACCTCGCTTAATGGTCCGTACACGCTCATAGTGAAAGACATAAATGGTTGTGCTTCTGCACCAAGCACTACTGGGGTCAACATGCAAGAGATGCCAGAAATACCGGTCTTATTGGTAAGCCCACAACCAGTATGCGCTGGTGCAACGGTGACACTAACTTTTAGTAACTCGACACAGGATACAACCTTTGTTTGGGACCGCCCCAATGGCCTGAGTGACACAATTACCAATACTACTACCCTTACCATTCCAAACGCGCAACCTTGGCATAGTGGAAATTACACCGTGAGAATCATTTCAGCCAACGGCACTTGCCAATCGGTCCCATCCAATACCGTTACAGTTACAGTGTTTGCGATTCCTCCTACCCCTACCATCAGCAGCGATTCGCCAGTGTGCGAAGGGGGGACATTGTCGTTCACTGCCTCTGATGTCCCAGGTGCGATGTATATGTGGTCAGGGCCTGCAGGGTTTAACCCTACGACTCAAAATCCTCAAATCCAGAACGTTACGCTGAATATGGCCGGGGTGTACACTTTAAAAGTGACAAAAGACATCTGTACCTCGCCCGAAACTTCGGTGACAGTGGACGTCGAGCCCAGGCCCCTCAGGCCAACTATTTCGATTCCGCCTAAGGAGATTTGTATAGACCGCCCGCCTGTGGGAGAATTCCTGAATGTGCTCAACCCGGTAAACGGCATGTTGTACACCTGGGAAGATGTTGCAACGGGCATGGTACTTGCAGGACCTTCGACCGCCAGTCAACTCAACCTTGACAGTGTGTTGTGGCTTGGAGAGGGCACACACAACTTCATCGTTTATGCATCCTCGCCATTACTCTCGGATTGCCATTCTCCACCCTCTTTACCTGTCTCCGTAAAGTTTGATATCATTCCTTCAAATGTGAACGCCTTTGCGGGCCTTGACCGCTTTGCTTGCGTTGATAATGTCATCTCATTGAATGCTTCTCAGCCTGCTGGAGCGGTGACCGGTATATGGTCTCAAATTGGAGGACCTTTGGTGACGATTGTCAATCCAACTCAACCCAATACCACTTTTGTTGGTACAGATACAGTTGTGTACACTTTCCAGTGGAGCCTCAATAATGGCGCTTGCACTAATTTTAGTAGGGACACAGTGGTGATTACAGCACAATACCCTGAAGATGCTAATGGAGGCCCGGATATTTATGCTTGTGAAACCACCGGTATTCAACTGCAGGCTACTCCAGGTATTACAGCCCAGGGAATGTGGACGCAATCTTTGCAACAGCAAAATAATCTGGGAATAGTAATAGATGACCCAACTGCCCCAAATACTACTATTAGTGGGGCTATTGAAAAGGGAATGAATTATGCATTTACCTGGGAGATAGGTAACATTGGCTGCGGAGTGAACAGCGCTAATGTGAAGGTCTTTATTTACAAAGGCAAACCATCTGCTGGGCCTAACAAGTTTGTCTGTAGCAATGATAATTGTGTTGATTTGTCTGCTACTCAATTGGAATATTTTGAAACGGGTAAATGGACCAGTATACCTCCTGGAATTAGCTTCACAAGTCCGACCAGTCCGAATACGAAGGCCTGTGGCCTCCAGCCTGGTAAAAACGTTTTTGTATGGACGACAAACAAGGACACTTGTGGGCTGAACTCACGCGACACCGTAGAGGTGTTCTATGAGATTTTCCCTACTGCGGACAATGATGCAGTAACGGTGCCATTTGGCTCAGCAGCACAGTTTAATGTGCTTTCGAATGATATATTGCCAAACAACTTTACGGTAGTCATTACGAGTCCGCCCCTCAGTGGCGCCATCATTGATGAGCCAAGTACCGGGGTTTATGTATACCGCCCAACATCTGGTTTTACAGGCACAGATGTAATGACGTATCGTGTTTGTAATACCAATTGCCCGGATGCCTGTAGTTTCGCAAACGTGACATTCCAGGTTGGCGGTGCGCCAGATTGCTTTATCCCAACCATCATCACACCCAACGACGATGGCTTCAACGATCAATTCAAAATTCCGCTTGAATGCACGATAGGTGAGGGTGGAGCAGAATTAGACGTCACGATTTTCAATCAATGGGGCGACGCGGTATTCCACGCCAAACCCTATCAAAACGATTGGAGCGGCACCTACAACAACGAGGAATTACCAGCAGGGACTTATTACTTTGTAGTAAAACTGAACGATAAGGACAAGCCTACAACGGGCTTTTTGTTGATTCAACGATAAACCACAATTAGAAGTGACACTTTTTAAAAAAAGTGTCACTTCTAAAAAACGCTAAACATGAAAAAACTTTATCTCCTCATACCCTTTCTCGGCTTGGCATATAGCTCCGCCGCGCAACAGGAGCAGATGTACACCCAGTTTATGTTCAACAAACTGGTCTACAATCCTGCTTATGCGGGCAATTTCGTGTCGCCCACGCTAACGGCTATTTATCGCAACCAATGGATGGGCCTGGAGGGTGCGCCAAAGGCCATGGCGCTTTCGTACACCCAGCCTTTGATCAGTAACCGCGTGGGCATAGGAGCCAATATCACCCGGCAAAGCATTGGCATCAATACCAACATGACATTCGACGTGGCTTATGCGTACCGAATTCATTTGAAGCGCGGCACATTGGCCGTTGGTTTGCAGGCTAGTATGCGCAACATCCGTCAAAACTGGGGCGACTCGCGCATCCTCGCCATTGACCAAAACGATCCTGGAATTCCCTTAGATCCCAAGAGCAAATTTGTGCCAAACTTCGGAACGGGGGTGTATTACAGTGCCTACTCAGAGCGCTGGTATGGGGGAATTGCCCTGCCACGCATCGTTAGCAATAGCATTGATTTTTCCGAGTTTGGCGACGTGCTTTCCCGCGAGGTGCAGCACATCAATGCTATGGGTGGTATCAAATTCGATGCGACTGAAGAACTGGAGATTACGCCACAAGTCCTGCTTCGCTACGCAATCGGTGCTCCTTTTGATGCTGATGTGAACGTAAGTGGATTGCTTCACAAAAAGTTCTACGGTGGCCTGACGTACAGATTGGGCGGCGACACCAATTTCATGGGTGAAAGCGTGGATGTTGCCCTCGGTTTTCAAGCCATCGAGAAACTTTTCTTTTGTTTCTCTTACGACATTGGGCTTACCCGGCTTCGAAAGCACAACAACGGCTCTATTGAAGCCACCGTACGCTGGTGGTTCAACCCACCGGATGATGTGGTGCCTGTGAAGCCGGCGCGACCGTTTTGAGTCATTTTTCCAATGTTATCCAATTCGTTGGCAGGGAACGATAAAAGCATTTGCCCACCGATGGGTTTGAGGGATTAAAAAACGAGGGTCTGCCATTCAGCAAACCCTCGTTTTTTTTACCCTTTGGAATAGGCAAATTTAATATTTCAATACCGGGGAGCAGTGGCCAGTTTCGGCTTAGGTGCTTTTTTGATTGTGCAACCCACTGATTTTGTTTCATGGGGGTCGGGTTTTTCACCTCTTAGCAGGGCACGAACAGCATTTTCAGCAAACCGTTGTGTGGATGCGCTGGGTGCCTCCGGGTTGTTGTCAATGGCGCCGATGTATTGTACTACACGGTTTTCATCAAGTATAAAAACGTGTGGAGTTCGGTTGGCGCCAAAAGCTGGAAACACCGTTTGCTTTTCGTCAAAAAGGTAGACGAAGGGATAACGTTTCAATCGAGCACGCTCCTGCATTTTTTCAAAACTGTCGTCAGGAATGATGAGCGGGCTGTTCGGATTGATGGCTATTACCGGATACCCCAAAGGTTCAAAAGTCCGGTGTAAATCAATAATGCGTTGTTCGTAGAGTTGAGCAAACGGGCAATGGTTGCAAGTGAAAATGACAATGACCCCTTTTGCATCTTTGTAATCAGAGAGGGATACGGTATCGCCAGTTACATTTTTTAGGGAGAAATTTCCGGCCGTGTCGCCAACAGCGTAGCCAGTCGGGGTTGTTGAACTCATTACAAGCGGCAAAAATGCCACAACCAAAACCGGGAGGAGTAGAGGAGTTTTCATGAGCAAAAAATATTAAAAACTTTGTAAACGATGCGTGGAATAGGGAATAATCTCGGTTGTTGCGAAATAGTTTTATACTTGGGAAAACGGGGAGATATCTACTTCTTGCCGTTGCTTAGATCGTCGCAAGTTATTTTCTTTCCTATGTACAAGGCTGCAGAGTCGGTTACAAATGGCCGCACAAAGGTTTCCAATTCCTCGAAGTTCTCGAATTTGCCCAAATTGAACCGACGATTTTTGCCTTTTAACATTAGGGTCGCTGGGATTGCACCATCCCATTCATCGTGGATCATGGGTATCCACGCATTCAAGTCTTGATCAGCCATGAGCACCACCTCCGATTTCAGCTGCTGGCTGTTCAAAAAAGGTATAAACTTCTTTTCGAGCTGGCTCTTGAAATCGAGACTGACGAGCACGATTTGCACATTTTGAGCGCCGTAATATTCCAACAATTCGTCAAAGCAGGGCAGCTCCTCTACGCATGGTTTGCACCAAGTAGCCCAGAAGTTGAGCAAGAGCGTGGTATCGCCAGCACGGTTGATACGCGCCTGCAATTGCTCCAGGTTGTCATAAACTTCAAAATTTTGAGCGCGCGAAAAGGGACTCCCGCAGAGAAATGCTGCGAAAAAAAGACATACAAGGGAAGGCCGAAACGAATGTAACATGAGAGACATGAGACAAAGGATATTAAAAAAAACATTGCAAGGAACGACGTTTTATGTGAACATCAAATCCTTTAACGTTTTTTTCTGACGAAAAAATGATTTAGGTGTTGAAACTATATAGAATGGGCTAAACCACGAGTGGTTGCATGGTTGATTGTGCAAAAGGCAAGGTGTAAAGCGCGAACTTTTGATCCCTCCAAGAGCAAGATATTGCTTTACGAGGCGATAGATCGTCCAGAGACTTTGCCAACTAATAACCGAAGATGAGTGGAGAAAAGCTTTCCTGCTGGAAGACCCAAAAATTTCGGGAATGGCGGAAAGCAAAGGTTTGGGGGCTACAAGTGTTTTGTTCTTTTCATACGCGGAGGGTCGTAATCGTTTTGAATGTACTACAATACTCTAATTTCAAAAGATATGCCAATCGTTTGCGCTCAAATGTTATTGATTATTAAAGCCATTGGTTATCAATTGTTTGCGACCTCAAAATTGTTAAGATTTTAAGATGAATACTCGTACCAAAACAAAAACAGCCGCCTCAAAGATTGACTTTGAGGCGGCTGTTTTAAAGATCAATAAACTTGTATAGCTTAGGCTGCCACCATGGATTCTGGTGACACGATGCTTTGGTCTACCAAAATTCGGCCACAGTGTTCGCAAGCGATCACACGTTTGTGCAGGCCGATCTCGAGGTGTACTTGTGGCGGTACATTGTTGAAACATCCACCGCAGGAGTTGCGCTCTACCGTAGCCACTGCGATACCATTGCGGTAGGTGCGGCGGGTCTTGTCGTATGCATTGATAAGACGGGCTTCGATGCCTTCGCGCAGTTTATCGCTTAGTTTGCGCAGGCGCTTTTCTTCAGTCTCTGTTTTTTCGATCACGCCCTGCAACTCTACCCGTTTAGCTTCGAGTTCTTTTTGCTTTGACTCGAATTTGGCTTCTGCGAGGGCCATGCTTTCTTTTTTGCCATCAAGGCCAGCTTTGGCTTCGCGCACGCGTTTTTCGGAGAGTTGGATGTCAAGTTTCGCCAATTCGATTTCCTTTTGCAAGGCTTCGAATTCGCGGTTGTTTTTTACCTCTTCGAGTTGTTTCTGGTACTTCTTGATGTTCGCATCAGCCTCTTTGGAAGAGGTTTGCATTTTAGTGATTTCCTGCTCGCTTTCCTTGAGCGCGGCCTTCATTTTTTTGATACGGGTGTCGAGGCCCGCCACTTCGTCTTCCAAATCGGCTACCTCCATGGGGAGCTCGCCTTTGAGGATTTGAATTTCGTCGAGTTGTGAATCATTCTGCTGCAAATTCCACAGCATGGTGAGTTTGTCGGCAATGGATGCTTCTACGGCCATTCTATTGAAATATTGTGAAATTGAGATGTTGAGATATTGCGTTGATTCTCAATGGTTTTTAGCAATAAAAAACCGGATTTGTGTTCAGGTTGGTCAAATGGAGCGCAAAAGTAGGGAATTTTTCTTGTACAATGTCGCGCAAAAGTTCGATGGTAAATTGCTCGCTCTCGTAGTGACCCACATCGGCAATAACCAGCTTGCCCTCTGCATCGAAAAATTCGTGGTACTTGAAGTCGGCCGTCACGAAAGCATCTGCCTTGGCGCGAAGTGCTTCCGAGAGAAGGAAACTGCCCGCGCCCCCACATACTGCCACTTTGCGAACTGGTTTTCCGCGCAGGGCGGTGTGGCGGATGCAGTTGGTTTTCAAAGCCTTTTTGACGTGTTCGAGGAATTCGGCTTCGCCCATTGGACCTGGCAAATTGCCCAACAGGCCTGCTCCAATTTCAAAATCCGTTGGCCTTGGTGCAAGTATTCGCGTGTCTGTTAGCCCGATTTTCTCCGCTATTTTGGCGTTCACCCCTTTGTAGTACACGTTGTCAAGGTTGGTGTGAATGGCATAGATGGCTACATTGTGCCGCAGTGCCAGCATTACTGTCCGCTCGACATAGTTTGTGCCGTTGAACCGTTTCAATCCCCGAAACACAATTGGGTGGTGTGCTACTACGAGGTTACAGCCTTTTGCCACGGCTTCTTCTACCACGGCTTCGGTAGAGTCAAGGCAAAAAAGCACCCCGCTGGTCTTGGCCTCCGGGTTGCCCACAATGAGGCCGGCATTGTCGTAAGATTCCTGCAAATGCGGTGGGGCAATGGCTTCTAAAACGGAGAGGATGTCGGATATTTTCATGTGTTTTGCGAGCACTCGCCAAGGTAGAACCAATCTTTGGTCAGGAGGTTTAAATCTCAGTAGATTATCGCTTGTATTAAACACATAGGCACAATAGGACACATAGTTTTGGATTTCAAGACTATGTGTCCTATTGTGCCTATGTGTTCAAAATAAACTACTTGCGCTAATTTACTCTTGGACACAAAGACGCATTGGTGCCTAACGATCACTCCCATCAAACCAGTCCGTATTGGTCAGGTTGTAAATCTCCTGAATTTCGGCCAGGATTTTGCGAAAATCAATTTGCAAATCTTTGAGCATACCCGTGCGCATATCGAACACCCAGCCATGTACGATCGGGTAACCCTCGGCTATATACCGCTGCTGCACGACAGCGATTTTGATGACGTTGACGCATTGCTCCTGCACATTGAGCTCTACCAATCGGTCGAAACGGGCGTGTTCGTCGGGAATGGCCTGGAGTTCTGTTTTGTGCAGGCGGTACACGTCGCGAATGTTGCGCAGCCAGGGGTTGAGGATGCCAAGGTCCTTGGATTGCATGGCCGCCTTCACCCCCCCGCAACCGTAGTGGCCGCATACAACCACCCGTTTGACCTTCAGGTGGCGCACGGCATAATTGATGACAGCTGCTGCGTTCAAGTCAGTGGTAGCCACCACATTGGCCACATTTCGGTGGACAAACACCTCGCCAGGCTTTGCGCCCATGAGCTCTTCGGCAGTCACGCGGCTGTCAGAGCACCCGATGTAGAGGTATTCGGGGGTTTGATCCTTGGCTAGTTTTTCAAAAAAGTCTTTTTCGGTGGCGGTTTTTTCCGCGATCCATTGGAGGTTGTTCTGGAAGATTTGTTCGTAGGAGACCATGGTGTGGTGAGTGGTGGATTGGTGAAATGGTGGATTGGTGACCCGCCTTCGCCAAAGCTACGGCGGGTAAAGTGGAATTGGTGATTCAATCTAGATCGAGGAGGTGCTTCAAATCATCGGCACTATCGTAATCAAGTGCGAGAAGCGTTGAAAATCAGAAACATTGTTGGTAAGCACGGAGTCAATGTCGTGAATCAGCATGGTAGCAACGATATTGGTATCATGCACTTGTTTGCCTGCTGATTTGGTTTGTTTGAGCAATGAAAGCCACTGTGCCGTGACTTTTGAGGAGTCTTCCGCTACAAAAAAGTCACGCTCAAATTGTTGGATAACGCTTTCCAATTTGACAAAATCAGGATTTCCCGCTGCCAGCATTTCTCTGGTAACAATCACGGCGAATTCACGGAATACCTGTCGGCTCACCCATAAATTCTCATAGGTTGCCATCGCATCATTCAGTTTTGTTCGTGCAGCGGTGCAAAATGGAGAAAGCGAGTTGTTGGCATACACCAGAATGTTGGTATCGATAAAAATGTTACCTGCCATCGTCGCCATAGATTTCTGAACGGCTGTAAGACTGTCCGTTTTCTGGGAATCTGAAGTCCGAGAAGGTCAACGGAGCTTTTTTCGGAGTGCTTGGCTTGACCGCTTTGGACTGCTTTTTTGCCTTTTGAGCAAGAAACTCAATGAAATGCAAGACTTCGGTCTGCAAATGCTTAGGCAGATGGCTGTATTTTTTTAGAAGCAATTGTTCCATCATGGATGAAATTTTGATGCAAAGTTAGTGGGTTTTGGGTGATTGGTGGAATGGTGGATTGGTGATCAGGGTTCGTTAAATCTAAAAATCTTCGCCCATTCGTGTTTTCCGCCGCTGCTCGCGGGCAGCGATGGCCTCTTGGATTTTCTTCGCCACGACTTTCCAGACCTCTGAACGGTTAGGATGGCGCTCCACAGGAAGTGCATCTTTTGGCAATATTTGCACTTTTGAAAGCGGGGTTTCTTCCCACATGCAATCTGCCACGACTACCCCCACCAGCAATGCGGTCCCGTTTTCATGCCGCTCGACAGCACGGGTTAGTTCAATGTCGTAAATGTAATCGGAGTTGAAAAAATCAGACGTAAGCAGGAGGACAATCACATTGGCTTCTGCGATTTGCTGCATAATTTTCTTGTTCCATTCGTCGCCGGGCAGAAGGTAGCGATCGTCCCAGACTTCCCATTGTTTCGTTTTTTCCAAAGGCGCAATCATCTTACGGAATTCGTCTTTGAAATCCTCGTTCCGGTGTGCATAGGAAATGAAAATGCGAGGTGTGTCGGTATATTTGATGCCTTCGAGGATATTCCTTGCCGAAACCGTTTTCAATGCACCATTGTCACAAACCAATGGTACACCGAGTTTTTTATGATTCTCTAAAATGGTCAAATCGAAAGTTTTGGGCGTAGCCGAACCTACACAATTCGGGCAATTGCAGGACACCAAACTCTGCAATTTCAAACCTCGGAACAGGCTTTCCACGATTTCGAGGGTTTGCCGCATTTCATTCATGCGGCGTTTGCGCTCAGGGCCACTGGCTTGGAGCGTGATTTCGCGTTCGAGCGGATTTTCAATCGCCTCGCCATAGGTGTTGTCGTCCCAGCGGAGGGTCACGCCTTTCCGCCAGACATAGTCGCTGTGGACGTAGCGAGCCATTCGGGCAATGAAACGTGACATCAGCCCTGCGGGCATGAATTCATACTTGTGCTTGAAGGTGATGCAGCCTTGTTTGGGGAAATCTGGCCAAAGCTTGGCTTCCAAAGGCAACAGCTGCGGGGCGATAAATTTTCCAGAATCCTGCTCTGTTTCGTAGCAGAGGTCAAAGTGCCGCATGAGTTGTTCCAGTTGCAGCGTCAACTCGGCGTAGGATTCCCCCCGCCACATGTCTTCCAAAAGTTTCCGCTCAAAACGCCCCTCGGCTTTTGCAACTGGGTTAAAATCTAGCACTTTGTACATGGCATCGAGACACCACTGTGGATTTAGGATGACCCAGTTGCGCATCCCGAACACCTGTGGATACCATAACAAATTACCCAGATTATGCATGGTTTGGGCGACGATTTCCATTTGCTGCTCGTCGTCCTCCGGGATTTTTTGGTCAACACAAACAGCTTGGAATTGCTTCCAGGAAATGTACGGAGATTTAATTTTTACCAGCGCATCCCGCACGTTTACCCAGTAGGACGGGAATTTTTTACCCAGTACGGGCAAGGTCAAAAAATGGGTTTCGATGGTAGCGCGAAGCCGATCGAAACGGTCAAAATCCTTGTCAGCAAAATCCACATCTTCCGGGCATTGGAGCAGGCCGGGGAAGTTTCCGAACAGGTGTTCGTCCAAGGAAATCTGCCGCGTGGCATTTTCTTTTTGGTTGAAAATGCAGAAAATCGGGCACTCGTCGCCAGCTCGGAGTGCAAGAATATTGAGCCAGTAATAAAAGTCTGTGTCGTTCTTGCGGTTGTCGTTGAGCAAAATATAGAAAGTATCCGGTGTCAGGAAAAACTGGTGTGTAGTGTGGTATAGCTCCTGCCCTCCCAAATCCCAAACCGTTGCTTTAACTGTTTGACCATCTTTCTCTTTATTTAAGTTAAGGGGGGTTACAGTTACGCCCTCCGTACGCTTATCAACTTCGTTAGGAACGGGATGGGCGGGATTTTGCAGTTTTTTAATCAGGGTCGTTTTACCTGCTTCTCCTGCACCGACCACTACGATTTTGGCTTCTCGGAGTGGGTTTTCGCCTTGTTTTTCTTGCTCCTCGACATAGCGGAAGGCAGCTTTATGTCCTTGCCGCGAGACTTCAATAGAACTGAAAAGCCCCTCAAGAAGGCCTTGAATTGAAATATCTTCAAAACTATTGTAACATTCAATAGTCAACCTGCCTTTTTTGAGGCGGGTTTCAATCTCTGCTTTATTATAAAAGTTTGGATTCACACTCGTTTGACAAAATTGACAATTGCATGGAATCATGGCTTGTACTCTTAAGCCAGGATAATTTTCATGTAAACTTTCGATTTCGTGAACGATAATAGTCAATAATTCTTTAGACTTAAGGCCTTTGGCCCGCACGGAAATGGTACGACGATCAAGGGATTCAACTATGTCGGCATATGCACCTGAGCGTACGAGTACTACTCCGCTCTTCCACACTGCCCATTGCAGGGGGGCTATGTATCGGTGCATACGCACGATAAGGCGAGAGAATAAGCCTTTTGGCATAAAGCTATACTCATATCTTATTTGCAACGGAGGCAAGCCCTCCTCATCAGCTCCAATATCGTAAATAGGAATATCCGAAGGAAGTAACTGCGGAATGATGAAAGTATCCCTATCCGGCATTTGATAGCAGATCTCAAATCGAAGCATTAAGTCAAGCAACTCATCGCGATATTCGCTGTATTGACTTCCATTCCAGATTCGGGCGAGATCGTTCATGTCAAAACGCCCATACTTTTTTCCTGAAATATCGGAATCGCCCAGAATTATGTACATAGCTTCCAAGACCCACTGATTTTGCAAAAAAATGCCGTGATGCAGAATAGGACTATCTTGAAAGTGTAAAAATATGCCTATATCATGCAAGAATTGACTCAAGTGCAACTGCCTTTCTGTATCTGTGATGTCGTGAAAAGCGCAAATTTCTTTGTATCGGCTAAATGAAATATAAGGCACCGCCTGCCGCTCTGCCTCTATGTTCTCTCGAACGCGCATCCATGACGTTGGCACTAATTCACCGATATGAGGAAGCTTTAATGCCCACTGCTCAATTTGCCTTTTCAAATCCAGTATCCCCGACGAATCTCTTGCGAGATTTATTCGAAAAAGTTCTTTAACAAATGGAAAATCTGCTTGTATGCTGCTGAGGTTGAATCCGGAGCGAACTCTGTCAGATTTTTGATTTTGAACCACTATCAAAGGGCTATTACCTCCCAATAACTTTGCCGTTTGCAGCCAGTAATTGTAGAATGTACCGTCCTCATTAAGTGTGCGAGTATCGTCCACTAACACATAAAGTGAGCGATGAGTAAAGAAAAAATTGTTTAAATTCTGATATATCCCCTGCCCTGCAAAATCCCACACATCAAGCCGGAGTCGATTGCCATCGGGGAGGTTAAAGTACAAGGGATGGATTTCAATGCCTCGGGTACTCTCCTCTGCACTGGGTACCAGGGAATCGACATCTAGGAGCTTACGGACGAGAGTAGTCTTACCTGCTCCTCCGTCGCCAATAACTAATAATTTGGCTTCGTAGAGCCTAACACTGCCAGATTTTTCGTGTTCCTCCAGATACCTTAAAAAAGCTTCGTTGCCTTGTTCAACGACTTCGGTAGGCGGTATTGTAAGTGGGCAGCCTTTGAAATCAAATTCGCCTTTGACGGGTTTACCAGTCAACGTGATTTTGATACCATTTTTTACAAAGGGGATAAGTGATGTCAAGTTGGAAACCCCTGTATTGGAGCAGTTTAATAACTGCAAATTGTTTAGCAGTGAAACTGGTAAAATGTCTAATAAATTGCTATTTATACTTAAATCTAACTCCTCTAGCCACACCAGCTCGCCAATTTCTTCCGGCACTTCGGTCATGCCGCAGTTTCCTAGGTCAAGGCTGCGGGCATCTTCCCCGCGCTTCTGCTTTTCGATGTTTTCGTGGATAAGTTGCAGGGCGAGTTTGGACATAACTGGAAGCAGGATTTTTAGGATACGTGAAGGATGGGAAGGATTGATTTTCAGGATTTTTAGGATTAGGCTCAAAAATCCTTCAAATCTTTTAGAAATCAGACAAATCCTGATTCAAACTTTCGTGGGCGTAAGGAGCAGTCAATCGGAATTAAAAATTCATAGCCCGCACCCTAAGTTTGAGTGGTTCAAGCACCGCAAACTTTTTCCAAAGGCGTTCAAAATCAAATTGGATAATTTCCAGCACCAATGTGGCTTTTGCCTCGCTTTCTGCCTGTGGAAGGCGGACAAGCAAAATACCGTGACTGGGCTTTTGGAATCGGTAGGTAAGTTCACCGAAATCTTTGTCCTCGGTTATGAGGTAGGCTTCTTGACGGAAAGCAAGATCAAGAACCTTGTCATCCGACCAACTGGGATGGTCTTCCATAATGGCTAACACCTCGAAACCCGATTCCCGCAGCAGCGTAATGATGGCAAAATCCACGCTTTCATCGGCGACAATCAAAGGGTTCATGCGGCGCGTTCGTAAACGATTTCATTTTTGATTTTATCCGCCGCAAAAGCGAGGCAAGCAAGTATTTGAGCCTCATTCAGGTGTGGGTAAGCCTTGAGCAAATTTTCTATTGTTTGCCCGGCGGACAATTTTTCCAGAATTAAATCCACACCAATGCGCGTGCCTCGAATGGCGGGTTTGCCGTATAGGATGGCGGGGTCGGAAGAGATGTAGGTTTCCCAGTTCATGGTTGGATAATTTAGCCTCAAAAATAGCGATTATTTTCACGTGCGCCAGAATACGGACTCAAATAAGTTCCCGCTGCTGTCCCAATGGGTGCGGGGTCGTAAGACCCTCGCACGGCGGAGTCACCGCCTGAGTTACCCCAGCATCTCCAAAAACCACTCCCGCTCCGTCAAAATCTTCTCCCCCACAATCTTCTCCCGCAGTGCCGCCACCGCTTTAGCATCGTTAAAATGCAGCGCCATCAGCCGCTCAGTGTAGTGCAGGATGTGGGTGTAATTGGTGCGGTGATACCCGATAGCCGTGTGGCGGCGGACGTAGTTTTTGAGGCTGGCGAGGTGGCTGTTGAGCAGGTCGAGTTCGTCGGTTTCGTAGTAGATTTTCAGTTGGTATATCTTGGCAATCATGTTGTTGATGGTGTCTTTGTAATCGGAGCGCTGGAGGTGGAGCAGGGCGCTGGAGTAGTCCTTGCGGGCGTAGGCCACGCGGGCGAGGTTGAGACTGGCCGTGACATCGCGCCATGCCCGTTCGAGCCTTGGGCGGTATTCAAGGATAAATTTTTCTGCCCAATCTGCCTCGCCGACGCGCACGGCAATGGCCACAATATTGGTAAAGGCAAAGCGCGAAATCTGTCCGTTTTCGAGGAGCAGATCGAGTGCCAGCGCAGCCTGATAGAGGTCGAGGGTGTTGCGCAGCCAGGCAGCACGGGATTCGTTGGCTTTTTTGATGCCAAAATTGATGGCGAGCAGGTATAGGGTGCGCAGTTCCTCTTTGGGAAAGCTGTCAGCACAGCTGACAAGCATTTCGCGGAAGTGGCCAAAATGCCCTTCGCCCTGCTCAAAAGGGTCGGCAAGGAAATGATAGCAGTGAAAATACAGCCCGACGGCGGGAATGTCGGCCATTCGTTCGGACTCTGCCAGCACAGCATCGAGCAGCCCGATGCGGTATTCGGTTTTATACACGGCCTGGTGCGATACGGCCAGACAAGCCAGCCGCAGTTTTCGTGCCACGAAGGAGGTGTCCATCAGGTCAGAAGTAGCCTGGATATTGAGCGAGTCCGTGCGTTTTTGCGCGGTATCGAACTGATACTGTTCCCATTCGATCAGGTTCAGGTCGTGGTAATAATCGGCATGCCGCCAGGGTTGACGTTCGCGGCTTTGGCGGGCTTCCCGGAGGGTGATCTGGAAATGGCGACCCAGGTTGCGCTTGCGGTAGGCGGCGGCGAGGCGGATTTTGCCGCGTTGTTCGTCGCTGAATTTTTCTTTGTACACCAGGTATTTTTCCAATAAAGCAAGCAGGGCGGAATTGGCCAAACGCACCCCAAGTCCTTCCTCCAAATGCTCAGGGAGGGGCAAGGATGCGTTTTCTTGCCCTTTGCAATCGGCCAAAAAATCGAACCATTCCACCAGTTGCGGCCGGGTATTGAAAAATGGGGAGCGGACAAATTTGCCAAACTCTCGTACTTCGGCGGGTGATAGGGCGGCGAAGGCTTCCCAAAGGAGCGTTTTTTCCATGCGGTGTGTCTGTTGTGCGGCAAATTTCTGGATTAGTTTTCATACTTCAATTTTTACCAATCATTTTTTAAAGTATTGATAATCAGTTTCTTCAAAGACAAAATTTATTTTTTGGCATTACAATCCTGAAAAATTGTCTTTGCAGGAGCGATCTGCAAGCCGAACATTTGCAGCATCAAAGTCTCTAAGGCAAGCCCCCGCCCGGGACGGAATCATGCAAAAAGACAAATCTCGCTTATGAACATCATCCGATTTTACTCCATGCTTGTGCTGCTGTGCCTGTTTAGTGCCATACAGCAATCGGACGCTCAGTGCAACATCGCGTTGGGAGCAGCGCAGACAAACATCAATTGCTTTGGTGAAACGGGCAGTATTGACCTCACGGTGACGAATGCTGCTTTGCCGGCGAGCTACACTTGGTCGAACGGGGCTACAGACGAAGACATTGACGGTCTTTTGCCAGGGCAGTATATCGTGACAGTAATGGACGCGCTGGGATGCGTGGCTAATTTGGCCCGAAACATTGTTGGGCCGTCCGAAGGTTTGGTTCTCAGCCTTAGCAACAATGGCCCAATTACCTGTCAAAACTTTGGTTCAGACATTAGCTCCGTTTATAGCGGTGGAACCCCTCCGTATCAATTTAAATGGTCGGACGGTTCAACAGAATCTTATTTATATTATATGTATATTGCTGGCGTCTATACCCTCACCCTTACCGATGCGAATGGATGTACCACCTCGGCTCAAAACACGGTTTTGTATGACTCGACTTTCCCGGTTGCCGATGCTGGGATCAGTAGGGACATTACCTGCGCCGATAACACCCTTGGCGGAAGCGGAACATCTACAGGCCCAGGCTTTACTTATCTCTGGACAAGTTTTTTTGGCATCGAGCCGGGAATAGATGTGACGCAAGCTTCGATAGCGGTTACGCAGTCAGGGATTTATGAGCTGACAGTGACCAGTCTTTTGGGTGGATGTTCCAGCTACGATGACGTCTGGATTGACATAGGTGGGCCTTTTCCGCAGATTTCAGTTCAAACACCCCAGAAACTGTCCTGTTTGGTTAGCGAAGTTACATTGAATGCCTCCGGAAGTTCGACAGGGCCCCAATATTCCTATCAGTGGACTACCAACAACGGAAACATTGTTTTCGGAGAAACTACCTTGACACCCATCGTGGACGAGGCGGGTGATTATCTCCTCAGTCTTACCCACAACGTGGATGGCTGCACCGTGCGGCGCTATGTCAGCGTGATCGGCGACCACATTGCCAATGCAGGCCCTGACACAGGAATTCCCTGCGGCGATACACAGGTGACTTTGGATGGAAACGGTTCCTCCAACGGAATTCAATACAGCTATTTATGGACAACCGCTGACGGGAGTATCTTATCTGGTGCGAACACCCAAAACCCCATTGTAAATTTACCCGGAACGTACACGCTTTTGGTGGTTGACACCCAAACCGGCTGCACCAAAACAGATGATGTACGGGTGTTCCCCGGGCCGGTCATTCCACAGGGAGACTTTTCTAATCTGGATGTTTCCTGTACGGGACAACTTGGTATTGCCGCTGTAATCATGACGCAGGGTACTGGTCCGTATACTTACCTCTGGTCAAATGGTTCAGTTCAGCCATCAATTATCAATATTGCCCAAGGCACTTATTCCGTAACGGTCACGGACGCCACCGGATGCGATTACTACGGCGTGACGGAAATAAAAGATACTTCAACCCTGACGCTTAGCGCACAGATAACGGCGCCCAACTGCATTCCGGGCAATGACGGTGCAATTGATTTGACTGCAACAGGCGTATTTGGACCTTTTGAATACGCATGGAGTACGGGTGAAACGACGCAGGATTTGAACAATTTGACTGCCGGAACCTACACGGTGACAGTCACTTATGCCGTGGGCACATGCTCTCAAACCTTGAGTGTTGCGCTGACAAATTCTTCAGGGATTGCCCTGAGCACTGTTGTAACAGATGCCAATTCCTGTCTTGGTGCCAACGGACTTATAGACCTTACTGTAACAGGTGGAACTGGTCCCTATGTCTATACTTGGAGCGATGGAGAGAATACCCAGGATGCATCACCGCTTGTGATTGGAACATTCACGGTTACCGTCACTGATGCTTCAAGTTGCACCCAAACGACCAGCGCAACCGTTAATGATGGGTTCAACCTGAGCTTAAATCTGGTTAAAACCGATGCATCCTGTTCGGGCGCTTGCAATGGCTCGCTCAACCTGACCGTAACGGGCGGCATTATTCCATATCAGTATTTTTGGAGTCCTGGAAATACCACTCAAGACATCTCAGGACTTTGCCAAGGCACTTATACGGTCACAGTCTCCGATGTAAATGGCTGCACTAAAACAACCAGTGCGACGGTCGGTCAGCCCCCCGGATTGACCCTTAGCGCAGTGGTCACGGCTTCTACAGCCTGTGCCTTCACAAATGGAGCGATTGACCTTACGGTAGCACCACCAGGGAGCTATACCTACGCTTGGTCAGTTGGTCAAACCACCGAAGATTTAAGCAACATCCCTGCTGGAACCTACACAGTCACCGTGAGCGACGGTGTAAGCTGTACGGCTGTGGATTCCTACATTGTTCAAGATGATCCCAATTCCCCCAATCCTTCTGCAATAGCCACCCCTTCAACTTGTGATCTAAACAATGGCAGTATTGATGCCAGCATAACAGGTGGCATACTGCCATACACTTTCCTTTGGTGGACCGGAGCAACGACGGAAGACCTATCCAACATCCCTTCAGGCAACTATTGGCTCACGGTGACAGGCGCGAACGGTTGTACCAATACCGTCAGCGTTGATGTGACGAACAACAACCAAACCATTACTTTAAATGCAACTGTGGCTCCTAATACGGTTTGTGTTGGCAACCCGAATGGAAGTATTGATCTAACCGCAGGGCCTTTAACCACTTATACCTACACCTGGTCAAACGGCGCTACCACCCAAGACCCCAGCAACCTGCCTCCGGGTGATTATACCGTGACGGTAAGTGCGGGTGGTACCTGCATAGAATTTGCAATTTATAATGTGCCTGACAACTCCAATGCTCCAACCATCATCCCTATCGTTACCGATGCTTCCTGCAATGGGAATGATGGGGCGATTGATCTGACCATTACCAATGGCGTTTCACCTTATACGGTTGACTGGTTCAATATTCCAGGAGCCAACAATCCACAGGACATATCCAACCTTTCTGCGGGCACTTACACTTGCACCGTCACGGATGCGATTGGTTGCAACCAAGTGGTGAGCGTGACCGTTGGACAACTGTCTGACCTTTCGGTTTCTTTTGTAAAAAATGATGTCGCGTGTTTTGGTGGAAATAACGGTTCTATTAACCTGACGGCAACGGGGACGGCAACGCCATTTACATACTTGTGGTCAAATGGTTCTACAATGGAAGATTTAGGCGCCTTCTTGATCGCAGGCACTTATACAGTAACGGTCACGGACGCAAACCTGTGTTCAAAAACGGTAAGTGCAACCATCACTCAGCCCGCTGATATTGTATTGTCTACTGTGACAAATCCAGTTTTATGCTTTGGTGGTAGTAATGGTTCAATTGATTTGAGTGTATCTGGCGGTTCACCTGGTTATACTTACCTGTGGAACAATGGATCAACCGCCCAGGATTTGAACAATATGCCCGTAGGCATTTACACGGTTACAGTAACCGATTCGCACGGCTGTATAAAAATAACGAATGCAGTCGTAAACGGGTCCGCCCCACTCACATTCACAATCGTCTCCCTATCCAACGATTGCAGCACCGAAGTTATCACTGGCCCAAACCTACCCAACTTAACCTACCAATGGACTGGTCCCAATGGCTTTACCTCCACTACAACGGCCATTACCGCTAATTTTTCCGGCCTGTATAGCCTCACCATTACCAATGCAAACGGCTGCACGGCCACTAATGATTACACCGTAAATCTTTCCGGCGGAGGTGCTTGTGGCGCCATAATTGGCCGCGTGTTCCACGATGAAAATGAAAGTTGTACGCTCAATGCGGGCGAACCCGGCCTCGCAGGCTGGATCGTTCGGGCTGAAGGGCTGAGCGACACGCTTTATGGGGTAACTGATGTATTGGGCCGATATGTGGTGGGAGTACCGGTAGGCACTTATGCCATGAAAGTGTTCGTACCCAATGGCCTCTGGACGATTTGCCCCGGTGGGGCAATGGTTACCGTGGGTATAGCCGGCGACACTATTGCCGGTGGAGACTTCCCTGTGCAGTCCATATTCATCTGTCCGGCATTGACGGTAAGTATCGGGACCAACCAATTGCGGCGCTGCTTTCCTAATAATTTTTACCAAGTTGAGTATTGCAACCAAGGCACTCAGAAGGCCGAAGATGCCTTTGTTACAGTTGTGCTTGACCAATATTTGACGGTCCTTTCGGTCTCTGCTCCTTACACGGATCTAGGGGCCAATGCTATTCAAGTGGAAGTCGGCGACCTGGAAATAGGGGAATGCGGAATGTTCAAGATCCAGGTTTTTGTAGGCTGCAACGCTCAACTTGGCCAGACACATTGCACCCAGGCTGCTATTTACCCCGACACCCTTTGTGTGCCAACCAATTCCAGTTGGTCTGGAGCAAGCCTCAACATAAGCAGCATTTGCGATTCTGATTCGCTTCGGTTCCGGATCCAAAATACTGGTGCGGGTGGGATGAATGGCTCCAGCGGGTATATTGTAGTAGAAGACGGAATCATGTTTAGGAGTGGGACGCTGGATCCCTTGGCATCGGGCGCTTCTATGATTATTGCCGTACCATCCAACGGGAGCACCTGGCGGGTAGAAGTGGGGCAAGAACTTTTCCATCCTTATGCTGCGCCTGTTGGACTTTCAGTGGAAGGCTGCGTCACAAGTTCTTCGTTTTCAACAGGTTTTGTCAACCAATTCCCCTACAATGATGAGCCCCCAACGCTAGATATTGATTGCACCACGAATATCGGCTCCTTTGACCCGAACGATAAACACGGCTACCCTGTCGGCTACGGGGCGGACCACTACATCCGCCCCGGCACCGACATTGAGTACCTCGTTCGTTTTCAGAATACCGGGACGGATACGGCCTTCACGGTGCAAATTGTTGATACACTCTCCTCTTGGCTCGATCCAGCCACCATTCGTTTTGGTGCCAGCAGCCACCCGTACCGTTACGACCTTAATGGAGAAGGCGTTGTACATTTCATTTTTGAGAACATCCTTTTGCCCGATTCTAATACGAACGAGGTGGCCTCGCACGGTTTTGCCAAGTTCAACATCAAACCACGCTCCGATACCCCGCTAGAAACGCTGATTGAAAACACGGCGGCTATTTATTTCGATTTCAACGACCCTGTTTTTACCAATACTACCTTCCACCGCTTGGGAGACAACTTCATCACCGTTGGTCTTTGGCAACCAGAAATGCCTAAAGCACAGGTGATTGCTGTGCCAAATCCCTTCTATGAGCAGACCCTGCTTGAAGTAAAAGGACTTGTCCGCAGCACAGGATTGCGTTTGCAAGTGTTTGATCTTCTGGGGAATGTGATCCGGGAAATGGAATCGGAAAACACGTTTTTCCAATTGAAAAAAGGGGATTGGCCTTCAGGGATTTACTTGTTTAAAATCACCCAAAACGGGCGGCTCGTAGGGAGCGGGAAATTGATGGCGGAGTAGGGGACTAGCGTCCCAAATTAAGAGGGGGGGGGCACGGATGTCACGGATTAGACACGGATTTTTTATCAAAACGCGTAAAAAAATCCGTGTCTAATCCGTGCAATCCGTGGCCCTCCCCTCTTAACAAGGTTAAATTGCATGCAACCAAAGGAATTGCCAAACGATAGATGTAACTTTGCGCAGTCTTTAGGGTCAAAGGCATTCCGGGCGCGGGCGCCCGATTTTTCCACTTAAAAATTCAACGACTATGACTGCTACTTTTTTATTTCTCGGCAACCTCGGCGGCTCGGAGCTCGTGCTTATCTTTTTGGTAGTGCTGCTCCTTTTCGGGGGTCAAAAAATTCCTGAACTCATGCGTGGCCTAGGGCGCGGCATCCGCGAATTCAACAGCGCTAAAAATTCGGTAGAAGACGAAATCCGTCAAGGAATGCGCGATGCAGAAAAGAAGCCCATCGAAAAATAATCGAAGGTTTTGATCTTGATCGCATCAACGATAAGCCCCGCTTGGCACTGCCAAGCGGGGCTTATGTTTATCACTTTTACCCGCCGCAGCTTTTGCACCTGCCGTATCACGAGCGAAAGCGGGTACAAAACACTTTATCTCTCCATCACTTCATCACTTTTACCCGCCGTAGCATTAGCGAAGGAGGGCATTAAAAAGGAATATCTTCATCGTTCATCCTCGACTGTCTGGAAATTACACTAGGCTGGAATGGCCCGGTAAGCGGGTCTGAAAGTCCTGCGAAAGAGGGGTCGTCCAGGTTGCTGAACTTGGCAAAGGTGTCGGTAAATTTTAGCTTAATGGTATCCAGCGCTCCATTTCGGTGCTTAGCAATGATAAACTCGGCGATACCTTTCAGGCTTTGGCCTTGCTCGTCTTCGAGGATCTGATAGTATTCCGGGCGGTAGATAAAGGAGACGATGTCGGCATCTTGCTCGATGCTGTTGTGTACGATGAAATCGTTTGCAACAAAGTTGTGAACTTCAAGCACCGTAGCATCGTAGACATCCTCTGTGCCGAGTGGTGTAATTGACTTGATTTTGTCCCAATAAATATCTGAATTTACCAGATTCGAAATTTGTTCGTCAGGTAAAAATCGCTCAATCCGGCTCATTCTTTCACGTGAAATCCCATGTTTGAAAAGAGTACTCCCTGCATAAGACATTTCAAGTTGTTCCGAAAAACCGCGCCAAGAAAGGCCATGTTCTTTTTTTGCTGTTTGGATTGCGCCACGCCAAGCTTCCTTTGGAATGGTGTCATTGTTGGGATTTCCCACTATTCCGTCCAAAGCAAGTAGTATATCTGGAATTTTTGACCCACGCTCACCATGGCAACCAATTTGAAACAAGAATTTCAATTGGTATTCTTTGCTTTCAACCCAAATATTGAAACTGGGCCTATAGTTCCCTTTTTTTGTCGTTCTAATGGAAGATTGAATGCCAAGACGGAGTAAAAGATGCTGTACCTGCTCAGCCAAAACAGGGCTGGTAGTGCCATAATAAATCGCAGGAGAAGGGCTGCGGCCTTCTTGCGCGGTGTTCCAGCTAATATTACCATCAGTCGCCCATAAGTGATGAAGGAAATGCGCAATGTATTCCTCATCGCTCTCAAACAGGTCATCTGGTAGCCGTTTATCATAGGCGCGAACACGCTGCAAGCCCATTTTTTCGTACCATATCGTGATCGGATGTTTTACCCGATGCGTAAGTCGGTAAGGTGAAGTCAGGTAAGTATGCCACCAGTTTTCCTGCGGTACTATTCTACCCTCGATACCAAACAGTTCTTTTGCACTGGCATTGACAACTTCTATATTGGCTTTGTCAGCATTTGTATAGTGATAAGGTGATTTTGGCAAAATACAACCGTCTCCAATCAGGTGTGCCAACAAAGTCAACTCCGTTTTCGAAAGTGGATTGGAGGGCATCGAAACATTGATTTTTCTTGGCATCGCGATGCGATCACCTACCTGCAAATTTTCCAATGCTACCCAACCATCCAATTTGAAGAAAGGGTGGTTTGCACTGGCCTTAATGCTGCGGCCTGAATGGGTTTTAATTTCAAAAACTTGCTTCTGGCCAGAATAAAAAGCCTTCACCAGATGCTGCGGACGCACTTTTAGGTCATCTGTCATGCCTAACGACGAGAAGGTGTCCTGGTAGGGTCGTTCTGCCAAATGTTGAATGCTGACACGGCGGCCTGTTTCGGCATCAACCAGAAGCGTGTCGCCCGTTAGGCATCCTGACTCTCTCAAATCACTCAACTGCGGCCTTTTACTCCCCCCCCGCACTTCCACGGCCCGGCTCAACTGCGAAAGCGCGATAACCGGCACGTTCAACTCCTTTGCCAAGGATTTGAGCGCACGCGATATGCTGCCGATTTCTTGTTCCCGGTTGCCCTGTCTGTTGTTGTCCGCAGAGCCGGTCATCAATTGAAGGTAGTCAATTACGACCAGCTGAATATCGTGCTGCATTTTGAGGCGACGGCATTTGGCGCGGAGTTCAAAGATGTTGATGGCCGGGGTGTCGTCAATAAAAATCGGCACGGCGTTGAGCCTTTCCACGGTGCTTTGGAGCATTTGCCACTCGTAATCTTCCAGTTTCCCGTTTCGGAATTTGTTGGCGGGGATTTCTGATTCCATCGAAATGAGTCGCTGCACGAGTTGCGTAGAGGCCATTTCCAGCGAAAAAAGGGCGATCCCTTTGCCGAAGTCACGGGCCGCGTTCAATGCTACGGCGAGCACCATGGAGGTATTGTGTGTCACGGTCATGTCTTCCAGCAGGAAAAGCCCGTTGCCATCTAACTCAAATCCATAATAATCGTCCACTTTGTCCGCTTCGACCTGAATGCCTGTCACCTGCCAGTTTATCTTGCTCTTCCAGGGGTTGGATTGTTTCCGTTTGATGCGTACAGGCACTTTATCAAGGTCGCCATATATGCGTAAACGCCAAACGGTGCTTTCAAAACCAATAGAGGTGATTTGCGCTTTTTTGGAAATCAAGGAGGTTCTGAATCCCAAAGTATCGCACAAAAACTTGATCTCACGGGCAAGTTGTTCCTTTTTTTGGGTAATTTCAAAACCATTGGATTGCAAGAGGTAATGACCGTCGCTGTCAATCAATCCGGCCAGCAATTCGAGGCGTTTTGAAGTGGAATTGATCAGATAATCCTGCGGAATGTGTTTGTTTCCTAACACACCCAATTCGCGCAACATACCGTGCAGTGAATATCCCATCGCGTGTTGGCGATCATTTGCAATGCAGTAAATCGGGCATTTTTCAGGCGCTTGCTGGTGTTTTTTCAAATGCAGTCCCAATTCCTGAGAATATGATTCCAGATAATTCACCACTTCTTCATCGGTAGTGGAAATATTACTGTTCTCGGAAGTGCCGTCGCCCAGCCATAATCCAATGAAGTAGGGGTGAACTGGAAGGGTTTTTTCGGTAAACTCGACAGCCGTTTTGTAGCCTTTGTAATTGGTCTTGAACTTAGTCGACTTCCCCAGGTAATCTTTCACGCTAATATTCAAAATATCCCCGTTTTGATGCTTCCACTCTGTCCGGCTGCGCTTCAGAGAAAGGATATGGCTTTCGTTCACCCGGTAGTCAATGCCTTTGTTTTGGCGTACCCAGTACATCATTTCCTGACCTGTCGTGGTTGAAAGTATGGTGCGGGGGGTTGAGTCGTCTCCCATGAGCAAATCGCCGGGCATCAGATTTTCCACTTTTTGAAGGGAGCCGTTGTACATCAGCACTTTAGTCCCTTTGGCGAGGCACTTACCCATGCCCGGCCTCGCCGCAATAATGATCAAATCGGATGGTTGCCAGCCCGAGGTTAGCCGATCCAGATTGGTGAAACCCGTGGGCACGCCAGTGAGTCCGTCTTCCTTTTTGGCAAGTTCTTCGATCTGCTTCAACACCTTACTGCTCAAGCTGCCCATACTCTCGTAGGAACGGCTGAGGTTGTTTTGCGTGATAGCAAAAAGCCCTTTCTCCGCCTCGTCGAGCAGGTTGAAAACGTCGGTGGTGTCTTCGTAAGCATCGCGGATGGTCCTGGTGCTGACGCCGATGAGCTCGCGCTGGATGTGTTTTTGGGCGATAATGCGGGCGTGGTACTCGATGTTGGCCGCCGAAGCCACGCGATTGCTGAGTTCCACGAGGTAGTACCCGCCGCCGATTTTGTCAAGTTCACCTGCCTTCTTCAATTCTTCGGTTACGGTCAGCAGATCCACAGGATTCGAGCGTTCAAACAAGCGAATGACTGCCCGATAGATATGCTGGTGGGCCTCCAGGTAAAAACTCTCCGGGCGCAGGGTGTCCATCACCAATGGGAGTGCCTCGCGGTCGAGCATAAGGGCACCGAGCACGGCTTCTTCGAGGGGTACAGCTTGTGGCTGCACCTTGCCGAACACAAAGTTCGACAGGCTCTCGTTGTTGGGCGCATTGCGACGGCCTTTGCGGTCGTTGGCGCCTTGTTGGCCGCTTTGTTGGTTGTTGCTCGACTCGTTCATGCTTGTGTGTATGCCGGAACGCTGTTCCGGCGATGATGTAGCCCGGAACGCTGTTCCGGGGGATGGTGTACGCTGGAACTCCGTTCCGCTGATGGTAAATCCCGGAACAGCGTTCCGGGGTACAAAAAGGCTGCAAACCTAACCTTTTGAACCCCGATATTTAAATTTGAAACAATCCGTGTGGCCTCAAAGCTGTGGAAAAACCGGTGTGTAACTGTGGAGAACCCCGTAATCAAGCCACTTTATCCACATCGTGTTTTAGTTATCAACAGTCCTTGCATCACCCTTCCCAAATATAGTTAAGGCTTGAAAAGCACTGGTTTAGCAAAAATGACGCGGCGATTTTAGGGCAACTTTGATAGCTCGCCGGGTACTCATCATGTTAAGCGCAGGTTAATTTTCCACAGTGCAAAAGTTTTTCTTTTGTCATTTTGCCCGCCAAAATTAACAGGTTTTGTTTTATAATACAAATTGGATTTTGAAAAATCATAAAACTTTTTGAGGTTTTATAATTAACTAATATCAAACCGCTTTCTCACAGAAACTGCCACATTTTTGAAAATCGTCACAAAATGCCGTTCCCTCGCAAAATCGACCGATGCCTTTTAAAACAAAAATGTAGGTGAATTTTGCGCCTAATGCTCTGATTTTCAGGGGATCAAGTTTTTTACCCCGTCACTTCGGGAAGGAGGCGGTGTTTGATTTACAAATGACGATTACATGATTGCTGATTTTCGATTTTAGGGGCAATGGAAAGGACATCATACATAAACCACCAAAAATCTTTCATCACGTCAAAAATCAACAATCATGTAATCATCACTCGTCAATCAAAAACCCTGTCCCATAGCGCTTCGAGAATCCTTCCCAGCCCTGCAATCCGCCCGAGTGCAACGCGACTACCGTACTATTGGGCGCGAAATCGCCTTTATCAAGCATATCAAAAACCCCGTACAGCATCTTGGCCGTGTAAATGGGATCGAGTAAGATATTGGTCTGTTGAAAAAAGGAACGCACAAATTCAATGACTGGAGGATGGAGTTTTGCAAATCCACCGAACGTGTATTCGTGGATAATGCTGAACCGAGATTCAATTTCAGGGTTCGTATGATCAGTTTTGGCCAACAATTCCAGGATGTTCGATTTATCAAACTGATGGCTACTGACAGGAAAAATCATCACATGGTTTTGTGTTTCGGCAAGTCCCGCAACAATACCCGCCGCTGTGCAGCCTGTTCCAACCGGGGTGCAGAGATAACGTGGCTGGCCGGTCAATTCAGGATGTTCTTGTGATAACTGTCCTTTGATTTCTTTCGGTATGGCCGCACAAGCCTCCAGCGCCTGAGGGGTGTTGCCGCCTTCAGGCAGAAAATAACATTGCGGGAAATCATTCCTGCACAAAGCTTCTCCCTGCGCTTTGCAGGCATCGTACTGCGCCTTCGCCGTTGGGCAGAGCGTCATCCCGTTTTCCTGGCAAAATCGGAGTGTAGGGTTTTGAAGATCAACATGTTCACCACGTAATATGCCATACGTTGGGATGTCAAATATCCGTCCAACCACGGCTACGGCGTGCAAATGGTTGGAAAACGCTCCGCCAAACGTGACCAAGCCGCCCGGGTATGATTGCTTAATATCCGGTAACAAAGCAGCTAATTTGCGTCCTTTACTGCCCTGGATTTCAGGGTGCAGCAGGTCGTCGCGCTTGATGAATAGCGAGATGCCCTGGTCGGTTCCAGGGTGTTCGGGAATAAATTGCAGGGGGGATATGGGAAGATTGAAAAGCATAGATCGCGATCGAGACCTCGGAGGTTTTAAAAACCAACGAGGTCTCGACGCAAAGTTTGTCAACATTCCCTAAGTTAGCACCACACCGCACTACTTTTGCCCTGCCAATATCCTAATATCCCAATATCTTCAACAACCTCCATGATTCTCATCACCGGCGCCAACGGCCAACTAGGTCAGTGTTTTCGAAAAGCCTCGGCAAATTGGCCGGGACTATCCTTCGTTTTTGAGGACTCCCAAGCCTTGGACATTACCGACCGACGGGCGGTAAGTGCTTATTTTAAGGCTCGGCAATCCAAAGAAAAGCAGAAGTTAAATTGGGTGGTCAATTGCGCAGCTTACACCGCGGTAGACAAAGCAGAAACTGAGCCGAAAAAAGCTGTGAAAGTCAACATATTAGGGGTTAAAAACCTGGCTGAAGCTTGTGCTGAATTTGGCATTCCTCTTGTCCATTTCAGCACTGACTATGTTTATCACAGTCGCCAGAACACGCCATTTCGGGAGACTGACCGTGTTAGCCCCAAAGGGGTGTATGCCCGCACAAAGCTCGCTGGGGAACGCGCCGCCTTACGCGCTCAGCCGCTCAGTATGGTTATCCGTAGTTCCTGGGTGTATTCGGCTTTCGGTCAAAATTTTGTGAAAACGATGCTGCGCCTTGGCCGTGAACGCTCCGAACTAAAAGTGGTAGCCGATCAAATCGGTACGCCAACTTACGCGCCTGATCTGGCCGAAGCGGTGTTGACAATCATTCAAAAAGTGGACTCCGGCGAAATTGAGAAAGAATCTATTGCGGGCATCTGGCACTACTCAAACGAGGGTGTGGCGAGTTGGTACGACTTTGCAGCAGCCATTTTTGAACTTGGAAGAATTGATTGTCGTGCCCTTCCCATTGCCACCAAGGATTTCCCCACCGCTGCCCAACGCCCGCCGTTCAGCGTGTTGGACAAAAGCAAAATAAAGGCTGCGTTTGGCCTTGACATACCGCATTGGCGGGAGAGCCTGCGGAGGTGTTTGACGGAAATGTCGTGAAAGTGAAGGCAACTCATAAGTCGCGTTTTGCTATTCACCGCAGAGGCGCAGAGACGCTGAGTTTCTGACAATCAATTTGTTAAGACTCCGCGTCTCTGCGCCTCTGCGGTGAAAAAGCACTTTTGAGACACCTAACTTCAAGCGTCGTGCAACACCAAAAGCGGCACCTTGGTATGCTGCGCTAAGGAACGCGAGATACTTTTCCCAAACAACTTATGCAGCAGACTGTGCTCGTGAGAGACCGCCACCAAACCGTTGCAATCGGTAGATTCGATAAAATTATGAATCGCCTGTGGGATGTTTTTGGCGTGCAAGTAGTGGAAATTGTGCGGAATCGTGCCCAGTTTTTCGCTCAAGATATCTTCCGTCTTTTTATCGGGTCGTGGTTCTTTTTCACCCAGTACATGGACGATGTTCAGCCCGGTATGTTGTAAATTGAGCAGTTCGCGCATCGTTTGCAAAGAAGCTCTGCTCACCGGTAATTTGAAATCTGTGGCAAAAGCGAATCGAGCGTTATTGCGGAAAACGGCCTTCATAGGTACTACAAAAACAGGGACTCTGCTACCCGAAATCACGCCTCCTGCCACGCTTCCCAAGAGCACACCACGCAATCCGCTGGCGCCTGTGGTGCCCATCACAATAAGGGAAGCCCCCAGATTGGAAGCCGTTTGTGCAATGGTGCTGACGGGAAATCCGATTTGACAATCCACATTGATTTCTATGTCTTTAAAGCGTTGGCTTTTGGCAAATTTTTTGGCCCACACTTTCATCGAATCCAGACGCTCTTGAATATAGTTGTCAATAAAAAAGGCATCGTACATATTGTTGTCCACCCCTTCAGTGGGATAAACGACATACAGCAAAGTAATAGGTTGCCCGGTACGCTCTGCGATTTCGAGCGCGTACCTCATGGCATTGTTGGCACATTTTGAAAAGTCGGTTGGGACAAGAATCGGTTTCATGTATTTACGATTTTGGATTTACGATTGCTCGCGGTAATCCATTGGATCCACGAACTCCTGGTGTACGTTTTCACTGTTAGCTGCTTTGACCTGTTGTTGTTCCAGAGTAAGATCGTCGGTCACGGAAGTTTCAAGCCAGGTTCGGCCTGATTTCCTAAACACCTGAACGTGCAGACCGTATTCGTCCTCAAAATGTTGCTCTAATTGATTTACTATTGTGGTAGGCTCAATCACCACATTGCCCGCCTTAATTTTTGGCGATAATTGCTTGAGCGCCATATCCTTTTCCTGCACGAGGAATTTAGCCGCGCTTCCCTTGAATGCACGATGAGGTTTGCTAAAAAAAACGATTTTCAAGCCCGGGAAGGACTCCGAAAATTCGGATTGCAAGGTACCAATGGTTCTATCGGCAGAAATGTTAAGTTTCATAGTGTACGAAGTTATTTTAGGCAACGATATTTCACGCAACGCCGCAACGATGTTTTACGCAACGATGTTTCACGCAACGCCGCAACGGCGCAACGTTTTGATTGTCAGGAATATTAACGTTGCGCCGTTGCGGCGTTGCGTGAAAGATCGTTGCGCCGTTGCGTGAAACATCGTTGCGGCGTTGCGTGAAACTAAATTATAGTACAAAGTTGCATTGATTCCAAACAGAACCACCATGACGAGGATCATCACTCATAGTGACTTACTGCTAAATCAGCCATGGAAGGACATCGGCAATCGAAAATCTTACCTCTACCTCAACAATCTTAAATCATGTAATCGTCAATCGTCAGTCAAAAAAACTTGATTGCCGATTGACGATTACATGATTTAAGATTGTTGATGTGGACATGCACCCCCTGACCAGCATCACCCAATACCCTGACCGCCATCACCACCCCTCCACACACCGAGCCGGATTTTTGCCCCATAAATTTCGCCTGTCTATGTCCGTATCTGTCTATTCGCAGCCAAAAAACACCCCTACAGTATCCAACATCTGCTTTCACTGTCATGATGTTTGCCCGGATGTTTCGTCAGGTGGAGCAGATCATTTGCGTATCGGCGACAAGCGCTTTTGCTGTCAAGGATGCCAAATGGTGTACGAAATATTGAACACGCACCAGCTCTGTGAATTTTACGAATTAGATAAAAATGCCGGACAAAGCCTTAAGAATCAAAAGTTTGCAAAAAGTTATGCCTACCTGGACGACACCGAAGTTCAGGAAAAACTGATAGAATTCCAAAATGACACCATAGCCCAGGTTACGTTTTACCTGCCCCAAATGCACTGCGTATCATGTATTTGGCTGTTGGAAAACCTCTATAAGCTCGACGCAGGCGTGGCCAATTCGCGGGTGAATTTTTTGAAAAAAACCACCACGATTCAGTTCGACCCCGCTCAAACTTCTCTGCGCAAACTCGCTACGCTGCTCGCGACCATCGGCTACGCACCCGACATTAATCTGGGTGATGTTGACGGACAAAAACCACCCCTTATTAGTCGCCGATTGGCAGCACAATTGGCGGTAACTGGTTTTGCTTTTGGCAATGTCATGCTGTTCAGTTTCCCTGAATACGTCGGCATGACCCGCGAGACAGATTCCTGGTTTTCAGCAGCGTTTGGGTATCTCAGCATTCTGATTTCTCTGCCCGTCCTCTTATACAGCCAGCGCGACTATTATGTTTCAGCATGGCAGGGATTGCGCAATCGCCAACTCAATATTGACATCCCGCTTTGTCTCGCTTATCTATCATTGTTTGGCCGCAGCGTGTATGAAATTGTAACGCATACGGGAGCCGGATACCTTGATTCTTTTGCCGGATTGACTTTTTTGATGCTGATTGGGAAATGGTTTCAGCAGCATGTTTGGCACCAGCTTTCCTTTGAGCGCGACTATAAATCTTACTTCCCGGTGGCTGCAACCGTACGCAGTGGCGGCGAAGAAACCTCTGTACCCGTCAGCCGCCTGGTGCCGGGCGACATCATTCTAATCCGCAGTCAGGAGGTCATTCCCGCCGATGGAATTTTGCTAAAAGGTTCAGCGCGTGTGGATTACAGTTTCGTTACGGGCGAATCAGAACCTGTGTCGGTTCAAAACGGCGAACGGATATTTGCCGGCGGAAAACAGATCGGAGAGCGCATCGAAATCGCCCTCACCCGTCGGGTAGCGCAAAGTCACCTGACAGAATTGTGGAACAATGAAGCCTTCAAAACCAACGCCAAAGGCCAGGTGACGCAACTGGCAGATGCCGCAGGCCGATACTTTACCTACCTGATTTTGGTTTTTGGTTTCGGCGCTTTTGGGTATTGGTGGGGCTTACACGGCGATATGCCAACGGCTATCAATGCTTTCACGGCGGTGATGATTGTGGCTTGTCCCTGCAATATTGCCTTATCCATTCCATTCACCTTAGGCAATATCCTCCGCATCCTCGGCAGACACCGTTTTTACCTGAAAAATATCCGCGTGGTGGAGGCATTTGCCAGCATCAATGCCGTAGTTTTTGACAAAACTGGTACGATCACCAACGTGTCGCAACAGGAAATGCGTTTCGAGGGACAGCCGCTTGGCTACGCTGAAAAAACCGCGATTCGTTCCCTTGTGCAGCATTCGGCGCACCCGCTGAGTCGCCGCTTGTACGATTCCATGTCCGATGTGCCGACCGAAACGCCGGAGCAATTTGAGGAGATTCCGGGTTTGGGTATTCGGGGTATTGTAAGGGGGCAGGAGATTAGGGTTGGCTCGCAGAAGTTTGTATTTGGACAGGATTTACAGGATGAACAGGATTTTTTCGAAGAAAAAATCTCGAATCCTGTACATCCTGTACATCCTGTCAAAAAAAATAACAGGCAAGAAACTGTCTCCTCAGGAAAAGAAAATAGCGGCGTTTTTGTCACTATAAACGGCAAATTATTAGGTCATTTTGAAGTAAAAAGCCGCTTCCGCGAAGGACTGGCGCAGGTGTTGGCCTTCTTTTCCGCGCCGTCTAAACCTCATAGGTTTTTAAAACCTACGAGGTTTCAAGAGAACATCTTCCTCCTCTCTGGCGACCATAATCGTGAAGCCGCCGCGCTCGCGTCCTTTTTCCCCGACTCGGATACCATGCTTTTCAACCGCAGTCCGCAGGAGAAACTTGAATTTGTAAAAAAACTGCAACGCCATGGACAGCACGTCATGATGCTCGGCGATGGGCTGAACGACGCCGGTGCGCTCCGCCAAAGCGATCTCGGCATCGTGGTGGCAGAAAACACCAACAACTTCACCCCGGCCTGCGATGCCATTCTCCACGCCGACGAGTTTGCACGTTTGCCACAATTCGTGCAACTGGCCCGTGAGGGGGTGAAAATCGTGAACCGCTCCTACATAGTAGCCTTGACGTACAATGCCATTGGTTTGAGTTTTGCCGTAGCAGGGGTCTTGTCGCCTTTGGTGGCCGCCGTTTTGATGCCGATTAGTTCGGTTTCGGTGGTGCTGTTTGGGGTGGGAATGAGCAATTGGGCGGCGAGGCGGATTTTGCGGGGGTAAGGGTCATTTTGTCATTGGGGTCATTTCGTCATTGGGCTCATTTCGTCTTTCAAAAATCAAACTTTGGAATTGCCTTTCGCCCTCCCTAAGCAGTTGGGACCTGAAGGGCATGATAATACACACCCGCGTTTAAATACAGAACAATCCTCTACATTCGTTCTTCGATCCTTAAATCTGTATTTCAAGCCAAAGCATTATATTAACCTTCAAGTGCAGAGGATCAGAAATTCTATTTATGACAAAAACAGCCGAAATAGACCGTATCTTCCAATTTCTTGAAAGCATCGGCATAGAGGCCGAGTTGAGGCCCATTCATCAATCCACTTTTTTGCCGGGAATACTCATAGAAGCCGGACGGCTAATCGTTGATATAGAACAATTAAAATACCCCGGCGATCTGCTGCACGAAGCGGGTCATATTGCTATGGCCCCTGGTGATCAACGCGCACTGATGAATGGCAACATAGAAACCGATTCGCCAGTAAATTCCATGGAATTGGGCGCTATCCTATGGTCGTATGCTGCGCTCACGCATTTGAATTTGCCTCCTCCGTTTGTTTTTCACCAGGATGGGTACAAAGGCAGTGCAGATTGGTTGATGGAACAATTTGAAAGTGGTACCTATATCGGCCTTCCGCTTCTTCAATGGCTAGGTCTGGCCTACGATGCGAATCATGCGGCTAAATTAAACGTGAAGCCATTCCCCTTTATGTTGAAATGGTTGCGAGATTAAGGCCCGCCATGGGGCTTTAATCCTTCATTTTATTCCTTCCAATTGGGCAATGAGGGCGCGTACAGCATCATTATCCATCAAGCGAAGGTGTGCGATCATTTGGGCCTTGGTTGCTGCATCGTATTCCTTTCCTTTCTTTTCAAGTTCGAAATCGAACCCGCATGCCCCAAACAACTGGTCGGTCCACTCATTCCGCGTCCCGTCAATCACCAAATGAATCCGGCGCGTGCTTCCCTCGTGTTTTACGCTGTGTGGGAGGTTAAAATTTGCATACCAACATTGTCCCGCCTTCATGTCCAGACGGGTATTGTCGACTACAAAAGATACCTGCTCATCGGTGGTTATCGGAATATGCAGTCGAAAGCAGCCGTGTTCGTAGCCCAATCCCCGGTCGCGGTGTTCTTTGATAACGCTGCCGGGCGCAAGGGCAAGCAGGCGTACCGTATCTTTTTCAAATTGTAGGGTATCAAGCAATTCCTGAAAATAGGGGCATTGTGCCAGTAGCGGGGTATCCTGAAAAGAGGAGGTATTTACCGCGTTAATATCCACGGCATTCCCGGTGGCCGAGCGGAGTGCGATCCCTGTCCAGTCGCCAGAATAATCATTTTTATTATAATGCATGGCCCATTGCTGGGCTTCGCAAGTGGCCAGGTCGGCGGCCAGTTTTGCGGTATTAAACTGGAAGGGGAGTGGAAAGAAGCGATTGTCCATATTGTTAGTTGCCTGGAGGCTACATCAAACTGTTTAATAGTATTTTTCAAGGCAATACGCTGAAGGCCTTGGCCGGGGCCTGTAGTCATAAACTTCCTGCAGTTGTTGCCGGAAAGTAATTTCTGACTCCATATAGGGCGCTGGCTTTTGATCTTTTGACTCAAGAGATTCCACCGCATGTTTTTGTGCGTAATACTGTTTGGCCAGATTCAATAATCGTGTACGCGTTTCTATCGTGGAGGCCGGATAAAGATCTTCGTTTTTCACCTGAACGGTCGGTAAAAAAACAAAATACAATACCCTTCTCAAGGCATTGTGTTGCATGGGGTCGGAGGAATGTGCCAGCATCATATCGTGAATAAGTATATCACCAGCCTGCATGGGTATCTCGATGGATGGCTCGGTCTGCAACTGACAAATATCCCGGCCACTGATATGGCTGCCTGGCACCACGCGCAATGCGCCGTCGCCAGCAGCAGCGTCATCGAGATAAATTCCCATCGAGAAAGGGACTCCTGTGCGCTTATGCAACATATCCTGGTGCCAGCCCACCGTTCCATAATGATCTCCCAGCATTTTGACCACCACAAAATCCTGCATTGGGAAAAAATCGGGCCCGCAAATGGATGTGGCGATATCCTGGATCAGGGGAGCGCCCAGTAATTCCAGGGCACAAAGGCTGCCATTGTTGCAGATATTTTCCAGGGAGGAAACGTAACGAATGTTGTCAATATAATGAACGGGGCAATCGGGATCATCCTCCTTAACCACCAACGCTGCGGTCAATTGTTGCAGACGCTCCAGATAGGAGGATGGAATAGCCTGTCGAAGGGCAAAATACCCATCCGACGCAAAGGCTTTTAACATTGCCGGGGAAATAAGCGGTGATCTGCTTTTCAAAATTTATAATGGAAATTGACTATCCTGATATAGTACAGTAGAAATTAATTTAAACATTCTAAAAAAGCGTGTTTTCATAAAGGGGGCCGGGTGCTATATGCTGTTTTAACTGAAACCCTGGCCGGCCATTTATTCCATATTGCAGCACAACCCTATTAGGCGGCTCCGTCATTCTTTGGAAGTTAAGTAAGGCATGCGGCAGGTTGAGTCCCGATTGATTTATTTGAAGTGATGCGGCGCCGTAAACCTGAATTTGGGTAAAAAGGTAAAAATTCTGATATCGAGCAGATTCTTCTGGTGAAATTTCGATTTCGATGGCTGGAAACCAGCCATGATCAAGCGTTTCTTCCGGTGTTTGCTTGTCAAGGGTAAACACGAGCTGTTTCAACAGGTAAGCCGACTCGCGGGGACTTTCCAGGTCAAACAACTGTCGAGCGACTAATTTTTTGTCCAAAAAGCCGGCCCAAACCAGAATCTGTTCAGGGATTAAAATTCCACCTGGTTGTAATTGAGGTGCAAGGTTCATGGTGATGGCCACCTGCGGTTCATCTCGCAAACTATGTTGCATCGTCTCGCAGATAAGCACATGCGGGCGCTGATCGGGGGGGCATTGGTATTGGGTTGCATCTACTGTTAATACCTCCCGGACATAAGCGCCCATTTGGAAGGCGTCTATGACCTGATGCAACATCCGGACACTTTCAGGCTGTATTTCCAGCATGGTAAACTGAACTTCCTCAGGCGAAAACAAGGCCGTCATCGGGAGGGCGAGCGTGGCAAAAGGACCTGTCCCGGCATACAAAACGTGGAGGGTAGTATCCGGGAATTTTTGCTGCGCCGCCCGGATACCAAGATAAAGTCCCTGGACAAATTTTTTGGTGCGCATCAAGTCTTTTACACACAAGGCAGCCCAATAAGGCCCGATACATTTGCCGGATGGAAGTATCAAATGTTCCCGATGAACATCGTTCCCGGGTTCTAATCGCGTAATATCCATCAAAAGCTCGAAGAACTGCTTTATAGCGCCTGAAATGGCAAGAAACTCACCATCAGGCCCCAACAAAGCCTGAGCGATCCCGGACATTGCGCGCTTGTTGTCGAGATGCTACTGTGCGTTCATGCCCGACGCGCTCAAACGTTGAGGCTATGCCTGCTGGAAAAAGTTTTGTTGAAAACCATCCCTTCGCGACCAGTGATGGTACAGGTAGTTTCCGCTTTCCCACCGTTAATAAAGGTTTTAACGGTCACCATTCCATCCCGGGTTTTGTAGGCCTGGCCCCACTGACCTTTTATGTCTTTTTCAACGGGGATCAACAAGTTTTGCAACGATTCGGTTGTTTTGCCGGGGAGTTCCTGACTTACTTTCAAAAGCGCCTCAATCTGGAATCCTGACAAAGTTTTCACCAGATGCCAGTTGTTATCACTTTCACGATGAAGTACAGGCACTACAAAGTCGGAAACGCCTGAAGCTGCGTGACGAAAATGCAGTGGATAAAAACACCAGGCTTCCTGGTCGCCAAAAAAATGAAAGGCGTCATTTTCACTCCGGTAGCCGCGCTGGGCAAAATAATCGTTTGTAACAAGCGTCAATTGCGCAAAAGATTCAGGAGCAATCCTGGCCTTGAATCGTCGATTACCGCATAACGCGCCGCCTAATTGCCCTAGCCACCGGGGGGCAATGGAAGAACCTTGAAATGTGAATGGCGACGCAATCAGGTCCGGGGTGAAAATTCCCAGGCTAATAGCGCCAAGCGCTGCGTTCCGAACAAAATTTCTTCTTTTCATGAGTGGTGATTATTAAAACAAGCCTGCCCCTAATTCCGGGATGGGAACACGCCTTGTGTGCAAATTACAAAGGTTACAACAGTCACGGGCTGAACCAAGTTTATAGGTGTATTCGATCCTGTATTTTGGACAGTCAGGACGCCAGCTGCGAGTGTGCCGTTTGATGCTCCTGGCGCTCCGTACAAATCAGGGCCTACTACTGAGCTCGGAATATTGCCGTTGGCTTGATCCGAAGAAGCATTGGATGTACTGGCTGCCACCGTGATTGTTGGCGTATGCGAGTGCGCAGGTAGGTTATTGGTGGTCAGGGTGGCCGTTTCTGCGCCTGGTTGTTCTCCAATGACAAAATCGGACAATCCGGGCCCCTGGCCTTCACCCATAGGTACACGGGATCTCAGGTCTGGCAAGGCAAACGTTGTTTGGCCATTACCACCATAAATGGTGCCTATTAAGGCGAATAAGGCGGTATTTTGAGCAATTGCTATAAGCTGTCCGTCGCAAAAAGCCCAGCTATTCGGCGCAAAATTGCCTCCAAACATGTATATGGTAGCCAATGTTCCTTCCATGACAATTATTTTGTTGCGTTAATAATAATAATGTGTAGTACCCAACATCCGGGCTGTATTAGTTTCTGCTTGGGAAAATACCCTGTAAAGCAATAATAAAAGTAACTGCAAGGTATGGTTGGCGGATGCTCATCGGTTGGTTACCGCCGGTAGCTCCCAGGGTAGCCGTAACGCCACCCAATGAGCCATTACCCTGGCCTGCCACTGCAAAATGGGGTGCGCCGCCTGTGGCAAAAATCATGCCCCCGGCTTCATCGCTTGTTGCGGGATTTGATGTGCTGGCCGCAGTAATGGTACCTGTATGCGCATGCGCAGGCAAGTTGGCGGTAGTCAACGTGATAGTCTCCGTTCCGGTTTTTTCGCCGAGCGTCCTGTTGGAAAGCCCGGGCCCTTGTCCCATGTGCATAGGCGATCGCCCCCGTAAATCGGGTAGTGCAAAATTCGTTTGTCCATTGCCGCCATAGGTGGTGCCAAGAAGCGAGAAAAGCGCCTGATTTTGGTTTATTGGCAGCAATTGACCCTCACAGAGGGCCCATCCTTGTGGGGCGAAATTTGAGGCAAACATTGTAATCACAGCGATTGCAGGATCCATATGAACTTTAATTAAAGGATGAAAAATAGTATGGCTTGCGCTTAGTTACGCGATGGGAAAATACCTTCCAGCGCAATCACGAAATTCAGGCACAAAGAAGGCATGCCCAGTGAAACGGGTTGGGACCCGCCTGCAGGTTGTATGATTCCGCTTATACCACCCAATGCGGCATTTGTCGCGGAAACCGGTACATAAAAATTCGTGGAGGTGGCAGCAGGCACATTTCCGTTCGGGACGTTTGTAGTGGCATTTGAAGCGCTGGAAAGTACTGTGGCAGTAGCCGTGTGGGTGTGGGAAGCCATTTGGCCGACAGTAATGGTGGCAGATTCTGCGCCGCCATTTTGCCCGATATCATAACTAGAAAGTCCGGAGCCTGTCCCCATGCCGATGGGGATTCGTCCCCTGAAATCAGGTAATCCAAAAGTCGTGACCCCATCTCCGCCATAAGTAGTGCCAATCAGGGCAAAAAGAGCTGTATTGTCATCGATTAACATTAATTGCCCATGGCAAAATGCCCAGCCCAGAGGTGCGAAATTGCTCGCAAAAAGCGTGATCTGTGCTATAAAAAAACCTTCCATATGCCTTTGATTTAAGCGTTCAAATAGGTGAATTTCTAAAATTAAGTCGCAAGTTTAAGGACAAAATTTAGGTATGGATAAAATTCGGCACAATTTTTTTTTATATCAATGTTTTTTGAAAAAATGGTGTAATCTTTGCCCTGGTAATCTTTTTAATCCAAATCTCATGGAAAGAAGGCTCCTCTGATTTGCAGTAATTCTGCTGCCTATTTCCAAATAATATTTTGAATTTGAATTAAATGTTGCAAAACATTTGACGATTTTCTATTTTATCAAATAATTGGAAATCTAATGGCAAGATCTTTACTGCTCCCGCTCCTCCTCCTTTGCGTTTGTTTTTCAGCGCAAGCCCAGTATTTAGAACCTTTTTCCACGGCCAACAAGGGCTACCAAATTAATTTTATAGACGACTTTACAATCGTAAACTGGTCTTTATCTACCTGGGACCAACCATCTGGCAACCGCGATGCCAGCGATTATTTCAACACTACTGCTGGAGGGGTTCTGGAATCCATTGACCTGGATGAGGAGGTTTGCTGGGAAAGCCCGCTCATCAATACCACTGCTGCCAACCCGGTGAGCATCGAAATGGACCTTACCTGGATTGGGTTTGACGTGGATATCATGGCTGGAGGATGCTTTGGCGATTATATCAAGGTATTGTATAGTGTAAACGGCGGTGCTTATACCATGATTCCCAATGTAGTCGGTGGCAATCCTTGTGCAACCGTAGCCTATCCATTTAGCGGACCTCCCGGACCTTTTAACGGCAATGTGCATATCATGCATGGCGGCATCGCAGGCGGCAGCACACTGAAGATCAGGGTCTGCGTGTACACCAATGCCAATGCTGAAATAGTGACCATTGACAACGTAGAAGTACCTGAAGCGGGCGTAACCGTTGGCTGCGCCGCACCCGTACTCAGCACCGTGATTAGCCAAGTCGGCTGCTCCAACGCAAACAGCGGTGCCATTGACCTGACGGTAAGCGGCGGCACACCGGGTTATACCTACTCCTGGACGGGCGGTGCCACCACGCAAGACTTAACCAACATACCCACAGGTACTTACACCGTGACCGTAACAGATGCTGCCGCTTGCACAGCTACCATCAGCGCCACCGTTACCAACGCCCCTGCGCTTGTCCTTACTACCCAGGTGCTAGACGCCTCCTGCGGTGGCAATATGGACGGAGAAATAAACCTTGATGTGACCGGTGGCGTGCCGGGCTACACCTAACTCCTGGACGGGTGGTGCCACCACGCAGGATCGGGTTGGTATCGGACCCGGCACTTATACCGTTACTGTGACAGATGCTACTGGTTGTACGGCAACTAAAAGTGCCACCGTGGGTGTGCTGCCAATGACGGCCTATAATGAACAGTTCAACATCGCCAACAGAGGCTATCTTGCCAACTGGGTGGATGATTTCGCAGGGGTGGACTGGACCATGAGCAGCTGGGCCAAAGAGCCGCCCGCTCCTTTTGGCCGCGATATGGTCGACTTTTTCCGCACCAGCGGTGGGGTTTTGGTCGGTGAAGATTTTGACCAGGATATTTGCTGGGAAAGCCCGGTGATTGACCTGAACGGAGGAACTCAATTCTCCGTTGACCTTGCTTGGACAGGTTTTGACAACCAATCAGATGAATACATCAATGTGAAATACAGCATTGACGGCGGAGGTTACGTAACCATTCCCAATGTGGTGGGTGGTGGAGCCGGCACCATTCAATACGCAGCTGGCCTGGACCAAAACGGGTCTCAAACGGTATTAAAAACCGGGCTTTCGGGTACCACCATTCAAATTCAGGTATGTGCGCAGTTCAACTCGAACAATGAGAGCATGACCATTGACAATGTGAACATACCCGGTAGCGAACCCTATTGCCCTGGACCTGAACCTACCCTGACCAAAACCGACGTCACATGTAACGGGGCAGCCAACGGAACCATCACCACCACGGTAACCATGGGCACGCCACCTTATACATACGCCTGGTCTGACGGTGGTGTGACCACTCAGAACCGCACTGGCCTTGCTCCAGGCACCTATACCGTAACCGTGACCGATGCCAATATGTTGACAGGCACGGCTTCTATTATGATCACAGAACCTCCGGCGCTCGTGTTGACAGAGACCCACGTCAACGTGCTTTGCAATGGCGCTTCCACCGGCTCTATTGACCTGACTGTCACCGGCGGCACGGGCGCTTATACCTATTCCTGGACGGGTGGCGCCACTTCGCAGGACCGAACGGGACTGACAGCAGGCACTTATACAGTGACCGTTACCGACGCCAACGGCTGTACAAAAACGCTTTCGGTCACCATAACGCAGCCTGCGGCAATCGTTTTGACCGAGACCCATGTTGACGTTCTGTGCAACGGAAACTCCACAGGTTCGATTGACCTGACCGTATCGGGCGGTGTTACTCCCTACACCTATTCCTGGACGGGTGGCGCGACCACGCAGGACCGAACGGGGCTCACTGCGGGCACCTATACTGTGACAGTAACGGATGCGAATGCTTGTACCAAAACCCTTTCGGTGACCATCACACAGCCGACCGCAATTGTCTTAAGTACTACTCAGGTGAACGTGCTGTGCAACGGCGGGTCCACTGGTTCGATTGACCTGACAGTGTCCGGCGGGGTTACACCATATACCTATTCCTGGTCGAACAGTGCCACCACCGAGGATCTTTCAGGCATCGCTGCGGGCACCTACGGTGTTACGGTTACAGATGCGAACGCCTGTACCAAATTTACCTCTGCCACCATCACACAGCCACCCTTAATTGTATTGACAGAAACCCACGTCAACGTGCTTTGCAACGGTGCTTCCACCGGCTCTATTGACCTGACTGTCACAGGCGGGGTTACTGCCTACACCTATTCCTGGACGGGCGGAGCGACCACTCAGGATCGCTCTGGTTTGGCTGCAGGGACTTATACTGTGACTGTTACGGACGCAAATGCCTGTACCAAAACACTTTCAGCCACGCTCACCGAGCCTGCACCCATGGTGCTTACCACCACCACCACAGCAGCCTGTGCCGGCGTCAATAATGGCACGATAGACCTGACGGTGTCGGGCGGCATAGGTGCCTACACCTACCTATGGACGGGGGGCGCTACTACGCAAGACCTGGCCAATCTCGGCGCGGGCATCTACACGGTGACGGTCACGGATGCCAATGGCTGTACCAAGACTACCTCAGCCACGATCTTACAGTCGCCGATCATCAACCTAAGTACAACTTCCACCAATACCTGCACGGGTACGAGCGTCGGCACGATTGATCTGACCGTAACTGGCGGCACACCAGGCTTTACCTACTCCTGGACGGGTGGTGCAACCACGCAAGACATTTCTAACCTTGCTGCCGGCACTTACACCGTGACGGTGACAGACGCCAATACCTGTACAAAGACCATCTCCCAGACGGTGGTGGCCAACCCGATCCCGACGGTGAACGCCGTATCAAATCAATCGCTTTGCGCAGGCACTTCGACCACTGCTGTTACCTTCAGCGGCACGCCTGCCGGGGTGGTATTTAAATGGACCAACAACAACACCAGCATTGGTCTTGCTGCTAGCGGGACTGGCAACATTGCCTCCTTTGTAGCCATAAACAACGGTGTTGCACCAGTGGTTGCCACCATCACGGTTACACCGGAAATTACTGCTGGTGGCACTACCTGCCTTGGTACCCCGATCACCTTCACGATCACCGTCAATCCGCTTCCAACTGTTTTTAATGTAACCGGTGGCGGTGTTCGCTGCACCACGGACAATGAGGGCTTTTCAATACTTCTGAGCGGTTCGCAAACCGGCGTAAACTATCAGTTGA
>JBJXGZ010000101.1:0-98740 GCA_046160625.1 Saprospiraceae bacterium
CTGCAGCGGCGGCTTCTTTGGCAGCAATGGAAGCGGAAAGTTGCATGGCATCGAGGTCCCAGCTAGCCGCCTCGCCCAGTGGAATGGGAAACATGGTTTTGAATCCATGAATCACATCATAACCAAAAATCATGGGGATACCTAGGCGGCTGTTTTTGACGGCAAGTTCCTGGGCTTCGCGGGTGGAAGCGACGTTCACCAGGTTGAGCATGGAACCCACGCGGCCTTGTTTTATCTGATTGTGCTTTTCTAGGTTACTGCCTTCCTTTTTCCCGGGACCAGTCAACTCAGCGTATCCGGTATATTGAACCATTTGGCCGATTTTTTCCTCCAGCGTCATTAGTTGGAGCAGGGAGTCAATTTTTGCTTCTATGACTGCTGCTTTACTGGATGGAGGCGCTTGTTCCGCTTGACGTCCCAACCCAAAGGCAAGAAGGCCAGTGGCCAAGATCAAGCCCAGCAGGACAAGTGGCTTTAACATATTATCGTTCGTTTTGCGTTTTACAGAAAAAACCTAATTTTTGAATATCTGTTACTGAATTCCAAAAAACGGCAATTAAATCTTTGGCAAAAGAACAGTAAGGCGACAGAAAACAGGGGAATTGGCACTGGACAAATGCTGGACAGCCATGAAAAAGATCATGCGAGATCAAGAATATACAAGTTGAGATCGGCGTCTTTATCCTGCATTAACTTTTTCTTGAGCCTGTATTTGCTTTTCTCGACTGAGCCCAGCGAAACGTTCTGGATAGCAGCAATTTCTTTATTCGTCATGTTGATGCGGAGGAGGCAGCACAGGCGAATATCATTGGGGCTTAGTTGCGGATGGCGTTGATGCAATTTTTTAGAGAATTGCTGGTGTACCTGGTCAAAGTTGAGTTGAAACAGCTCCCAATAATCTTCCGACGACAGTTCAACATCAATCTTGCGTATCAATTGCCGGATTTCTTTTTTCTGTTCTGCATCGCCTTGGAACTCCTGGCTAATACCGGCCAATTGTTTTTTCAGACTATCCAGCGAATTGTTTTTATGCGCCGACTGGAGCAAGGCTGCTGAAAGCTGATCATTTTTTTGCTCTACCTCTTCGCTAAGGCGTTCGTTTTTGAGTTGTAAAATCTCCTGTTCAGCCTTCAGGAGTTCTTTTTGATGGGCTTCTTTACGTTTGTTGTCGAGGTAATAAACATAGAGCGCAATCAGTCCGCCGATTATTGAAACAACCAGGAACTGGAACCACCAAGTTTCCCAAAAAGGAGGGCTGATCCGGATAGCTAATTCCGCCGGTTGTTCAGTCCAGACCCGACTGTTGTTCGTGGCTTTTACCTGGAAAACATAGTTGCCAGCATCCAGATTGGTATAGGTGGCGTACCGGTGGCTGGCATCGACCAGGTTCCAGACTTCTTCAAAATCACTCAGGCGGTACGCGTATTGATTTCTTGTCGGGTTCGTAAAATCAAGCGCCGTGAACTCAATGGTAAATACGTTGTCCGAATAATTCAACTGCAGCACAGGCCCTTCGTTTAGAGGTCCGGAAAAGATGGTACGCCCCTCGAATTTACCATCGGGTAGGGAACGGTTAAACAGTTTAAAGTCGGTAAACACCACCTTGGGTGGTACGGGGTTGCTTTTGATGGCATTTGGCACAAAGGCATTGATGCCGCTTATTCCTCCAAAATAAATTTCCCGGCTCCGGGTGGTGAGGGAGGCGCCGGGGTTGAACTGGTTGGACTTTAAGCCATCGTTTTGGTCGTAGGTGTTGATTCGTTGGGCTCGGAGGTCAAAGGAGGCCAGGCCCTGGTTGGTGCTGATCCAAAGCAGGTCATGCTGGTCTGCTTCAATGGCATTGATGACGTTCGACGGAAGTCCGTCATTGATGGTGTACTGTTGAAAAGACTGTTGATCGTCCGCCATTTTAAACAAACCATCTCCTTCTGTACCTAACCAGAGGCAACCGCTGTGATCCTGGTGCAGGCATAGGATGGAATTCGATTTTAAGCCTTTGGCATTCGCGCTATTTACCCGCCAATTGGTGAATGTACCCGACACCGGATCCCGTTTGTTGAGTCCGCCAAATTCAGTACCGATCCACAATTGGTTGTTCTTGTCGACCAGTAAGGTGCGGACGTTCCAATCCGACAGGCGATTGGGGCTATTGGGCAAATTGGCATCGGGTTGGAAGCGGTAGAACTGCTTACTGGCATAGTCAAAGCGGTTCAGCCCACCGCCAAGCGTGCCAATCCAGAGTTTCCCGTCCTCGTCTTCCCGGATGGCCCATACGTTGTTGTTGCTAATCGAATTGCTGTCTGCCGGATCATGCTGAAAGACTTCTACGGTATTATTTTTTCGATCAAATCGATTGAGGCCGTAGGAAAAGGTGCCCACCCACAAGTTGCCCTTACTGTCTTCATAAACCGAGGTAACGACGTTACTGCTGATCGTATTAGGGTTGGATGGGTTGGCGCTGTAGGTAATAAAACTCTTGTCTTTAGGGTTGAAGCGTTGAAGGCCACCGCCGTCTTTCCCGATCCAGATAAAACCGTTTTTATCTTCGTAAAAAGCCAGCACCGATTGGCTACCGGGCACGCCAATGGAGTTCGGGACTTCCGCATAACTCAGAAATTCCGACTTATTCGGCTTGTGTACATTAAGCCCTCCATTAAAGCTGCCGATCCATATATTATTATGGCTGTCGATGAATATATCGTAGAGTGCATTGGTATTCAGGCTGTTTAAGAGGGTGGGAACCAATTTTACCGACTGGAAGGATATGCCCTCATTTTGGGTATAGTACAACCCGGCGCCGTCTGTGGAGATCAAAACTCTGTCCTTGGTTTGTTTCAGATCTTTGATCAGCGTATTGCCCAAATCCTTTTTGAGAAACTCTTTTTGCCGGAGGTCATATAAGATCAAACCATTGCCCTCGGTACCGATCCACAGGATATCGTTTCTTATCAACAGGGATTTGCTGAAACTATACAGATCAAAGCCTTGTTCCGGCTGGCCATAAATAACATCTACTGCATCCTTTTGTCGGTTATAACAGTGTATCTGGCCTTCTGAGGTACCCATCCAAACATTCGATTGCTGGTCTTCAGCAAAGGAAAAGCAGGTGGAACTCAACACGCGGCGACCCGGGTTCGCTGTATCCGCGCCGAAATACTCGGCCGTTTTACCCTTGGGGTCAATGCGAATAATACCCTGTCCGCTGGTGCCCAACCAGATGTACCCCTTACTATCCTGAAAAATAGCAACAATGGAAACGGCCGTCCAATCAGGGAAAATCTGCCCCGCAAAAGGGTTTACCCGAAAACGCTGGCTTGCTCGATCAAGAATGCAAAGCCCGCCCGAACCCAGGCCTATCCATAAGTCGCCATTGGGGTGCTTGAAAAGCGCCTGGATATTATTGCTCGGCAACGACGAGACACTATCTGCCGGATCTGTCTTGAATATTCGGAATTCATATCCATCGTAGCGATTGAGGCCATCTCTGGTGCCAAACCACATAAACCCATCCTGGTCCTCCACAATGGCATAAACAGCATTATTAGAAAGCCCCTGATCGATGGTGAGATGGTCGAAAATAACGTTTTGCCCCCCTGCTTGTCGTAAACACAGCAGGCAAAAGAACAATGCGAGAAGAAAGCTGCGGTTGTGCAAGTGGAGGAGGCGTTAGGCAGAACTACAAGCAAATATAGTTCAATTTTACCCACAGGAAAGTGGTTGCGAAAGTTACGGATATTTTACCTAAGTGAGATAATTCAACTTGTTGAAGGCATGATCAAACACCTTCGATTGCTACAACGAAGCCAAAACTAAAAATTGAACATTGAAAACACTTTTTGAAGGCGATTACAATTATCCAAATCGAAAATAAAGGTCAATTTTTTCGATTTGAATCTTTGAATTTCATAGTTTTGCCCTCAAAAGGCATGATACCAAGAACGCAAGCACACAACATTCGCCAATGGCTCGGCAAAGGGAAAGCCGTCATTGTTATTGGCCCGCGGCAGGTGGGGAAGACAACTCTTGTACGCCAAATCACCCAAAACCTTGAAAAAAAGCTCCTTTGGTTAACTGGTGATGACCCCGAAACCCGTTCGTTGTTGGACAATATTTCGCTTGCTCGCCTGCAAAACCTCATTGGTCAAAATGAAGTGGTTGTGGTGGATGAAGCCCAGCGATTTACCAACGCCGGGCTGATGCTTAAGCTCATCACCGACCAGCTGCCACAGGTGCAACTTTTCGTCACGGGTTCTTCTTCACTGGACCTCGCCGCCCAAACCAAAGAGAGTCTCACCGGTCGAAAAATTGAGTTTCACCTCTACCCCCTATCAATTGCAGAAATGTGTGTCCACCATGGCTACCTGACCGAGCACTCACTGCTCGAACACCGGATGCTTTATGGTTATTACCCAGAGGTGGTACAAAAGGATCCGCCACAAGCTCAAAAAATCCTCAATGACCTCAGTGATGGACTGATGTACAAAGACTTATTGTCTCTTGATCAAATAAAAAAACCGTCCCTACTCGTCAAACTTTTACAAGCACTTGCGCTCCAGGTCGGTAACGAAGTTCGGTATTTAGAAGTGGCGCAAACCATAGGAGCTGACCCGGTCACCGTTGAGCGATACATTGATCTGCTCGAACAATCCTTTGTTCTGTTTCGATTGCCTTCGCTCAGTCGAAATGCCCGAAACGAGATCAAAAAAGGCAGAAAAATCTATTTTTACGACAATGGTATCCGCAACGCCATCCTTAAAAACTTCTCACCGCTTTCCCTCCGCAACGATACCGGGGCATTATGGGAAAACTTCCTGCTCGCCGAGCGGATGAAACGAAACGCTTACACCGACTACTTCTGCAACACTTATTTCTGGCGTACTACCTCGCAGCAGGAAATTGATTATGTAGAAGAGGCAAATGGAAAGCTGTACGCCTTCGAATTTAAATGGCAGTCTAAAAAGCCAGCCCGTTTCCCTAATAGCTTTCTCGAAAATTATCCAGACAGCGAAACGACCTTGATTAACAATGAGAATTTTGATGCCTTCGTAGGTTTGAAATAACACTAATACTTCCGTGCCCACCCTCATCAACCAGCTACACGCCTCCGAAGGACTGGTTCGCAGTCCACACGCGTGAAAACATCAATAGCGGTGCTGAAATCCTTAATTCCCTTTTAGATCTTTCGCTTTTTCCAAAAGCCATGGCCATTCGGCGGATTGTTTCTTTTCTAGGATGCGTTTGACCAGAAGTTCTGAACGTTTCGTGTCTCCAGGGAGGGAATGAATTAATTGGTGGAGAAGGTTGGCGAAATCCGAGTGGATTTGCTTCTGGTTTTCGGATAAAAGCTTTTTAGAGGTTCTGCTCAAGAACATTTTGAAGGCATCTAATTTGTAAGTAAGCAAATCAGAGCGCAATTCATAAAGGGCTTTTAGCTCTAAGCGTTTGCCTTGGAGCAGGTAATCAACGAAAGGGGTAGATGCGGGGATATTGTCCAAGCACTCTGAGAAGCGACCGACCCTGAACAAATAGTTCGCCAAGTTTAGCCGATAGAGATCTTTGGATTCATTCTCATCTCTAATTTCGTGTTTGAATTTTTCGATAAATTCTAACGCCCAGGCAAAATCATTTACCTTCATTGCAGTGTGAGAAACCATCCAATATTTGCTGCGATTTATTTTCCCTTCATAATGCAGAAAACCTCTTTTTAAGTTGTCCTTGTGCAATTCATGAAGGACTAATTCCATTTCAACTTGTGCATAATCTGCCCACACTGTCAACACACAAATGTTACGCAAATAACCGTAAAAATCTCTTAGTAGATTTGAGTCCAAATCCTTTTCATAAAAAAGCAGTAAATCAAAAAGAGAATGTACATCAAAAGGTTCTGGATACTTTTTCTTTAACACTTTAAATATTTCAAAATTGACTTTGACTGGCGGAGATAGATCCAAGTAATATGCTGGAATACTATTATTGTCAATTAGTATTTTAATGGTGTCTGGGACTTCAAATCTTGTAATTTTTTGTTGCAGAAGAAGCTGGTTCAGTAATTCAAGCCGATTGTAGTAAGAATACAATTCTAAAGCTTGGATGGTCTTAGGGATATTTAAGTCCCCCTTTGCTTGATTCCGGACGCTCGCTTCCTCAAATTCTGCGTATTCAAGAAGGAATTGATGGTATACATAGGTGGAATTTCTTAATAAAACGCTTTCTTGGGTGTTATGTAGTTTTGTCATTAGCTGCTGGTAACGGCTGGTCAATCCGCGTTTGTGAACAACTTTTGAAAAGTCAAAACCTTGCTGAAAATCATTTTCTTCACGAAAATAGTGTTGTACCAATAAAAATGCACGCACTATCTTGTGTGCTTCCACCATAACTTTCTCCAATTTGCCCTCTAAAAATTCCTGGCCAGGAAACAGTTTAGCGTAAACCTCATTTTTTTCTAGATTTTGTGATGTAGAATCCCGTAAATGGTTGAAACACAGTTCGAGAAGTGGGGTAACACGATCCTTCATTTTGCCTTTATTGAAAAATGAAAGTGTCGAAAACTGTAGTAGGTGCCCCATTTCATCCGGGGTATCGGTCCTGATCTTGTTTCATTAGCTTGGGTTCCTGCTTGGGTAGGTGCTGTGCACACATTAGAGATTTCTGTAGAAGACTCTGATACCTGGGATGTTTAATTTGTTAACTACAATGTGCCAGGAGATTCATATACGCTCTACAATTTAGAACCCGGATTCTATAGAGCCAGAATTGCTACTAATTGTTCCACTGGTGAAACGAGTTCTATTCTGTCTGAAGTCCTATTTAAGTTCAAGATTATTGACTTGTTAACGGCAGGTCGGATACCCAAGAACCCTGATTCTGTACCAGATTGCGAACATATTGACTACCTAAACCATGAATGGGTGGGTTTCAAAGTGACCGAAATTAACACAGGTGTATCAAACCTTTTTGAATTTACGTATACGGATGGTGAAGATCCCGCCATCAAAAGAGTTTTATACAACCATCCAATTGTTGCAGTCGATATTGATGGAAAATTTCCTTCAAATGATGAGCCTCTTGTGGAAACCCCTTCTCCATTCCGAATGGATCATGTTTTGGGTCCGGATAATGTAATAAATATTGGTTATGTAATATGCCTTGATAATTTTTCGGCCTCTCCCACTATTACCTTATGTAAGGATGAGAACAATCCAATTCTAGATTGGAAACCTGAATATTCGTTTACTGCATTGACCGCAGAGGATGTAATTATTGACGCCCCAAATAGCGGCAGCACAGACAAGTCCATTCGTAGTGTAACTTATTTTGGCAAATTTAAAGCGCAAAGCCCTTTTAGGGAGAGCCTTAATATTTTTATCCCCCAAATTCCTTCAGGTCGTAGCATGGCCACCATCCGATTATTGAATCCAAATGGCCAAATGATTATGTTTTACAATTTAGATTTGAATACCGCTCAAATTTCACTTCCCGCAGCATCCCTTTTGCCAGGGATTTATATCTTGCAAATTGAAACGGATTTAGACGTGCAATTTCTAAAAATCGTAAAATCGGAGTAAAATCGTTCACCGTTTTCGCTACTTTGTTCAGTAGACGGCTTTGTTGCATGAATAAATGATGTTTGGCAAATCGGGGATTTAGCGAGATCACTTTCAAAATTCAGTTATTTCAAAAAATATCTCGCATTAAATAAGGCATTCTGCCAAAGAAAATTTATCCATGCAACAAAGCCTCAGTAGACAGCAACTCAAAATTTCGACTTGCCCGCCAGTTATGAAAAGCATCTAAACGACCTCTCATTTAAGTTGTAATAAAACGCTACAAAATGATAAAGAACATCCTCCTTCCACTTTACCTTTTTCTATGCCCCATCGTTATGATTGCCCAACCCTCCATCGAATGGCAGAAAACATTCGGAGGCAGCAAGACCGAGGAGGCAAGGCAAATTCAACTAACACACGACGGTGGATATATAGTAGCTGGTATAGCAGGTTCAAGTGACGGCGACGTGGGAGCTACCAATGGCTACCATGATTTCTGGGTCTTGAAATTGGATAGCATAGGAACTGTTCAATGGAAAAAACTCTACGGTGGAAGTGATCTAGACTTTGCATTCGCAATTCAGCAAACTACTGATAGAGGGTTTGTCGTGGCAGGATTTACCAGATCAAACGATGGAGATGTATCTGGCAACCATGGAGACTATGATGCATGGGTCTTGAAATTGGATAGCATCGGGGGCATTCAGTGGCAAAAATGCCTTGGAGGGAGCAGCTGGGAGGAGGCCTGGGACATTCAACAGACCACCGATGGCGGGTACATTGTAGCTGGAAGGTCAGGTGCTGCAAATGGAGATGTGACCGTGAACCACGGCTCTTTGGATTATTGGGTCGTAAAATTGAGCAGTACAGGACAAATTGAGTGGCAAAAATCATTAGGGGGAGGTTTGCTCGACCTTGCTTATTCCGTTAGCCAAACGATGGATGGGGGTTATATTGTCGCAGGCGAGTCCAATTCGCCCGATGGGGATGTAAGCAATCTTCATGGTAGTTTTGATTATTGGGTGGTCAAGCTCAACTTTGAAGGTAAAATCGAGTGGCAAAAAACATTAGGTGGAGCAGGTCTTGACCGTGCCAACGATATTCACCAGACAAAGGATGGTGGCTATATCGTGGCAGGTCAGGCCAGGTCAAGTGGCGGTGATGTAACCGGGAGTCATGGAGGCTACGATTTCTGGGTAGTAAAATTGAATGAGACAGGGAGCATTGAGTGGCAAAAAGCACTGGGTGGAACAGCAGAGGATTACGGGAGTTCTATTCACCAGACGAATGATGACGGCTATGTCGTTATAGGACAAACTCAATCAAATAACGGAGATGTGCTAGGAAATGACGGTGGAGCAGATCTTTGGGTGGTTAAGTTGACGGATTCAGGGGAAATCCAATGGCAAAAGACCTTAGGGGGTACCATGGCAGAGCATGGTTTCTCAATTCAACAGACAAACGATAGCGGCTATATCTTAGCGGGAGAATCTTGGTCTAGCAACGGCGATCTGACAGAAAACAAGGGCGAAACTGACTTATGGATAGTAAAACTTTCTCCAGAATCCTCCTCCACATTCGAGACCTATGCAGGTATGCTAAAACTTTACCCCAATCCCGCTGCTCAATTCATTTCGTTGGAAACCACCTCAGTAGAGCTCACTTTAAGGGTCCAAATAACTGACTTGCTAGGCCGAGAACTCAGTCGGCAAACCATACAAAATGGCGGTAGCGCAAATATCGCCTCCTTGCCCAGCGGCTTTTATTTGCTAACAGCGACCACAAGCTCGGGCAAGGTGTTTTCCGGGAAGTTTAGGAAGCAGGAATAAAAGACCTTTGCATCCGGGAAGCTCCATACAAAGGCCTCATTGCTTCTTGTTGAGCCTCCTCCATTTCCCATGCCCACCATCATCAACCACCTCCACGCCTCCGAACCCCGCTGGTTCGCCGTCCACACCCGCTCCAAGAGTGAGAAATTCGTGCAGCGAATGTTGGCGAAAAAGGGAATCCATGCCTACCTGCCCTTGCAAAAACTGATGCGCAGGTATACCCGCAGCACCCGAGTGGTGGAAAAACCACTCATCAATTGCTACGTTTTTGTCAGCATTACGAAGGCAGATTACTTGCCCGTGTTGGAAACAGAAAATGTGGCAGGGTTTGTGAAACAAAACAAAGACCTGCGCTCCATCCCGGAAGCGGAAATGGAAATACTGCGCCGCATCACGTTGGAAAACGGTTTGGATGTAACTGCGATTCCTGGCAGTTTTTCAGAAGGCGAGCAGGTAGAGATCACTGCCGGAAACCTGGTCGGGATGAAAGGCCGTATCGTGAAAACGGAAGGGACGAGAAAATTCCAGGTCGAACTGCTCACGTTGGGCTACAGCCTGCTGATCAGTGTGGATGGAGCATTTTTGGGGAAATTGATTTAGAGAGGTGTTACCTTTGCGGGCTTGCGCCCTTGCCGAGAGGGGTGGAACACGGATTGGACACGGATTTTGGCACAATAATATTTTAAAATCCGTGTCTAATCCGTGTCATCCGTGTTCCACTTCTAACAGTAACGCACTTACGCTTCATATTCATAATACGATGACACAATCCGAGCTGCTCGACAATCTTGAATCCGATTTGAACGAGCTCTTAAAACTACTGCGCAGCAAATTCTCAGACCAACCCACTGAAGCGCTGCTTTTGCGCCCCAATCCGGGCAGTTGGAATGCGCTGGAATGTTTCGCGCATCTCAATGCCCAATTCGACTATTACCTCCCCCGCATCGAACTTGCGCTCCACAAAGCGAAAGCCCGCCGGTGGTTGCCAGCACATGAACGGCAATCCAACTGGTTGGGCCGCAGGGCGATTCATGCAGCTAGCCCTGTGCATTTGGCCGAAAAAAGACGGCACAGTCCCAAGGCGATTAATCCTTCCAAGTTGTTGAAAGTGCGGGAATACGAGCTGAAAGTGCTGCTTATCAACATCGAGCTCATGCTGCGGCTGATGCGTCAAGCGCGCGAAGTAGATACCAACAAGCCCTCGATAAAACCTATGCATTGGCACGTTTCATCTTTTCTTTTGGGCGATTTGTTGGAATACCTGGTGCTACACGCCCAACGCCATTTGCTGCAAGCTCAATCCACAGTCGTAGAAACCAGGGCGGCGGTATCTGCTTCTTTGTAAAATGAAAGCAACATCACCAGGCTTAAAAAACAAGGCGTAAGCATCAGATAGGTGTAAGGCATCTGAATAAACCCGTAAAAAAAGGCAAAGTAGAATTTCAGGCTGCCCAACAGAAAAAGCGAAAGACGTTGCATTTTAGCGCGTTTTCTCCACCAAAGAAAGGCGCAAAGCCCAGCGGCTGCTAAAGAAGTGATCATTTGCCACCTTTGCAGCCCAGCCAAACGGGCAGCCATATCTCCTCCCCATTCGTCCCGGAATATACCTGCCAGGCCCATGCCATCGTACAATGGGCCACTGTTGCCCGCTTGTTCCCAACCAGCCAGTGCTGCCACAGAATAGTATTTTAAACCATTGAAGTAAATCATGGGGTCCTTGAGCAAAAATGGAAGCACAAAAAACAGCATCACGAAACCAAAAACCCAAACTGCTGTACTGATCGCGAGCCTTCGGTTTTCCACCCAAACCACTGCGAAACACAGCGGCAACCAAAGCAAAAAGGCATATCGGGATAGAAGACAGAGCACTATAAAGAATGCCAGCAATACCCCTTTTTTTCGAGGATTCCCAGCCAGATACTCCCGGATTTTAACCAATTGGAGCGCAAACAACATATAAAACCCCGCGATCATGATCTCCACCGTATTGCCAAAAGTGGCGTCGGTACCTTCTTCGATCAGGATAAAGTGGAAAAATGGCAATGCCGTAATCAACCATTTGGCCTCCGTGCTTAGCCCCCACACTTGAGCGCGTCGAATCATCGAAATCGTCGCGATGCCCCAAATGGCAAACGCAATCCAACGCTCGTCAAAATGGAAAGCGGTCGCCGGCAAAAATGGCAGCCACATCATGGGCAAATAGGTGGGCGACAGATCATAGCCAAAACTTTGAATAATGCTGTAAGGGTACTGCCCCTCCAACATTCGCTGGTTCATTACCTGAATGGTTGGCAGAATGTCAGAAAGGCGGATATCTATCGGAATGACGGTTATTTCGCGGTTAAAATGAAAAATGCACAAGCCCAGACCTGCGACAGTCACTATTCCCAGAAGCCAATTTTCCCAAGTGCCAACTTGGTTTTTTTTTCGGGTATTTGATTTTTCAAATGCTGCCAGCACCGCAAAAATGCCCATGGCTGCGGCCAAAATGGTCAGCACGATGCCATTTTCCCGTTGCCCCATGTACCGCAGTCGCTGCGAGGTTATGAGCAGTATTTCACAAAAAAGGAAGGCGATAAAAAGGGTGCGGTAAAGCTGGAAACGCATTGAGTTGGATGGTTGGATCAATTATTACTGGAGGGCGGCAGTGAACTTTCCTGCACAATATAAGGCGGGCGGCCTTTTGCCTGAATAAACAAACGGCCCAAATATTCTCCGATGATGCCGAGCGTCAGCAATTGCAATCCTCCCATTATCAGCACGGAAAGTAGCACGGAAGTCCAGCCTTGTACTGTCTCTTTGAGCACAAAATGTGCATAAACAGCATAGATAGCGTACAAAAATGCAAACCCGGAAATGATGACGCCTAGAAAAGTTGCAACGCGCAATGGCTTGACAGAAAATGCTGTAATGCCATTGAGCGCAAGCCGCAACATTTTCCTCAACGTGTATTTGGATTGCCCGGCAAATCTTTTGTCTGGAGTGTAAGGAATGATATACTGCCGGAAACCCACCCAAGGGATAAAGCCCCGGATAAACAGATCCGTCTCTTGCGATTGCCTAATCAAATCCACCACTTTTCGGTCCAGCAGACGGAAATCAGCCGCGCCCGGCTCGATGCGTACATCGGAAAAGCGGTTCATCAAGCCGTAAAAATATTTGGAACTGAGACGCTTGAACCAGCCTGACTTTTCGTCGTCTTGTCGGCTGGTGAATACGATTTCGTAGCCTTCCGCCCATTTCTCCAAAAAAACCGGGATGTAAGCTGGCGGGTGTTGAAGGTCAGCGTCCATACAAATCACGGCTTGCCCACGCGCATGATCGTAGCCGCAACGCAGGGCGCTCATGTGGCCAAAATTGCGAGAAAAACTGAGGTAATGCACCCAGTCAGGATGATTCTGGTGCAATTGGCGCAGCAAAGCCAGGGTTTGGTCGCTGCTGCCATCGTTCACAAAAATGAGTTCGAAGGAATATTTGTCGCGGAGATTTGCAAGGATTTCCCCAATCTTTTGGACTGTCACGAAGAGATTTTCTTCCTCGTTGAAAGCGGGTACTATTATGGAGATAAGGGTTTTGTTTTCCATGTTGTGCGGCAAAAGTAGCCTTTCTACTTCTTCCCCGCAATCTTCACCAATTCGTTCAACTTCTGAATGGCATCCATGGGCGTCATTTTATATCAATTACCCCGTTATCCCAACATGATAACAAGAAGATTTTTTCAAAGCAAGACATTTCAAAATTTAAACGGGGAGGGATTTCTAATTTGTCAAACCATGTAGCATGATTTAGGTCACGGACTACTAAGAGAAGAAAGAGTTTGTCAAATTCATTTAGATATGCTTGAGCAGCCACGCTTTTTTCGAAGATAACGTCTGTGATTAATTTTCCCTCTAAATTTGGTAGCAAATAGCCCTCAGATACCTGCCATACAGAATCCTTTATTTTATAAAAGTAGTGTGCGGTAATTTCAATGATAAATTTTGATAATTCTCCTTTTATGTCAAATTTTAGAAAAAAGTTAGACGCTAAATCTTGGTCTTTCAACTTACTGTAAAGCAAGTCGCTAATGGTTGATGCAAGTGAGGTTATCTCACGTTTAGGCAAATTGAGATTATCTTGAAATGCAATATTAATGTGCAATGGTAGGCCATGTTTTTCGAGGAATATTTTCTCTGCTACCTCAACTACTATTTCTTTTAGAGAAATTATTTCTTGCAGAGAGTACTTTTCATGGACAGGCTTTGGCCTATAAAGTCTAGTGTGTTCAATGCCAATTTTTTCTCCTGTGGTTGTAAGAAACAAGAAATCGGGTGGGTCTTTATCCACATGATATAAGTCTCCTTGTGGAAAACTGGAAGTATTTCGTATCAATTGATCAATATGAAAGCGCTCTATCTGTTTCTTTGGTAGCATAAGCTTGGTTCATTCAATCAACGCATTCAGCACCACTTTCAAAAACTCATCTGTAGAAATTACCTTGACTTTCGGGAAAGCAATTTTTTTCAAAACCCGAAAATGCCGATCATCAGTGACAATAAAATCAGCGTTTCCAGCTACTGCTGCGTCCACAAATTTATCATCGTCTGGGTCTACTGTGATCAAGTTCCAGAAGTAATACTTGTTGATTTTGAGAACATTAGATGCATGTGCAAGAAAGGCTAGCAAATCGTCGGCTACTTCTTCACCCATTTCGTCACCAATAATTTCATTGTATTCAAGCATAATATCAGTGGTCACCACTAACTCATACTCTTTGTTTTTCAAGGCTCGGTATATCGGATAGTATTGCGAAAACTCAGAAACCGAGACAAACAAAACGTTTGTGTCCAGAACGACTTTCATGCGGGAACGCGGCGATAAGGAGTGCGACGATGCTTTTTCAAAATCTCTTTCGCATCAAAGCCTTTTTCTTTCCATACTTCATTGGCGCGTTTGGTTGCACGGTCAGCGAAAAAACGAGCCAGCATATCCCGGATTTGCAGTAATTCTTCGTCCGAAATATTACGAGAATAAAGGCTCAGCAGCTCTAATTGTAGATTGCTAAACGGTTGTTGAACAGTCTGTTCTGACATGGATAGTTTCAATTTTTGTACAAAAATAGTTTTTCCTAATCATTTCTTCCCCGCAATCTTCACCAACTCATTCAACTTCCACAGCGCATCCATCGGAGTCATGGTATTCAAATCCAGCGAAAGCAGGGTCTCCTTGATTTTCAACGTATAATCGTCCACGTCAAAGATGTGCAGCTGCAGCGGAGCCGCGATGTTTTTGACTTTTTTCTTAAGGTCAGCGGTCGTCGGCTGTTGGACATTGGACATTTCTTGTTGGACATTGGACAGTCCCTTTTCGCCTTCTACTGATTTCACTTCCAGGGTTTTAAGTATCTCGTTTGCACGCTGTACGATGGCCTGCGGCATACCCGCCATGCGCGCCACATGGATGCCAAAAGAGTGATTGGAACCGCCGGGCACCAGTTTGCGGAGAAAAACCACTTTTTGGCCTACCTCCTTGGTGCTCACATGAAAATTGTGAATGCGTTCGTGACTTTCGGCCAGTTCGTTGAGTTCGTGGTAGTGTGTGGCGAAGAGCGTTTTGGGATGGGCGCGCTCGTTGTCGTGCAGGTATTCTGCCAGGCTCCAGGCAATGCTGATGCCGTCGTAGGTGCTGGTACCGCGCCCGATTTCATCGAGGAGAATGAGCGAGCGGTCGCTGATGTTGTTCATAATCAGGGCCGTTTCGTTCATCTCGACCATAAATGTGCTCTCCCCGCCACTGATGTTGTCTGAAGCGCCCACGCGGGTGAACACCTTGTCTACCAAGCCGATGCGGGCACTTTTGGCCGGGACGAAACTGCCCATTTGAGCCATCAAAGTGATGAGTGCGGTTTGGCGCAACAGCGCGGATTTGCCCGCCATGTTCGGCCCAGTAATGAGGATGATTTGAACCGATTCGCTGTCGAGGAACACGTCGTTAGGCACAAACTGCTCCCCAATGGGCAGTTGTGTTTCGATGACAGGGTGGCGACCATCGCGAATATCCAACAGCGTCGAATCGTCGAGTTCGGGGCGGGCGTAATTGTTTTTTTGAGCAAGTTTGGCGAATGAAAGCAGGCAATCCAGCCTTGCCACCAATTGCGCATTGTGCTGGATGGGTTGGATGTAATTTCCAATCTCTTCCACCAGAGCCCTGAACAATTTCTCTTCCAGTTCTAAAATCTTCTCTTCTGCCCCTAAAATCTTGGCTTCCAAGATTTTAAGTTCCTCCGTAATAAATCGCTCCCCATTGGCGATGGTCTGTTTGCGGGTCCATTCGGGCGGCACTTGGTCTTTCCATTTGGAGGTAACTTCGATGTAATAACCGAACACATTGTTGAAGGCTACCTTCAGACTTGTGATGCCCGTGCGTTCTATTTCCCGCTGCTGTATTTCGAGCAGCATTTCGCGGCTGTTGCGCACTACATGCCGGAGTTCGTCCAGGGTTTCATCCGCCCCGTCGGCGATGGCGCCACCTTTTCGGATATCGGCAGGCGGGTCTGGGGCGATGTCTTTTTCAATGCGGGCACGGAGCGTCAGGCAAGGGTTCAGGCCTTCAGCGAGTCGGGCGAAAACGATTGATTGTTTATCCGGCGCAGGTTGGCTATTGATGATTGACTGGCTGTGTAATAGGTTTTTGACCTGTTCGATCGCCAATAAAGCTCGGCGCAACTGCATGGCTTCCCGAGGGCTTATTTTACCCACCGAAGTTTTGGCCATAAGCCGTTCCAGATCCCCGATGTGTCGGATGTGAGGTTCGAGTTCTTGTGCAAATTCCTGATTTTCAACAAAAAACTCCACCGCATCATGCCGCTCGCGGATTTGACTGAGTTTGGTGAGTGGCAGCAAAACCCATTTTTTCAAAAGTCTCGCGCCCATGGGCGACACCGTTTTGTCCAACACTTGCAGCAGCGAAACGCCATTCTCATGATTACTGCCTACAAGTTCCAGGTTTCGGATGGTGAAGCGGTCGAGCCAGACAAACTGCTCGGTTTGGAGTCGGCTAAGCGCGGTGATGTGGGAAAGCCGCGTGTTTTCCATTGCCGCGAGGTAATGCAGAGCTGCTCCGGCAGCTGTTTGTGCCAGGTCCAGTTCTTCCACGCCAAAACCCTTGAGGCTGGCAGTTTGGAAATGGCTGAGCAGTTTTTCGCGGGCAAATTCACGGGTAAAAATCCAGTCTTCAAGTGTGTTGGTGTAAAACTTGTCGCCGTAAATGGCCACAAACTCCTTCACGCGGCTTTTGGGCAGGATAACCTCTGCTGGTTTGAAACTTTGCAGGAGTTTGTCCACCGCTCCAGAATCGCCCTCCGAGACGAAAAATTCGCCCGTAGAAATATCGAGAAAGGCGAGACCGTGTTGTTCATTGGGGCCGTAAGCCAGAGTGGCCAAGAAGTTGTTCGCGTTGTGATCGAGCAGTGCATCGTCGGTAGTGACACCGGGCGTAACTACTTCTGTTACAGCCCTTCGCACCACTCTTCCTGGCACAGGCTTTTCCATTTGTTCGCAGATTGCCACGCGGTAACCGGCCCGCACCAAACGCGGGAGATACAGATCCAGGGAGTGGTATGGGAAACCCGCCAGTTCAATGTCAGAACCACCGTTATTGCGGCTGGTGAGCGTGATTCCGAGCGCGCGGCTGGCCTTGACTGCGTCTTCGCCAAAGGTTTCATAGAAATCGCCCACGCGGAACAACAGTACTGCATCCGGGTACTTGATTTTCACCTGAACGTACTGTTGCATAAGCGGCGTGGTGGGTGCGCCGCTCGTATTGGGTGTTCCGTCTTTTTTTGTTCGCGCCATGGGTGGGCAAATGTAATAAGCCCCAATGCTTTCTTTGCATTTCGTTTTCCACAGCTTATTTTCGCCTGATGAAACACTTGGCTCTTCTTTTCCTGCTCCTCCAAATCAACCTCTTACACGCCAAAATCTGGCAGGTAGGACCCACCCGTACCTATCTTGTTCCATCGGCAGTCTCCGGTTTAGTCGCCGACGGGGATACAGTGGAAATTGATGCGGGCCTTTACACCGGAAACGTGACCAAATGGTTTGCCAACAACCTGGTTATCAGAGCAGTTGGCAATGGGTATGCCCATCTCGAAGCAGCCGGAAACTACTCCGAAGGCAAGGCCATTTGGGTGATAAAAGGCGCTAATTGCACTGTGGAAGGAATAGAGTTTTCCGGCTGTCAGGTGCCCGACCACAACGGTGCTGGTATTCGGCAGGAAGGGCAGCACCTGACGCTGCGGAACTGCTATTTCCATCACAACGAGATGGGCATTTTGACCTCAAACGACGGTGTGAGTAACTTTGTCTTCGAGTCTTGCGAGTTCTCTTACAACGGGTACGGTGATGGCTTTTCGCACAATATTTATGTAGGCAATGTGAACAGCCTGACGATGCGCTATTGTTATTCGCACAATTCGCATATCGGGCATTTGGTAAAAAGCCGGGCTAGGTATAATAACCTGTATTACAACAGATTGACGGGTGAAAACGGCGATGGAAGTTATGAGGTAGACATACCCAATGGCGGCCTGGCCATTTTGATTGGAAATATCATTGAACAGTCGCCCAACTCCCAAAACGGAGGGATTATTTCTTTTGCCCTTGAAAATCAAAGCCACCCGGAACAGCAGATCATTTTATCCCATAACACGATCGTGAATGATCGTTTCAATGGGCGTTTCCTGCAATATTCCAATGCAACCACGCTTGTCAAATTGGTCAACAACCTTTTCCTAGGCCCAGGAACGCTTCTGCAAGGAACAAGCTTGGTCATGGACACTACCCACAATATCTGGCTGACAAACATCGCAGCCGCTAATTTGAGCAACTCTGCAAATTTTGAATACAGGCTTACTGCCAGTTCCCCTTGTGTTGATGCCGGCACGGATGCTGGTTATTTTAATAATGTGCCATTGACCGCTTTATATGCGTATTTGCATCCACTTGGTCGCACGGCTCGCTGGTTTTCTGGCGCGGCGCCTGATATTGGTGCCTACGAGCACCTGACAGTTCCGTATCGAGCGGTAGAAGACGAGGCGTCTGGAATAGGGTTTTCAATTGCACCAAATCCGGTTGGGGGCAATGGGGTCTTAACGGTTCAAATAACTCAACCGCTTGCGTCTGAAACCACCGCTTATTTGTTTGACGCGACGGGGAGTCTTGTGCAAAAAGTGGAACTTTCTCGTGCTCAGAAAGAATTTCAAATGCCTTTGTCAGCATTGCCGCCGGGAATCTATTTCCTTTATATTCAAGGAATTGGGAAGGGAAGATTGATTTCGGTGATCTAGTGGTGAACCAATTTAGGAACTAACTTGGTTCACCACTAAAGCAGCTGCCACAATTTAATCACTTCCATTGCTTCCCTCACATCATGTACCCGAAGCACACATGCGCCCTGTTGCAAGGCAACCATGTGCAACGCTGTAGTCCCGTTCAATGCCTCGGCAGGTTTTATCTCAAGCGGTTTGCAGATCATGGATTTTCGAGAAATCCCGGCGAGTACAGGCAGGCCCAGCACATTTTGAAAGACGTGCAGGTTTTTTAGCAGGGTGTAATTGTGCTCAACCGTTTTGCCAAAACCAAACCCCGGGTCAAGAACGATGTCTTTTACCCCCAGGATGCGCAGCGCTTCTATTTTTTGGATGAAAAAATCAAGCACTTCTGTTACAACATCCTCGTAATGAGGCTTTTGCTGCATGGTGGCGGGAGTGCCTTGCATGTGCATCAGGATATAAGGAACGCCCAGATCGGCCACAATTTCGAGCATTTTGGGATCGAGATTTCCTGCGGATATATCATTGACGATGCTTGCGCCAGCCTGTACGGCAGCGTTGGCGACGTTTGTCCGCCAGGTATCTACTGAAACAATCGAGTTGGGAAAATTTTTCTGAATGCCCTCAATGGCTGGAAGGATGCGACGCATTTCCTCCGATTCGCTTACTTCGGCAGCGCCTGGTCGGGAAGATGCTCCGCCAATGTCGAGGATGCTCGCACCTTCATGCAGCATATCTTCAGCTTGTTGCAAAATGCTCGCCTCATCGGGATACTTGCCGCCATCGAAAAATGAATCGGGCGTGATGTTGAGGATTCCCATCACCACAGGGCTCGATAGGTCGAGCAGATGGCCTTTGCAGTTTAGGGACCTTGGACCTTGGACTGTTGGACGTTGGACGTTGGACTGATGGACGTTGTACATTGGATTGTTGGACGTTGGACTTTAGACTTCAAAGTTGGACTTCAGACTTATGCAGGTTTGGATCTAACAGTCTAATGTCCAACCATCCAATGTACAAAATCAGCGACTCCGCTTGGGAAAAAGTTTGCGCAGCAGAGTCATGGGTGAGAAATCGGACATGGTAAAAGTGGATTCCACGAACACCAGCTTTAGTCGGCGTTTTGCACTCGAAACGGCAATTAGCAGCGAACTTTTGCCTTCTTCCTGAACCTTATGTACCGAATCCAGACGCCAGTCGTTCGATTGTATGGATTCTTCGGGCTGTTCTTCAAGTACATCGGCAGGCTGGTATCCTTGGGCTTCGAGGGTTTGGAGCGCTTCGGTAACGGATTGATTTTGTTGCATAGTTGGGCAGACAAGACATTGGATGCAGGGATTTTGGGCCAAGGATCTCTTTCAAAGTCAAAAGAACGAACTTATTCCAAAAAACGCGGCTTGTCGCTTAGAAATAAGTTTTCAACATTTAGGTTCAGTACTTTGCAGATAATTTCGATGAAATCATATCTAAAATGCTAAACATTGCATCCCCGGAAATAAGTATCAATTTCTGGTTCAGGTATGTATTTTTGTGCCTGTATGGCGCGGTCATGTATTGACTGTTTGTTGCAGACCTCAGCATGAGCTCCTAGTGTTTAGCATAACCATCACCTTTTCTAACCAATCAAATAAATAATGAAATGGCAAAATTAACATCGTTTTCAAAGCTTTTAATCGCTATTCTGGTTGTAACAGGAGTTTTCTTTGGTGGGAAATACCTGTTTAATAACACCGAATTTGGCAAAAAAATGGTCGAAGAAAGTGCTCAAAAAGGTACTGCCAACGACGAAAATTCGGATTCAGACCCTGGCACCATCAAAGTTGGTGTCGTGACCTGGGGCGGTTATGCCGGTGGACAGTATTTTAACGAAGGCTTCAAAGCGAATACCCAGTCCCGCTATTATAAAGATTATGGCTTCAAAGTAGATTTTAAAGTGCTCGACGATTTTGAAGCGAGTAGAGCCGCTTTCAAGAATGGAGATGTGCATCTGCTCTGGTGTACCGTAGATGCCCTTCCGACAGAGATGTCGGCACTTCAGGCATTTGACCCGCGCATTGTGTTCCAGGCAGACTGGTCGCGGGGCGGCGATGCCGTGGTGGTCAGAAGGGGGATTGCCTCTGTCAGCGACCTGAGGGGCAAAAAAGTAGCGGTGGCGGAATTGACCCCATCGCATTCTTTTTTGATTTGGCTGTTGGATGCGGCGGGCATGAAACCCTCTGACATCGAGATTGTTAAGCAACCCAGTGCTATTGATGCAGCCCAGGTTTTCAAAAGTCAACAAGTGGATGCGGCAGTGGTTTGGAGCCCGGACGACGAACTTTGTGTTCAGGCAGTACCAGGATCCAAGATTTTGGAGAGTACCCGTTCTGCGTCCAATATCATTGCGGATGCTTTTATTGCCAAAGGCAGCTGGCTTGAAAAAAACCGGGATAAGGCCAACAAACTATACGAAGGCTGGATGAAGGGGGCTGCCGAAATTAACGCCAGCGATGCCAATAGGCGCAAGGCCGCCAAAATTCTCTCCGAGAATTTCGACGGCGTGTCAGAAGATGCAGCCCTCAAAGCCATTGAAAATGTGCGGCTTTGCACCCACGGCGACAACCTGAACTTTTTCGGAATGAACCCCGACTATAAAGGTGTGACTGGCGAAAACCTTTACAACCGTATGTCCGCCACTTATCAGCAGTTGGGTTATATCGAAGGCAAGGTGCCCAGCTGGCGTTTGGCCATCAATACCGAGGCCATCAAAGCGGCAACCGCGCTGGCCAGCGCTCCAGGCCAGGCCGCCGAAGGCCAAAAGCAATTCTCCGTTGCCTCCGAAGCTGCCAAAACGAAGGGTGCCATTGCTACCAAACGGGTAAGTATTTCATTTAGAACCGGCGAATTTCAACTGGACGAAAATGCCAAATACATTATTGACAAGGAATTTGTGGACATTGCTAAAGCGTTTTCAAATGCCCGTATCCGGATCGAAGGCAATACGGACAACGTCGGCAATGCTGCCGGCAACAAGGCACTTTCCTTGAAAAGGGCCAGATCAGTTGCCGATTACCTAATCTCTACCTACAATATGCCAAAGAACCGCTTCATCATCGTAGGAAACGGCCCCGACAAATCGGTGGCAACCAACGATACAGAAGAAGGACGGGCCAAGAACAGAAGGACTGATTTTGAAATTGTTGGTGAGTAACAGCCATAAAATAATATGTCGCTATTCAAACTGAGGGGTGAATTGGGCTATGCCCATCGGATCGTGCTGGCTGTGCTGGGAGGGGCAATTACCCTCGCAATTTGGTGGGTATTGGCAGAAGTGCTATCCGACCAGCGCCCGATCGTGGAAGGCGGGTTGCGTGAGCTGCCTTCTTTATTGGACACTACCATCACCAAAGTGCAGCGGGATTCTATCCTTCGTCAGGATTCTCTGCTTACGGCCAGTGCCAGCTCCTTTGAGAAGGTTTATCCGGTATTGCCACCTCCGAGTAAAATACCGGACGCCTTCCGTCAGCTCATCGCACATGACCAGTTGATCGCCAATACCAGCCGCAGCATCTGGCTGAATATTCAAGGTTATCTCTGGGCCTTGCTCGTTGCATTGCCCATTGGTTTTGTGCTTGGCTTGATTCCATTGTTCCGCGGACTTTTCAGTCGCCAGATTGATGCGCTTCGGTATCTGCCCTTGTCGGCCCTCACCAGTTTGTTCATCGTGTGGTTTGGTTTGGAAGACACGATGAAAATTGCCTTTCTGGCATTTGGTATCCTGGTCTATCTCTTGCCCGTGATCGTGCAACGGATCCGGGAAGTTGAAGATGTGTATGTTCAAACCGCATTCACGCTCAGCGCCTCCAATTGGCAAACGTTTCGTTCTGTCTATCTCCCTGCGGTTTTTTCACGGCTGATGGACGATATCCGGGTGTTGACGGCCATTTCATGGACCTACATCATCATTGCTGAATTGTTGAACCGTCAGGGAGGTATTGGCGGCTTGATCTTCATCAAAAGTAAAATGGGGCAGATTGACCGCGTATTCGCCATGCTCTTGCTCATCATTGTTATTGGATTTTTGCAAGACCGAATACTCTCATATTTAGATACCCGCTTAAATCCGCACAAGTACCTGAAATACAAATGGCCCGGCGTACAGGAATGTCAATATGGCATCTTTTTCATCCTGCTGACCTTGCTTGCCAAAGCATTGCTACCCACCCAAATACCGGAAGTCGTCGTCTGGATCGCTGTAGTTGTCGGAATCGTCATGATCGCAATGGGCGAGATTAAGTTGGCTAGTGCTTCAAAATTAAAATGACCATGGTGCAATTTAAGCAATCCCATTTGCCCAATATCATACAATTGGAAGACGTGAGCCAGTCCTACGACGGCGGGAAAACCTATATCATAAAAGATTTCAATCTGCTCATCGAGGACCATCCTAGTCGTGGGCAATTCGTTGTCCTCCTGGGCATGTCGGGCAGTGGCAAATCCACCATCTTGCGATATGTATGCGGCCTGCAAAAGCCTACGAGTGGAACTATCAAAGTGCACGATAAACTGGTCACAGATGATTCCCGCATCAGCATGGTTTTTCAGCAATATTCTTCCTTCCCATGGATGACCGTGCGAGAAAATGTAGCCATCGGGCTGAAATTCAAGGGCATGGACGAAAAGACCCGCCTGCAAAAAGCACAGGAAATGATCGAACTGGTAGGACTGGGCGGCCACGAGAACAAATATGCACAATATCCCACCTTGTCAGGCGGGCAATTGCAGCGCGTGGCCATCGCCCGAAGTCTGCTGGCCAATCCGGATATCCTGTTGATGGACGAACCTTTTGGCGCGCTGGACATTAAAACCAGACTGCAAATGCAGGAATTGTTGATCCAGTTGTGGGAAAAATTCCACTCCACGGTCATTTTCGTAACCCACGATATTTCAGAAGCGGTCTATCTCGGCGATGATATCTACATTATGAAAGCCGCTCCTTCGCATATCGTGGAACATATCAAAGTGGATATCTCTCACCACCGCACCCGGGAACTCAAGCGCGAGAAACATTTCATGGATTTGGTGCAAGAAGTGGAAGACAAGATGGTTAGGGTGGCGAATATGGGCTAGCAATTCATGTAACATACAAAAAGGCCGCTCCCGCATTACGCAGGAACGGCCTTTCTTTTTTTGCACAAACCCATTTTACCGCACAAATGCAAAATACATCAGCGCCATTAAGGCCAGGGTAGAGACGGCGATAATGAGCAGGAACTTGCGGTTTTCAGCGCGGTCTTTTTCAGATTTGTGCTGTCTTGAAAACTTTTGTTTGATTGACATGATCTATATGAATTTGTTGATTTGAACTTTGTTGATTTACGATTTACGATTTTGGATTTACGATTTTTTTGCGCTGGGCTTGGAAGAAACGCCATGGACAAGCCCCAATCGTAAATCGTAAATCCAAAATCGTAAATGTTCACGTCAGCCCCTTCTCCCGGAAAACCCTGTTCAGCCATCTGAGCATTGAAAACAGGGCGAGTGCTGCAAGCATGAGCAGTACAAAATTAACCCAAAAGAAATTGGCTTTATCATCATATCGGTCCCACATTGTGGCGAGCACCCCGCTCATTTTGTTGCCCAATGCGGTGGCAAGTTGCCAACCGCCCATCATTAGGCCTGTGATGTGGCGAGGCGCCATTTTTGATACCATGGAAAGTCCCATTGGACTGAGAAATAGTTCGCCCACGGTAATGACGCCATAAGCCGCAATGATCCACCAGGCGGATGCTTTTTCAATCCCGTTATGACAGGCGTACACCGCCATGACGGTTACAAGCGTACTGAGCGCCGACACGACCAGGCCCCAACCGATTTTAGCGGGGGTGGTAGGCTCCTTTCCTCGTCGTCGCAAATAGGCAAAGAACCAGATAACCAAAGGCGTGAGCACCACCACAAAAAATGGATTGACCGACTGGTAAATTTCCGTGGAAACCAAGGATACCTTTTCCTCCACGGGCGGTCTGTCACTTGCTGGAACATTGAGGAAATAAGGGTTGAACGTGTTGATTTTGACGGGTTTGCCATCAGCACCTTGTGTAGTGCGGAATTGCGCATCATATTGCGGGTAGAGTGTGTCTTTCATCGTCACCACCTGCGCCATTTTGAGGGTTTCGGCCGGGCCAGCTACCCATGTCGCCATTTCGCGGTCGGTATAAAACTCTGCCCAGGTAGTAAGCGCCGTGCCGTTTTGCTTGAAAATGGCCCAGAAAACAATCACCACCGCGTAGATCGAAAGCAATACTTTGATACGAGGCTTGTCTTCCTCCGTAGCTTTCCAGTAAGTCCACAAGTAAAACGCGACGACCGGGATACTGCCAAACAGGAAAGCATCGGTGGAGTCGGTGCCGAATATGTTGCCGGGGATCATCCAGCCTGCGATGCCTGTAATAATGGCTGGTAAAAGCACCGAGGAGAGCATTTGGCCAACGCCCATTTCGCCTTTAACAGCGGGTTGGCGGATATCAGCATGGGCGTAGTGTTTGGAGCCGAGCATGAACACAATCACTCCGATGAACATGCCAATACCAGCGGCAGCAAAAGCTGCTCCCCATCCGATATTGTGTCGAAGCCAGGCTGCAAAAAAGTTGCAGATGAAGGCCCCGAGATTGATGCCCATATAGAATATGTTGTACCCGGTGTCTTTGAGCACCCTGTATTTTTCTTCGTTGTAGAGGTTGCCGAGTAGTACAGAAATATTGGGCTTAAAAAAGCCATTGCCCAAAATCATCACGAACAACGAAGCATAGAATGTGGTCAGGCTGTTCGAGACTGCCAGCATCATGTAGCCAACGCCCATCAAAACGCCACCAAGTATGATGCTCCGACGGTAACCCAATAGTTTGTCGGCCAATAGCCCGCCCATGAAAGGGGTGATGTACACCAGCGCGATGAAGGTGCCAAAAATATCCGAGCCTTGCGAGCGCGTCATGGCCAGGCCCCCATGTGCCGAATCGGTCATGTAGAGCAGAAAAATCCCGATCATGAGGTAGTAGCCGAAGCGCTCCCACAATTCGGTCAGAAAAAGATAGGGTAGTCCCGAAGGATGATTTTTGAACATAAGGTGGATGTTGGACTTTTAGACAATGGACTTTGGATTATTGGACTTTGGACTGTTGGACTTTGGACATTGGATTGTTGGACTTTAGACATGAATGGTCAAATGTCTAACAGTCCAATGTCCAAAGTCCAACAGTCTAACGGTCCAATGTCCAACAGTCCAATGCAGTAGCACACGGCAAATGTAATTTCAAAATCAGTTTTTGCAAGTCACAGATTCAAAAATCAAAATACGCAGGCTGCGATTATCTTTGCCGCCCTAACCAAGAGGTGATGAAGCGATAAAGTGATAAAGCGATTTTGCGCTCTATAACTTCATCACTTCATCACTTCATCACTTTATAATGAGATGTTGAAGAAAATCCTGTTGCTCGTTTCTATATTGTTCGCCTTTGCCGAACTTGGTTTTGCCCAACAACCCACAGCGCCCGAAGGCCCCTCTACAACAGCACCCGCCGTGGTGGAGGCAGACAGTGTGCTGGTGACGGTCATTCTTAAGCACCAACAAGACAAGAACCTTCCTGAAATACGCCGAATCCTGGAGGCGCAGGGTTTTTGGGACATTTTTCCGCCGCAAGACGTGCGCGTGGTGACATGGACATTGGCAATGGGACTTGGCCACATTATTACCTTGCATGTTCCAGCTGGTGCAGTGCGCCGGCTCAACCTTGCGCTCGAAAACGGAGCGTGGGGAGCATTCGATACTGAAATCTATTTGACCTATGATTACCAAGGTGTTTGGCAAGAATACATAGAACGGCGCGAAGAAGCCAAGGAGGATAGAAATTAACCCTTGGCCGAAAAGTAAACATGACTCCTCCCAAATTTTGAGCATTTCTCAGATTTAGTTTGATTGATGATTGATGAATACATGATTGTTGATTTTTGATGGAATGGTGGATTGACAATGGCTGATGTGCCGCAATCGTCAATAATAACATCTTCCATTTACCTCAAAAATCAACAATCATGTATTCATCAATCATCAATCAGACCCAATTGGCTTAAAATTTGGGAGGACTCATGTTTGCTTTGGCGGAGTCAAAGTTCTAAAGTCAAAAATCCGTGAAGTATTGTCTTGCCCGCCGGCCCAGGTTGCGTTCCACACCTGTGGCATCCTGGTAATTATCGCCATCCACGTATTCGGTCAGGTTGCGGTTGTACAGTTTGCGCTCCCATTTCGGGTCTTGTATTTCACCGCGAGCGGTGGAGTGCAAGGTGATATAATCTTCCCCTGCAAGGGAGGGATTGTAAAAAAGGAATTTGACGTTGGTCTGGTTGGTTTTTGGGAAATTGTAATAAATCCAGATTTCATAGGGAGAAGCCCCCGGTTCGTCTTCAACGTGCATCAAATCATCGGGCGGACCAAAGCGCAGGTAAGCGCGGCCCCGGTCTGTCTCGAAACCGTGACGGAAACCACCCTTGAACTTTTCGTGTACTGAATTGGCGAGCGCCATATAGCGACGGTAAGCCGCTTCGGGGTTGTTTGGGTCTTGCTGAACGAAATGCCGGAAGATGAAAAAACGCTTGTTCTTAAGGTCTTTGTCTCGGTTCACATTGTTCAACATCTCTGCGTCATCTCCTACTACGATGGGGGAGAGTGCTGCCAGGGTATATTTCAGTTGCTTTTCGTCGAGATTTTGGGTGAATTGCTTCGCGAGCATTTCGTCGGTAATATCGCTTTCGTTGAAGGGCGTGAAGGGGTTGCTGCGCTGGAACTTTAGGCTGCGTATGGCAAGCAGTTCGTTGGCGGCATTGCGGGCTTCAACAGTGAGCATGAAGTTGCCGCTTTCGAGTTTGCTGATATCCATCTGGACCAACAAAACGTCTATATCTCTCGGTTTTTTGCGCTGACTGCCCGTGGAAACCAGGGTTTTGGTTCCATTGCTTTGTTCCTGCTCGATGTAATACCGTACGAGATAGTCGGAATCGGTGACACTTTTGTTGGAATTGTAAACTTCGCCGTAGAAAGCAAGGCGCGTCGTGCCCCGCTCGTAAAAGTTGAAGGGCAAGGGTTCGAGGAAATAGCCGTTTTTGGTGAAAGGAGTAACCGATTCATCGCGCTTGAAACTGCGCAACAATTGTATTTCGCTGAGGTAGAGGCTGTTAGGGAATCGGACACTGAAAGACGTTTGATAATTATCCTTATTCTCCGGGGCGTTGAGGTCTTGCACAGAAATCTCCAGAACATAATCGCCTTCTGGCAAAGGCAAACGTTTCACGTCAAGAAGACTCTGTGGAGCGTCCACAAGCGGGCTCTGGAGATTGTACTTGTCGAAAGTGACCACCTCATCGCCTTTTTTGACCATAATCAAGATTTCCGCGCCCGCCTGGAGTTTCTCTCCTTCCGTTTTTTTATACAAAATAGACACAGCGGCGATCTCAAGGTTCACTTCAATATATGGTTTTCCATCGGGGGTGTTGTAGGTGGCAAAAGATACACCCAGATCGAGGGCTTGTGTATATTGGGTACATACTGCCAGCATCCATGCTGCGAGTATGACACGTAAGGTTTTGTTTTTCATAGAATTGCCTTTTTTTAACGATGAACTATAAACTATGAACTTTGGATCAAGAACGGGGGTAAAGCCGGTTATAAATCTTGGGTTCAAAACGCCTATCAAATGTAAGGGTTTTTGTGGATTTTTTGGCGAACACTTTTTGGCAAAAGTCAGGTTTCTGATCTCTAATATTTACTATGAAACGGCGTAAGGTTTACTATGTTTCTGCTTAAAAATTTCTTTGTAGTGCCTTCTGTCCTATTTTGCGACCTGAAAAATTAACTTTCACCTAATTCCCTCACCCACGCCCTTGACCGCTCACTCCGGCAGAGGGCGTATTTTCAGATGATGACACCATGACTGAAGAACAAAAAAAAGGCTATGAAGAAGCGTTGAGGAGGATTGAGAAGGCTAAGAGAGAAGGGGCAACTTCATTGGATTTGTCTGGCCTTAAACTCAGCGTATTGCCGGAAAGCATTAGCAAATTTAAAAACTTAACGGAGTTAGATGTTTCCAAGAACCAACTCAGCGCGCTCCCAGAAAGCATCGGCGATTTGAAAAACCTAACGGACTTAAATGTTTCCCAAAACCAACTTAACTCGCTGCCGGAAAGTATCAGCAAATTAATAAACCTAACGGAGTTAGATGTTTCCCAAAACCAACTCAGTGCATTGCCTGAAAGTATTGGCGACTTGAAAAACCTGACGACCTTGAATGTTTCCCAAAACCAATTTAAGTCGCTGTCTGAAAATATCGGCGACTTGAAAAACCTGACAGACCTTTTTGTTGACAATAATAATCTCAGCATTCTGCCGGCAAGTATTGTCAAGTTAAAAAATCTGGAAACTTTGTATTTGCATGATAATGAATTCAGTGTGCTTCCACAAAGCATTGGCAAATTGCCAGACCTAACAGATTTAGCCATTGCCAATAACCAACTCATAACGCTGCCAGATATTTTTTCAGAATTACCAAAATTAGATCGAGTATTTGCTGATAAAAACCACTTCCTATTTTTTCCCCGAGCTTTATTTAACAGTCCAACGTTACACTACATAGAATTTGAACAACGAGAATTTGCTCTTAACAATACGGTCTGTCTCACCGACAACTCCATCTCCGATGTCCCGCCCGAAGTAATGAAGCAAGGCATGGATGCGGTTCGTGCCTACTTTGCTTCTCAAGAAAAAGAAACTTTCCGCCTCTACGAAGCCAAACTCCTTATCATTGGCGAGCCGGGTTCGGGCAAAACTACGCTGGCAAAAAAAATCCAGGATCCCAAAGCCGAAATGCCCAAACCCGAAGCCACCACCCGGGGCATTGCAGTAGAGCACCATACTTTCAAAACCAAAGACGGTAACACCTTCAAAATCAATATCTGGGACTTTGCGGGACAGGAGATTTACAGTGCTACGCACCGCTTTTTTCTGACCAAACGCTCGGTGTATGCACTGCTCACGGACAACCGCCGCGAGTCGGAAAACTTCAATTACTGGCTCAATATCGTTGAAATCCTCTCGGAAAAAAGTCCCCTGCTGATCGTCCAGAACGAACGCGATGATCGGAAAAAAGACTTAGATGAACTTGGCATGAAAGGCCGTTTTGGCAACATCCAGGGGATACTGCCCTGCAATCTTTCAGACAATAGAGGTCTATCGAAGGTAGCACAATCCATTGAATTTCAATTGGAAGGACTCCCATTTGTTGGAATGACCCTCCGCAAAGAATGGCTTGATGTACGCAATGAACTGGAACGATTGGCTGCCAGTGGTTCGCCGTTTATTGAGGAACGAGACTACTACGAACTCTGCAATAAGCACGAAATCACCGACCGCACGGAGGCCCGCACTTGGGCCACGCTGTTGCACGACCTTGGCGTATTGCTCCATTTTCAAGGCAACGCCTTACTGCGCAAATTTATGTTTCTCTCACCTCCATGGGCCACTGCTGCTGTATATCGAGTGGTTGATTGCCGCGAGATTCAGGAGCAAAATGGCTTTTTTACCAAGGCCGAGGCTGCTGTACTTTGGAAAGGAGGGGGTTATGACGATCTGCACGACGAGCTGCTTGCACTCATGTCTGAATTCAAAATTTGCTTCCCGCTTGAAGGGGCGAAAGACCGCTTCGTCATACCTCAACACCTGCGTGGCCAGCCGGAAGCCTTCACTTGGGATGATAGCGGCGAAGTGCGCCTCCTGCTCGATTATCGCTTCTTGCCCAAAGGTGTATTCCATCAGTTTATGGTCGAGATGCATCGCTTCCTTGTAGATGCCAAGACACTGGCCTGGGATACCGGGGCGCTCTTCAAGCGAGAGGGTGCAGAGGCCTGGGTGGAAGAAGTGTACAGCCAAAACCAGATTTCTGTGCGCGTGCGTGGCACTCAAAAACAAGCCTTGCTCGACCGCATTGTGGAGCAGTTTGATGCTATTAGAGAACAGTTTCACGGCTTGGTCGTGGAGAAAAAAATTCCTTGCCGTTGTACAGTTTGCTTGAAAAGAGAAAGCCCCTATCTGTTTGATTTTGAAACTCTCAAACGCCGTTTGCAGGTGGGAAAACAGGGTGCAGAATGTCAAATCAGTTTTGAAGAATTGAGCATTGTCGGTCTCCTTGGCGATTATTTCACCGCCGAAAAAATCAACCGTGATGCTTTCGGGCAAATGATTACCGGAGAGCCACGGATTTTCATTTCATATGCCCACAAGAACGAATCTTTCAAAGACGAGTTCCGCGAGATGGTGAAGCCTCTGGAGAAAAACGGAACCTGGAAAGTCTGGGATGATCGCTGGTTGCTTCCCAATGACCAATGGAACCGCGAAATCCTCAAACATTTGGAAGAAGCACATGTGGCAGTGCTTTTGCTTACCCCTGCATTTTTTGCCTCTGATTACATCTACGATGAAGAAATGCGCCGTGCAGTAGAGCGTCACCGTCGAGGGGAATTGCTGCTCATTGGCGTCTTGGTGAGCGATTGTATGTTTGAGGAAACACCTTTGCGCGACATCCAGATTGTGCCAAAAGATGCCTTGCCAGTGGAACGAAACCCCAATCGCAACCAAGTCTGGAAAGCCGTGGCGGATAAAATCAAGGAAACCATCGAAGTCTGGCGTGGTGACCGAGGCCGGCGCGGCGGGTGGTGAAATATGAGTCGTCCCGAATTTTTTGAAGATCCGACACTTATTGATTTTCAAGTGGTTTTTTGATTTAAGAATGCAGATTACATGATTTAAGATTGAAGATTGGAGACAATCTCCTGGTTTCTCGTTCTGGTGGGTAACCTCAAAAATCTTAAATCATGTAATCTGCATTCTTAAATCAAAACAATTCACGATTTTCCAAAATTCGGGATAATCCATGTATCTCAACTCCCAAAAATAAAATACATCAGCATCAAAAACACCACGATCAGCAACAGCGGCACCCACACTTTTCTGAGCCTGAATTTTCGTTTTATATGCTGACCCGTAACTGATCTCGTGGCTCGCCCCTGATCATAATAAGTGACGTACAGAAAACAGAAAAAATTGATTCCCAGCGTCAAAAGCAGGAAAAGGTAGGCGCGGTTCATCGAATCCGTGGTAGGCGAGAGTTGCACGAGGTTGATGGAATAGGCCACGGTAGCGAGGAAGGAAGTGATAATGAGTTCGCCTACCTCCTCGAAGTTGGTGCGGTGGAAGATCAGCACGAAAATGGGTAGCGCGCTGAACATCAGGAATGGCACGATGATCAGGATGATGGAGCCCCAGGGGCGGCGGCTCACATTCAGACGCACGTTCAGGCTCTTGTATTTCTCGAGGTACTTGGCGCGGTCGAGTGTGTCGAACGTGATTTTATCCAGGGAGCCGAGTGCGTTGGTCAGTTGGTTGTCGAGCGTCACGAAATACTCGTCGGTGCTCCAGTCGTTGAAGTAAAAGTCTTTCTTTTTGTCCTTTATCTGCAGGCGACTATAATCGAAACTAATCTTGATTTTCTCGCTGCTGCTGAGGGCTGTAATGGGGATTTTTACCTCGTGGTGATCGAATGGGAAATCAAAAGTTTCGAACTGCCCCAGGAACTTCCCGCTGATGCGGTAAATGCGCGTCACATACTTACCCTCGTGCTCTTCGGCGATACGGTAGCGGTTGGCCTCCTCGCTGCTGATATTGTCAAAATCAATGTACCCCTCTTTTTGGATGTCGTCTGCATCGGCGATGACCCAATAGAGCAAATTGCAGTCGAAGGTGTTTTTCTTTACGTCTATTTCGTTTATGTCAATTACATCAATACCTACGCGCAGGTTTGGGATAGCTACGCCCGAGGTGTTGATTTGCTTTGGGCAGGAGCGGGTTTTGCCGTTTTCGGTTTCGCTAAAGGTGGGTTCTTTTTTCAGGATGCATGTGCTGTCAAATTCGTACAACTCGTTGAGGATCGTAATTTTTCGATCCTTTAACTTTTGAAAATATCTTACCAGGCCCCTCCGCTCTGTTTCCCCGTTTATCAATGCCGTTTCAAAAATATTCATTGCATCGAAGCATCGGCGAAGCGAATTATCGGTACCGCTTTGGTTGAAAATCCTGGCTGGAAATTTTTTTAACAGTGCTTTTTTGAAGCGGTAGACTTCCAAAGGCAGCGCCTCATTCGAATTGTCGAAACGTATGACCGTATGCCCTCGTTCGCGCGTAATCTGTTCTATCTCATGGTCACTGATGTTTGTAACGCCGGGCAGCCCGATGATGGTTTTGCGCGGCAAACCTTTTGTTTTTTGCAAAAAACGCATCACTAAATTGCCATAACCACTGTGCGTATTGAGCAGGATCACGCTTGGTTCCGGCTTGGAGAACTCCTGCATAAGGCTTCGTTCCAGTGCCATCGCATCGTCTTTAGGCACCTCGCTGTTGTTCACATACCGACTCTGCAGTAGTTGCACCAGCGTGTCGCAAGGCAGCTTGTTCTCTTTTATCAGGGAAGAAAAACGCCTGTGCAACAGGTAATCTGTTTCGGTGATAAAACCGATGCGTTTTGCCTCCAGCACTTTCCGGATAAACTGGATCAGGTAAAAAGGCTGCGGATCGTTGGGCTCCAGGAATACGGCGTTGTTCCCAAAATCCAATTGGTTTTGGTCGGCGTTCGTGGCAATTACGGGAAGCCGAGATTTGATGATATCAGCAGCGTGGCGTATGTGCCGGCCCCAGGTGTTGTCAATGACCAGCGCCACATTGCTGTCAGCAGCAATGGCCGAGTAAAGCGAGTGAATTGTGTCTTCTTTGAAGTCGCACTGGTAAGCTTTGAGCTGATATTCCGCCCCGTAGTTTTTGGCATTGAGTTGCGCTAGGTAGGCCTCAAGAGCCACCAGGTGGAGCGAATCTGTATAGCTGTTTGAGCGGGCCTTCGCTGTGTCCTGATAGTTAAAACCAACGTAGGCAACATATCGGAGCGGTCGCCCAGAAAGCCCGACAGCGGCGCCAGTGTTGTTGTTTTTGCAAGAGAAAAAGAGGCCTATGGCAAGACAAAGAAGGAGAAAGGCGGCGATTTTTTGCATGGCGGTGGGGGGAGTAAAAGTGGTTTTGGGTGCGAAAGGTATAAAGCGGGGGGTGATTTCTTATGACCTAAAAGAAAAAGCGGCCTCCGAATTACTCGGAAGCCGCTTGCGGGGGCAAAATATAGCCCTGATGCCAAGGTATGGCCCGTCTTCGTTGAAACTCCGACGGATAAAATACGTTATTTCTTGAATTTCTCAACACGACTTGTGCCAAGGTGCAAGGTGTATTCTCCTTTAGGGAGTGCCTCAATGTTCAAAAACCATTCAGCAGTTTTGGAGGAAAAACACTTTTCCAACACGGTTTTTCCTTCCGCATTCGTGATTTTTGTTTTCAGGCAATTCATCGGCATCTCGTCTGCTACGAACCAGATGCGTTTTTGCGAAACGACCACTTTGATGTCGGTCGGGTCGCCACCTTTTGAGTCGTGCGAACCGCAGATTGGGATGCGCGAAGTGTGCAAAGCAGTGTCAGAAGAAGAAGTAGCATTTGTGTGTATTTGGTTGAGGGTAAAAGCAATAAGCAGAGCAAGGAAGATTTTGGATTTCATAGCCTTAAATTTAATTGGTTTGATAGACAAAGGTTCGGTCAAAGAGGTTGCAGTCGGCTGTTCAAAAACGATGGACTGAGGGTTTAGACCGATGAATGGTCATAATTCTGTAATGAAACTTCCAAACTCTTGCCAGACTTTTGGGCGACTGTTTTTGTTACACACATCTTTACACTAATATGAAACTGTTCCCAACACTATTTTTAGTCCTTTTTTCCGCCTTTGTTCTTTCGGCTCAAAGTCAATTCCAATTCGACTCTGCCTTTATCCGCGACCACTTTACGAAACGAGAAGTGATGATCCCTATGCGAGACGGGGTTCAGTTGTTTACTTCCATTTACTCCCCCAAAGACCAAAGCAAGCCTTATCCTATCATCATGCGTAGAACACCCTACTCTTGCTCGCCTTATGGAACTGGCTCTTTTCCAACAAGTTTTCAGAACATGAACCTCGCCCGGGCCGGTTACATTTTTGTTTTCCAGGATGTTCGGGGACGCTATATGAGCGAGGGTGAATTCGTGGATGTTCGGCCCTTCATTCCAGCTTCTGATCCAAGCCCCAAAGGCAAAAAGCAAACGGACGAAAGTTCAGATACCTATGACACGGTAGATTGGCTGTTGAAAAACGCCAGCAACAACAATGGCCGGGTAGGTGTAATGGGTATTTCGTACCCCGGTTTTTATGCCACAATGGCAATTCTGGCAGGGCATCCGGCCATCAAAGCAGTGTCGCCACAGGCCCCTGTGACTGATTGGTTTGTTGGCGATGATTTCCACCATAACGGCGCCTTTATGCTGATGGACGCCTTTGGCTTTTATTCGGGGTTTGGAAAACCCCGGCCTAAACCGACTACTGAAGGTCAAGCAGGGTTTAGCAACTGGAAGACACCGGATAATTATGATTTTTTCCTTCGGGCAGGCGCCTTGCGCAACTTCGCTACGAAATTTGATATGGGCAAAATCCCATTCTGGAACGACCTGATGACACACCCCGATTACGACGCCTGGTGGAAAGCCCGCAACCCACGCCCGCACCTCAAAAATGTGATGCCTGCTGTGATGACCGTTGGTGGTCTTTTTGATGCGGAAGACTGTTGGGGGGCCTGGAATACCTACAAAGCCCTTGAAAAGCAGAACCCTTCGACACACCCCAATAGCATCGTTATGGGTCCTTGGGTGCATGGTGGCTGGGCACGTGGTACTGGCGAACGGCTTGGAAATGTTGTATTTGGCTCTAAGACCAGCCAATTTTATGAGCAGGAAATCGAGTTGAAATTTTTTGAACACCACCTAAAGGGGCAAGGAAAAATGGACCTGCCCGAAGCATATGTTTTTGAAACAGGTAGCAACCAATGGACCACTTATGATGCCTGGCCTCCAAAAAACACAGCACAGCAAAAGTTTTACTTCCAGCCGAAGGGCAAATTGTCTGCCCAGTCCCCAACTTCCAATTCCCAGACACCATTTGAGCAGTACGTCAGCGACCCAACCAAACCTGTGCCTTACACCGAAGATGTGCACCTTGGACGTACCCGTGAGTACATGTCTGACGATCAGCGTTTCGCGGCTCGCCGCCCTGATGTGTTGGTGTATCAAACGGAAGTGCTCTCCGAACCAATTTCCGTCACAGGCCCTGTGATGGCTGATATTTGGACCAGCCTCAGCACAACTGATGCCGATTTTGTGGTCAAGTTGATAGACGTTTTCCCGGATACGCTCAAAAGCATAGAAAATGGCGTGCCATTGGGCGGTTACCAAATGCTTGTGCGAGGGGAGATTTTCCGGGGGCGCTACCGGGAAAATTTTGAAAATCCTAAGGCTTTTGAACCGGGCGTGGTGACGAACGTAAAATTTGAACTGCCAGATGTGGCGCACACATTTTTGCCGGGCCACAAACTCATGGTGCAGGTGCAGAGCAGTTGGTTCCCACTTGCCGACCGAAATCCGCAACAATTTGTCAATATTTACGAAGCGAAAGACGAAGATTTTGTGCCCTGCACGGTGCAGATCCATCGGAATCCCATAAATGCTTCGGGGGTGATTTTGCCGGTATTGAAAAAGTAAAACGTTGCTGACCGTGTTGGTTTTTAAAACCTATGGGATGTAGAGATATTTTCTTTCCCATTCAGCGATATTTTTTTTGACAGGGTTAACAGGATGCAAAGGATATGTCGGCTTCGCCGACGCGCTCCAATCATTGATTTGAGGCGATTATTTGCCAAAAACATTTATGTTACGGAGTCGGCGAAGCCGACATATCCTGTGCATCCTGTTAATCCTGTCAAAAAAGATGTCACGACGCTTATTCATCGAACTTTATAAACCTATGTACATATACAGGTTTTTAAAGCCTAGCAGGTCTCAAGGGCTTGCAAAAAAACATCCACTATGAATAGATTTATAGCTCTCCTCATTCTTTGGTCATTGGCCCAATCTTCCCCTGCCCAAGTCACCTTCCAGCAAATACCCGGCCTGGCTTTTTTCGATAGCGTAGGCTATCTCAACGGCGTATCATGGGTAGATGTGGACAACGACAACCATCTAGACGTGTGTGTGACGGGTTCTGGCGGCACTTTTCCCAACTTCACAAATATCAGCGCGATTTACCTCAACAACGGGAATGAAACGTTTACCAATACCGGCCTGCTCAACAGCGTCCAGAAAAACGCCTTTCGCCACGGGTGGGCTGATTATAACAACGACGGCAACCTCGATCTCTACATTGGGGCAACATGGAACAGCAACGGAATCAATGAGTTGTGGACAAACAACGGTGGCACGAGCCTAACTTTAACGCCCAACACGGGTGCCACTCCGAACCTAGCCCAACCATATGAAGGTACCGTCAGTTGGGCGGATTACAACAATGATGGCTGGGCCGACCTTTTCCTTCCGCGCTGGAACGATTTAAAAAACAGGCTCTTTCGGAATAGCGGTAACGGCACCTTTACTGAAGTGACGGTGGGCGCGATCGTAAACGATCTGGCATGGACATCGGGTGGTTTTTGGGGCGATTACGACAACGACCGCGATCAAGACCTTTTTGTGGTGAATTACCAAATCGGGGCCTCTGCACCGGGGAATAACCACCTTTTCAGAAACAATGGTGATGGGACATTTACCAAAAACACCACTGCCGGACAGGTTGTTACCATTCAACAAAACGGGCGCTCGGCCAATTGGGCAGATGTGAACAATGATGGTTTTTTAGACCTTTTTGTCTGCAATCAGTTTGGCCAGGATTTGTTGCACATCAACAATGGGGATGCGACATTTACTACAAAACTTATCGGTGGTACGAACCACACTTCATGGTCGTCCAACTGGGGTGATTACGACAACGACGGTGATCTTGATTTGGTGACCCTCGGTTTTTGGAATACTGACAGCCGCTTTTGGGAGAACGATGGCCAAGGCAACTTGAGCAATGCGACGGCCAATCACCCTAATATATTTCCCACCTCTACCAGTGGCTCCAACAGCAACGGTGTTGTATGGGTGGACTACAACCGCGATGGCTGGCTCGACTTGCACATTACACAGCCAGATTTGTTGCCTGACCGTTTTTTTGAAAATGAAAAAACGACTTGCCGTTCCTGGCTCGAAATCAAGTGTATCGGTATGGAATCAAACCGTGCGGCTATTGGAACCACCCTGCGGGCCAAAGCGCAAGTGGGCGGAAATCCGGTGTGGCAAATGCGTCAGGTTTCGGCACAAACGGCTGCCACGGGCAACAACCCGATGCTTCAACATTTTGGCTTTGACGATGCTGCGCAGGTGGATTCTTTGATTGTAGAATGACCGTCAGGAAAAACCTGTGTTTTTACCCAAGTCGGAGTGAACCAAATCATTGATATCCAGGAAGATTGCGGCATAAATGTGACACAAAATGCGCCGCCCTTGCCAGGGACATCACAAACTGTGACCCTTTGTATGCCTGCTATTGACACGCTGCAATTGCAGCCAAATTCCCCGGCGGGGGGAATCTGGACAGCCAGTTGTGGCATTTGTGTTAGTAACGAAGGTATTTTTGACCCTCAAAATTTGGCCGCAGGAGAATACTTCGTTCGATATGTTCAAGGGGGGATTTGCAGCGGAACAGCAGATACTTTTTTGATTCAATTGCTGTTGCCACCAACTCTTATTTTATCAGGTGATACCACGGTATTTGTTGGGGAAGAGGTCCCTCTTGTGGCTTCTGGAGCACAAAACTACCTGTGGCAAACGAGTGATAACCTGAGCTGTGACAATTGTTCCGATCCCGTTTTTACAGCCGACACCACCACCGTTTTTTTGGTCATGGGACAAGATGCTTTTGGTTGCGTTGCCACAGACAGTCTGACCGTCACAGTGCTCCCGGATCTGAAATTCGATATGCCCAACGCTTTTACGCCCAATGGCGACGGCAGCAATGATGTGTTCATGCCTGCCTTCAAAGGCGATATATTTGAGCGATTCTACCTGCGAGTTTTCACACGTTGGGGCGAATTGATTTTTGAATCTAACGCGCCCACTCAAGGCTGGAACGGGATGTTGAAAGACATAGCCCTCCCATCAGATGTATATGTTTATATCTTTGAATACGGCCTAACTGATGGGCGCTCAGGACAGGAAAAGGGGGATGTGACGCTGTTGCGATAAGATGTGCCTGAGCAATCTATTCCACGCAACGCCGCTACGGCGCAACGTTTTTTAATACTATAAACGTTGCGCCGTAGCGGCGTTGCGTGAAACAATTTTGTTTGGGTACTTAAACTATTGCCGCTCAAATACTACCTGGTATCGTGTGTTGTTCTCGATGAGTTCTGCGGTCATGCTCGTTTCTGAGATGGCTATAATGTCCCAGGTTTTTTGGTCGCCATCCGTGTAGTTGAGCGTAACGTCTTGTTTGGAGTGGTCTTCGAGCCACTCGCCATTGTACAACTGGATGATTTTTTCTGTGAGCGGCACGGTTCTTGTCAAGATAAGGATGAATTCACGGCTGTCCTCAAGATTCAGATCAAAAGTGTAGGAGGAGCTGACATCCACCTCATTGATGGTGACATTCGAAGAAAGCCAATGGCCGACGAGTTCGTCTTTGAAGGTTTTTTCTTTTTTGCAGGCGAATAAAGCAGAGGCCAGAAGCAGGAAGGCAGTAAGGTTTAAAACTGCGTTTTTCATGATAAGGAATGATTGATAAAGTGAAACGATAGGAATTGAGTAATTGTCCGTTGGAAGCCAGACCGCGCATAAATGCCCAAGGCTCAAAAAATATTGCCACCTGAATACCCCCTTTAACCAAACCATAATTGTAACTTCGCCGAATATTTGCGTCGTTATGCAACTTATATTTAAAATAATCCCCGCGCTTGCCCTCGGCTATTTTCCGCATTTTTCTTTCAAACCATTCTTGATTAAAATTATGCAAAAGAAATACGCCACAATTGCAGCTTTTTTACTTTTCTCCCAAATCAGTTTTGCCCAACTCAAGCATCTCAATCTCAACGTGAGCATGAATGGCGGCTACTCTCAGTTGTCGCACAAAACCGATTTCCAGACCACCCCACTTTATAACCTTTATGATTTTGTTGCCTTTTCACATGGAGGCACAGACGATTACACCTGGGAGGAATTTCTCGAAACGTACAAGATCAAAGACCACTTTGGGCAGCCGCGTTTGGGCTTTTCAGCACTCCTGACTTACCGCGATTGGCCCATCAAAGCACTCGGTGAGGCCATGTCCTCCCCATCGTCTTACACCCGTTCATCCTATGCTGTTACGGTAGGCTTGGGGAAAGACATGTACATCTCAGACAGCACCTGGTATTTTTCTTTCCTGGGCGGTTACAAATACGTGATCAGGGATTATGGTTTTGGAGCCAACACCATTGTCAATAGTATCGGTGTTGCTGAACAGCGCGATAATGCAGCCTCGTTTTTCGCACCAGTGAAACCATTAGGGCGACCTTCAGGAGATTTGTTTGCTATTAGAGTGGGTTTTGCCAGAACACTTGATTGGTACTATCGCTGGAGCGTAGGCGTAGAAGCCTACTACGAACTTGACCTCACAGATAAGATCGTGCGGAGTTCGCGTATGACAACATACGGGGCGCAGTTGTATGTCCGTTGCAAGATTTTTGGAAAAAATGTAGAGGAGGATCGCTATTACCCTAACCCGGCAGGTGGAAGAAGGAATTAAGTTGGCTACTTTATTCCACAATTAAAGTAGCAAAGCCAATTTTGCCCTCCAGGACGGCACGCACGATATACACGCCCTTGGCTTTCGCCTGAAAGTCAAGGGCGATTTTATTATCCTCGGCATACTGTTGAGAAGTATGGCAAACGGCACCTGTTGGATCGAATACCGCTATTTCTACTTGTTTTCCGATAGAAAATAACCTTGAGATTAAAACCACTTGGCCTGTTTTGGACGGGTTGGGAGCAAGTTTTAATTCGATAACTGAGTTGTATGATAAAGGTTCGGTTTTCGGGAATTCGCCCATTCCAAAAGACTCTTTCCGGGCAATTACAAGGGTTGTGCCTCGATTAAATACAATACGCTTCCCCGTAACGTCGAGTGCTGTGTCGCGATTTACGATACTAGGGTGCTGGAGTGAGAGAAACATGAAACGGTAGTCAGGCGTGAATGTAATGCCGGTTGGCTCGCTGCCTGCAGGGGTTGTCGCAAAAAGGGAAATTTTCGGGTTGGTTGCGGTATGGCTTGGCCTCACCACCCAAATATGATTCTCGCCGCCATCTTGCAGTACCCAAAGGTTATTGACATTGTCAAAGGCGAGATTGTCAGCCCCATTGCTCCAGGGGGTCCATTTTATTCCTACAGCCGTTTGGATGGGGTATTGTGTGCTTTCTACAAAAACCTCCAGGTCTGATATGCTGAAGCCCTGATCCTTAAACCGCCAAATACGCCCGCTAAACTTTGCGGCGAAGTAGATTTTGCCAGAGGGGCCGATTTCCACATCCTCAACTCCCGAAAAATTCCAGGCACCTATTTGTTGACAAAAAGCATTGATGTTATTGCAGAATTTGGGTTTGTGGTTTGGCACTTGCACCCAGGTTGCAGTGGAGGAGATGGAGTCATCGCGGACCAGCACGAAAAGTTTGCCATCGGCCAGCTGCCTTTTTTGCGTCGCTATGTATTTGAAAATATAGCCGTGGGTCTGGTCATCAGCGCCCCAGTAAACCGTTCTTTGATCAGCGGCAATGACACAGTTTTCATGGAGGGCATTGCCCGCTTTCCAGATTTTCTGGACAAATTGTCGGTCGCTGGGACGGGATTCTATCAGCCAGCCTGAGTCGTAGTAGCCATTGCTGTCAAGATCACTGGTCAAAATAGATTCTTCGCCAGAAATAACGGTGCCCCAGGGAGTTATACAGCCAGAGCAGGGTCTGTTGATTCCTCCTGCGGCCGAAAAGTCAATGGGCAGACCTTCCTCAATTTCCCAGATCTTATTTTGAGAATCGAATCTCAGGTCAAAGACCGTAACTCCGCCTTGAAGGCTAGCAATTTCGTGGTTGAGGGAGAGATAGCCAGAATCACTTCGCCCGTTTATAGGTACATAGGCTGTGAAGTCAGGGGCATATCTCAAAGTAGAGCCGTCTGAAAGCGTATCGCCCGTTTGCGCCAGAACTTGAAAGGCATGCGTGCACGGCAATACCAAATGCCCTGTCTGGCTTGTGGGTACTACCGACATGAAATTACCGATGTTTTGTGCAACAAGCAGGAAGGTAGCCAAACAAAAGAAGAGGACAGTTGCCCATCGCGTGTATTTCACATTGACAATATTTTATCTGTCGGGAGCCTGGAATAGAGGTGACTTTATTTCCAACACTTTTTGAGCTTATTTTTTTTCCGGCACAGGCAGTTTCATGTCTAGCTTTTCCAGCCTTTCCACAATGGTTTTGGCAATAAAATAATCGCGGAACCAGCGATTGTCTACCGGGCAGATATGCCAGGGGGTGGTGCTATTGTTAATGGCGTATTCGTACGCCTCCATGTATTTGTCCCAAAGCTTGCGCTCTTCCCAGTCGGCATCATTGTGCTTCCAGAATTTAGTTGGGTCGTCGAGACGCTGTTGGAGCTGGATGCCTTGTTCTTCAAAGGAAATGTGCATGTAGAACTTGAAAATCAAAGTGTTGTTGTCAAACTGAATCAAGTCCTCGAGCGCATTGATGGCTGCCATGCGCTTCTCCACGCGCTCCATATCAATCCAGTTGTGTACGCGCTGTATTAAAATATCTTCATAATGGCTGCGATTGAAGATGGTTGTCATGCCTTTTTGTGGCACCCATTTATGTACTCGCCACAGAAAATCATGGGCAAACTCTTCCTCAGTTGGTTTCTTGAAACTCACTAAATCCAAACCAGCGATGGTGCAATGGTGAAACACATTGCGCACTGCCCCATCTTTACCGCTTCCGTCCATGCCTTGCAGGATGACTAGTATGGAGTATTTGCTTTCGGCATACATTATATTTTGAAGTTCGCCAAGGCGCTCAACGAGGCGTTTGGTCTCGTCTTTCAGGTCTTTTTTTTCCAGATTTTTAGGTGCTTCCGTTGGGAAGGAGGAGAGTTTGATCATTGTTGAACGATGAACTATGAACTATAAACTATAAACTCTTGAAGTGTAATGCTTGAATTTACACACTCATGGGCTCCAACTTTTCACTTTTCACCCCATACTTCTTCATAAATTCCTTTACTGCTTTTTCAGTGATTTTACCTTGCCTGTGGAGCAAACGCACTGCGGCAAAAGCGATGTATTTCGGCGAAATTTCAAAGTAATCACGCAGATTTTCGCGACTTTCAGACAGGCCAAATCCATCGGTGCCCAGGGGAGTGAAGTCTTTGGGCATCCAGGGCGCGAGTTGGCCAGCGGTGAGTTTTACCCAGTCGTTGGCGCTTACGAACACACCTTCTTCGCCTTTCAATTGTTGTTGTATGTACGGAACGCGTTCCGGCTCTCCGGGGTGCAACATATTCCAGCGATCGCAAGAAACTGCATCGCGGTATAGTTCCGGCCAAGAGGTTGCGCTCCATACGTCCGTGCTAACCCCTTCTTTCTCTAGGATTTCAGCAGCTTCCAGCACTTGTTTCATGATCACGCCTGAGCCAAAAAGATGGGCTTTTGCGCCGCCTTTCGAGCTGGATTTTTGGAATCGGTAAAGCCCTCGTTTTATGCCCTCCTGCACTGAAGTTCCGGCGGGCAAGCCTTCTTCCACTCCTTTAGGCATTTCGGGCATCCAATAATTCTCGTTGTAAAGGGTGATGTAATAGATTTTGGATTCGTTTTTTTCATACATTCGGTACAAGCCGTCTTGCACAATCACGGCAAGCTCGTAGGCGAATGCCGGGTCGTAAGAGATGACAGATGGTACTGTTTGCGCGATAAGAATTGAATGGCCGTCCTGGTGTTGCAGGCCTTCGCCGTTGAGCGTGGTGCGGCCAGCAGTGGCACCCAATAGAAAGCCTTTGCACATCATGTCGGCAGCTGCCCACACCATGTCGCCCACACGCTGGAAGCCGAACATAGAATAGTAAATGTAGAACGGAACGGTTGGGATGCCGTGAAGCGCATAAGCCGTTCCGGCAGCGGTGAAAGAAGCCGTTGCGCCGTCTTCATTGATGCCTTCCTGCAGCACCTGCCCTGTTTTCGATTCTTTGTATTTGATGACCGAAATCCCGATTTCTAGCGGGGTGTAGAGTTGGCCTTTTTGATTCCATATTTGAACAGAATTGAATAGCGGCTCCATGCCAAAAGTCTGGGCCTCGTCCGGCACAATGGGGACGATGTATTTTCCAATTTCCTGATCCTTTATCAGGCTGGACATAATATCAACCATTGCCCTGGTTGTAGAAGGGAGTTTATCTGGGTCAATGCCCTTTTCCTCCGGGGCATTCCCTTTCAATTGTTTGTCAAAAAGCGAAAGTTTGGGGGCTTTGAATTTCTCAAACGTATCAGAACGCTCCGGCAGGTAACCGCCAAGTGCCTTGCGACGTTCGTGCAGATATTTTGTCTCAGGTGCATCGGGGCCAGGAAACCAGAATTTGCCTTTTTCTGCTTCTTTGTCCGAAATAGGAATTGCGTAACGGTTCTTCGTTTCTACACGCCCTTCTATATTGAGATCTTTGGTCTGGTGTGCTTTGTTTTTACCCTCAGCCCATTTGCCCATGCCATATCCTTTCACCGTTTTCACGATAATGGCCACGGGTTTGTTTGATTTTAAGGCACGGTCGTAGGCGGCAAAAATTTTCTCGGCATCGTGACCGCCGCGCCGCATTTTGCCGAGTTGCTCATCGGTAACATCAGTCAGCAAGGCGGTGATTTGTTCACTGTATCTATCATTCCCGATCAGCATTTTGCGCGTAAACGCACCATCGTTGACAGATGCCATTTCCTGAAATTGGCCATCCACCAAGCCCTCCATACGTTCCAGTAAAACCCCTTCCTCGTCTCTGGCTAACAACTCGTCCCAATCGCTGCTCCAAACCACTTTGATGACCTCCCAACTCGCACCAAAGAAATGTCGTTCTACTTCTTGGATAATTTTGCCGTTGCCGCGCACAGGGCCATCAAGGCGCTGCAAATTGCAATGAACAACGAACACCACATTGTCCAGGTTCTCCCTGCTGGCCAGACCGATGGTTCCGTAAATTTCCGGTTCGTCTATTTCCCCATCGCCGATAAAATGCCAGACTTTTCCACCATTTTGCGGTTTTAAACCCCTGTTTTCCAAATACTTAATGAACCGTGCCTGGTAAAGCGCAGTCATTGGCCCCAAACCCATGCTTACCGTAGGAGCCTGCCAGAATTTGGGCATCCTGCGGGGGTGTGGGTAACTGGAAACACCCCCCAAGGTCTCTTGCCGAAAGTCGGCAATTTGTTGTTCTTTCAATCGTCCTTCCCAAACTGCACGGGCATAGATTCCAGGTGAAGCGTGGCCCTGAAACATAAAAAGATCACCACCATAATCCGCTGAGCGCTTGCGCAGGAAGTGGTTGAAAAGCACCTCGGTCATGGTCGCTGAAGCCGCATACGTGGCAATGTGGCCACCAAGGGCGAATTTTTTGTCCTGTGCTTGCAATACCATCGCCTGCGCATTCCAGCGGATGATATCTTCAATACGCTTTTCTATTTCCAGATCACCTGGGTAGGCGGGCTGGTCTTCAGGAGCAACGGTGTTCTTGTAAGGCGTATTGAGCGCGGCTCCGCCAGTTGCCGCTCCATGTCTTGCGAGCAAAGAGCGGAGGGCTTGAAAAAGTTCTTCCGAGCGAATTTTCCCTTGACTATCAATGACTTCTTCAAGGGCCTCAAGCCATTCTTGCTGTTCTTGTTTCCAGTCGTCCTGCGTATGGATGTCTCCCATGATGTGAGATGGTGAGAATGTGAGAGAGTAATAAGGTGAAAAGCGAGAGCGTGCAGGCAAAGGTAATTAGATGGTCTGAGAGTGAGCGGCAAAATGACTCAGTCAACGATTTTGCACTCAAAAACCTCCCCAAAATGACGCTTCAACTTTTCCTTAACTTCAGCAATATCTACTTCATATCCAAGTATTTGAGCCATTGAAGTTACTGCCTTGTCTTCTTCTGCAATACCACAGGGAACAATGTGCTCGAAGTATTCAAGCTCGGTATTCACGTTGAATGCCCAGCCGTGCAGCGTCGTCCAGCGGGAAAGGTGTACGCCGATAGCGCAGATTTTGGACATTGGATATTGGACATTGGACATTGGATATTGGACATTGGACGCGGTCCAAACTCCTGTATAGTCCTTTATTCTGAACCCTTCGATCCCATACTCCGCAATCGTGCGGATAATGACTTCTTCGATGTTGCGGACATACCGGTGAACATCTGTGAAAAAACATTCAAGATCAAGAATGGGATAACCCACAATTTGTCCTGGGCCATGGAAAGTGATATCGCCCCCCCGGTTGATAGGAAAAAACTCGATGCCCCTTTCAGCTAGTTCCGTCTCCGAAAGTAAGAGATTTTCCATTTTGCCGCTTTTCCCGAGGGTATAAACCGGGGGGTGTTCAACGAATAAAAGTTGATGTTCTTGTGGGTACGATTTTGGAGTTAAATGTTTGTTTTTCAATTTGTTGTCTACCAAACGACGGTGAACAACGGTCTGGCAATCCCAGGCCGCTTGGTAGCGCATTTTCCCGAGGTCTTGGAATCGAACGATTTGCATGGTGCAAAGGTTGGAAAGTACTGTCGGCATCTTTATACCTTTCGCACAAAATTTGTTACCATGATAACGATCCGCTTTCGAATTACTGCGATTCTATTCCTCTTCCCCAGCCTCTTTTTTGCCCAGACATTCACTGGTGTTGGTGGCCCAATCCCAGATGACGGTAATTCTGTAACATTTGAGATACCTGCAAGTGCTTTGCCCAATATATTGAACGCTACTGATTTTGGGGTCGAGCGTGTGTGCATCAACGTGGTACACCAATGGCTGGGCGATCTTTCGATCAGCCTTCGTGCCCCTGATGGCACATTGATCCCGCTCGTGACGGGCGTGGGCGGCGACACCGATGGTTTCGTCAACACCTGTCTGAGCAGCAACGCAACCACGAGTATTTTTGAAGTCTGGTATCCGTTCACGGGCGAGTTCCGGCCTTTTGGCGACATGGGCCAATTGAACAACGGCCAGGATCCCAACGGCAATTGGCAACTTATCATCCTCGACACTTATGCCTTTGCTGACTCAGGCGATTTATTGGATTGGAGCATCACGTTTGGCCCCAATCCATGCAAACCCTTCCCCTTCGAGTCGAGCGATTTACCGATTTTGAAAATTGCCACTGATGGACAAGGCATTGTGAATGAACCCAAGATAAATGCCCAGTTTACTGTGATTGACAACGGGCTTGGTCAACGCAACTATCTCGACCAAACGGATTTTGCCTACTCAGGAACTATTGGGATTGAATTGCGCGGCAACAGCTCGCAATGGATGCCCAAAAAGTCGTATAATTTTGAAACCCGCGACGACGTAGGGGAAGACAAAGATGTGGAATTGCTTCGCTTGCCAGCAGGAAGTGATTTTGTGTTGGCTGCCAATTTTTCGGACAAAACCTTGATGCGCAACGCATTGGCTTATGAGACTTTTCGTCAATTGGGCCATTATGCCACCCGCACCCGTTTTTGTGAGGTGGTGCTCAACAATACTTACCAAGGGGTTTATATCCTGACGGAGGACATCCGCCGTGACAAAGACAGGGTAGATATTGCTAAATTAGAACCAGATGACACTACCGGGGTTGCCCTCACCGGGGGGTACATTTGCCGGGTTGACTGGAATCATAGCCCGGGCTGGAATTCGCAGTTTTCGCAGCCGAACAGCCCCAATGTTTTCACTTATTTCCAGCATACTTACCCGCGTTGGAACGAACATCATCCTACCCAGCAATACTATATTCGCAGTTATATTGACAGTTTTGAAGTGGCCTTGCACGGTCCTGATTTTCAAGACCCTGAAGCAGGTTGGCGCAAGTTTGGAGCAGAAAATACTTTTGTTGACTACCTCATTCTCAACGAGATAAGTAAAAATGTGGATGGGTATCGCCTTAGCACTTTTTTTCAAAAAGACCGCGATGATAAGGGCGGAAAACTCCGTATGGGACCACCTTGGGACTACGACCTGGCCTGGTACAACGCCGACTATTGCGACAACTTCAACACTTCGGGCTTTGCTTTTGACATCAATTACATATGCGGAGATGCCGGGGTACCTTTTTGGTGGGAGAAACTAATGACTGACACGCTTTTCGCGCAAAATCTGGCCTGTCGCTGGCAGTCCTTGCGCGATACCAACTTAAAGAACACAAATTTTTTTGGCGTGATTGACTCCATGGAGGCAGTACTTGAAGAGGCGCAAGCACGAAATTTCGAGTTTTGGCCCATACTCGGAAAATATGTATGGCCCAATCCTGGCTTCCTTCCTCCTACCTATGCAGGTGAGGTGGCGAAGATGAAAGGATGGATATACCAGCGCTTTGCCTGGCTCGATTTTGTTTTTGGGCAAAACCTGCCGAATCTCAATGCCAATTTTACAGCAAGTGCGCTCAATGCTTTCAACTGGCAATTCTCAGCTACAGAGATACCCGGTTATATTTATGCCTGGGATTTTGGCGACGGCACTTTTGCAGACCAACCCAGTGTCCAGCATGAATTTTCAGGAACAGGTACTTTCGAAGTAAAACTCACAGTATCAACGCCTTACGGCTGCAGCAACACAGGCGATCAGATTATTCATATCATTGACGTAGGTGCCAATGACGCGCTCGAATCAGAAGGATTTCGCTTTTTCCCCAATCCTGCGCAAGAGGTATTGAACCTGCGTTTGCCCGAAAATTTTTCCGGCAAATTCAATCTTCGGATGCTTAACGTGTTGGGTGAAACGGTTTTGGCAAAATCCTTTTATCAGGATGAAAAACAATTGGCCATAAGTGTAAAAGACTTGCAAGCCGGGGCATATTGCCTTGAACTTCAGAGCCAGTCTCGACAAGTGTCAACGCGCGTTTTAATAAAACTCTAATCTTATTGCCCAGTATTACTGCTTTTCTTTGTGCAAAATCCTGTATTGCAAGTCAGATTTATGAAAAAAATTATCAACCTCGCCCTGCTTCCTGTTCTACTTTTTCTTTTTAAAACCAATGACTTGGAGGCGCAACAAAAATCTGTTGCACGCCGCTGGAATGAGGTGATGCTCCAGGCCATCCGGGAGGATTTGGCGCGTCCTCCCGTGCAAGCCCGCAACCTTTTTCATGTTTCAATAGCCATGTGGGATGCATGGGCAGCCTACGATACCCTGAGCGCGGATACCTATCTGCTTGGCAAGACGGTAGGTAGCCATAACTGCCCGTATGATGGTGTACCAATGCCTGCTGGTATTCAGGACGCGCGGGAAAAAGCGATCAGTTTCGCGGCTTATAGAATGCTGTCGCGTCGCTTCCAAAACTCTCCGAATGCAGCTGTAAGTATTGCCAGATTCCGAAATTTGATGACAGAATTGGGCTATGATTGGACCTTCAGCTCCAATTTTTACCAGCCTGGCGACCCGGCTGCATTGGGAAATTACATTGGTGATTGCGTAGGTTTTTATGGACTAACCGACGGCGCAAACGAACCAGGCAATTATGCCTACGTTGATTATCAACCAGTAAACCCGCCAATGAAACCAGACAGTGTCGGAAACCCAACGATGCTCGATCCAAATCGCTGGCAACCCTTGATTCTTACCAATGCAGTGGACCAAAATGGCAACCCTATTCCTTCGCTCCAAAAATTTCAAAGTCCGGAATGGGGAAGGGTACTGCCATTTGCAATTCCAGACTCTCAAAAGGTTGTATATCAACGAGGTGGAAAGGATTGGCCTGTGTACCATGACCCAGGTCCAAATGCATTTTTGGACACTGCTGACGGGGGAGGAACCTCTGAAGATTACAAATGGAACTTCAACCTGGTTTCGATTTGGTCATCGCATCTCACCACAAAAGATAGCGTAATGTGGGATATTTCACCAGCTACTATTGGTGACACGCCTTGGCTTCCTACCACTTTTCAGGAGTACAAAGATTTTTACAAAATAGAGGGAGGAGGGCCGAGTAATGGCCGTCCTATCAATCCCAAAACCGGTCAACCGTACCAGCCACAAATAGTGCCTCGGGGCGACTATACAAGGGTTTTGGCTCAGTTTTGGGCGGATGGACCCAACTCGGAAACACCTCCTGGTCATTGGTATTCTATCCTGAACAAGGTCATGGATCACCCGGAGTTTGTGCGAAAATTCAACGGTGCAGGCCAAGTGCTGGATTCTCTGGAATATGACTTGAAAGCCTATTTTACACTTGGCGGTGCATTACACGATGCTGCCATAGCTGCTTGGGGCATAAAGGGCTGGTACGACGGTACACGTCCTATCACAGCCCTTCGCTATATGGCAGACCGTGGACAAAGCAGCGATCCTGCACGGCCTAACTTCGATGTAGCAGGCATTTCGCTCGTGCCAGGATACATCGAACAAGTGGAAATGGGCGACCCTCTCGCAGGTGCGAACAACCAAAACATAGGAAAGATTAAACTATTCACCTGGCAAGGCTTTGATTCCATCTCAAACCCTAATACAGATATCGCTGATGTAGGCTGGATTTTAGCGGAAAGGTATTGGCCCTTCCAACGAAAAACCTTTGTGACCCCTCCGTTTGCTGGTTATATCTCTGGTCATTCTACTTACTCTCGTTCAGCAGCAGAGGCCATTACGCTGCTAACTGGTGATGAGTATTTCCCCGGAGGATTGGAAGAATACCATATACCTGCCAACAGTGGTTTTCTAGGTGTGGAAAAAGGCCCCAGCGTAGATGTGACCCTGCAATGGGCAACCTACCGCGACGCATCCGACCAGACGAGCCTTTCACGTATTTGGGGTGGGATTCACCCGCCGGAAGACGACATCCCTGGTCGAAACATAGGAGCAAAGGTGGGCACTGCAGCGTTTTACAAAGCCAAATCCTACTTTTACAAAAATGACCAGGATTCAGATGGCTATGACGTAACGCAAGACTGTGACGACAATAATCCTGCTGTTTATCCGGGCGGACTTGAGCTGTGTGATGGGATCGACAATGATTGCGATCAACTGATTGACGAAGGCTTGGTATTCACCACCTATTACTTGGACTTTGACGGAGATGGTTTTGGCGACCTGAGCAACCAGCTCTATTCCTGTTTGCCTTCAGCTCCAGCAGGTTTTGTGACCAATAGCGCAGACTGTTATGACCTCAGCGCTACCGCCTACCCTGGGGCATCTGAGCTGTGTGATGGACTTGACAACGATTGTAATGGATTTGTGGACGACGGCTTGATTTTCACCCTTTATTACGAAGATGTCGATGGCGATGGATTCGGTACGGCTAGTAGTAAGTTTCCCTCTTGTGAGCCAAATCCTCCGGGCGGATTCGTGACTAACAGTCTTGATTGCAACGACAATAATGCAAACATCCATCCCAATGTTCCTGAAATCTGTGACGATATTGACAATGACTGCAATGGCCTGACCGATGATGAGCTCCCTGTCAACACCTTTTACGCAGATGCCGATGGTGATGGCGAAGGCGATCCTTCCGTCGTAACTACTTCCTGCCATACAACGGTCCCGGTCGGATATGTCGACAATTCAAATGATTGCGATGATGCCAATTCGGCCATTAATACAGGTGCTACGGAAATCTGCGACGGGATCGACAACAACTGCAACACGGAGATAGATGAAGACTTGCCTGTGTACCTCTATTATGCCGATGCCGATGGCGACAGTTTCGGAGGCAATGCCATGACCATTACTGATTGTGCTGCTACGCCTCCAACCGGCTATTCAGAAAACAATCTGGACTGCGACGATAACAACGCCGCTGTCAATCCTAATGGTGAAGAAGGCAGCGTTCCGGATGGTCTTGACAATGATTGCAATGGATTGATTGATGATTTCGTGGCTGTTTCAGAAGTATATTTGAATGTAAAAACCTATCCCAATCCTGTGCATGAACTTCTGACCATTGTATTAGAGAATACCCTGGGCGAAGCGGATGTCGAAATCTCGAATATGGAAGGCAAAATATTGATAACCAAGCGTTTGGATTTTACCCTAGGAAAATCTTCGCTGAGTTTTGCCGGACTGCCTCAGGGGGTGTATCTGCTGCAGATTGCGGATATGACGGGCGGGAAATATTGGGTGCAACGAGTGGTGAAGATGTAACTAAACATTCAAGCAATGAAAAGAAAAGGAATCTCAATTTTACTTCTCTTTACTTTCTCTTTTCTCAGCCCGCTTTCAGCACAAACGGAAAAAGAAAAATTGAGTGCCACAATTTTACACCTTGATAGCCTTTTTTGGGCCGCTTACAACCGCTGCGACGTGTTAGAGATGACACAATTTTTTTCGGACGACCTAGAGTTTTATCACGACAAAGGCGGGTCCACTATTGGCTTGGAAAAATTTACCGAAGCCATAAGAAATGGGCTTTGTGGCAAGGAAGATTTTCGCCTAAGGAGGGAAGCAATACCTGAAACGGTTTCCATTTTTCCCATGGAAAACAACCAGGTCGTTTACGGGGCAATCATTTCCGGAGAGCACTTGTTTTACATTCTCGAAAAAGGGCAGCCAGAATACTTGGACGGCCATGCGCGGTTTTCCCACCTCTGGTTGTTTCAAAACAACCAGTGGAAAATGGCACGTATCCTGAGTTACGACCACGGCCCGGCCTACAAGAAAGAATAATCCAGAACGTTCTCACCAACAACTTTTTTTTTGAAAAATGCCAACGGGAAAAATTCGCGGCATTGCCTTGTCCAATTTTACCTTTCGGTTACATTCTTTTACAGACATTTTGGGCGTTCCAGGGGTTATTCAGAATAGGTTTGCGGCTGGAAAAAATTTCAAATAAAAATCTCCCTCGTACATGAAAAACTCATTTATACTCGCAGCCATTTGGCTTTACATCGGCCATCTTTTTGCGCAAGAAAACTATAAGCCTGAGACCCTCTTGAAAATAAATGAGGTGGAAAACAACATCACCGGAGCCCTCCTCCTGAATGGCGAGGGGCCAGGCACTATAGTGGCGCGCATGGCCAAGCACAAAGTAAAAGGGATGAGCATTGCGGTCGTCCATAATTACAAAATCGCTTGGGCAAAGGGATATGGCTGGGCTGATGAATCGGAGAAAAGGCCCGTGACCACAGAGACTTTGTTTGAACCGGGATCCATCAGTAAAACATTGAACGCGGTCGGTATTTTGAAACTGGCCCAGGACAAAAAAGTTGACCTCAACGCCGACATCAACAACTACCTGGTTTCTTGGAAATTCCCCTACGACTCGATTTCAAAAGGCAAGCCGATAACGCTGTCGCAAATACTCAGCCACCATGCAGGGTTGTCAACGCACGGTTTTCCGGGGCACAATATCAAAGGCGCGATTCCCACAGTTTATGAGGTCCTGGACGGTATAAAACCGGCACTGACCCCAGCAGTGCGCAGTTTGTTCGAACCGGATTTTAAATTTCAATATTCCGGTGGCGGCACCACCATTTCACAAGTGTTGTTGACCGACATCACCAAACAAGCCTACGATGTTTGGATGTACGAAAATGTGCTGAAACCCATTGGAATGGTCAACAGTACCTTTGCGCAGCCTCCCGCAAAGGACAAGCAGCCCTTGTGCGCATCCGGCTATTATAGCGATGGAACGCCTGTATTGAACAAATTTCGGGTCTACCCTGAGCAGGCAGCAGCGGGTTTGTGGATGACGCCGAGCGACCTTTGCAACTATATCATAGATATGCAATTGGCCCATCAGGGCAAACCATCGAAAGTGTTGAACTCCGATATGGTGAATCTGCACTTGACCCCTTACAAGGATGGCCCGGCAGCCATGGGGACTTTTATTGAAGTCCTTGATGGCGCGAAGTATTTTTCACATTCGGCCGGCAATGACGGCTTTTGCGGTTTTTTTTATGCCAATCTTGAAGAGGGTTACGGCATGGCTGTTTTTCTGAACTCCGAATCTTGGGGTTTTTTACAGGAAATTAAAAACAGCGTTGCCAAAGCATACAACTGGAAGGGCATCCAACATGAACCGCAGAGAAAAACAAGCGTTCAGGTTCCTGATAACATTTTGAAAACCTACGAAGGCTTTTATTTATTCGATGACCGCTGGGCCGAAATCGGGAAAAAGGACGGGCAATATATTTTCTACACAAGCGGAACTGCCGCAAACATGTATTTTACCACGCCCACCAGTTTTTTCAACGAAGAATTCCCGGCGGTGAAAACATTCATAAAAGACGAAAAAGGGAATATCACTGGTTATGCTCGCACGGTGGATGGGAAAGAGTTTCCAAAATCCAACAAAATCACAAGCCCGGACACTATCCATTTGGCGAACGAAACATTCGGGGAGATTGGCTGGTATTTGTTTGAAAATAAAAGATACCGAGAAGCCATTGCTTATTTCAAACGGGGCGTTCAATTATATCCAGAAGATGTCAATATGCACATCAACTTAGCGCATGTGCATTTATTTAGCGGCGATTACAAAAGTGCAATTGCCCTATACAAAGCCCGCTTATCAGACACCGTTCGGCCTGGTTACACCGGGAAGGATTTGATAAAAGACGATTTGGTATATTTTATTGAGCACAACTATGATGTGAAGACGATCAACAAGGCTTTTTCTGACATGAAAATTGAAAAGCCAAAGGGGTATTAGTATCCCCCCGCCGCGTCATCTCCTCTTCCATCCGCTACGCCTTGCCATTTCCCATTGGGCAGGCGGATAATGGCTTCCACCCGACCAATGGGGTCGCGGTAGTTGATATGATGCCCTAAACACCTCAATTTGGCTTCTACCTCTTCCGAAAAGCAGCCTTCTTCTACCGAGATATGGTTGGGCTTCCATTGGTGATGGAAACGTTTGGCCAGCACCGCTTCAGGAAGTGTTTGTCCAAATTCCGAAACATTCACAATCACCTGGAATACACTGGTAGGAATCGTCGTGCCACCCGGAGTGCCTACTATAAGCCAGTTTTTCCCGCCTTTTGTCACGATGGTTGGAGTCATGCTGCTGAGTGGTCGTTTGTTGGGCGCGATGGCGTTGGCTTTGCCACCAACTGCTCCGTAAAGATTGGGTGCACCGGGCTTTGCACTAAAATCATCCATTTCATTATTGAGAATGAAACCCGCTCCTCCTACTACTGTACGTGACCCATAACTGTCGTTCAAAGTCGTCGTTACGGAAACAGCGTTGCCTTCTCTGTCCACCACGGAAAAGTGTGTGGTTTCTTCGCTTTCCTTGATATTGCCAGCCCAGGTTTCCCAGTTGGCTGAAACTGTATCTGCTTTGAAGGTAGCAATACGCGATTTGATATATGCAGAGTCTGTGAGTGTTTTCAGAGGCACTTTCCAAAAATCGGGGTCGCCCATGTGCTGGGCACGGTCGGCAAAGGCGCGGCGTTCGGCTTCTGCCATTAGGTGGATAGCAGCAGCAGAGTGGAAGCCATAACTTTTAAGGGGGAAACCATCTACCATTCCCAGGAGTTGGCGTAAGATAATGCCCCCGCTGCTTGGCGGTGGCATGGTAATGATGTGCAGGCCTTTCCAATCGAATTCCAATGGTGTGCGCCATACACTTTTGTAGGTTTTAAGGTCTTCAAGCGTAATCAGCCCACCCTTTTTCTCCATTTCTTTGAGAATGAGTGTAGCAGTAGCTCCGGAATAAAAGCCATCTCTTCCATCGCCTGCAATACGTCGTAATGTTTGTGCAAGGTCTTTTTGGAGAAGCCAATCGCCTGCTTTCCAGCCTTCATACTTTACAAAAGCCGGGCTAAGGCTGCAATGACGGGCGAACGTAAGTTTTTCCTCATTCAATTGCTTGGCTTCTTGTTCTGTGATCTGGAAACCCTTTTCGGCAAGATCAATGGAGGGCGTGACTACCTCTCCCCAAGTGAGACGACCATGGTAAAATTGTGCCTGCCACATCCCATCCACCGTTCCAGGCACCCCGCAAGCCAAGGCGCCGAGGCGACTTTTGTTGGCCAGCACATTGCCTGTTGAATCGAGGTACATGGCTTCAGTAGCAGCAGAGGGTGCTTTTTCTCGATAATCAAGCGCCAGCGTTTTTTTGCCTTTGGCATCCCTATAAATCAAAAAACCGCCGCCACCAATATTTCCCGCCTGAGGGTATACTACAGCCAGGGCAAACTGCATTGCAACAGCGGCGTCAATGGCATTCCCACCCTTTTTCAAAATATCCAACCCAACTTTCGTTGCCAAAGGATGCGCCGAAACGACCATTGCCGTATCACCTAGTGCCTCTTTTTGAATGGTGTAAGGGAATGGCAATAATTGTGCTGAGCAGAAAAAAGGAGCAACGAGCAGCGCCAGTAAAAGCGATAAAATGTTTTTTTTCATAATTTCAGTAATGCAAGATTCAATTCGCGGCGGCAAATGTAAAATGAAAAAGCCCGAATTCGGCGACTGCCAAGATCGGGCATTGTAGCGTCAAGATGATTCAAGCAAACTACAAGCAGTAAAAAAAACAGGGCACTAACTGAAGAATCAGCAGCACCCTGTATAACCCCAAAAAACCAAATGAAAACTTCTTAAAAAAACACCTGAATGGTGAAAATTTGCTTATTTAATATCAGACAGCATTTCACTTAACAATCCTGACAGGACAAAGATACGAAGTGTTTTACTTTTTACAAGCCCCTGGTCTAAAAAAAATCTTTTTTAACGCTGCGGAAATTTGCGATCAACGGTGAATTGACAAAGATGCCTAAAATTCTAATGTTGGGAGATAGGACAGACCCTTTTTTAGGTTCCTCCCAAGTTCCAAAATTTTAAAATATTTTTTTGAGGAATATCCAATTACCCGGATTCCAGCAAAAATAACCAACATTTGCCCCAAGATTATGACAGCAAAATATTTCTACCGGATCTTAATCACGCCAATTGCCTTGCTCTTACTGTTGTCGCTCTCTTCTTGCGGCGGCGACAAAGATGCGATAGTACAAGAAAAAGTAGCAGAGCGTGTCACAGCCTTTAAATCAAAAAAAAGGGCGGACTGCCTAGAATCCCTGCTAGAAACAGCGGAACGGAAGGTAGATTCTATTCTACTTGCTGAGGCGCAAAATGCGCTAAACGACTCCTTGTCTCGCCTCCGTCCTTGGCGCCCATTTCAGCCTGCGCCCATTCAACCCATTGATTCACTGACGGTTAAGCCAATATTTGATGTGATTAAATCAGCTTCGGAGAAGGGAGGGGGGTAGTGAATGTTGATTGGTATATTGGTGATTGGCGACCTGGCACACCAATCACCAGTCCACAAATCACCAATATACCAATCACTCTTTCCCAATAGGCAAATTCCCTGCAATCGCCAGCCTTGCTACGGGGTACATCTTGTGTGTTGGTTCATACCATGGCGAATGACGGTACACCCAGTCAAGTTGAGCCGCGCTATCGCCAGCAAATTCGGGTTCGGCCTTGCGTTTGGCTTCCAGTTCGGCTTTGATGGAAGGGTTTTTTTTCAAAAACTCAGCAGCCAGGTCTTCAAATACATATGCCGAGAAATATTCTTTTTGCATAAGCACCGGTTCAAAGAAATTCCATGCAAACCATGAATCGGGTGCGTTTGGCTCTAGTGTCTCCATTAAGTAGCGGTTGGCATTTTGATTGGTAAAAATCACGTAATCACCTTTGCTGAATTTCCGTTTGAGTATCTTTTTCTCTAACGTCACCCCGCTGTGGTAGTAATGGCCCTCCCAGGCATTGCGGGTTTTGAAGTCTTTGATGAAATAAGTTTCTGTTTCTAATTCTACGGCTTCCGTGAGTCGTTTCAATTCCACCCCGTTATTGTCTAAGCGTTCAATGACATTTTCCCAGGCCTGCGGTATGATGTAAGCGGCTGGCTTCGTCACTGTCAAGGATGGATTGAAATAATTGTAGTAGGGAATCTGCTTCTCGTACGGCGCTTTGCGGTCGTACCATAGACGCGGAAGCCCGCTTACTTCAGAAGGTTTGTATTTTGCCTCATAACCTTTGAAAGTGATGGAGTCGTGCTTCTTTTGATCCATCGCGAAGTCGAGCGCGAATGCCTGCTTGCTTCGGGTTGTTTCCCAGGCTTTGGTGCGTACATCCCGGATTTCAGAAATATGGCGTGACATGAATTGCACCACAGCATCCATGAAATGATAGGTGCTCCATACGCGGTCTTTAAAAGGCTTGAGCATGTGGGTCTCGGGCATGAATCCTATGGTATTCCACAGCGCAGCGTAGCCGGTAGAGTACCGACCATAGTCGCAAAAACCCGTGATGCCTGAGTCTGGTGTTTCTTTGGGAGAATCTACATAAGGTATCATTTCCCATTTTCTGCCTTTCATGTCGGCGTAGAGTTCAGGAAGCATTGTTTCCTGTAAAAATTGACCGAGTGGGGCCTCCAACTTGTTGTGTTGGGTGGCGATAAGGGTCATGGTGTATTGATAATCAGCGCCATTGCTCGTGTGGTTGTCCACAAAAATATCGGGCAGCCAGGTCGTGAAAATCTTGTTGAACGTGCGGGCATTGCGCGAATCACATTTAATAAAATCACGGTTGAGATCGTAGTTGCGGGCGTTCCCCCGAAAACCATACGATTCAGGGCCGTCCTGGTTGGCACGTGAATAGGCCCCTCGGTTCAGGCAGCCATCCACATTGTACACAGGAATGAGCACGATCACTAAATGCTCAAGCGCTTTTTGCATGGCTGGTTTTTCCAGGTAATCGCGCAACAATAAAATGGTTGCGTCAATTCCTTCTGGTTCGCCAGGGTGAATCCCGTTGTTGATCAGTAAGATACGTTTACCTGATTGTCGGATTTTTTCGGGATCAAATTCTCCACTGGTGTTCAACACCGCAACATGAAGCGGCTCGCCGCTGTCGGTACTGCCTACCTTTGAGAGTTGAAAAATACTGGGATGAGCTGCCGCCATCTTTTCATAACAAGCGATGGCTTCATGATACGTAAGCGTCTGGTTTTCGTTCGTCTCGAACGGGATGCTGAAATGCGCCATTTTTGGTGGGTGGTTAATGTGTCGGTTGCAGGCAGCCACGCAAAGCGTAACGAGCAGCAGCGATATTTTTTTCATGGTAAGAATCTCGCCGCGAAGGTAGGAAGCCGGATGCAAAACATGGATCATCCCTAATTTTGAGTCGGATTTGTTTGATTGATGAGTCAATCAAACAAAATCAGCCCTTGCTAAAAATTCGACTCATCCAGCGTTGCGATACGACTTATGGTCCTGCCACAACTGCGCTATTTCTGCACCCTCACCTCCACAATCTCCACCCTCCTCTCCCGGGCAGCATCCGGGTGATAGATGGAGTTCCGCTCGTCGCTAAGTTTATCGCTAATGCCTGCACGGGCAGCAGTTTCCCCAAAACTGGTTTCTGTGATTTTCAATTTTCCAGAACGCAGATAGGGTTGCAATGATCCCTCTGACCAGGTTTCAAAATGATTCCGCACACTGCTCACGCGGCGTTTGCCGAGGTTGAGGTTATAGTCGCTTTCGGCGCGAGGGCTGGTAAAACCCTTGATGAGCACTTCGATGGCTTCACCACGTTCCAGGTGGCTTACTAGAAGGTCTGAAAGTTGCCCCAAAAGGTCGTAGCCCCGGCGGATCTCGGTTTCAAAAAAATCATCTATTCGCTGTTCTGCTTCCTCGAGTAATATCCCGTCAATATTGCCCGCAAAACGTTCCCGGTATTCAGCTTGGCGATCCAGATAGGCTTGTGCGGTTTCTTCATAACTCCTTTTGGTAGTAGTTCGACGGGTTCGTTTGTCTGGCTCGTCGTTGTCAAAATAGAGCGGTAAACCATTGAAATCTACCAATTTAGGGGGTTGAACGGGAGGAAGTGAAGGAAGGGTAGGGGGGAGATCAGGTTTCTTTTCGACAAATTTTGGGACTGTATCGGTTGGCGGAGGAGCAGGGCTTTTCTGGACAGGAATCTTGAAAGAAAAAATATCGTGACAAGCCGCCTTTGTTTTTTCATCGAGGTAATAAGCTCCCTTGCGATTGCTGCTCAAATAACCGTTTTGACCGTCAGGTTTCAGGTAAAAATACAAGTCGTTGAAACTCGTGTTTAGTCCTGGGCCAACATTTTGAGGAGTAGAAAATTTGCCTTCTTTTTTATTCGACACATAAATATCGTAACCACCTAAACCGGGCATTCCTTCTGAGCTGTAATACAGTTTTTGCGTGGATGTATGGAAGAACGGTGTGCCATCGTTTTCGACTGTATTCAATGCTTCTGCATTTTCAGGTTGTTGAAATTCAGGCAGCTGTGTAATTTTTTTGCCGGGCAACGGAAGGTTGCAGACGCAGAAAAAATTGGTGTCGAGCGGTAGGTGCCAAAGGTCAAGCTTTCCCTTGCCTCCAGGTCGGTCACTGGCAAACCACAATACAGGCTCTTGTGTGTCTTTGTCGAAACCGATACTTGGTTGGGTGCTGGTGTAATCTCGCAAGTTAATGGGTTCAGGGAGGCGTACGGCGGGCAGCCAACGGTTTCGGCGATCAATGACTGAAAGCCATAGTTCGCAACGTTTGTCGTAGGCATTCAGGTCTTTGCAAACCGTGAAAAACATATAGTGGCCATCGGGCGAAAAGGCTGTATGGGCGATGTGTGCAGTGTCAGCCGTGGGGAAGCCACGCCCGGGTTCGCGCCCTCGCCCACCTTTGGTTGCGAGCATCACTTTGTTCATCTTTGCTTTTTGCCTGGCCTTGTCGCTTTTTTTATCGAACCGGTTAGAAGTGTAGAACAGGGAGTCGCCAACCATGGTAGGAGCAAACTCATTCCAAGGGCTGTTGATTTCTTTGCCTAAGTGCTTGATTTCCACACTTGTTGGAGTGGCGGCGAGGGCAATGGCTGTTTGGCAAAGTTCAATTTCGGCCTGCGCTTTTTGAAAAAACAAAGGCCCCGCCTTTGGGGGTTTTTCTGTTAAAAATTTCTCGAAATAGGATATTGCAGTTTCGTAGTCACCCTGACTTTTTTTCACCTCCGCCAAACGGAAGTCTACGAGCGGGTGTTTCTCCTTGTGTTTGGGAGAGGTTGCGATTTTCTGGTAAGAACGCTCAGCTTCCGGGAAGGATTGGTACATCCGAGCGCTCTCGCCGTATTTCCACCAAAGCGAAAAATCGTCCTTGTTGCGTTTCAGTACATCGCCATAATATTGGACGGCTGCACCGTAATTTTTTTTCTTAAAAGCCTCATCACCAGCGCGTTCGTACGAACGAAGTGATTGGGCGGCTACATTGGAGTAAACGAAAAGCGTTGCTAAGATTAAAAAGACTTTTTTCATAGTAGTTCATTTATTACAACCGGTGGGGAAAGAGGATGTTAGGCCAAATGGTTTTGCCTAACGCACCGATTGTTTTTTTTGGTTTGTTTTTTAAAAAACGGGGCAACATTTAACAACTTTTGTAACCGGAACTGGAACTACTCTCCATACTACCGCAATTTCTATGCCGCCCCGCCCTTTGGTGGCCTCATTAAACTTTGAGGTGTTCCAGTCATAACTGATCCCAACCAGCCAATTGTTGCGTTCCAGTTGTATCGCAGGTATGATGGCATCGCCCAATCGGGTGGCCAAAGTGGCTCTTATGGATGTCACATTAGCAAGGCCATTGCTTAATATTTGGCGTATTCCAGCACCTATAACAATTTCTTTCGCGCTTTTCATGCTTTGTGCCGCAGCAAATGCTACGATGTCGGCTTGTTCCCGAATTTGATAAATGCCCTCAGAGAAAATGCTTGATCGCAGCGGCAATTTTGCTTCGTCAATACCCCCCAAACTTACTACTGGCCGATTGAGGTGAAACACCCCAAAGCCTACCGTGGCTCGGTTCCGGGATTCCGCAGCCTGGTAATGCCATAATAGTCCGCCAGACAATGTTGGTGTAAGTCCGGAACTTTGGCCAAAGGGCTCTTTAGAAGGCAATGTGGGGTCAAAAAATTCGTTGGCCCAATGATTTTTGAATTTCAAATGACTGATATCCACCGTACGCTGCGCTCCGGCAATTCCAAATCCAATAGAAACCGCACTTGTCTTGTTAAGCGCATGTGTTGCACTTAGGTTCAATCCTGCCTGTGCCCAGGAAAGGGTCGCATCACCTGCTTGGTCTTTTTGGAGTAAAATACCAAAGGCGACAAGGCTCCTCCCGCGTTGAATAGCCTTCCAATCTGCTGATATTGAATAAGTTTCGTAGGCGACAGGTACAGTCCTCCATTGGGAACGAAATATCCCGGCCACACGCCATTCACCCTGAAATACCCCTGTGGAGGCAGGACTAAGGTGCATGGGATTGAGGTAAAATTGAGAAAAATGCAAGTCTTGCGCAGTCGCTGGCGCTAAACAAAAAGACAGCCCAAGTATGGTGAGGAGGACGGGGGGATACATAACAGCGATCGGTTTGGCTGGATGCGCGAAGGTAACAAAGGAAGCTTCGCCGAAGATAGTATTTTCGCCCCATGAATTTTGAAATTTGTGTCACCAATCTCCAATCTGCCCTTGGGGCCCAAAAGGGAGGAGCACAGCGCATCGAACTTTGTGCTGCATTGGATGTGGGCGGGCTTACGCCGTCCTTGGGCCTGATTCGTGCGGTGATTAAGGCTTTAGAAATCCCGGTTCATGTGCTGATTCGCCCCAGAGAAGGCGATTTTTGCTATACTGAAGGCGAGTTGGCGATCATGTTGGATGATATTCAGCAATGCAGATCAGCTGGCGCGGCAGGCGTGGTGGTTGGCGCGCTCACAGCAGAGGGATTGCTTGATTTGCCCAAAATGAAGGCGATGAAAGCAGCCGCCGGGAATTTGGAAGTGACTTGCCATCGGGCTTTTGATTTCACGCTCGACCCAATGAAGTCTTTAGAGCAATTGATTGATATAGGTTTTCAGCGAGTTTTGAGTTCAGGGCAATCAGATTCCGCATTTAATGGCCGGTTTTTATTGCAGAAATTGTTGGAGCAGGCCAAGGGGCGTATAACAGTGATGCCAGGCGCAGGCATAAATGCCCAAAACATTCGTGCCATTGCGGAGTTTACCGGGGCAGAAGATTTTCATTTCACTGGGAAAAAGAAGGTGCTGGCAAGTGGAGAGAGGGATATACCCGGGTTAGAAGCCTGGCATTGGGAGAGTAAGGAAGAGGCTATAAGAGAAATCATTACGGCCATAGCGTAGCAGGGTAAAGTTCTTGGTTCATCGTTCATCGTTCATCGTTCCAAACTTGGATTCACTCACACAAATCGTACTAGGCGCCGCTTGCGGAGAGGCGGTGGCTGGTAAAAAAATCGGCAACAGGGCCATGCTCTGGGGCGCTGTTGGTGGCACCATCCCCGATCTTGACGTTTTCGCTTCGTTTTTTTGCGACGAGATTGCAAGCACCTCGTTCCATCGCGGTTTTATGCACTCGTTTCTCTTCGCCGCGCTCGCGCCTTGGGTGTTGGCCAAATTGACACAGTGGTTCTACGGTGAAAACGTCTACAAACGCCGCGGCTACAAAGCAGGGGCAATGGCCATTTGGCTCATATTTTACATGAGTGCGGCTGCCGGGATCAACTTCATCCCAGTTTTAATGGGCGAAGGACTAAGCTGGTACGCACTTGTGCCGACGCTTTTACTCGGTGCTTGGTTTGTTTGGAAACTATGGCGCGATTACTGGCAACGCGACTTAAAACTGGTGGAAGGCACTTACAGCACCTGGGTTGCTCTATTCTTTTGGAGCATTTTCACACACCCGATTTTGGACTGTTTTACGAGCTGGGGAACACAAATTTTTCAGCCATTTAGCGACTTGCGGGTACAATGGTGCATGGTGTCGGTGGTAGATCCGATCGCGACTATTCCTTTCTTGATTTTGCTTGTAGTGGCTTCCCGTATCCCCAAATCGAGGCCTGCCAGGTCATGGTGGAATTGGGCAGGACTGACATGGTTTTGTGGTTATTTGCTCATCTATACTGTGTGGCATAAAAGCGTTGTCAACCAAACATTTGAAGAAACGTTAGCCTCAAAAAACATTGATTATCAACGGTATTACACCAATCCAAGCATTTTCAACAACATCGTCTGGAGCGGAGTTGCAGAAGGAGATACCGCCTATTATTTCGGCCAATACGGGTTCAATGACTGCAAACGAGTATTCGAGCCGATTTCCGTCATCCCCAAAAATCACCATCTTCTGGATGTGGTGCCACCCGATTCGCGTGCAGGTTATTTTCTGCGTTGGTTTTCAGATGGATACTACAATGTGCTTTCCTACCGAGGTGACACCTTGCAGGTCAACGACCTTCGTTTTGGGCTTATGGGCGACTCATTGCGAGGCAAAAACTATGTTTTTCCTTTCCTTGTGTTCAAAAATGAAAAAGGCGAATGGGATATTCTCCAAAATAACCGCAATAAAGAAAACTTGGAAATGAGTAAAAATTCATTTGGCGATCTTTGGAAACGGGTGAAAGATGGCCGGTGCAGTAGACAGTAGCAGTTTTGCCCGCTGTAACTTTAGTGAAAGCGGGAGCAGTAGGCAGGTTACGAATTCATTATCTTTAACCACCGTAGTAACAGGCGACCGCAGGCAGCACTTTATCACATTTACCCGCCGTAGCTTTACCGCCTGCCAAACCTTGGCGGGCAAAAGCGAAAGAGGGCATCATCACTTCATCAAACAATGCGTCAACGCACCATTACCGCTGTTTTTTTTGCCTTTGCTATGCTGGGTGGGATTTATGGAGGTTATTTTTACGGGGGGAGATACCCTTTTTATTGCTTATCTGTAATTATAGCAGCGGGCTGTCTATGGGAGCTCATGGACCTCTTATTTCCTCAAGAAGAAACCAAACGAAATTTCAGAAAATTAACGGGTACCTTGATGGGCGTAGCCCCGGTTATGTGGTTCGGGAAGAAAGTGTTTTGCTATTCAAATTGTGGATTAAGTACAATAGAAGAAATTGGAGAAGGTTTTAGAATGGCACATTTTGATGCAACGGTGGAAATTGCCATTTTTGTTGTCCTGGCTACATTTTTGCTCTTTTCTGTTGAACTCTTTTTGTCTGGGAAATCTCCCTTTACCTACATAGGGCATTACCTCACAGGGCTTTTTTATGTGGGTATCCCGATTTGTTTACTGTTTTCAATAGCATCAACACCGGATGGTTCTTATTACCCAAACCGGGTTTTAGGACTTCTATTGCTGGTTTGGACCAATGATAGCGGCGCGTATCTCACAGGAAAGAATTTTGGAAAGCACAAGCTGTTCAAGCGGATTTCGCCCAATAAAACTTGGGAAGGAACCCTTGGCGGGGCGACGCTCACGGTGTTGATGGCCTGGGGTTTGTCTTTATTGATCAAAGATTTCACGCTTCTTCAATGGCTTGCACTGAGTATAGTGGCCGCTATTGGAAGTAACCTTGGCGACCTGATAGAAAGTATGCTCAAGCGCAGCGTAGGCGTAAAAGATTCGGGTACTTTTATGCCCGGCCACGGCGGATTCCTCGACCGCTTTGATGCATTTATTTTCTGTTTGCCGTTTTACTGGCTGGTATTGCTGATGATTTGAGCAGTTTGGTGGGCTTTCTCAAGCGGGATGCTTTCCATCAAAAACTACTGGGCCAAAATATGCGCCATCCTCAGCAATTCCTTGTTCATAGGTTTTGGTTTTTCGATGGCCTCTGCAAATGTTGTATAGTCAACATTGTTGTTTCGAATACCAACCATAACGCCCGATTTTCCAGCCAAAAGCGCCTCCACGGAACTGAAGCCCAGGACCGAAGCGAGCACCCGGTCGAAAGCGCTGGGCGAACCGCCGCGTTGCAGGTGACCGATGACGGTCACTTTGATGTCGTCGTAGAGATCAATTTTATCTTCCACTTTATGGGCAATGTCATAAACGGTGCCCATTTGGTTGCCTTCAGCAACGATTACGATGCTGAACAATTTGGCACGCTTTGCACCCCGTTTCAGAAGTTTCACCAAGTCGTCAATCGAAGTTTCTTCTTCCGGGATAAGCACACCGCCCGCACCACCTGCAATAGCGGTATGGAGTGCGATAAAACCCGAATTACGGCCCATAACTTCCACAAAAAAGAGTCGGTTGTGCGAGTCGGCAGTGTCTCGGATCTTATCCACTGCCTGTACCGCCGTGTTTACTGCGGTATCGAAGCCAACGGTGAAGTCTGTGCCGAAAAGATCATTGTCAATGGTTCCCGGAATTCCCACTATGGGCATGTCGGGGAATTCGTCCATAAACTTCATTGCCCCAGCGAACGTGCCATTCCCGCCGATGGCGATCAGCGCGTCTATGTCGTTGTCAATCAAATTCTCATAAGCATGTTGGCGACCTTCTTTAGTCATAAACCTTTGACTGCGAGCCGTTTTCAGGATGGTGCCGCCCCGGTGGATGATATTGCCCACATCGGTGGTTTCAAGGCGTTTGATATTGCCCTCAATCATCCCTTCATACCCCCTGTTGATGCCATATATATGCAGGTCGTTGTTAAATGCGTTGCGAACGATGGCGCGTATGGCAGCGTTCATCCCGGGTGCATCGCCTCCTGATGTAAATACTGCTATGCGTTTAATATCTTTTATTGCTTTTGCCATTTTATTGGTTCACTGATGAAATTCTGCCAATGAATAAATTGGTTTTCGCACAATCCGTCCAATTTGCAAGCGACGATCATCTAAACATTTAGACAATATTTCCTGAAAATGATGGGCGATAGAGCCGACGAAATGTATAGGGACGTGTTGATAGCCCTGGTATTTTGATACATGGCGGTCCAGGAATTCGCCGAAACAATCCGAAACCAATTTTTGAATAAAAGGATGTTGCAGGTGATCGCCCAAAAAGCGTGTGAACGTAGCAAGGTAGGCGTTTGCCCCTTTCTCGTATGCGCGATCTTTAATAGCGTTTGCTCCTTCGGGGTGGGCCTGTTTGAATGCGGCATCGAGGTCGGAAGGTAATTCGCGGTAGAACCAAGCGCGGAGCAGTGCTTTGCCCAGATGCGTACCGCTCCCTTCATCGCCAATCAACCAGCCAAGAGAAGGAACGTTGTCCAGGATTTTGACACCATCGAAATAACAACTGTTTGATCCCGTGCCGAGTATGCAAGCGATCCCGGGGTTTCGGCCACAAACTGCCCGAGCAGCACCCAAAAGGTCGTGCTCTACCTCGGCAGTTGCATTCGGAAACACCGCCTTGAGTGCTGCTGCGACTATATCGGCGCGACGGGCATCATGTACCCCGGTACCATAAAAATAGACTGCTGTGACACCTTCTTCTTCAATCTTGGGAAGCAGTTGGTCCTCCAGTATGTCGCGGATTTCAGCAGTTGTGTGGAAAAACGGACTAAATCCAACGGTGTTTTCCAGTTGTTGGTCGCGCCCACCATGCAACAGCAACCAGTCGCATTTGGTAGAACCGCAATCGGCAATGATGACCATTTGTAAGCCTTTTTGTAAAAAGTACACTTTGGGGGCAAAAGTAGTTTTTTCGGTTAACAAGGGTAACCACGAATTGCACTAATTTACACTAAACAGATATGTTCTGTGTCGTAATTCGTGTAAATTAGTGCAATTCGTGGCAAAGTATAAAAAAAGCGGCGGTGCGAAATATTCGCACCGCCGCAGGCAGTTTTTTTCTATTGTGAAGTACTTTAATTACTTCAGGGTGAAGTTGCCAGTACCAACCAAGTAACCTTTATTAAAGATTTCAACCTGGTACTTGCCCTTTACGAAATTCTGGCCAGGCTGCCATGCGCCACAAACCTGCGTTTCACCATTGGTGTAGTTGGTAGTAGCGGTGGTTGTGTAGCGGAACTCGCTTTCGTCACGCTTGTTCTGACCAACGCCAGATCCAAGGCTTTCGATGGCGAGCGGTGCACCGGTTGGGTCTACTACGCGAATGTAGAAAGTCTCTTCACCAGCAGGAGTCACTTCATTGGCTTCAGTCATAAAGCAAATGCTCAGTTTGTCCACTTTTTTGGCTTTCGACTTGGTGCGTTCTTTGCCGTTGCTGCGAACGTCTTTGGCTTTCACTTCCACGTTTTTTACGCGGATGGCAGAAGCAACATCCACTTTTTTGCTGAGCTGGTTGCGCTCGGTTTCGATGGCAGTTTTTTCAGAAATGAGGGCTGCTTTCGCGCTGCCTTCTTCTTGCAATTTTGTCTGCGTCTCGTTCAAAGTAGTTGTAAGTTGCTCATTCTGACCAGTCAACTGCGTGTTGGTTTCGGTCAGGATGCCGACTTGCTTTTTCAGGTCTTCGATTTCAACGAGAAACTGCTCTTTTTGGCGCTGGAGGCTTGCCATTCCGCTTTTATAGTCTTTGTTGCTGCGGATAAGGCCTGCGATTTGGTTTTTGCTGGCCTCAAGATCAGCCAATTGCTGGTTGATTTTTGCATCCAGTTCGGCATTGATGCCTTTTTGTTGCTCAAGTTGAGTTACCGCCTCATTATATTTGGCATCAAGTTCGGTAAAGGCTTCTTTTTGTTGAGTGAGTTCCATCGTGGTTGCGTCCAGCTGTTTGCTGGTGTTGAGTTTGCTAACCAATAGGAAAACACATAATCCTAGGAGTGCTGCGATGGCCACGCCCATAATGGTGGTTACGCGTTTTTGACTGTTGCCGCCTTCAGGAGCGCCATAGTTTGGCGTTGCTGGCTGATTGTAATTGGTGGGAGTGCTCATAAATTTTGAAAAAGGTGAAAGGTTTACGAATCAATGAATGATGTTAGTATCGAGTCATAGGCTACCTTCCGAAGTGAAAAAAGTTGGTAAGTTGTAATGCCGAAGATGAAACGGCTTGTGATTGAAAAAGATGCAGTATAAACCGCCGGGCTATTTCTTTATTGCCCCTGCAAAGGTCGATTTTTTTAGAATGTTTTTTGAGAAATTCTCTAAGTAGTTGATTGTCAGTAACATTCTTTTGCGAAAGTGTTAAAAAAATAATTTTCCGTCCCAACAGGTTTCTCTCAAAATTCGGGGGATACCCTACCTTTGTAGCACCGGGTTTTTCCGGGTCAAAATTTTCCGTTCTATGTCCGCTTTTGACGTCTACGACATTTACAACATCCTCTTTCTCGACATTGAAACGGCTCCGTGTGTGCAGGAGTTCGACGATCTGAGCGATGAAATGCAAGAGCTCTGGCGCTCAAAATGCCGTACGATGCTCAAAAGACCTGACGATGATATCGAGCAGGATGAATTAGAGGAACTATTCAAAACTCGGGCGGGCATTTACTCCGAATACGGCAAGATTATTTGCATCTCGGTCGGCTTTCTTACCCGCCAACAAGACAGCAAGGAACCAATATTGCGCCTTAAATCATTTTCCAACCATTTGGAAGCCACCGTAATTGAGGATTTTGCCGATTTGCTCAACCGCCATTTCAATAGCCCGGACAAGTTTGCTGTTTGTGGCCATAATATAAAGGAGTTCGATGTGCCGTACATCTGCCGTCGCTCGCTTATCAACCAGTTGCCATTGCCCAAAATGCTCGACATCGCTGGACGGAAGCCCTGGGAAACAAAACATCTGCTCGATACCCTGGAAATGTGGAAATTCGGCGACATCAAAAACTACACTTCTTTGCGGCTGCTTTGTGCCGTGTTCGACATCCCTTCCCCAAAGGATGATATCAGCGGCGCCGATGTGGGCCAGGTTTATTGGGAAGAGCGTGACCTTGATCGGATTGCTTCTTATTGCGAAAAAGACGTACTCGCCACGGTTCAACTTTTCTTGCGGCTCAAACGGCTACCTTTGCTACGCGCCGATCAGGTGGTGACAGTACGGTAGACATTGGACTATTGGACGTTGGACATGAGACTTTAGAATGTCCAATGTCCAATGTCCAGCAGTCCAACAATCCAAAAAATATGAAAAAACATCTCATAGCACCCTCGGTGCTTGCAGCCAATTTCGGGCGGCTCTCTGAAGAAATAGACATGGTAAATGGATCGGAGGCGGATTGGTTTCACCTCGACGTAATGGATGGACGTTTTGTGCCAAACATTACCTTCGGGATGTTCATCGTGGAAGCTATTGGCCGTTTGGCAAAAAAACCACTTGATGTTCACCTGATGATTGTGGAGCCAGAAAAATTTATTGAGCAGTTCCGCAAAGCAGGGGCGGATGTAATTACGGTACATGTGGAGGCTTGTCCGCATTTGCACCGTACCATTCATCAAATCAAGGAAACTGGCGCAAAAGCCGGGGTGGCGCTCAATCCGCATACCCCTGTTTCAGTATTGGAGGATATCATCGAAGACATTGATTTGGTGTGTCTTATGTCGGTGAACCCAGGTTTTGGCGGACAAAAATTCATTTACAACAGCCTGCCCAAAACCCGCAAACTCAAAGAAATGATCTTTGCCGCCAATTCGCAGGCGCTCATCGAGATTGACGGTGGCGTGGGTCTGCACAACGCAGAAAGTCTCCTGCAAGCCGGGGCTGACGTGCTGGTGGCGGGGAACAGCGTGTTTGGTGCAAAGGATCCGCTGGCCGCGATTCGGGACTTGAAAGCGTTTGAGGCTAAATTTGATTTTTAATGAGGATTCGGCTATTTGGTTATTTGGTTATTTGGGGATTCGGTTATTCGAGCACCTGAGCTTGGCCACCCGAATAACCAAATCCCCAAATAGCCAAATCCCCAAATAGCCAAATCCCCAAATAACCAAACAACAGTATCCATGAAAAAAATAGACAAGCTCCTCCTCACCAGTTCCCTCGGCCCATTCGCGGTGGCGTTTTTTATAGCCGTGTTCGTGCTGGTGATTCAGATCATGTGGCTTTATATTGATGAAATAGCGGGCAAAGGGGTGAGCATTTTCATCATGTTGGAACTGGTGGGGTATATGTCTTTTTCGGTGTTCCCGATGGCGTTGCCCATTGCTGTACTAATCGCTTCGGTGATGGTGATGGGTGGTTTGGCGGAGCGATACGAGCTTTCGAGTATGAAAAGTGCCGGCATTCCACTCATCCGGGTTATGCGGGCGATGATCATATTAGCAGCCGCTATCTCGGTTTTTTCCTACGTCTGCTCCGATTTCTTAATTCCTAGTGCCAATCTTAAATTTAAAAGCCGACTTTTTGATATCCGCAAACAAAAACCTGCACTGACCATTGAAGAGGGAATTTTTAATGAAGATTTTCGGCAATTCGTCATACGTATCGGCGATAAAGACCCGGACGGAGAAACCATTGGCGAGGTGATGATTGAAGACCAGAGCAACCTTGGGCAGGTAAAATTCAGCCAAATCCTTGCCGACAGCGGTCAGATGTACACCACGGGCGATAAGCGTTTTTTTGTGATGAACCTCTTCCATGGCACACAGTATCAGGAGCCTGGAAATCAGGGACCTAACACCACCCAAAGGCGATATCCTTTTATACGCACCAATTTCAAATCATGGTCGAAAGTGTGGGATATGCGGGAATTTGAAATGGTGCGCACCGATGAGGACCGATTTAGTTCGCAACGCACAATGCTGAGCATGAATCAATTGCGCCAAAATGTTGATTCGCTCCATGCCAAAATTGATGAGACCGGTCAATTGGCGGTTAGCGACCTGCTAACCAACATCAAACGACAACCCATCCCCCCTCCAAAACCAGTCGCTGAATCACAACCAATTACCAGTTCGTCCAAAGCAGTAGTCAAGCCTTCCAAAAAATTGGGAAATAAATTGAGCACCACAGGCTCCAAACCTCAGGTTGCATCGGGGAATCCTGACCCCAACCGAGAATCCAATTCAGGCCCCAATCTTCCCGTGCAAGAACTCCGAAAGCCGCTTAATCAATACAGTTGCTTAATTGAGACCTTCCGCGAGCGCGACCAAAGTTCCCTTTTAAAGGAAGCAAAAACCCGCAACGGTCTCAGCAAAAACATTGTGGATACCCGCAAAAACCAGGCGAATTCCAGACGCCTCGAATGGGCAAAAACGGGATATGAACTTTACAATAAGTACAGTTTTGCGATTATCTGTTTCATCTTTCTTTTTATCGGTGCGCCGATGGGGGCTATTATTCGCAAAGGCGGTTTTGGATACCCCATTCTTGTTTCCATTACCTTTTTTGTAACGTTTGTTTTCCTTGCTATCCTCTGTCGCAAATTGTCCGAATCTTATTTAATGACTCCTTTTTGGGCTGCCATGACACCTTGTGGCATACTCGCCATTATTGGCGTCTACGTCACACGCAAAGCGATGAACGACTCCCAATTGTTCAGCACAGATAACCTTGAAAGATTCCTTTTCCGGCTACGGCTTGCCCGAAAGCAAAAAATCGCGCTGGATTCCCCATGAAATATATTTGGAAAAACGACTGGTTTTTTGTGCCAGTAGCCATGTTCTTTGGATTTTGCGGAGTACTTGCAATGACGGTTCCTTACAGCCATGAATTGTTGTTTTTCAACGACTTGCGTTATGAACCATTCAATTCAATATTTCGGTTTCTGACGCAATGGGGCGAAGCTTGGGCTTTTGTTGTTTTTGGCCTGGCACTCTTGTTCTGGCGGCCCCGATATGCGATGGTTATTGCACTTGTAGGCTTCCTGGTGTTAACAGTAGGATATATGCTCAAAGATGCCATAGGAGTAGACCGACCCATTACATACTTTGAAAAAACAGGTGCAGCAGAACAAATAAAACTAGTGCCAAGCCTGCCAATGAACCGTGGGCAAACCAGTTTTCCATCGGGGCATACCACGGCTGCCTTCGCATTGTATAGCTTGCTTTCCTTAATGCTTGTGCAAAGACGCAAGTACTGGGGTCTGGTATTTGCATTGATGGCCATTCTGGTGGGTATCTCCAGAATATTTTTGGTGCAACATTTTTTGATTGATGTTTTGGCCGGGGCGTTTTTAGGTTTGTTGCTCAGCGGATTGGTATGGCGAGCAGCGGCAATGTACTTGCCCATGGGAGAAACAGGGACTTGGCCATGGAAAAAGTGAGGATTTCACTTTCCAATAAACCAATCACCAATCACCAATAATCCAATCACCATGTACACCCTCCGTCGTTTGGCTTATGGTATTTTGGTCATGATACTGGTGGTAACCACTATCTCGGGCATTATTTTTCTTGCCCCCGTTGATCCTGCGCAGCTCACTTTTGGCCAGCGCAGTGATGTAAGCACCGTTAAAGCAAAAACCGCCGAACTGGGCCTCGATCAACCGCTTTACATTCAGTTGGGGATGTATTTATCCGATCTTTCTCCAATTTCGGTTTTGGCACAAACCCCTGAAAATCAACGTAAGTATCAGCCACAAAAACTTTGGTCTTTGGGCAATGGAAATGCACTAGTGCTCAAATTCCCCTATCTCCGCGAATCGTATCAATCTGGCCGCCTGGTCACCGAAATCCTGGCCGATGCTATTCCGGCCACAGCCTTACTTGCTGGCACAGCCATGCTTCTGGCGACCTTTTTGGGACTGCTTTTTGGAATTGTCGCAGCGCTTAAGCAGCACACCTGGCTCGATCATTTGGTGTCCGTCATCTCAGTGTTTGGTTATTCCTTGCCTTCATACGTAGCAGCCATGTTATTCGCGCTCGTATTTGGGTATGCCTTGGGCGAATGGACAGGGCTGGAAATTCAGGGCAGCATTTTTGTACTCTCTGATTTTGGGGAGTGGCAGGTTAGATGGCGGAATCTCGTGTTGCCTGCACTTGCGCTTGGGCTTCGTCCGGTGGCACTTATTACGCAACTCACACGGAGTGCAATGCTCGATGTGCTTTCGCAGGATTTTGTGCGCACCGCCACTGCCAAGGGACTTTCGCAAAAAATAGTAGTGGTAAAACACGCCCTCCGCAATGCCCTCAATCCGATCGTTTCGGCTATATCGGGCTGGTTTGCTGCCTTGCTTACCGGGGCGTTTTTTGTGGAGAATGTATTCAATTTCAAGGGCTTGGGCGATGCAACCGTGAATGCGCTGCTTAACTTCGACATTCCTGTCGTGCTCGGTTGTGTGTTGTTTACCTCGGCGGTTTTTATTGTGGTGAATCTTTTATCTGACCTGCTTTATGCCTGGTTGGATCCGAGGGTTAGTGTGTCGTAGTTTGAGTTGTTTGAAGGGTTTAAAAAGTTTGAGTTGCGCTAACAATTCAAACTTTTCAAACCCTTCAAACAACTCAAACAAATTAATAAGACCACATATCGTGCTCCCTCGCAAACAATTCATTCTTAATCTTGTCAGACTCCATCAGCAAATCAAGTCCAGAGTACATGTCCTGCAAACGCAGGTCCTGCCCGTTGTTTTCTTTCGTTATGTACGAAGCAAAATACCGTTTTTCAAAAAGGTCTTCCCAGGTAGTATTAGCCGTCCAGTTGTCGCCGTGAGTGATCGCTTTGTGCCGCGCCAACACAGGGCGGGCGGCAGGGTAATACACCCAGAACAGCGGCTTTTCAAAGCGAAAATTTCCTTCATTGTCCCGCACATCAATCACTGGCGCGATGCCAAGGATGCGACTGCGCAGCGTACTGGTTTTGGTGTCGAAAAACCACGATTCCTTGATTCTGAACCGTTTAACATCCTCCCAGTTTGTTTCATTTTCAACGATTTTTAATTTTTCCTCAGCGCCGTCCATATCCTCGTAGACGAGGATGGTGTCCAGTTTGAAAAGCAAACCGCGTACTTCGACAGGAGATAGCCGCTTGCTAAACTTGTCGTTCTCCGTGCTGTAAACGGAAAGATCACCCGCCATGGCTGCATCGGCCAGGATTTTGAAAAGTGGTGATTCAGGAGCAGCGAATGGGAGATTCATTTTCTCGCGCACATCCACTACACGCCAGATGCGTTTTTCCCACAAAATGTCGGCTTCCCGGATGGGTTGATAGGGCAAAACCGCGCGGTCGGTTACCACTTCACGCACTGTAATATCGTCGAGTGGTGACAACGATTCAACTGGTTCCGGGTCTTGCGCGAACGCAAAATGAATGGAAAGGAGCATGGCTCCGCCGAGGCAACCCAATAGCCGGGCTGCCCGATTTGACAACAGGTTTGTCATGTCGGGAAATGTTTAGTAATGAAAAATTAGAATAGAAAAACAGGGCTTCGTCGTACACGAAACCTACTTACAATGCGTTGGTTTTCAGCAAAATGACTGCTTGATAATATGTAATCGGCGGGCGCGAGTTGGATATTTGGATATTAAGATATTGGGATATTAATTTGATGCCGGTTTGGCTGAATTTCCCAATATCTTACTATCCAAATATCTTTCTCGGCCCGAAACGGATAGAAAGGAAACACTATTTCCATTGTTAAAAATTTTAACAAGTTATCCAGCGGGCGAACTCGAGGAGCGAGTCGAATTGATAGTCGATTTTCATCCTTGATAAAGCCCTCGTCTCCTCCAATTTTCCGCGAATCAGTACCGAGCGGATACCAAGCGTTTGGGCAAATTCCATGTCCGACACGGAATCGCCAAGCATCCAGGCATCTTCAAAATCTATGTCCGGGAAATCAGCCAAGGCCAGCCAGGCCATACCCGTGGCTGGTTTTCGGCAGCTACATTTTGCTTCTGTGCGGTGCGGGCAAAAATAAACGCGGTCAATTCGACCACCTGCTCCCTCCACTACCGAGTACATTTTTTGATGCACGGCATGGAGATCAAGTGCAGTCATCAGGCCTTTTCCCACACCCGCTTGATTGGTGACGACAATGATGCGCCCGAATTTTTCCGAGAGCAGGTGCATGGCTTCTCCCAAGCCTTCTGAGGGTTGGAATTCGTTCGGCGTTTTTACGTATTCGCCGGGAATGCGGTGATTGATGACGCCGTCGCGGTCTAGGAAGAGGGTTGACATTGGGGAATAATGGATATGATTAATTTGAAGGCAGATGAAAAAGCAATCAAAAATGTTGCAAGGGCATCGAATCGGTCTAATTTTGTGCGAAGAAAATGAAAATTCTTATGAACGAAAGTCTCTTTTCAAAGATCATTGTAACAGTACTTGGCGGTGTCGCAACGTTTATTATTATAGAAATGATTAAGCCCAGCTTTTCTAGAGAACCCGCTCCGACAAAGCAAGAGAGTGCATCCATTAATCATTCTACAAATCGCCCTTCCAACTTAGGAGATAATAATTCTGCCAGACAATACCCAAACAATTCAACGCTGTCCAATCCTCAAGGGCAAATAGAAGCGAAAAAAGAAGAAGATTACAGCAACTACATCAATTCATCTCTAAGCAGAGCCAATGTTTCTGTAATTATTATTGATGCATCAGGAAATCTCTCAACCCCTGCCTCAAGTTCAATTGCTGAGGTTTATCAAAAGGCTGGCAAAAGCACATCCGTAGGCTTAATTCGAAGTTCGTTTATAAGAAAACCTGAATTTCAAGAATTGTGCGAAGGAAATTCAGAAATCATTCAAAAACTAAGCCTTGGAGCTTACACTGATTACCTTGCCATCGGAAAAATCAATTTTGCAAACCGAGCTGGCAAATTGGTTGATGGGACAATAATATGCACAGCCTCCATCTCCATGAGTATCATTTCAACGAGCACCCAATCCCTTAAAAATAGCTTTGCTATTTCAAATGCCAGTGGGAATGGGGCTACTGAATCACAAGCAAAAGAAGACGCTCTCCAAAAACTGCTGGATAAATACTACAATGAACACTCATCGCTCTAAATTATCTATAAAATGAAACAAATCTTCTCAATTCTCTTTTTGGCTTTTATTTCTTCGGCATCTTTTGCTCAAGGGGCATTCGATAAATCAATAGCTGAATTCAGTACGGATTTGGCTGATAAACTAAGCCAAAAAGGCAAAAAGAAAGTGGTGGTTCTGTACATAACGGACATCAACAAGGCAACTACGGTCGCTGGCAAATACATTGCCGACGTTATTTCGATAAACATTGTCAACAATGCTGGCAATTTTCAAGTTTTTGATAGAGAAAACTTGAGTGGAATTGCTGAAGCAAAGAAATTGATTTCGGAAGGTTATATTGATGTTGACAAGGCAAAAGAGTTAGGGAGACTTTTATCGGTCGAGGCCATCATAGTTGGAAACTATACGGTATTAGACAAGACAATCAAACTGACAGCAAAAGCATTGGACGCAAATACGGGTTTTATTGTCGCTGCTTCCATGAAGGATTTGCTTTTAGACAATGATGCTTCTGCTCTGCTTGGAATCGGGGGCACATCACCAAATAGCGATCGTGGCTTCAATAGCCCATTAAACTCTAATGAAAAAATCAATAATCCTGAAACGGTCAATAAAGAATGCGCTACTAAAAACATCGGAGATTATTGCTTTGAAAATAGGAGAATCAATCAAATCGATGTAACATTCTACTCTGGTGCAGGTAGTGGTCGTGAAATGACCCTTTCACCAGGTCAAACTCAGTGTTTCTATAATGTAGCAGTAGCGAATTGTAAATACTCTCTTGTCGAAGTTCATAGGTCTTCTGAGGATGGAAGAATAGTTTCCAGACAATCTTTTGCAAATGGAGAAATCTTAGTTGAAAAGTGCAAATCAAAAACCTTCACGATAAAGTAGCATTTCTCCCTAAATTCTTACTGCTTTGGCACGAGACAAATTTCACCAAGAAGTCCGCAACGCTTTGGAGCATGAGGGTTGGAGAATCACGGCTGACCCACTCTACTTGAAAGTGGGCAGCATCCCAATCCATATTGATTTGGGTGCTGAGCGCTTGATTGGGGCAGAAAAGGATGGCGAACAAATTGCAGTAGAAATAAAGACCTTTGGCAGGACATCTTTTATCACTGCATTTCACGAAGCAGTTGGCAAGTACATTGTGTACCGAGAAGCATTGAGCCAAACAAAATCCAATCGAACGCTGTTTCTTGCCATGCCTGCTGACGTTTACTCTGAGTTTAGCACAGAACAATTGGTACAACAGGTTTTTGAAAAATACGAATTCAAGATACTTCTTTACGAACCCGACCAGCAAAGCATCTCATCATGGATAAAATAAGCCTTTACGAGCAGCACATCCTCAGCATTTTGCAAGATTATGCAAAGGTGCGGTATGACAATTTGAACGCTCAGAACCAACTCATCGCTGATCGCGAAAACCGTCGTTACCAAGTTGTAACCATTGGTTGGGATGGGAAAAAGTACGTCCATGACTGTCCGATGCATCTGGACATTGTAGATGGCAAAATTTGGATACAACGAAACATGACCGAACTGGACCTAGGTGAAATGCTTGTCGAAATGGGCGTTCCAAAATCGGATATTGTAATCGGTTTTCTCTCCCCAAAAGTGCGCGAATACAGCGATTACGCAGTGGCCTAGATTTCACCGTGAGCGGGTCGTCAGGATTCATACAATACTTTGCCGGTTGAAAGGATTTCTTGAACGAAAGAGTGGGGGTGGCTTTTGCCAATCTCGATTTCTTCGGGGGTGTAAACAAGGATGTCCATACCGAAAAACCAGCGTCGGCCATTTGCCCGCAGGGCTTTGCGGAATTCGGCAGAGCGTTTGTGCTGCGGCAAATCTGATTTTTTTACAACTGCCAAATCCAGGTCGCTGTCATCTTTCGCTTCGCCTTGTGCGTAAGAACCGAACAAAATAATCTTCTCCGGCTGACATTCGGCCACAAGAATTTTGACAATTTCGTTCAATTGCGCAGATGTAACCATAGTAATTTTTGTTGGCAAATTTACGATAAATAATTAAGGGGTTGGTAAAACGTTCGCAACCACACCAAGTGGAGGATAGAAACGATTCCCACCCCTTACAATCACCCCACCAATGCCCCCACCTGCCTTAACACATTCTTCGCCACTTCAAAAAAAGCATCGGCCACAGTACTGTTGTTTTCAAGTATCGCTGGCTTTCCAGCATCTCCACCTTCGCGCACGCTTTGCACCAGAGGAATTTGACCCAGTAGCACGGAATTACTTTCCCTAGCCAGTTTCTTGCCGCCGCCTTGCCCGAAGATAAAGTATTTGTTGTCAGGCAGTTCTGCGGGTGTGAACCAGGACATGTTTTCAACCACACCCAAAATTGGAACATCAATAGAGGGCAGCAAAAACATATTCACCGCCTTTATAGCGTCCGCTAATGCCACATCTTGAGGCGTGGTGACGATTACCACGCCAGTTACGGGTACGGTTTGCACGAGCGTGAGTTGCACGTCGCCAGTGCCGGGCGGTAGGTCAACAATAAGAAAGTCGAGTTCAGGCCACAACACCTCGCTCACAAATTGCTTGATTATAGCCGCCAAACGAGGCCCGCGCAAAACCACAGCCTGCTCCGGCTCAATAATGAAACCAATACTGATACAAGGGATGCCATGTGCTTCCAGCGGAATCATCCTGGGCACGCCCGTCACGTCGCGCACTTTGGGTCGCTCGCCTACCAGGCCGAGCATGGTGGGTATGCTGGGGCCGTACACGTCTGCGTCGAGCAGGCCGACTCTGGCGCCCAATTGTTTAAGTCCGACGGCGAGATTCACGGCCACGGTGCTTTTGCCCACGCCTCCTTTGCCGCTGGCCACCGCAATAATGTGTTTGATCTGCGGCACAGAACTCGGCGGTGCAATACCATCCGTAGCTTTTGCCACGAAGTGAGCATTTACCTGCGCCTGCGGGAAAACCTCTGCGATAGCTCCTATGCAGGCAAAGTTGAGTTCTGCTTTGCCTTGCATTTGCAAAGAGGGTACCGCGAGTTTGAAATTGACTGCATTGCCCTCTATTTCAAGGTCTTGCACCATGCCTGCCGTCACTATATCGCGTCCGGTTTGTGGGTCGCGGACATTGCGGAGGGCGTTGAGGATTTGTTCTTTTTCCATTTTTTTTGATCGTAAGCTAATCGAGGAGCACACGGATGACACGGATAAGACACGGATTTGCCCTCACAATACAGAAAAATCCGTGTCTTATCCGTGTCATCCGTGTGCTCCTCGATTAGCTCAGCGAGTTTGCCATTAACCGAATTTGAATGCTATTGTTTTCATGCGCTTGGTCAATACTCCATCTTGCATTTTTTCTTCTAATATCATGTCTTGTGCAGCAGACAATTCAAAAACCGATTTCATGTCCCGGATTCGGCCAGCAGGGATGCCGTTGGTTCGAAACTTGGTCATTGCTTCATTTAAGGTCATTTTTTCGATTCGTTCTTCCAGTAATCCATTCAGTCTTCCCCGATTTTTGACTCTCGCTGTATTGGTTTGAAAATCAGGAATTTGCAGCAGATCCTCCAACCCTAATTCCCTGCAAAGATGAGAAAATTGCCGCTCTGTGCCCACTGCAAGGAGCAGTGTTTGTCCGTCGGAGCACAAAAAGGTGTCACCGTAAGGGGCGATGTTTGGATGTTTGGTTCCCATACGCTGCGGAATGTGACCGTTCATGAGATAATTGCTTGCCTGGTTCGCGAGGGAGGCAAGCGCGGATTCCAGAAGCGAGGCAGTCACAGTGCTGCCTTCGCCCGTGCATTCTCGATGGATCAAGGCCAGTAGGATGGCTTCTTTGAGTTGGTGCGCTGCCAGGATGTCTATGAGGGCGACAGGCAATTTTACAGGCGGCCGGTCGGGTTCTCCATTCATATATAAAAAACCTGCTTCGGCTTGTAGCACCGCGTCGAAAGCTGGGCTTTCATCCTCCGGGTCGGCGTAAGAATTTAGTTGAGCGTAGATAAGTCTTTGGTTTTCAGCGCGTAGTGAGTCCGAGTCGAAGCCCATTCGACGGGCTGAAGAGGGTTTGAAATTTGATATTACGACATCTGCTGTAGCGGCGACTTTAGTCGCCACACCCCGGTCGGCTGGATTATTGAGGTCCAGTAGCAAGTGTTTCTTACCCCAATTCACACTGCACCAATAGGCAGAAATGGGCGATTCTGGATCTTCAGAAGGCTGTTTCCAGCTGCGTGTTACATCACCGCCGGTGGTTTTGTTTTCGATTTTGAGGACTTCCGCGCCGAGTTCGGCGAAGAACATCCCAACTGCTGGCCCTGCCAAAACACTGGCAAATTCAACTACTTTTAGGCCCTTGAAAAATTGATTTTGCATATTGTTGTACCCCGGAACGCTGTTCCGGTAGTTTAGTAGCCCGGAACGCTGTTCCGGGAAAAGCAAATCCCGGAACAGCGTTCCGGGCTACAGACTATGAAAATATATTCTACCACTCAAACCCGCGCCTGGGACGCATACACCATTGAAAATGAACCGATTGCTTCGGTGGATTTGATGAATCGTGCCGCGCAGGTATTTACGGACTGGCTGGTTCAAATCTACCCGGACAATACACGCCCCGTTGTTGTTTTTTGTGGAACAGGCAACAACGGCGGCGATGGAGTGGCAGTGGCCCGGCTGCTGCATTGGCTTGGATTCGATGCAAAGGTAGTGGTGTGCGATTTCGCAGCGAAGCGAAGTGCGGATTTTGAGGCACAAATCGCCTTGTTGCCTCGACACGGTAACATCAGCATCGAATGGTTCAACGTCGCGAAAGACTTGCCTGCAATATCCCCCAATACTTTGATCATCGACGCGCTTTTTGGATCGGGCCTAAACCGAACATTAGAGGGTGAATGGGCGCAAGTGGTTGATTATCTGAATAAACAGTCCAATGAAGTGGTTTCGATAGATCTGCCGAGTGGGCTCTTAGCCGATGCCCATACTGCGGGGAAAGCCGTAGTGCATGCTGACCGAAGTTTCAGTTTTGAACAGCCAAAACTTGCTTTTTTCTTTCAAGAAAATGCTGAAAGGGTAGGGGATTGGGCATTTGAAAGTATCGGGCTTCATCACGATTTTGAACGGAAAACGGAGTCCTCCTTCCAGTATTTGACCAAAAAGGAGGCTGCCGGGCTTTATCGTCCGCGTCCAAAATTCTCGCACAAAGGCACTTATGGCCATGCGCTGCTGATTGCAGGAAGTTTTGGGAAAATGGGCGCGGCTGTCTTGGCTGCAAAATCTTGTATTCGATCAGGCGTGGGTTTGCTGACGGTTCATGCGCCAAGATGCGGCAATCTGGTATTGCAAACTTCCGTACCAGAGGCCATGTCCAGTCCGGATCATCGCGCGCAATTTTGGGCAGATGTGCCTGACATTCAAGGCTATTCGAGCATTGGGGTTGGTCCTGGAATCGGTAAAGCCCCGGAAACGGCCGTTGCTTTGCAGGGGCTCTTGCAGGTATGCGAGAAGCCCATAGTGCTGGATGCGGATGCGCTGAATTTGCTTTCCGAAAATCCTGAGTGGTGGGATTTTATTCCAAAAAACTCCATCCTAACCCCACACCCAAAAGAGTTTGAACGACTTTTCGGGAAAACTGAAAATGACTTTCAACGCAATGATTTACAACGAGATAAGGCGCAGGAACACAGTGTATTTATCGTTCTAAAAAGTGCCCATACAGCCATCGCTTGCCCTGATGGGGAATGTTGCTTCAACTCAACGGGAAATCCGGGTATGGCTACCGGCGGCACGGGGGATGTGTTGACGGGTATTTTGACGGGATTGTTGGCACAGGGATATCCGCCGAAATCGGCTACTTTATTGGGTGTTTATTTGCACGGTTTGGCGGGTGATTTGGCGGCTTCCACTTTGAGCCAAGAGGCGTTGACGGCAGGCGATTTGGTAGAATTTTTGGGGAAGGCTTGGCTGGAAATTTGTGGCTCCTAAATTCTGCATGTGCTATCAAAGTATGTCTATGCGAAGTTTTGAATGAGGGTTTATGTCATTTGAGATCCACAGGTTTCAAAAAAAACGATTTTCTTTGTGTTGAAATTTATCTCAAAATGGTCTCACTCGAATATTATCAAGATGCCGTAGAACTCATGGCCACTGGTCCTAGGCCGGAGCAAATAGTCTCTTTCAAACCTTCTGAGAAATTGCAAGAGCGAGCGAGAGAGCTTGTTTTTAAAGAAAAAGAAGGGGAAATCTCCACGGAAGAAAAGATTGAACTTAACCAAATCCTCTTCTTTGACCACATTATGCGGCTTATCAAGGCTCGCGCCCGACATTACCTCTCTCCTCAATGAGGCCTCAAATTTCTGCATCTATTCGTCGAGAAGTCATTATTCGTGCTAACTCTCGGTGTGAATATTGTCGTGTGCATGAAAGTGATTTTTACCTTTCAGGCGAGGTAGATCATATTAAACCGATTAAACACGGAGGCGAGAATGAGGTCGGAAATCTTGCTTATTCCTATGTTCATTGTAATCGGAATAAAGGCTATGATGAGGCTATAGTACATAATGGCAGGCCTGTAAGAATTTATAACCCGCGAATTGATTTTTGGACTGATCATTTTGAACTAGCAGGGGTGATAATTTTACCTAAAACCGAAATTGCAGAAGTGACACTTCTGATTTTGAAAATGAATGCCGAAGAACGTGTCCGTGAGCGACTGGTTTTTGAATCTGAGGGTACTTATCCCCCACCAGATATTGCTAAATCGAAATGAAATTCGAATTACATCAAGAACCGCATCACATCCACTCCATCCGGGTAGTCGTTTAAGGTCGGTTTCTGACTTTCTCCAAAAGGCAAAACGGTAAAACCGTTGACCTTTATTTTTCCCACAACACATTGAATTTCATCGCGTTTCTCGGTAAGCAGGGCGTCCAGATCCTGTAATTCGTCAAAGTATTCATAATGTACGGAAGCAATGCGGGCTTGCAGGGACGCGTCTTCTTTCAGGAGCAGGCAGCCGTTGTTTTTATGCGGCACTGCGTTCATGATATAGAGCGTGAAATTGTAGTCGAAGTTGTTTTTGTACTTGTCGTGATTTATCATTTCGCGGTACTCGTGCAGGGCTTCTAACAAGGTGTCAAAATGGTAACCGTGGGGAATATAGATTTTGCTCACGTTGCGGCAACCAAGCCCGAAGTAGGAGAAAATATCTTGCCCGAGTGCATGGAGTTCTTCCGCAGTTTCCATGCCACTCAGCACGGCGACGGAGTTGCGGTTGCGACGGATGATGTGTGGGTATTTGCCAAAATACTGCTCAAAATACCGGGCTGTATTGTTGCTCCCGGTCGCGATGATTGCATCAAAATTGGCCAGCCGCTCCCCTTCTCCCAAAAACTCGGTGTACGCCCAGGATTCTTGCATCCATTCGCCCAGTTTTTTTACAAGCACGGGCAGCAAGCGCTTGTCTTTGTCGCTGAGTTTTACTTTCGCACGATGTCCGGCTACGAAGACACATAGCCAGTCGTGGAAACCTACGAGCGGAATATTTCCGGCCATAATAAGACCAACAGTCTTTTCTGGAAAATCCGATTTCGAGATTGGATATTGAGCTGCCCAGGCTTCCAGTTTGGCTTTATCCAAAAACTCGTTGGCAATGGCATTCAATGCTTTGCGTGTATTTTCTTCGGTGAACCACTTGTTTTCAAGATAGGATTGGTGAACGGCATGGTCGAGTTCATCATCACCGCCGGAGCGGATAAAGTGGCCGAGTTCGGCGAGGAGATCAATGCGTTGCTGGAGCGTCACGGATGGGTTGGATTTGAGGGGCAAAGGTAGGCTGGTGATCGGTTAATTGGTGATTGGTTGAGTGGTGATTGGTTGATTGGTGAGGAACTTCTCGAAAGTTTAAAACTTTCGGGAAGTTGGGCTTAACAGAAACGGTCAATGACAATTTTACTGACATTGCGCTTTATACCTTGCCTCCCAAAATTCAGATGATATGCCACGGCAACCAAGTATCTTTTCCATTGTGTATAAAATAAGATTGAGTATTTTACTTAGCCTCCTTTCATTGACTCGGGTATCTGCCCAAACATGCCCTTGTCCTGCAGCGTTCACTTTCGTTCGAGAAAAAACAGCGTTAAATTATGCCGGATTTTCGGAGAAAGTAACCCCCGCTACCTGGCCTGCGTATGAAGAACATACCCGTGTATTTCAGCAGCGAGCGGATACAGTACAAGATTTGAAATCTTGTGTTAATCTTTGTATTGATTGGCTTAAATACTTCAATGACAGACACTTGCAAATAGGTCCAGACCTGTATAGTTACCCTCGAAGACCTGATTCGGACTTTGCGCTTACTGCATTGGACAGCCAAACCGTGTTGTTTCGCCTGCCTTCCATGGGACTTAGATACAAGCCATTAATTGACTCCGTGTTGAGCCGCAACAAGGCCTTGCTCGAAAAACACCCTTACCTGATTATTGATTGCCGGGGCAATGGTGGAGGAGCATTCAGTACCTGGTACTCGCTTAAGCCATATCTGTACACAGGACCGGTGCTTACGGACGGGATGCTTTATTGGGCTTCTGACGACAATGCTAAATATTTGTTGTCGGGTATTAAGCCGGGCATGCCAAAAGCACTAAAAAAGTACCACCAAAAAACTGCTAAATCCATGAAAAAATCCCCGGGCACTTTTGTCGGGACCATGAATGCACGGAGGGAGCAGTTAAAAACCGTCATGCCAAATCCCCAAAAAGTAGTAATACTCGTGAATGAGCGCTGTGCCAGCAGTTGTGAGGCTTTTTTACTTTGGGCAATGCAAAGCAAAAAAGTGACCGTAATGGGCAGTCAGACAGCGGGTATAGCAGATTATGGCTCGATAAACACACTATCCGTGCCTTGCCATAACTGGCTTTTTGTCTACCCAACCGCCCGCTCCAACCGTGTGGCAGATGGGCGTGGGATTGACAATGTGGGCATTGCGCCCAAAATTATACTGGATGACCAAACGGCTGATTGGATTGAATTTGCCCGGTCTTGGTTAAAGGAAAGGTGATTTAAGAGGGGAAGAATGCGCCAAGAATTGGTTTTGTGTAAACATCAACTTGTTCAAACAAAGATTGCTTTAAACAAACCCACACATGCTGCGTTTTGGGGCATGAAACCGCGTAAATCTTCATGCCCGAATCAACTACAAACTTGCTAACACCTCAACGGCGCCTCCTTCGCTTGCTCGGACAATTTCGCCGGGAAATACGCTACATCATTCTGTATGCAGTGGTGGCGGGCGCCATCAACCTTTCTTTACCGCTTGGTATTCAGGCAATTATAGGTCAAATTGCCGGCGGTGGCATCAATGCCTCCTGGGGCGTACTGGTGCTTTTTGTCCTGGTAGGCGCTGCATTGATGGGCATCTTGCGCATCATGCAACTTTCGGTGATGGAGTATATGCAGCGCCGCATTTTTACCGAATCAGCGGTTGAGTTTGCAGTTAGAATTCCAAGGTTGAACCTCGAATTGCTCCGAAAGGAATACCTGCCCGAGTTGGTGAACCGTTTTTTTGATACTGTTTTGATTCAAAAAGGCTTGCCAAAATTGCTGATTGACGGTAGTACGGCTGTTTTGCAAATATTTTTCAGCCTGCTTCTCCTTTCTGTATACCACTCGTCTTTTTTGTTGTTTTCACTGGTATTACTGGGGGTACTGGGCATTTTGTTCTATTTAATTGCCCCAGCAGGCATAAAATCCAGCCTTCAGGAGTCTAAATACAAATATCAACTGGTTTTTTGGCTGGAAGAACTGGGGCGTGTTGCGGCAACATTCAAATTGGCGGGTGAAAACGATTTTCCACTCCGTAGAACCGACGCTATCACGACGGACTATCTCGAGGCACGGGCTAAACACTGGCGGGTTTTGATGGTGAAATTTGTCAGCAGCGCAGCATTCAGAGTGCTGGCGCTGGGTAGTTTTTTAGTACTGGGCAGCCTTTTGGTCGTGCAAAATGAACTGAACATTGGGCAATTTGTAGCCGCAGAAATTTTGATTCTGTACGTCATCGAATCGGTAGACAAGCTTATCGTTTTGCATGAAACCGGATACGATGTGATCACCGCCACGGAAAAACTTGGGCAAGTCGCTGATCTGCCCCTCGAACGCGAAGGAGGAATCCGAGTGGAGGAATTTTGTGCGACAACACAACCCCTGGCGGTGGAACTCCGCAATCTGAGTTATCAATTTTCAGATGGTAACTCCAAGGTTTTAAAAAACATCTCCTTGAATATCAATGGAGGAGAACGGGTGGCAGTTGTAGGGTACAATGCCTCCGGAAAAAGCACTTTGATGCAAGTCATTTCTGTGGTGCGCCGCGATTTTGCAGGTGGTCTTCTTTACAACGGTCTGCCCAAACAAAATCTGGATCTGCGTAGTCTTCGCGAGCACATTGGCGATTTGTCGTCGCAGGAAGATATTTTCAAAGGGTCTATTCTGGAAAATATCACCCTAGGCAATTCGCGAATTGCCCTCCCTCATGTGCTTGAAATTGTAGAAAAAGTGGGCTTGAACGAGTTCGTTCGGGAAAGTGCTTCGGGGCTTGACACTGCGTTGCTGCCTGGCGGTATCAATATCCCGCGTAGCACAGTCACTAAAATATTGGTAGCCCGGGCAGTGGTGGGCAAACCGAACCTGCTAGTTATGGAAGAACCACTAGCGGCCCTGAATTTTAAGGATCGCCTGAACATCGCGCATTATTTGACGGATAAAACCAAGCCCTGGACCCTGGTTTGTGTCACTGAAGACCCCGTTTTGGCGGCACTTTGTGACCGGGTTTTGATCATGAAAGAGGGCGAAATTATTTTTGACGGACCCTTCGAAGCAGCGCAGCAAACCAAGGATTTTAGCAAGGTTTTCCGTTCAAACCTGATCTAATTTTTCAACCTGTCACATGCTCAACATATCAGACAATACTCCGCCTGCTTCTGCATACCCGCAATCCAGCGTGTCCATGAGTAAAATCCGGCTGCCTGGGTGGCACTGGACTTTTCGGCGACTAATGGCTGTTTTGATGGTGGTTTTCCTGATTTTTATGTTCCTGCCCTGGACCCAAAACGTGCGCGCCGATGGCAGGGTGACCACCTTGCGCCCTGAACAACGCCCACAAACGGTCCATGCCACCATTTCCGGCCGCATCGAGCGCTGGTATGTAGCGGAAGGTCAGGCCATCAAACGTGGTGATACCCTCGTGTTCCTTTCCGAGGTGAAATCAGAATATTTCGATCCCGAACTCGTGAACCGGGTAGGCGACCAAGTTTTTGCTAAGAAGGGTTCGATCAATGCTTACGGCCAAAAAGCGGATGCATTGGAAGATCAAATCGAAGCCATGCGTCGGGAACTCGAAAGCAAAATCCTGCAGACCCGCAATAAGATCGAGCAGGCGCGGCTAAAAATCCAAAGTGATACACTCAAGGTGGTGCAAGCCCGGATAGACCTGCAAGTGGCTCAACGCCAATTAAATGGAGCAAAAAGTTTGTACGATAAAGGTCTTGAGCCGCTCACAAAACTCGAGGAGCGTCGTCTGAAACTCCAGGATGCAGAAACCAAACTCGTTGCCGCCGAAAATCAACTTGGCAGCAGTCGAAACGATCTTGCCATTTACACCACAGAATTGCGACTCATCCAGAATGAAACCGCCAACAAAATCGCTAAAGCCCAAAGCGACCGATTCAGTACGATCAGCGACCAATTCGATGCACAAGCCAACGTAAGTAAATTGCAAATTGAACGAGAGAATTATGCACGACGACAGTCATTCTACTACATTCTTGCCCCTCAGGACGGATTTGTGGTGCAGGCAATCAAACCGGGCATTGGCGAAATTATTAAAGAAGGCGAACCTTTGGTCAGTATCCAAGCTGCTGATTATCAATTGGCGGTAGAGATGTTTGTGAAGCCGCTTGATCTGCCTTTGTTGTCCGTTGGAAGCCACGTTCGCTTCATTTTTGATGGTTGGCCAGCTTTCTTTTTCAGTGGTTGGCCAGGCGTTTCTCTGGGTACTTTCGGGGGGCATGTCGTTGCTATTGACCGCAATATCAGTGGAAACGGCAAATTCCGGGTGCTTGTCGCGCCGGATGCTGGAGATCATCCGTGGCCAAGGGCAATTTTGCCCGGTGGTGGGGCAAAAGGCATCGCACTCCTCAACGATGTGCCGGTCTGGTATGAACTCTGGCGGGTGTTCAATGGATTTCCGCCTGACTTGTATCAAAACATGCCAGGGGCAGTCAGCAAGGAAAAGGAGGAAAAGAAATGAAAAAAGTCTGTTTCTCCCAAGCTAGTTGCTTCATTGCCCTTAGTTTTTTTCCATTTTGGGCTTCGACCCAGACGCTGGAATACCCGGCGTTTCGTCAGCAAGTCCTTGAAAATCATCCGCTTACACGGCAGGCTGATTTGTATCGGGATCAGGCCAGTGCCCAGTTACTTCGGGCCAAAGGCGGGTTCGATCCGAAGGCTTATGCTGAACATTTTGGCAAAAATTTCAACGGGAAAACCTATTTCCAGTACACAGAGGCGGGGCTAAAAATTCCTACCTGGGCGGGTTTGGAATTCAAGGGCGCATACAACCTTGCTTCGGGCAATTATTTGAATAGTGAGAACCAATTACCGGAAAACGGTCAGGCCAGTTTTGGTTTGAATTGGACGCTGGGGCAAGGGTTGTTGTTTGATGATCGTCGGGCGGGACTTCAATTCGCCCGTGCTGGTATCGAAATGGGCGATGCTGAACGTTCGACTGCCCGCAATGACCTGATGTTGGAAGCAGCCAAAGCCTACTGGGCTTGGAATTTTGCTGACAATGCGGTACGCATCATTGAAAATGCGCTGCGTCAAGCTGAAATCCGGCACGAAGGTCTTCGGCAAAGTTTCCAACAAGGCGAACGTTCGGCTTTCGATACGCTGGAAACCTTCATTCAAGTTCAGAACCGACAAGTGGAATTGCAATTTGCTCGCGTGGATGCGCAAAATGCTGCATTGGCGCTTTCTGGATATTTATGGAATGGTGAAAATCAAGTGTTTTCACCTGAAACTATGCCAACTGCACCAACACTTTTAACGGCTGATATTATGACAGGGACGGCCATTGATGCAGAAAATTTACGACAAACAGCCCTTGCCCGCCATCCTGAATTGCGTTTGTATCAGGTCAAACTTCGCCAACTTGAAACGGAGCGCCGCCTCAAAAATGAAAAACGCAAACCAATACTTGACCTGAGTTATAACCTCTTGGGCAACAACTGGCAATTTTTTCCCACCACTTCGGTTGAGGGTCCTGCCATGTTGGCCAATGATGTGAAATGGGGATTGGATTTTAGTTATCCGTTGTTAAATCGTAAGGCACGCGGCGATTGGCAAATGACGCAAATTAAAATTGTCCAGACAGAACTCGAGTTGCAGCAAAAAAGGCAAACCGTGGAAATCAAAGTCCGACAGTATGTCAATGATCTTGAAAACTTGCGAAACCAAGCTAACCTTTTTCGAGACATAACGGCCACTTACCGCCAACTGTTGGATGGTGAAAATGAAAAATTTTCCCTTGGTGAGAGTTCTATATTTTTAGTGAACACACGAGAGCAGCGCTGGCTGGATGCGCAGTTGAAATACCTCAAATTGCTCAGCGAACTGCGCAAAGCAGAGGCTGGCCTTCAATGGGCAGCTGGTATTTTAGGCGAGTAAAACTCACTCCGCCACCGGCACCCCCGGCAACACAGGCCGCAACACTACCACCGTCCGTCTATTTTTCTGGCGGCCATCGGGTGTTTCGTTGGAAGTGATGGGATAAAATTCTCCTTTCCCGATTGGAGTAAGTTGATTGGCGTTCACATTGAAATCGCGGATAAGCATTCGAACAACGTTGGTAGCGCGGGCAAGGCTCCAGTCCCAGGTATCTTTCAGTGTTTTTTCCTTTGCTGGCAATACGTTGTCGGTGTATGCAACCAGTTCCACCGAAAGCGCAGGACGGGCAGCGAGGAATTCGGCGAGCGGTTTTAGCAAATCCTTGCCTTTAGCACTGATGTTTAGCCCGGTTGGTTCAAAAAGCGAGGCATCGGGCAGGCTGAGCATGATTGATTCTCCTTCCGAAACAGCAGTAACGCCCGCACTGCTGTGCGGGAAATAGGCTTTTACCAATTCAGATTCGAGCTCGGATAGTATTTTCTTCCGCTTGTCTTGCACAGATTTCACCCTGTTGATCAAGGCATTGCGCTGTTCGAGGGTAATGTTGGTGGCTGCGAGATTTTTTTCCAGCGCAGCTTTTTCTGAGGCGAGTTTGCTTGCCGATTCGCCCATGGATTGGGCGGTAGCCGCCAGTTTTTCATTCAGGTCGGCAATTTGGTTGTCCTGTTTTCCAAGGTCGCGGGCAAGATTTTCGGTGGTTTTGGTGAGTTGGGCAGTTTCGCGTTTTCGGTCGAGCAGTTCCTGAACCAGCACCTTTTCACGTGCTTCTGCGGCGGAGCGTGCAGCGAGTTCGGCGCGGTAAATGCGGGATTTGACACAAGAGGAAGAGCATAATAATACCAAGCCTGAAAAGGCGATAAGGGTTGTTTTCAGCATCTAAAGTGATTTTTTTTGATTTAAGATTGCAGATTACATGATTTTAGATTTAAGAAATTATCCACGACCTTAACAAGATCATCGCACCACAGTGGCAAATCCTTTAAACTCATTGATCTCGCCTCGTGGCCCCGTAAAACTGACCACATAAGTGTACACGCCTTCAGGCGACATCCCTCCGGAATTGCGTTTTTCTCCATTCCATTTGTCGTTTGGATTGGTGGTTTCAAACACCAATTCGCCCCAACGGTTCCAGATGGCCATCCTGAAGTTGGTTGCTCCTTCGAGGTAGCCCTTTCCAAAAAAGTCGTCGTTTATGCCATCGCCATTGGGCGTGAAGGCATTGGGCATGAACCAGGTGACTACAGGGCGGAAGTCCAGTTCTCTTGAAATAGAATCTTTGCAGCCGGCCGGGTGTGTTACAATAAGCCGAACGGTTACACGACCAGTATCAAGGAAAGTATGCGAAGGGTTTTGCTGCAATGTGGTGTGGTTGGGGCCTAGCTGCCAGTTCCAATGTGCTGCACCGATAGATTGATCGGTAAATTGTATGGTATTGTTGAAATTGGTCAAATCAATCTCAGGGCTGTAGGTAAAATCGGCTGTGGGGGACGGTTCTACCCGAATGAGGTTTAGGAAGTCCGCATCCACATAACAACCAATGGGTGATGTGATTTCTACCCGCACATCGTATAGCCCTTCCACATCGTACAAATGGGAGGGACTGATCACGTTATTGATAGAATCGCCGTCGCCAAAATACCACACGATGTTGTAACTATCATCAATGGGAGTGGAGAGGTTGTCAAAGAAAATATCTGCCGGGACGCAACCCAGATAACTGCTGGGTTGAATGATAATTACTGGCGGCACAGGAAACCATCGAATGACCACAGTGGTGTCGTCAGAGCATTGGTTCATGTCCGTAACCTTGAGTTTCACCGGGTGGTTTCCGGGGATAGGATATTGATAAGTCGGATTTTGCAGGTTGGAAGCGGAGCCAGGTATGCCAAAGTTCCATTTCCATTGGTTAATACCGCCCTCGCCTGTTGAATGGTCCGTGAAGATTACAGGGCCTGCCACACAGGTGTCATAATCATAAGCAAAACTGGCGTCCACCTCCGGGTAGATCCGTACATGAATATAAGCCGTATCGCCACAACTGCCGCTGGCCTGGTTAATTAAAAGCATACCGTGGTAAAGTCCGGTATCAGGAAAAGTGAATGCAGTGAACCATTTGTTTATGTTGTCCGTAACAGTTGTCCCATTGATGTCAAACCTCCACTCTACATCTTCCACGTTGTTTGCTTCCGTGGTTTTATTTTGAAAGAAAATGGTCTTTTCGCCGCAAGATTTAATGGTGTAGTCTTCACTGTTAATAGTCAATGAGTCGGCTCCCAGTTTCGCATCAATGTCCGGGGTGCAATCAGTCACATTAAACTGAAATTCCCGCTGAACTGTAGAAAGCAGTTGGCCATTACGGAACTCTTGTACGCAAACTGCCACCACAAATTGCCCGATAATTTCAGGAGTTCCCGTAATCAGGCCCGCAACCGGGTTAATGGTAACCTGTGGGTCTCCGCCTACCGGGGCGTAGAAAGGATAATTGGGCACCACATAGGGCACTTTGTCAAAGGGCGGAGCGCAAGGTGGCGTAGGTAAAGCCCCAATACAAGAATACAATTCAGGGGTAAAGGTGATATTGCCACCACCTGCCAGTGCCTGGCAGAAACTATACACCAAGATATCTCCATCGTCGTCAGTGGCTGAGTGGTCGAATGTCAGGGGCAAGTTGTTGCAAATGATAATTGGCGGGAAATTTTTGAAGGTAGGGCTGTTGTTGCAGACTGCCATCGCTGTGGGCTTCAATTCAATCGTGTAAGTGGCGCCGACATCACCAGGGTTTATGATATTGGTTATGGTATTGTTTCTGCAACAACGTTGATAGACAATAAAATAACTCGCATTGGTAAGCACTGGCAGTAAAGCTTCAAAGGTATAAACGGCTTCTTCCACACACACAAGCGGAATATTCGTCACACACTGTGGTGTGTCTGGAATCAGCTTGGTATACGCATAGTTGCTTACGCTGTAGGTTGAATGCAGGGTGTTGACCGTCTCAGTTCCTTGATAAATGGCAAAAGTGGCTGGGCTATCAAAATTAGCACCATTGCCATAACAATCGCGATAGATATGCATCGTGAACCGCCAACGTTTCGTTCCTGGGCTTGGCTCACCCAGGCATTCGTAAGTTATATCGCCACCAATGATGTGACGTGCTTCGACCGTCGAAGAGAAAAGGAAAAGCGCCAGGAGCGCACAAAGCGGTAAAATATTGGTTCGATTCATGTTTTTGTATTCAGATAAATGATTTAGCAGTGGATGTCTCATAGTGTTTTACCGCAGAGGCGCGGAGACGCAGAGTTTTTGATACTCAAGTTGTTAAAAGACTGCGTCTCTGCGCCTTTGCGGTAAAAAACTTTGGTGACGCCCTCTAATGCACCACAGTAGCAAATCCTTTAAACTCTTTGACCTCGCCTCTCGGCCCGGTGAAGCTGACGGTATAAATGTACACACCTTCTGGCGACATGCTACCGGAGTTTTGCCTTTCACCGTTCCATTTGTCATTAGGGTTATTGGTGTCGAACACCATTTCGCCCCAACGGTTCCAGATGCTCATCCTAAAATTTGTAACTCCGTTGAGAAAACCTTTCCCAAAGAAATCGTCGTTTATCCCGTCGCCGTTGGGTGTGAACGCATTGGGCATAAACCAGATGACTTCCGGTCGGATGTCCAATTCTTTTGTTATGGAGTCTTTACAGCCCGCAGGATGCGTCACAAGGAGCCGAATGCTGACCTTGCCTGTATCTAAAAAGCTGTACGTTGGATTTTGTTCAATGGTGGTTAAATTTGGCCCGATCTGCCAGTTCCAATGCACAGCGCCTGTTGAGTTGTCAATAAAATGAACCGTGTTGTTGAAATTGCTTAATGCTGAATCCGGGTCGCAGAAAAAATCAGCCACCGGCGGCGGGTCTACATTGATCAATTTGAAAAAGTCATCATAAATATAACACCCAATAGGGGAGGTGATTTCTACGCGCACGTCGTACACGCCAGGTTCATCATATAAATGGGTGGGGCTGATGACATTTTGAACCGAATCCCCATCTCCAAAATACCATACGATGTTGTAAGTTTCGTCAATGGGTGTAGAAAGATTGTTGAAGTAAATACTGGCAGGCACACAACCAAAATAGCTGCTTGGTTGAATGATAATGACAGGAGGCACCGGGAACCATTGAACGATTGCGGTAGTATCGTCTGTACATTGATTTTTGTCAGTCACTTTCAAATAAACCGGGTGGTTGCCAGGAATTGGGTATTGATAATTAGGGTTTTGCAAGCTGGAAGCCGAGCCGGGAATTCCAAAATTCCACTTCCATTGGTTCAGGCCGCCATCGCCCGTAGAATGGTCTGTGAATATTACAGGATCAGCCACACAAGTGTCGTAATCGTATGCAAAACGCGCATGGACCTCCGGGAAAATTTGAACATGGATAAAGGCTGTATCGCTGCACGCGCCATCGTTTTGGTTTATCAAAAGCATCCCGTGATATAGCCCTGTGTCAGGAAATGTAAAGGCGGTAAACCACTTGTTCACATGATCGCTTACGGTGGTGCCGTTAATGTCAAAACGCCATTCAACATCCTTTACGTTGGCTGCTATCGTGGTCTTGTTCTGAAAAAATATGGTCTTATCGCCACAGGATTTTATAGTGTAATCCTCAACAAGTACGGTCAGGGAATCTGCGCTGAGTTTAGCATCAATATTCGGTGTGCAATCTGCTACATTGAACTGGAACTCACGCCTCACAGTGGAGAGCAGTTGCCCATTGCGGTATTCTTGCATACAAACGGCCACCACAAATTGCCCGACTAACTCAGGCGTTCCGGAAATTTCTCCCGTTACGGGATTGATGCTGACTTGCGGGTTTCCACCCATCGGGTTGTTTAAATTGTAAGTAGGAACAGTGTACGGGACCATATCGAAAGGCGGGCCGCAGGGTGGGGTAGGGACAACTCCATCGCATCCAAATGGGTCAGAAGTATTGATTGGGTTACCACCGCCTGCCAATGCCTGACAAAAACTATATACTATGATATCCCCTTCGGCATCCGTAGCCGAATGGTTGAATTGGAAGGGGAGGTTGTTGCAAATAATAATGGGCGGAAATTCCGTAAATACCGGGCTGTTGTTGCTGCCCGCCATTGCAGCGGCGGTTAGTTCGATAGAATAGGTAGCCCCGACATTGCCGGGAGCCAGAATATTCGTGATGGTCTCATTCCGGCAGCAGCGTTGATATACGATAAAATAACTCTCGTTTGTCAGTACAGGGAGGTCTTCCTCAAAGGTGTAAATTGCCTCCTCGACGCAGACAAATGGAACTTGTGTCACACACTGCGGCGTATCTGGGATGAGCTCGGCCAGATAGTTAAAATAAACCTCCTTTGTGGAATAAAGGAAATTGGTGGTTTCCGAGCCTTGGTAAATGGCAAAATCAATGGGTTGGTCAAAGCTAGGCCCACCGCCAATACAATCGCGGTAAACATGCATGGTGAATCGCCAGCGTTTAATTCCCGGGCTGGTTTCCCCTAAGCATTCATAGGTTATGCCACCTCCAATGATGTGTTTGGCTTCGGCCATGGCAGGAAAAAGAAAGACTACGAAAAATACGATGGTAGAATAGGTGGCGTTTCGTTTCATATTACCTGATCAAGAATAGGAGTGTTGCGATTTTGGATTTTCAATGACCACGACCCTGCGTTAGTCTGGAATTGGAATCGTGGCAATCCAAAATCCAAAATCGCAATTCCGCTGTTACCTTTGTCCCCGCCAAAAGTACAGCCTACATTCATTTCAAAATCAATTTGTATTCCATGTTCCTGCTACGTGACGACATTTCTGAAATTGCTTCGCTCCTTCAAAAAGGCAACATCATTTGTTACCCTACCGATACTGTTTGGGGTATAGGTTGCGATGCACTGCACGAAGCTGCCGTGGATCGAATCAGCATCCTCAAAGGTCGAAAGCCCGATAAAGGCTACGTTCTACTGGTTTCCAGTATAGAGATGCTCAAACGCTTTGTCCCCAAGATGCCCCCTCGCCTGGAAACGCTGCTGTCGCACCACCAACGCCCGCTCACAATGATCTATGCAGAGACGGTAGGGTTGCCTCATTGGGTAAAGGCTCCCGATGGCTCAGCAGCTATCCGAGTTGCTACCGATGAATTCTGTCGCGAACTAATTGAAGCGTTTGGAAATCCTATTATCAGCACTTCCGCCAACAAGAGCGGAGAGCCATTTCCGCCAACTTTTGGCGGCATCAGCAGCGAAATTCTTGCCGCGGTAGATTATGTAGTGAAGTACAGACAGGACGACAAAGAACCTGCCGAGCCTTCGTCTATCGCAAGGTTAGATCGCTACCAGGAGTTGGAGTTCGTCCGGGAATAACTCAAAGTTGGACTTTAGACTGTTGGACATTGGACTACATAAGTCTAAAGTCCAACAGGCTAAAACCCTTCTAAAAATTCCCGCAATGCCTTAGACAATTTGTTGACTTGCAGTTGTTTTTGATTGATGGACGCTGCAGGCAAACGCCCGGTGTCTTCCAGATAATCCAGCGCAGCTGTAGCCTCCTTAAGCGTTTGAATGGCAAGGTTGGCATCATACCGAATCTGAGATCTTTGGGCAGGAAGGTTGTTTTTAGCAATTGCAACATCTAAATCGTGCAGTGCAACGCGGTAACGGAGGTTCGCAAGGTTAAATTGAAGGGAGAAATTTTCAAGTTGAAGATTGAACAGCGCAATTTTGGCGAATTCAGTCCCCAAGGCAGATGCCGTGTTCTTAATGGTGTCTTTCAAGCCTGACATAGAGCGCCCAATTGCCGTCATTTTTTCCATTAAGTGCTCTGCTTTTCTGGAAGAAAGTTTTTGTGCGGTCAAGACCTCCTCCAGGTCTGAAGATAATATAGCCCGTTGTACGCGAAACTCGCAGGCGCGCAAAGTTAATAGTCCTTGTTTGGCTGAAGCGATTCGTTCCTCCAGAAAAGCAAACTGCGGCGGTCGGCGGCGCATATGTTCGCAATCTTCAATGGCTTGCATGAAAAGAGCTCGAGCTTCACCCAAATTTAACTCAATGGTTTTCAGGCTTTTAGCAGCCGTGTTCTCCTGGGTCAAATCCTGGGCAAAGCGCAATTGGCGTCGAGCCAATTGAATGGCTACAAGACTTCGGTTGTGCCTGATATCGAAACAATGACCCGACATTTTGGCGCAGTTTATTATTCGTGCTGATTGCTGGTAGGCTTGTCTGGCAATCTGAGCCTGGTAACGGAGCTGGGCGACTTGTTGTTCCTCTAAAACGCCTTCTGGCATGCTGTGGTGCATGTATTCGAAATAGCCGGTGCGCATGTCACCACGGATTTTTTCAAGCAAGGCATCCACGTCTTTTGGGGTATAAAATCGTTCCGCTTTTTCGATTCGCTCCGGGGTTTCCAATTGTTCAAATAAAGCCCTGGATCTATTGTGATAGCGCTCCATTAAATCAATTTGCGCATAAAACCACGCCGTATCAATTTCCAGGGTTTCCGTCATAATCGCTTCGGTTGTTATAGAGTCCAATCTGTTAAGCAGTTCGAAAAACAATCCCCAGTAACTTTGCCCCAGGCCAAAAATCACCCGTTCGTTGCTGCCGTTAAATCGTAAGACCCGGCTTTCTGCTGCGAATTTTCGGGTCAGAGAATCCATCGAAATCCATTGTTGCAAAGTATCCCTGAATTTGAAATCGCCTTCATTCTCTTCCCGAAGAAAGGCCAGATTTTCTTCCTCCGAATATTGAATAAAACGGCGTTCTGTCACTGGGTTTTCCAACAGTTGCCAAACCGGGTCGTCAGGCAAATGTGTGAGTACAAACTCTATTGGATTGGCCATGAAGTACTTGTCAATCACTTTCCAGCGCGATAACCCGGGCGGTGGAACGCCCCAGGTCGGGTCAAAAAGGTGCCATTCTCCACTGATGCGCGCCACTGCCCAGGCATGGCCTATTTGCTCCACATCACCGTCGGGATTTTTAACCAGGCCGGTTACCACCTCGCAAGGCAAACCGGCCTCCCCCATCAATGCGCAAAAAAGGTTGGCGTATCCCTGGCAAACGGCGGTGCGGTTTTGAAGCACTTTTGTGGGAGATTGACGCCTCGTGTATTCGGGGGTTGCCCAAAGTTCACGCCCCCCCGTACTGTCCACGTAAGCGATATTAAGTGTTACCCAGGCATAGAGTGCACGGGCCTTGTGGGTCTCGTTGGGCTGTTCTGCGCAGAGGTAATCGGAAAGGGTTTTAATGGAAATGGTTTTACCTGGTGGGGTGTTCAGGGCGAGTTTGTCTACAGCAAAGAAATTTTGGCTGAACAGTGAAATTGGGAGCAAGAAGAATGGGAGGATATTTTTCATAGCAGACACAAAAATAATGAATCATCTGTTCCGTGCTTCATCCTCTCATTTCAAATCAGTGTGATCCGTGTCTTATCCGTGTGATCCGTGGCCCACGACGTGCA
>JBJXGZ010000102.1:0-6928 GCA_046160625.1 Saprospiraceae bacterium
GCGACCTGAACGGCGACGGGAAAAAAGAACTCGTAGTGGTCGGAGAATGGATGCCCGTGTCGGTTTTTAGATTTAAAAACAACCGCCTGGAAAACGTGACGGAGCAGTTTGGCCTCGCCAAAACCAATGGCCTTTGGAACCGCCTCGCACTTGCCGACCTCGATAAGGACGGTGACATGGACCTCGTGACGGGCAATCTTGGCCTCAACACCCGCTTTTCCGCCAGCCCCGAAGCACCATTTTTCTGCTATGCCAAGGATTTCGACAACAACGGCATGCTCGACCCCATTGTAGCCTACTCCGAAGACGGGAAAATCTTCCCGCTTATGCAAAAAGAGGTGTTAGTGAAACAAATGCCCGTACTCAAAAAGAAGTTCCTCTATGCGAGAGCCTACGCCAAAGCCACCATGAGCGATCTGTGGCCGCAAAAAGACCTGGACGCTGCGCTTAATCTCGCGGTTTATGATCTTGAAACTTGCTGGTGGGAAAACCAGGGGGGGAAGTTTGTTCGACATAGTCTGCCAATGCAGGCGCAAACCGCTCCTGTTCAAGGCATCGTGTGCGGCGACTTCAACGGTGATGGCAACGTGGACATCCTCATGGCGGGCAACAAGTATGGCTATGAAGTGGAAACAAACCCCTGCGACGCAGGTACCGGGGCACTCCTTCTTGGCGACGGGAAGGGTCATTTTACCTGGCTCGACAATACGCTCAGCGGATTCTGGGCCATGCGTGAAGCCCGGGATTTGGCGATGTTGCGAGGGGCGGGAGGCAAACGAATTTTTGTCGTGGCCAATAACAACGGCAAAGTGCAGGTTTTTGAATAGGATGAGCACGTTTACTAAACCTGAGGTTTTGTAAACGCAGCTTATTCCGAGTATCTAAATCGGTGATCCTATGAGCAATTTTACAAAGAAAAAACATCAACATTCAGCTAAAAAAAGCATCAACCAATCACCAAAGCGAAAGCTCGTGTTTTGGGGGCTGGGTCTGCTTGCGCTGGCTATAGGGCTGTACTATTTCTTTGAAGGTCGCGGCAAAAGCAACGTGCCAGATCTTTCTACAGATTCGGGCGAAGAACCCACTTTAACCGCCACAAATCCTCTCCTTCAATTGCTTTCAGCTAAAGAAACCGGGGTAGAATTTCAAAACCAAATCAAAGAAGACAGTGCCCACAACGTTGTCATCAATATCAACCAATACAATGGCGGCGGTGTGGCCGTGGCTGACATCAACAACGACAATCTGCCCGATCTCTACTTTGTGTGCAGCAACGGCAAAAATCGCCTTTACCTCAACCAGGGCAATTTCAAGTTTAAAGACATCACCGACTCGGCAGGTGTGGGCAGTGAAGACGGTTTTGAAACTGCCGTAACAGCTGTAGATGTGAACGCCGACGGATGGCTCGACCTCTATGTGTGCCGCGCAGGACCGGACGAAGCCGGGAGAGAGGCCAGGTTGTTCATTAACAATGGCCCTCTCCCAAATGGAGAGGGCTGGGGAGGGGCTTTTACGGAACGCGCAAAGGAGTTCGGCCTGAATGACAAAAGCCCCAGCTCTGGCGCCAATTTCTTTGACTCCGACAACGACGGCGACCTCGATTGCCTCGTCATCAACCACCCTACCGATTTGAGCCACGCGAATCGGCTGGTGTTAAAATATGCTGCGGATGGTAAAACCATGATACCAGACCTTGACCCAAAAGCAACCCATGATTTCGACAATTTTTACAAGAACGAGGGTGGCAAGTTTGTCAATGTTTCCAAACAAGCAGGCATCCAGAATTTTGGATTTGGTTTGAGTGTGTCGGTGACAGATGTGAACGCCGACGGTTGGCCTGATATCTATGTTGGGAACGATTTCACGCATCCCGACAACTTGTTCGTCAACAATGGCCTCACCCCCAAGCCCTCTCCAACTGGAGCGGGGAGCGTTACATTCTCAGACCAAATGAGCCGCTATTTCCGCCACAACAGTATGAGTACCATGGGCGCGGACTTCAGCGATTTTGACAACGACGGCTTGGTGGACGTGCTGACTGTGGATATGTTTCCGGCAACCAATTACCGCCAAAAACTACTCAAAAACACCAATTCGCTCAGCCGGTATATCTCGATTTTGCAGTACGGGTATTTCATGCCAGTTGCCCGCAACGTGCTTCAGCGCAACAACGGCAACGGCACTTTCAGTGATTTGGCTTGCTTAGCAGGCATTTACAAAACGGACTGGTCCTGGAGTTGCCTTTTGGCCGATCTCGACAATGACGGCTTTAAAGACCTCCATGTCGCCAACGGGTATCGAAGAGAGGTGACCAGCCGTGATTACAGCGACTTCATCATGCCGGAAATCAATAAAACCCTTAATAGCAAGAATAAAAACGTGATGCCTTTTCTGGACAAAGTAGCGCAGTACAAGGTGCGCAACTTTGTTTACCAGAACAAGGGCAACTGGCAATTTGAAGACAAAAGCGGCGAATGGATGACTATGCCCGGCTCATGGTCAAGCGGTGGCGCCTGGGCGGATCTCGATGCAGACGGCGACCTGGACCTCGTTGTGAACAACCTCGAAGACCCCGCCTTTATTTACAAAAACCTCACTCGAGAGCAAGGTGGCGGCAATTTCCTCCAGGCAAAACTCCAGGGCAGCCCTGCCAATCCATTCGCTGTGGGAGCCTCCATCCTGATCGAATACCAAGGCCAAAAGCAATATCACGAACTCAACCCCAACCACGGTATTTTCTCCTCGGTGGAGCACCTTATACATTTTGGTCTTGGCCAAACTGCCCAGGTTGACCGACTCAGCGTTCGCTGGCCAGATGGCAAATTCCAAATTCTTACCAATGTTCCAGCCAATCAACGGCTGCAACTCAAATGGACCGATGCCTCGGGGTATATTGCACACCTTGTCTCCCCCGCCCCAACAAACAACACCTTGCTTTCCGAAAAAAATGCTGCCAGCACGGGTATCAACTTTGAACACAAGGAAGGTGTTTTCAACGATTTTGAGGCTTGGCCGCTCAACCCCTGGACCCTGACCGACCTTGGCCCACTCAGCGCTAAAGGCGACCTGAACGGCGATGGGATGGAAGATTTGTTTGTCGGAAATGCATCCGACCAGTCTGCTGCGGTTTTTCTGCAAACCGCCAGCGGCAGCTTTCGTTCTACATCTGCCTCCGTGTTTGAAAAAGACAAAAACTACGAAGACCACGGAGGGCTTTTTTTCGATGCCGATGGAGACCAGGATCTGGATTTATTTGTGCTGAGCGGTGGCGCAGATGCAAGCGCTGAAACGCTTTGGCAATGTCGTCTATACCTCAACGATGGAAAGGGGAATTTCTCAAAATCAGAAAATGCCCTGCCCGCCTTCAAAGACTTTGGCCTCCGCGCAGCGGCACACGATTACGACGGCGACGGTGACCAGGACCTTTTCATCGGCGGGAGGCTTATGCCAAAAAACTGGCCGCTTACCCCGCGCAGCGTGGTTTTTAGAAACGACAAGGGCAAATTTACAGATGCGACAAGTCAAGTGGCGGGCGACTTTGAGCGCTGCGGCATGGTCACCGATCTGGCCTGGGAGGACTTGAACGGCGATGGACAAAAGGAACTCGTGGTCGTGGGCGAGTGGATGCCCGTATCGGTTTTTCAATTGAAAAACAACAGGTTGGAAAACGTGACAGAGCGATTCGGTCTCACCAAAACCAACGGCCTTTGGAACCGCCTCGCCCTCGCTGACCTCGACAAAGACGGCGACATGGACTTGGTGACGGGCAACCTGGGGCTCAACACCCGCTTTGCCGCCAGCCCCGAAGCCCCCTTTTTCTGCTACGCAAAAGACTTTGACAACAATGGCACACTCGACCCCATCATAGCCTACTCGGAAGGCGGCAAAATCTACCCGCTCATGCAAAAAGAGGTCCTGGTGAAACAGATGCCCGTCCTGAAAAAGAAGTTCCTCTATACGAAAGATTACGCCAAGGCTACCATGCGTGAAGTATGGCCGCAAAAGGATTTGGATGCCTCGCTCCAGCTCGCCGCCTTTGATTTTGAGACTTGTTGGTGGGAAAACCAAGGCGGGAAATTTGTTCGCCACAGCTTGCCAATTCAGGCACAAACCAGCCCCGTGCAGGGCATAGCCTGCGGCGACTTCAATGGGGACGGGAACGTGGACATACTGATGGTTGGCAACAGATTTGGGTTTGAGGTGGAAACCAACCCTTGCGATGCAGGCAATGGAACCCTCCTGCTTGGCGACGGAAAAGGCAATTTTTCGTGGATCGACAATATATTTAGCGGTTTTTGGGCCATGCGCGAAGCCCGCGATTTGGCGATGCTGCGCAGATCGGGCGGCAAACCGATTTTCGCGGTATCGAACAACAACAGCAAAGTGCAGATTTTTACCCACGTTTACTAAACCTTTGGAGGTTTCGTAAACGTACCTTTTGCCAGCGTTCCAACTCACGTTTACTAAACCTTTGGAGGTTTAGTAAACGTACATTCTCTCACCATGAGCAAAAAGATAAAACGAACTACTTCCACCATTCACCCAACAACTGCTGCTGCACCGCCGCGCCGCCGTACCCTCATTTGGCTGCTCGCCCTACTTGCTCTTGCTTGTTGCGCATACTACTTCTTCTGGGTTAGGGGCGATGGCAAAGTACCTGACCTTGCCGCTGGCTCAGGCGCTGAACCAACGCTTACGGCAAAAAAACCCCGCCTCCAACTGCTCTCCGCCGCAGAGACTGGCGTTGATTTTCAGAACCAAATCCTGGAAGACAACGAACATAACATCCTCCTGAACATCAACCAGTACAATGGGGGTGGCCTTGCCGTGGCCGATGTGAACAACGACAATCTGCCCGACCTTTATTTTGTGTGCTCAAACGGCAAAAACCGCCTATACCTCAACCAAGGAAATTTCAAATTCAAAGACATCACAGACGCAGCAGGCGTAGGCAGTGAAGACGGTTTTGAAACCTCCGCAACAGCAGTAGATGTGAACGCCGACGGATGGCTCGATTTCTATGTGTGTCGCGCAGGGCCAGACGAAGCAGGGAGGGTATCAAAATTGTTCATAAACAATCACGACCTCACTTTCACAGAACGCGCAGCGGAATATGGCCTCGCCGATAAAGGCCCCAATTCGGGGGCAAATTTCTTTGACGCTGACAACGACGGCGATCTCGACTGTTATATCATAAACCACCCTATCGATCTGGGGCATTCCAACCGTATCGTACTTAAATATGGCCCGGATGGCAAAACAACAATGCCAGATCTTACCCCTAAGGTCGAGCACGATGCGGACAATTTGTACCGAAATGATAGCACCTCCCCTGCCCTCCCCAATAAGGAGGGTGTAAAGTTTGTCAATGTCTCCAAGCAAGCAGGCATTCAAAATTTTGGGTTTGGGCTTAGTGTGAGTGTTTCGGACCTGAACACGGATGGATGGCCCGACATCTACGTTGGCAATGACTTTGTACATCCCGACAACCTTTTCATCAACAATGGCTCCAACTCCCTGACTGCCGGCAAGGCGGGCTCCCCAAATGGAGCGGGGAGCGTTACGTTTACAGATCAAGCCAGTCGTTATTTCCAACATACGGCCAATAGTACGATGGGGGCTGATTTGACTGATTTTGACAATGACGCCCGCGTGGATCTGATGGCAGTAGATATGCTTCCCACCAACAATTATCGGCAAAAGCTGCTAAGAAATACCAACGCACTCAGCCGATACCTAACTATGATCCAACACGGCTACCTCCGGCCCGTGGCCCGCAACGTGCTGCAGCGCAACAACGGAAACGGCACATTCAGCGATCTGGCCTGCCTCGCCGGGGTGTACAAAACGGATTGGTCCTGGAGCTGCCTGCTGGCCGACCTCGACAACGACGGCCTCAAAGATCTCCATGTTGCCAACGGGTATCGCAAGGAAGTTACTGACCGCGATTATCTTGATTTCTTGATGCCAGAAGTGGCCAAAACCCTCGAAAGCAAGGATAAAAACCTTATGCAATTCAAGGAGAAGTTGGCAGCGTACAAAGTGCGCAACATGGTTTTCCAGAACAAGGGCAGCTGGCAATTTGAAGACAAGAGCGGCGACTGGATGACGATGCCCGGTTCCTGGTCGAGCGGTGGCGCCTGGGCCGATTTTGATGCAGATGGCGACCTCGACCTCGTGGTCAACAACCTTGAAGACCCTGCTTTTATCTACAAAAACCTCACACGAGAACAGAACAGCGGCAATTTCCTGCAGGCTAAACTGCAAGGAAGCCCTGCCAACCCTTTTGCTGTGGGCGCTTCAGTTCTGATTGAATATCAGGGCATTAAACAATATCTTGAACTCAATCCTACCCGCGGTATTTTTTCTTCGGTGGAACACCTCGTGCACTTCGGCCTCGGCCAAACGGCACAAGTGGACCGCCTCACGGTTCGTTGGCCCGATGGCAAGACCCAAACCCTGACCAATGTGCCGGCCAACCAGCGACTACAACTAAAATGGAGCGATGCTACTGGGTATGTTGCACACCTGATGCCCCAATCTGAAGCTTCCCCAACCCTGTTTTCCCAAAAAAACGTGACAGAAAAAGGGCTTTTTTTTGAACACCAGGAAAATGCCTTCAGCGACTTTGAAACCTGGGTACTAAACCCCTGGACACTGACCGATCTTGGCCCCCTCACCGCTCAGGCCGACCTGAATGGCGACGGTCTGGAAGATTTTTTTGTCGGAAATGCTTCCAAACAGGCTGGAGCGGTTTTTTTGCAAACCGCCGCAGGCGCTTTCCGCTCCAGCTCGGCCGACGTGTTTGAAAATGACAAACAATACGAGGACCACGGCGCGCTTTTCTTCGATGTTGATGCAGACAACGATCTGGATTTATTTGTGCTTAGCGGAGGCTCGGAGTCTGCCAATGAACTCGCCTGGCAAT
>JBJXGZ010000103.1:0-11149 GCA_046160625.1 Saprospiraceae bacterium
GCGACCTGAACGGCGACGGGAAAAAAGAACTCGTAGTGGTCGGAGAATGGATGCCCGTGTCGGTTTTTAGATTTAAAAACAACCGCCTGGAAAACGTGACGGAGCAGTTTGGCCTCGCCAAAACCAACGGCCTTTGGAACCGCCTCGCACTTGCAGACCTCGATAAGGACGGTGACATGGACCTCGTGACGGGCAATCTTGGCCTCAACACCCGCTTTTCCGCCAGCCCTGAAGCACCCTTCTTTTGCTATGCAAAGGATTTCGATAACAACGGCATGCTCGACCCCATTGTAGCCTACTCCGAAGACGGGAAAATCTTCCCGTTAATGCAAAAAGAGGTATTGGTAAAACAGATGCCCGTACTCAAAAAGAAGTTCCTCTATACGAGAGCCTACGCCAAAGCCACTATGAGCGATCTGTGGCCTCAAAAGGACCTGGACGCTGCGCTTAATCTCGCGGTTTATGATCTTGAAACTTGCTGGTGGGAAAACCAGGGGGGGAAGTTTGTTCGCCATAGCCTGCCAATTCAGGTGCAAACCGCTCCTGTTCAAGGCATAGTGTGCGACGACTTCAATGGAGATGGCAACGTGGACATCCTCATGGCGGGCAACAAGTATGGTTATGAGGTGGAAACAAACCCTTGCGACGCAGGTACCGGGGCACTTTTGCTCGGCGACGGCAAGGGCAATTTCACCTGGCTCGACAATACGCTCAGCGGATTCTGGGCCATGCGCGAAGCCCGGGATTTGGCGATGTTGCGAGGGGCGGGAGGCAAACGAATTTTTGTCGTGGCAAACAACAGCAGCAAATTGCAGGTTTTTGAGCACGTTTACTAAACCTGAGGTTTAGTAAACGCAGCTAATTCCGAGTATCTAAATCCGCGTTCCTATGAGCAATTTTACAAAGAAAAAACAACAGCATTCAGCTAAAAAAAGCATCAGCCAATCACCAAAGCGAAAGCTCGTGTTTTGGGGGCTTGGTCTGCTGGCGCTGGCCATAGGGCTGTATTATATCTTCGAGCAGCGGGGTGCTTTCAAAGCCACCGATCTTATGACCGACAATGGCTCAGAACCTACCCTCACTGCCAATAATCCACGCTTGCAATTGCTCTCGCCAGAGGAAACGGGCGTTGATTTTCAGAATCAAATAGTGGAAGATGAAGCACACAACGCCTTCAAGGACGTCAATTTCTATAACGGCGGCGGTGTGGCCGTAGCCGACGTGAACAACGACAACTTACCCGACATCTACTTTGTGTGCAACAACGGCATAAACCGCCTTTACCTCAACCAGGGCAATTTCAAGTTTAAAGACATCACCAACGCAGCAGGTATGGGTAGTGAAGACGGTTTTGAGACCTCCGTTACTGCCGCCGACGTGAACGCTGACGGCTGGCTCGACTTTTACGTTAATCGCGCAGGGCCAGATGTGGTGGGCCGTGTGGCAAGGCTTTTTATAAACAACGGCCCAATGCCGTCCGGCGCCGGAGCGGTTTGGAGCGGCACCTTTACTGATCGAGCCCAAGAATACGGACTGGACGACAAAGGCCCCTGTTCCGGAGCGAATTTCTTTGACAGCGACCTCGATGGCGACCTGGATTGCTACGTTATAAACCACCCCACAGATCTGTCTGAATCCACCCGCCTCAAAGTAAAAAAGGGATCAGACGGCATAAGCTATTTTCCAGACCTTGACCCCAAGGTGATCCATGATTCGGACAACCTTTACAGAAACGACACCCATCCCCCCTCAGGGGGGCAGGGGGGTGCAGGTGGACAGGGGGGCGCGACCAAGTTCGTCAACGTCTCAAAAGAGATGGGTATCCAAAATCTCGGCTTCGGACTTAGTGTGTCGGTTACCGATTTCAATACCGACGGCTGGCCGGACATTTATGTTGCCAATGACTTTGTACATCCTGACAACCTTTTCATCAACAACCAAAAAGGCGGCTATACCGACCAGCTGAAGAAATACCTTAGGCACAACAGCATGACTTCCATGGGGGCCGACTTGAATGATTTTGACAACGACGGGCGGGTGGACATCATGACCTTGGAGATGTTCCCGGCTACCAACTATCGGCAAAAACTGTTCTCCAACACAAACAACCTCAGCCGATACATATTAATGCTACAATACGGCTATTTTGACCCTGTGTCGCGAAATGTGCTCCAACGCAATAACGGCAACGGCACTTTTAGCGATGTGGCTTGTCTGGCCGGGGTGTATAAAACCGACTGGTCATGGAGCTGCCTGCTGGCAGACCTCGACAACGATGGGTTGAAAGACCTCCACGTTGCTAACGGCTATCGGAAAGACGTCACCCAACGGGATTACTTTGACTTTATCGTACCTGAAATCCAAAAGAATTTGAAAAGCCAAAACTCGGGAATCCTGCCATTGCTCCAAGCGGTGAGCGCCTACAAGGTGCGCAACTTTGTCTATCAAAACAAGGGAAATTGGCAGTTTGAGGATAAAGGCGGCGATTGGATGACCATGCCCGGTTCTTGGTCGGGCGGCGCTGCCTGGGCTGATTTCGATGCCGATGGAGACCTTGACCTCGTGGTCAACAACCTCGAAGAACCTGCGTTTGTTTACAAAAACTTGACCCGCGAACAAAACGGCGGCAATTTTATCCAGGCTAAATTGCAGGGCAGTCCAGCAAACCCCTTTGCCGTTGGCGCCTCGGCGCTCATCGAATACCAGGGCAAAAAACAGTACCTGGAACTCAACCCAAATCGCGGCATTTTCTCCTCGGTTGAGCACCTCCTCCATTTTGGGGTAGGTGAAATATCCCAAATTGAGCGCTTCACCGTCCGCTGGCCCGATGGCCGCACCCAGACCTTGACCAATGTACCGGTCAACCAGCGCCTCCAACTCAAATGGACCGACGCATCGGGGTACGTAAAACACCTTGTTCCGCTCACCACACCTTCTCAAACATTGTTCGTTGAAAAAAACGCACTTGGCCCGGGCGTAAATTTTACCCATACCGAAGGCGTTTTCAACGATTTCGAAGCCTGGCCACTTATTCCCTGGACAGTAACAGACCTCGGCCCGCTCATGGCGAAGGGTGATATAAACGGTGATGGACTTGACGACTTTTTTGTCGGCAACTCTACTGGATACCCTGGCGGTTTGTTCCTCCAAAATGCGGCCGGCAATTTTACTCCAAGCTCGGCGGCGGTTTTTGAAAATGACAAAGCCTATGAGGACCATGGAGGCCTTTTCTTTGATGCCGACCAGGACCAAGACCAAGACCTGCTGGTGCTCAGCGGCGGAGCCGACGCACCCAACCCTGTAGCATGGCAATGTCGCCTCTACATGAACGATGGCAAGGGCAATTTCTCCAAGTCCGGCAGCACATTGCCGCCCCTCAACGACATAACCCTTCGCGCAACGGCGCACGACTACGACGGCGACGGCGACCAGGACATTTTCATCGGCGGGCGGCTCGTGCCAAAAAACTGGCCTCTCGCTCCGCGTAGTACCGTTTTGCGCAACGACGGGGGGAATTTCACAGATGTAACTGCTCAAGTAGCGGGTGCATTCGAGCGATGCGGTATGGTCACTGACATGGAATGGGCCGACCTTAACGGAGACGGCCAAAAGGAACTCCTGGTCGTGGGCGAGTGGATGCCCGTATCGGTTTTTCAATTGAAAAACAACAAGTTGGAGGATATGACCGAGCAGTTTGGACTGGCCAAAACCAATGGTCTTTGGTATCGCCTCGCCCTTGCTGACCTTGACCAAGATGGCGACTTAGACCTCGTGACGGGCAATCTCGGCCTCAATACCCGTTTCAAGGCAAGCCCCGAAGCGCCTTTCTTTTGTTTTGCAAAAGACTTTGACAACAACGGCACCCTCGACCCCATTGTGGCTCACTCAGAGGGTGGGAAAATTTACCCCTTGGTGCAAAGAGACGTGTTGGTCAAGCAAATGCCCGTGTTGAAAAAGAAATTTCTGTATGCAAAAGACTACGCTAAGGCAACTATAAGTGATGTTTGGCCGCAAAAGGACTTGAACGCCTCGCTCAAGCTCACCGTCTATAATTTTGAAACTTGCTGGTGGGAAAACCAGGGCGGGAAATTTGTTCGCCACAGCCTGCCTATTCAGGCGCAGACCAGTCCTGTACAGGGCATCGCTTGTGGAGACTTTAATGCCGACGGAAACATGGATATCCTTATGGCGGGCAATAAATATGGCTTTGAAGTGGAGACAAATGCATGCAACGCAGGTAACGGAACGCTTCTGTTAGGCGACGGGAAGGGCAACTTTTCCTGGCTCGACAACCTAAACAGCGGCTTCTGGGCTATGGGCGAAGCCCGCGATATGGCGATGCTCCGGGGGGCAGGGGATAAACGAATTTTTTTGGTTGCAAACACCAACCGCAAGCTGCAGGTTTTTGAATAGTAGTAACTGATTATCCGCATATTATACAGGGAAGAAAGTTGCAGTGTCCTTTAAGGCACGGGGTCAATAGGAGGCGAAAATTTCAGGGCTTTCGCCCTGAAATTGTTCTATATTAACCCTATCCATGTCCAAAAGGCGTGGCAACTTTCTCTAAAATGTCACTGTACAAGATGCGGATAGTCAATTAGAATTAATATTACCATTAACGGGATAAAAAATGAGTGAAAAAGATAACATAGGCAGCCAAAGTGGAACGTCTGGCTCTGATGACAATGCCACGCTAAAAACACGCAAACGCTTCGACAAACGCGTGCTGCTGCTGCTCCTTTTGCTGGCAGCAATAGGGTATCTGGTATGGAATTTCATGGGAAAAGATGGCAAAAGCCGTTCGCCTGAATACCTTTATCACAGCATTGAAGAAACGCTTACGGCTAAGAATCCCTTGCTGCAATTGCTGGAAGGAAGCGAAACCGGGATTGATTTCCAAAACCAGATCGTCGAAACGATGGCGAACAACCACGCCACCAACATTAACATTTATAATGGCGGCGGCGTCACAGTGGCTGATGTGAACAACGACAAATTGCCAGACATCTATTTTGTATGCACCAACGGCCAAAACCGCTTGTACCTCAACGAAGGAAATTTCAAATTTAAAGACATCACCTTATCGGCTGGGCTGGCTTCAGAAGAAGGTTTCGAGACCTCTGTGGCGGCGGTAGACATCAACAATGACGGCTTTCTGGATTTATATGTTTGTCGCGCAGGGCCGTTTGAGGGAGACGAGCGGGGCAACAAACTTTATATCAACAACGGAATATCCCCATCCGGAGGGGGCAAAGGGGAGCTGACTTTTACCGAACGCGCCAAAGAATACGGCCTCGACGATGTCAGCGCCTCTACAGGCGCCGCTTTTTTTGACGGCGACGGCGACGGCGACCTCGACCTGTACCTGCTGAATCATCCCAAAGACATAAAATTCTCCAATAAATTCGTCGCAACGCCAGGCCCCGACGGCAAGCCGACGCTTGATATGAAACCAAAAGACCCTTATGATTCAGATCGCTATTACCGCAATGACTCCCCTCCAAATGGGGGGGCAGGGGGGGGCAGGGCCGGAAGTAAAAAATTCACCGAAGTCAGTGAGGAAGTTGGAATTTGGAACCGGGCATTTGGATTGAGTGTATCTATTTCTGACTTCAACCGGGATGGGAAGCCGGATGTGTATGTTGGCAACGATTTTTTCCAGTCCGACTTGCTCTACATAAATTCCGGCAAAGGGACTTTTACCAACCGGCTGTCGGAATATTTTCGACACACTGCACAAGCCACCATGGGAACCGATTTGAGCGATTTTGACAACGACGGCCTGATTGATCTTTTTGCCGTTGATATGATGCCTCCCAACAATGCCCGGCATAAAACGGTGAGAACGTTCAACTCCAATAGTTTTCATGTGCTGCTCAAACAAAGTGACCTTTTTGAGCCTGTAACCCGCAATGTGCTGCAACGCAACAATGGCAATGGCACCTTTTCTGACATCGCCTGCCAAGCCGGTGTTTTCAGAACCGACTGGTCGTGGAGCGGCCTTGTAGCCGACTGGGACAACGATGGGCTTAGAGATATTTATGTAACCAATGGATTCAGAAGGGACTTTATAAACATAGATTACAGCGAGTTCACCAAGCAGCTCGGGGAACGCGCGATCACAAAAGAAGTGCTGTCGCAATACAAAACATTGCAAGAATTTCTTGATAAAGCCCCCTCCTTCAAAGCCCGTGATTTTATATTCCGCAACTCGGGAACCTGGAAATTTGAAGACAAGGGAGGTGACTGGGCAACCATGAAAGCTTCCTGGTCTTGTGGCGCAGCCTGGGCGGACCTTGATTTGGACGGGGATCTGGATTTGGTGGTTAACAACCTCGAAGACCCGGCTTTCGTTTTCAAAAACCTGAGCCGTGAACAGAACAAAGGAAACTACCTGCAAGCCAAACTTCAGGGCAGCCCAATAAACCCCTTTGCAGTAGGGGCTTCTGTACTTATTGAATACAACAATGGCCAAAGACAGTATCAGGAACTCAATCCAAACCGGGGGATATTTTCGACATCAGAACACCTCATCCATTTCGGATTAGGCAACATTTCTTCGGTGGATAAACTTAGTGTAAGGTGGCCCGATGGTAAAACCCAGGTGCTGACCAATGTTCCCGCCAACCAGCGGCTCGAATTGGATTGGAAGAACGCTTCCGGCTACGTGGCGCACCTCATTCCGCCCTATTCTGGCCCCACTTATGTGGCCGAAAGAACTGCTGCGTTGGGAGTAAACTTTGTCCATCAGGAAAACAGATACAACGATTTTGAAGCCTTCCCGCTCAATATTTGGATGCTCAGCGAACTGGGGCCGCTCATTGCAAAAGGCGATGTGAATGGAGACGGCCTCGACGATTTTTATGTCGGAAACGCCGTTAGCATGCCTGCAGCACTCTATATCCAATCCGCCAACGGTCGGTTCAATCTGTCTAATCAGCAATTGTTGGAGAAAGAAAAGGTCTTTGAAGACCATGGCGCCATTTTTTGTGACCTCGATTCGGACGGAGATCAAGACCTGCTCGTCCTAAGCGGAGGAGCTGAAGCCCCAAAAGAAATCAGAAAAAGAGCATGGCAACACCGCATTTATTTAAACACAGATGGGAAAGGCAATTTCAAAAAAATTGCCTCCAACCTGAGTGCCGAGAATGCCGACCCGAGCCTACGCATCGCGGCGCACGACTACGATAACGATGGCGACGAGGACCTCTTTTTCGGAGGCCGGGTTGTTGCCGACAATTGGCCATTGCCCCCCCGAAGCGTGGTATTGCGCAACGACCGAGGCAGTTTTACAGATGTCACAGCCTCTATAGCCAAGGATTTTGAACGTTGTGGGATGGTTACCGATATGCGCTGGGCTGACCTTGACGGTGACAAGCAGAAGGAACTCGTTGTAGTAGGCGAGTGGATGCCCGTTTCAGTTTTCAAATTCGTGGGTGGAAAATTGGTAAACTTGACAACTCAATTTGGGCTGGCTAAATCAAACGGAATTTGGAATTGTGTCGCCGTTGCAGACCTGGACAATGACGGGGACCTTGACCTCACAACAGGAAACTTTGGGCTAAATACACGATATACCGCAAGTGAGTCAGAGCCTTTTGGTTGTTATGCCAAAGATTTCGACAACAATGGCACGCTCGACCCCATTGTGACCTTTTTTGAAAACGGCAAAAAATACCCCCTTGTCCAAAAAGAAGTGCTGGTAAAACAAATGCCCTCACTAAAAAAGAAATTCTTGTACGCAACAACATATGCCACGGCCACCATTGAAGATATTTGGCCAAAAAAAGACCTTGACGCCGCCGTTCAGCTCTTCGCTTATGATTTTGAAACCTGTTGGTGGGAAAATCAGGGTGGGAAATTCGTGCGACACAGCCTTCCTTTCCAAACGCAAGCCTCTGCAATCCACGGCATTGTGGCCGAAGACCTCAATGGAGACGGCCACCTCGATCTGCTGATGGCTGGCAATAAATCCGGCCTTGAAGTTGGGAGCGGTCGATATGATTCGGGGAACGGCGTGTTTCTTTCTGGCGATGGAAAGGGCAATTTCAGCTGGGTCAATAACCTCCAGAGCGGTTTCTGGGCTATGCGCGAGGCCCGAGATTTAGTAATGCTCAAAGGGGCTGGAAACAGGCGATTTTTTTTGGTTGGGAATAATAACAGCGCGCTTCAAATCTTTGAATAGTATTGTTTCATCAAAACGGGAAATAACATGAGCAAAAAGGAAACTGAAGAAAATAATAACAAAGCCACTGGTTCTAAAGACAATACTGTGCCCAAAGAGCGCAAAAGCTTCGACAAACGATTGCTGTTGCTCCTGCTATTATTGCCAGTCTTAGGGTATACGATCTGGAAGTTTATCCTTAAAGCCGATAAACAAGGTCAGAATACCAAGGATGTCGTAGAAGAAACGCTCCATGCTAAAAACCCCTTGTTGCAATTGCTCGAACCAGATGAAACGGGTATTGATTTCCAAAATCGGATTGATGAAACAATGGAGAACAACTACGCCACCAACATAAATGTGTATAACGGAGGTGGCGTAACCATTGGCGACTTTAACAACGATAATTTGCCGGACATATATTTTGTGCGCAGCAATGGCCAGAACAAGCTTTACATAAATCAGGGGAACTTCAAGTTCAAAGACATCACATTATCGGCAGGTCTGGAATCGGAGGAGGGTTTTGAGACATCTGCAGCTGCCGTAGACATAAATGCAGATGGCTTTTTGGACCTCTATGTGTGTCGCGCTGGGCCATTTTTTAACGAAACAAGACGAAACAAACTGTATATCAACAACGGTTCACTCCCCAATGGCCAGGGCTGGACTTCGACTTTCACAGAACGTGCCAATGAATATGGCCTTGATGATATAAGCGCTTCAACCGGCTCTGCCTTTTTTGATGGCGATGGCGACGGCGACCTCGATTTGTATCTGCTCAACTATCCCAAAGACAATAATTACAGTGTCAAAATCACTGCATCTACCATTAAAAATGGCAAACCAACCCCAGATTTTAGCCCAAAAGACACTTACGACTCCGACCGATATTATCGAAATGATGTTAATTCAGCTGGCCCTGGAGGTAAAAAATTCACGGATATCAGTCAGGAGGTTGGGATTTGGAATCGTGCTTTTGGACTTAGTGTCTCCATTTCCGATTTTAACCGGGATGGGCACCTGGACGTTTATGTAGGCAACGACTTTATGCAGCCAGATCAGCTCCACATAAATTCTGGCAAGGGAACATTCACCGACAAACTCTCGGATTATTTGAGACATTGCTCGCAGGCCACAATGGGCACGGACTTGAGCGATTTTGACAACGACGGTTTGGTTGATATTTATACCGTTGATATGATGCCACCCAACAACGAGCGAGACAAATCGGTAAAATGGGCCATAGTTAACAGCTTGTACATTTCTGCGATTCAAAACGGGATTTTCGAACCTGTAACCCGAAATGTGCTGCAACGCAACAATGGAAACGGCACCTTTTCTGACATCGCCTGCCAGGCCGGCGTTTTCAGAACAGACTGGTCCTGGAGCAATCTAATAGCTGACTTTGACAACGATATGCTGAAGGACATATACGTGTCAAATGGTTACCGTCGCGACATTCACAACATTGATCACGCGGAGTTCTCAAAAAAATTAAAAGCAGACAAATCCAGCCAGGAGATATTGAGCCAATATAAAACCATGGAGGAATTCCTTCGCACAGTGCCCACATTCAAGCCCCGTGATTTTTTTTATCGCAATAAAGGAAACTGGCAATTTGAAGACAAAGGAGGAACGTGGGCAACCATGAAAGCAAGCTGGTCTTGTGGTGCTGCCTGGGGTGATTTGGACCTGGACGGAGACCTGGATTTAGTGGTGAACAATCTCGAAGACCCTGCCTTTATTTTCAAAAACCTTAGCCGCGAGCAAAACAAAGGCAACTTTCTTCAAACCAAACTCCACGGCAGCCCGCTAAACCCATTCGCCGTTGGCGCGTCGGTTCTAATCGAGTACGCTCCCATACAAGCTGGACAGCCCGGCCTGAAGCAATACCAGGAGATCAGCCCCAACCGGGGCATCTTCTCCAGCTCCGAGCACTTGATCCATTTTGGTATGGGGCAGGCAGAAAAAGTAGACAAACTCAGTGTGCGATGGCCCGACGGCAAGATTCAAATCCTGACCAATGTGCCGACCAATCAACGACTCCAATTGGACTGGAAGAACGCCTCCGGCTACGTCGCTTCACTCGTGCCAGTCGTTACAGATCAAACACTTCTAAGCGATAAAACCAATGCTTCGGGAGTCAATTTTGAGCACAAAGAATTCAGGTACAACGACTTCGAAAACTTTCCCCTCATGCCTTGGATGGAAAGCGAACTTGGTCCACTCGTGGCCAAAGGCGATGTGAATGGCGACGGGCTGGATGATTTTTTTGTCGGAAACTCCTTCATTTCCCCCGCCGCACTCTATGTACAAACGCCTGATGGGAAATTCAAACCCAGCAACCAAGTCCTTTGGGAAAATGAAAAAGTGTACGAGGATCATGGCGCAGTTTTTTTCGATTTTGAAGGAGACGGTGATCAGGACCTTTACGTGGTGAGCGGCGGTGTTGATGCCCCTGCACAAGGGCGCAGCAGACTGTGGCAGAACCGCCTCTACCTCAACGATGGCAAAGGAAATTTTGGCTTTTTCGGCCGTCCAAGCCCTGGAGGTGGAAGACCGATATCTGGCTTGCCTCCCAACGGTCCCGACCTGGGTCAGCGCGTAGTCGCGCATGATTACGACAATGATGGAGACCTTGACCTTTTCATCGGTGGACGAATCGTACCAGACAAATGGCCGCTGACGCCACGAAGCACAATATTGCGCAATGACGCTGCCGCTAAAGGTGGGAACAAAGCGGCTGCTAATTTTACGGATGTAACCGAAAGTGTGGCCGGCGATTTCGCGCGCTGTGGCATGGTCACAGACCTCGCTTGGGCCGACCTAGACAAAGATGGTCAAGCCGAACTTGTGGTCGTGGGAGAATGGATGCCCGTCTCTGTTTTCAAACTTAAGGGTGGCAAACTCAGCAATGTCACGGAGCAAATGGGACTTGGGAAGAGCAACGGGTTATGGTTCAGCCTGAAGACTGCCGATTTGGAT
>JBJXGZ010000104.1:0-5428 GCA_046160625.1 Saprospiraceae bacterium
CGTTGACTTGCCCGTTTGCCGAGGCCCTAAAATGAGAATGGCTTTCCCGGTGCCCAACTTTTCTTGGACAGTCTTGAGTATGGTGCGTTCGATGAACATAAAATTCCGATTTTCACGAGTGTAATCGCAAAATTAGGCGATTTTTTGAGAGTACACTCGTGAGTTTCGGATAAAATTATTTCAATACCTACGTCTTCCCCACCCCACTTATCGTCAACGACTTCCACCCCTTCGGCAATTTCGTTTTTAATTGCACCACGCCTTGAGGCGTGATGTCCAGCCCGCCAAAACCCATGATGGTGGCTTGCAGAAAACCGCCTGCGCCCGTGGCGAAATAGGGGTTGGTGCCTCCCGCAAAATCTATCAGTTAAAAAATCGGCTTCTTGTCCTTACCTGCGGTGTTGGGAATCAGGTTCCCATTTGCATCGGCCTCTCCTAAATGCTTCTTCCCATCTTGATCGAAAACCTCGTAATGAACCTTGTTGTCTTGGTGAAAACGGTCAAAATACCAATGGTGCCCAGTTCTCAATTCTCTGTAAATCCGCTCTTTCGATGCTCCCCAGACGTAGTTGGTCCGTTCAAAGCGCTCGGAATTTCTGAGATCGAAAGCAGCAGGGTGTTGGTTTTTCGCAAGCCAGTAATCCAAGTCGGCCAAGTCGAAAACTTGGTCAATCTGGGTAAGAACCGGCAGGTAGGCCTTGTGCAACGCATCTTTGATAACAGGGAGGAATGGCCGGGACGCTCCAAATCCTGTCATGTTGAAAAAGAGGAGGGCGGCATCGTGTTCGAGCAACTTCCGCTCGGCCATTTCAGCGAGGGTCTGGCCGGTCATTTCCTGACAGCCTGAGTGCCAATCCCACAAGATGTACCTGCAATCGGGCATTTGACAACGCTTGTCTTGCCATTTTTCCGAGCGGTTCAGAAGCATCTCCTGAACGCTCAGGTGCGTATCGCTGGATTCGAGATAATCTTCAAACTCCTCGGCATCGTTTAGCAAAGCCCTGACCGACGTGCCATCGTAAAAGACCTCGGCCTTCCGCTCAGACAAGCCACGAAGGTTTTCCAACAAGTTGGCAAGGGTGTTTTGCAAAGCCTGTTCATCCGGGTGGCTGCCCGGCAATTGGATGTAGGCAGTCGTTTTCATCTACACGAGTGCTTTGATGTCGTTTCTGTACTGGTCAAAAAAGCCTTTCGGCACATCCCGGATGCGCCCGCTCTCTGTGATGGGGATATTGGTGCATCGTGTGGAGTGAGTGTGCTCGTCTCTGTCGAAATAGAATATCTGGACATTTTCGGGAGCGATGCCGTTCCCGCCCGAAAGGTGCTGCCGCATAGCGACCAGCGTCCCGTTGATGATGTGATCGCTGTGGGTTTCTACAAAAACCTGTACGCCCGATTGGGCTGCCAAGGCAATCAGCCCGGCAAGTTTAGACTGAGCATGGGGCGCGAGGTGGGCCTCTGGGTTTTCGATCAACAGGATGGCATCTTTTTTTGCGGAAAGCACGGCGACGATGATGGGCAAGGAGTAGGAGACTCCGAAGCCTACGTTTTCCGCTCGGAATTCTTTGGTCGGCCCCACGCCTGGCACATCGAATGTGTAGCGGATTTCAAGTTTGCCAGTTGGCAATTCATTGACGACGACATTGACATTCTGGCTGATCTCTCGTTCCCATGCAGTGGTTTGAGCCAACAGGTAGGCATCATCGGCATTGGCGGGGTGTATGAGGTTTTGGAAGTTGATCTTCTCTTTTTTTCCGTAAAAGTTCAGGAAGTGTGCGGTCAGTTCGCCCTGACCCTTTTCTAACGAAATCTGGCGCTGGCGCGCGACAGCATAATCGTCTTGATCGTAAGATTCTTTTGGCCCCAACCGTGCTGCGCTGAGGTACTGAAAGTTGGAATTGAAAAGGCTAAAACCATTCAGGGGCAATTCCACTGACTGCACTGCATCCAGAAAATTAGCCTTGGGGTTTTGGGCATCAAATTTCCAAATGAGCGGCTCTGGGTAGAGCGTGGTGGTCAGGCCGAACTCGATGATCTCATCTTTTGCGTACTGATAGAGGGCATCTTCTGTTCTTCCGATGTCGCACAAAGGCTTGTTGAGGTCAATGCCTTCGTGCAGACGGTTTTTTAAATGGGATTGTCTCAACAAGAGCAAGGACTGAAAGATGGAGGATTTACCCGCCCCGTTCTGACCGGCAAAGATGTTCAGGTTGGACAGCGGCAAAGCCGTGTCGCTGTGCGATTTGAAGTTCTTGATGTGCAGGTGGGTGATCATGCTTGCAGTGTTTCTTGAATTATTTTCTGGATGGTCGAGAAGCGCCGCTCCACGTTGTCCTTTTGCCCGGTGCCCTGAGTGATAGCGCGAAGGAATGCCGGGTCGTCGGTGTGTATTTCGATGAATTTTGTGCGGAAGAGCTCCGCTTTGTTTGCCAATTGCTGGCAGTCCGTCGCGGTCAGTTTGGCAAAACAGACACTCAGCACTTCAAACAACGCCTTGTTTATGGGCTTTCGGGTCGCCTTTGGGTCGTACCGTTTCCGAAAAGCGTCGTTTCCGAAAATTTGAACAGCGGTCTTCATGGCTCGTTTGAAATCGTCCAAGATCGCTTGTCTTGCTGCCGCCTCTTTGGGGATTTGCTTCATGCCCCGGTTCATGAATGAGTCAAGGTCTGGCTGATACTGGCCAAAACCGACCAGATAAAAAGAGACAAACCGGGTGACAAAATCTCTGTCCTGCATTCGCTCAGAGCGGATTGACCAGCAAGTAGCCTCCTTGAACTCTGGAATTTCTGATAGTTCTTTCACAAAATTGGCAGCAACGCCTTGATTCAGCGCATGCCGAATTTCTTGCGGCTCCAACACCAGCCCGCCTTTGTTGATTCTGCTGAAAATGTTGTATTTCACTTCATCAGGCGCTCCTTTTTCGATAACATGAACCGTAATTGGGAAAGACTTGATCCTACGCTGTAGCTCCCTCGGCAAGTCGTCGAAGCCTTGATCATGGAATTGCGTTAAGAATTCAAGGCCCTGAAGTTTCAGGCTTTTATCAACAGCAAAGTTTTTCAAAGTGCTGATGCGCTGCAACCCGTCCACGACTTGCCACTTGTTGTCATCTTGCCCATCGAAGTAAAACGCTGGCAACGGGAAACGAAGAAGGATGGACTCGATCAGTTGACTTTGTTTGGTCTTGTCCCATAAATCTGCTTGCCGTTGAAAATCAGTGACTAGGTTGATCTCTTTGTGCTCTATCCTGTCGAGAATGTCTCCGATGTTCTGCGGCGGGTTCGATATCTTTACTGTATTTGGGTCAAACGGGGCATTGATTATCCCGCTTTCATCAATTTGCTCTATTTCCTCTGGCTGGTGAACTCCTGCCAGTTCCTCGGCTTGACTTTGATTCATCTCTTTTTTGAATTGTTGATTCTTAAAGACAAAGGTAGAAAATGGCACAGCCGCTCATTTCATCTTTTTACCACAAACGTCCTCCTCTCCACGCCCACCCCCGTAATCGTCAGCGACTTCCACCCCTTCGGCAATTTCGTTTTCAACTGCACCACGCCTTGCGGCGTAATGTCCAGCCCGCCAAAACCCATGATGGTAGCTTGCAGGAAACCGCCCGCACCCGTGGCGAAATAGGGGTTGGTGCCGCCCGCGCATTCGGCCAGGACCCCAAAGGGCGGCACCTCGTTTGGTTTGTAACTTTTTATCCAAAGGTCGTAGGCGCGTTCGGCATCGCCGGCCCGGGCAGCAGATACGGTGAGGATGGCATTGCCCATGGCCGGGCCATTTGTGGCCATACGCGGCTCGTAATAGTCCAGGTCTTTTTTGATCCGGGTAGGGTCCGTGATGACTTTGAGCGGGTAGGCCAACAAATTTACGTCGGCTTGTTTGATGATCTCGCCGTTGTAAGTGGCATTTTCACGGGTAGTGCCATCAGGGAATTGCAGGATGGGGATGTTCTCCGCCACGAGCGCCCAGTCAGGGTTGGGGACAAGCCCCAACGCTAGAGCGGCATCTGTGGCATAACCCAGTGCAGTTTTCGCCATACCGTTCGTGAAGGCATTATTGTCTATGTTTTCCGCCCATTCGTTGGCGCCGATCACGTTGTTGATGTCGTATTTCCCAGGGCCATTTCGTTCCACACGAGAAGCCCAAAAATCGGCTACCTCTTTCAGGATGGGGTAACCACGCTCGCGCAGCCAGACCTTGTCTTTGGTCACCAAATAGTACTGCCAGGCCGCCCAACCCACACAGCCTGTGATATGCTGCTGGAACGGACCTGTAAGTGCCCAAATGGGCGTTTCTTCCTGTCCGGTGGTGGTGCTTTCCCAAGGATACATCGCGCCTTGATAGCCGTGGGAAAAAGCATTTTGCTTGGCTTCATCCAGCAGTTGATAGCGGAATTCCAAAAATGATTTGGCGATTTCCGGGTGTAGCAACAGCATGGGCGGGTACATCCACAATTCGGTATCCCAGAAAACGTGGCCATTATATCCCAAGCCGCTCAAGCCCATCGGCGAAAGGCTGAGTGCAGTGCCTTCGCGGCCAAAAGAGTAGAGGTGGTACATGGCCGAGTGCACGTCGCGGGTAGCATCTACGTCGCCTTCGATGGTAATGTCGGATTCCCAGAGCTTGTCCCAAGCCTCATTGTGGCGCTTTATCAGCCGTTTAGTGCCTTCGAGCGCGGCGAATACAGTGAGGCGCTCGGCTTCGTTGTGCGCGTCTGCTACATGAGCGGAGGTGATAATGCTGCCCACTACCGCAAAGCGATATGTTTCGCCCGCTTTGAGATGCTTGATAAATTTCATCAAATGGCGATTGTAGTCCCAGTCTTCATGGAATATCTGAGGCCTTTGGCCAAGTGGCTCCTCAAAAACGATACTGTTTGAAGCGGCCACGGTGTATTTTCCGGAAGGGCTTTTACCTACAGAAGTTAATAGTGGAATAAACAAATGTGGCAAGGCAAGCTGTTCTTTAGTAGGGGCGCTGTGGAGCACTTGCGGGCGGTCAATTTCCGCGTAGGAATTCCGCACATCCTGCAGTATATCCGGGGCCTCAATGACGGAAGCCGGATAGATCGTTACATCTTTTTTTGCTGTAAACTCCACAATGGTCAAGGTGCTAAAGGGCAAGTGCCGTAAAGCAACGATGGAGTGCGATACCGCCAATTTATCGCCTACATCAAAGGTCGTAGTAAGTTGTGCATGGCGCATATCGAGGGTTTGGCGATAATTCGAAATCTCTTTTCTCCCGATGCGCTGAGCGTCTACATCCAGTTCCATATTTACGAAATTGAAGCCCTTCAGGATGTTCGACACACGGCCTCGCCCGTAGTTGTCGTAAGCACCGTTCAGCACTACATCCTTGACTTTCATGGGTTCTGGCGACGACACCAGGCCAATCATGCCGTTGGCCACCGTGATGCCGTAGT
>JBJXGZ010000105.1:0-26349 GCA_046160625.1 Saprospiraceae bacterium
GTACTCAAAAGTGCAAATACTCGGGTAAAGCGCACTTGATGCGGACGGGTTCCGACAGAATGACAAATCTTGGGGGCTCAGGAGGGCAGATGCGGATTTGTGTACATACTGTTGGTTTTCAAAACCTTATAGGTCTCCAAATTCTATCTTATTTTCGGATCAAAATCTCCCCGCCTGTTTGCCCATTCTCCAAGGTCACTTGTACTCGGTAGGCTGCCGCCTCGTCCTTTATTGTACTGAAAATCAAAACCTCCGACCGTCCTGTTGGCAATTGCGCTGTTGCCACAGACTTTATTTTTCTACCTGAAAAATCAAAAACATCGAAACGGGCTGACATAGGTTTGTCCAGTTCGATTTCGGCAAAAACCGCCCCATCGGAAGGATTGGGAAAAAGCCTGAATGGCACAGTACGCACAACGGGTTCGCGAACACCAGAGCTGCCCGTGTTCTCAAAAAGAATCAGCACGTCATCCCCTTCATCCGTACCTGTGATGTCCAAATCGCCGTCGCTGTCGCGGTCGTGCAGAATAGCGCAGGAAGCATTAAGCGAAGCTGGAAGGATATCTACCTGGGTAAAAGCTCCTGAACCGTTGTTCTCAAACACCGAATAATTATTGCTGTCGTAACTACTGGTTACGATATCAACATCCCCGTCTCCATCCAGGTCCCCTGCGTCAATGGCAAGCGGGAAAATATGATCGTTGGCGGAAAGATTGACAGGAGTGGAAAGTCCGCCCTGACCGTCGCCAAAAATAACGGCGGTCTTGTTTCCCTGAGAATTGGCCGAAGCCACATCCGCAAAACCGTCGCCATTGAAATCAGAAGCGCAGATCATCCAGGGGTTTCCCATCACGGATCTTTCTGTTGAAAAAGTGAAGTTGCCAAGTCCATCGCCGAGGTAGAGCGCGACCTTTTGGTTGGAATAAAAACCAAGGAAAAAATCAGCAATGCCGTCGTTGTTCGCATCGGCCAGCGCGAGGGCGCTTTCGCCGTTGCCTGCGGGGTTGAACAAACTGAGTACAAAGGTTCCATCTCCCTGGTTATTAAGGCGGTTCATGGTGCCGTCGTTTCGGTTGGCAGTCAGGATATCGTCGTCGCCATCAAAGTCAAAATCGACTACAAGCACGGCGCGGGTGGCATTTCCAGTGGTATATTTGTCCACCTCAGGGAATCCGCCTTGGCCATCTCCAAAGAGCACACGGGTTTCATTGTTGTGGGCTGTGGTGATCACCAGGTCTATTTCACCGTCGTTGTCAAAATCGCCCGCTTCACTGGGACTGGCAGAGCCTGTACCCAAGTCCAGCGGTGCGCTGGTAGTGGGGAATTGTCCCGCGCCGTTATTCAGGAGTATCCGCACATCGTCGGTTTGTTCGTTGACGGCGGTGATGTCGCTGTGCCCGTCGTTGTTGAGATCGCCGGCGTAAGCGCCGTAAGTCTGAATCCAGGATTCACCAGGCAGGCGGAGTTCGATGACTTTAACCTGGTTTTGCAGCAAAGAACCTGGGGCGGTTTTTATGCCATATTGCCAAAAATAGCCTTTTTCAAGGGCTGCTCCAGAGGCGGAACGGAGTTTTTTAGTGACGGTGACCGTCACCATCTCCCCTGCAAAAAACGGCTCGGCGAGGCTGAACACGATGCGTTGGTCGCCATCTTCCAGTGTAAAACTACCCGCTGCCGGGCCTGACCAGCGGCCAAATACGCGAACCGAAGCTGAGGAAACGGAAGTGGGGTCAAGCGGGGCATCGAATTGAATTTCAATGTTTTGCGAGGGGGAAACGCCACCGGCCATATTGGTAGGGGATATAGTCAGAACTTGTGGGTTTTGGGCGAAAAGGCTGAGGGGGAAGGCGAGAAGTAGGAGTGTGCGCATGGTGGGTGGTGGATTTGTTTGGGGCAAAGATGGGTGTTCTGTAGCTTGCGGTGGAGCAATTTGGGGAGTTGAGTATCTTTGGGATTCGTTTTGCACCTAAAACCATGGCTCGCGCTAAAAAGACTAAACCAGGTACTGTCCCATATTGGAAAACTTGGCAATTCTGGGCCAAGATTATTGCCATTATAGGTCCTACCATTGCTTTGCTTAATTATCTGAACGGTTTAGGCTATTTCCCTAGCAAAAAAGAAATTGAACCAGAGAAAATGGAGCAGCCTGACCCAGGCTGCGGCTTTCCTGCCCATTTTGTGCGCGATACGTTGTATGTGTTGATTACGCGGTTTGAGGATTTTGAAAATGAAAATGATACGGAGTGCTATGGACGCAACATTGAGCGACGAATTGATGCGCTAGTACAAAGTCACAAACTACCTATACAATTTTGTTACAGAGACGATTTATTGCCTAATCAAAGCCTAGATGCTGACCGAATACGAGATGAGTTTCATGCGGATATAATTATTTGGGGGAAACTCCGAAATGCTGGCCCTAACTGTAAATCAGATGGCTTTTGTCTGCAATTCAATCCTTCTGATTCATTTATTCACCATATAGGTAGAGAGATTTCAACGCCCCAAACTAATGATTATCAAAGAAATATCTCGTCGTTCGATATTGAACAGGGCCAAATTCGTATGGGCGCCGAAATGTTTGATGATTGGTTGATAGGAATGTTCAATTTGAAAATTAGACAACAAAACCCAAGATTGTTTACGGTCGCTGAATGGTGGGACAAGAATAAGAAAACAGAGGCTTATTTATTGCGTGCGGTTCTAAAGGGCACTGTGGGGGATGATTTAGCTGCAATCGCAGATTTAGATCAAGTTATTATGCTTGACCCTGAAACTTCACAGACATACAACATGCGAGGCATTGCCAAAAGTAATCTAAGGCAATGGAGTGAGGCTCTTAAAGATTTTGATGAATTAATTAGATTAGAGCCCACTTTGGCAATAGGCTATTATAACCGCGGTACATCTTATACTTACTTGGAGGATCACAAAATAGCTATCACTGATTTTACCCGTGCAATAATTCTAGATTCTACTTATGCTCTAGCATATAATAATCGAGGTAATTCCAAGGCTTGTTTGGGATATTGGGAAGAGGCCATTCTTGATTACAACCTTGCAATAAAAATTGATAGTACCAACTCATTGTTTTTCCATAATCGTGGATTCGCCAAATTCTCCCTGCAACAATTTTCAGAGGCAATAAATGATTACAACCATGCTATATATTTGAACCCCAATTATGCAGATGCCTATGGTAAAAGAGGGATGGCAAAAGACGGCTTGGGAAATTTCAAGGAAGCAATTCGTGATTATAATAAGGCTCTAATTCTTGAACCGAATAATGCTAATAATGCTGCACTATATAACAGCCGAGGTATATCTAAACAAATGAGAGGGTTACTAAATGAGGCTGTAAGCGATTATAAAAAGTCGCTTTCTTTAGCCGCGAATGACAAAACCCGAATGAATTTAGAGTTTGCGCTTTGGGAAATTTCTCAGAATCAAAAAGAGTTTCGAAGAAATTGCGCTTTAATTCTCCTTTTGTTTACCCCACTTTACCTCTGGAAATTCAAAACCATCAACCACTTCCTCACCCGCGCTTTCCAATCCCTCAAAAAACGCCTGCGCCCAAGATAAAAATCCCCAGCTATGTCAAAAGAAATCTCACCCGACACTTACGGTGTTTTGCTTTCACAAATTCGTGAAACCCTCACGATAGGGCGGCAACGGGCTTATCAAGTTGTAAACACAACCCTTTTGAAAACCTATTGGGAAATCGGGCGGCACATCGTCGAGTTTGAGCAGAAGGGAAGTGAGAAGGCGGAGTATGGGTCTTATCTTCTCGACCGGCTTTCTCGTGATTTGACAGCGGCGCATGGCACTGGGTTCACGCGAACAAATGTGATTTACATTCGTAAATTATTCTTCCAATACCCAATTGGTCAGACGCTGTCTGACCAATTGACTTGGTCTCACTATTGTGAATTGCTCGCCATTGAAAATGAATTGGAACGAAGTTTCTACGAAAAGCAATGCATTCGAGAGCGCTGGTCAGTGCGCGAGTTGAAACGGCAGAAAAAATCAGCGCTATTTCACCGCCTGGCCTTGAGCCGTGATAAGGAGGGGGTGCTTCGATTGGCAGAAGAGGGGCAGCAAATCGCCTCGCCTCAAGACTTGGTCCGCGACCCATACGTTCTGGAATTCTTGCAAATACCAGAACAACACCGTTACTCTGAATCGGAATTAGAAGAACGCATAATTGAGCAGTTACAACAGTTTTTGCTCGAAATGGGCAAGGGATTCGCTTTCATTGGAAGACAGTACCGTATCACACTGAACAACAAACATTACCGGGTTGACTTGGTATTTTACCACAGGATTCTCAAATGCTTTGTTCTAATTGATCTCAAACTAGATGATGTAGATCACGGGGATATTGGACAGATGAACCTATATCTCAATTACTTCAAACGCGAGGAAAACATGCCCGACGATAATGACCCAATCGGCATTATCCTTAGTCGCAACAAAGACGAGGTGTTGGTAGAATACGCCCTTGGTGGCCTTTCAAATCAAATCTTTGTCAGTCGCTACCAACTTTATCTCCCCGACCGAGCACTACTTGAAGAAAAACTGCGACTCTTACTCGAAGAATGATTTTTTCCCTCCTCCATACCGACCCCTTTACCCGCGCCCGTGCCGGCCAAATCGAAACCGATCACGGCACGATCAATACCCCCATTTTCATGCCCGTAGGCACGGCCGCTACCGTCAAAGCCGTGCACCAGCACGAACTCCGCGACGATATAAAAGCCCAAATCTGTCTCGGAAATACCTATCACCTTTATTTGCGTCCCGGACTGGAGGTGTTACGGGCGGCTGGTGGCATCCACGGCTTCAATGGCTGGCAAGGCCCTGTGCTGACCGATAGCGGCGGCTTTCAAGTCTATTCGCTTGCCCATCGCAGGAAGATCAAAGAAGAAGGCGTGACCTTCCAAAGCCATATTGACGGCTCGAAGCACACCTTCACCCCGGAAAATGTGATGGACATCCAGCGCATCATCGGAGCTGATATAATTATGGCCTTCGATGAGTGTACGCCCTACCCCTGCGAGTTCAAGTATGCCGAAAAGTCGCTTGGCCTCACGCATCGCTGGCTGGAGCGTTGCATCGAACGCTTTGACAATACCGAGCCGATTTACGGCCACAAGCAGGCATTTTTCCCCATCGTGCAGGGCAGCACCTACTCAGAATTGCGAAAAATTTCTGCCGAAACCATCGCCTCCCACGGGCGCGAGGGCAATGCCATCGGCGGACTCTCCGTCGGCGAACCCGCTGAAGAAATGTACGCCATGACCGAATTGGTCACAGAAATTCTTCCCAGGGACAAGCCCCGCTACCTCATGGGCGTTGGCACCCCCGAAAATATTTTAGAGGGAATCGCCCGCGGCATTGATATGTTCGATTGTGTATTGCCCACCCGAAACGCCCGGCACGGGATGTTGTATACTTCGGAAGGGATCATCAATATCCGAAACCAAAAGTGGCAGGCTGATTTTTCGCCGATTGATCCCGACAGCACGGTACACTCAAGTCGCACCCATTCAAGGGCCTACCTGCGGCACCTTTTTGTCTGCAACGAAATTTTAGGGATGCAACTGGCCACCTTACAAAACCTTGGCTTTTACCTTTGGCTAGTTGGGGAAGCCCGCACGCGCATCCTGGACGGCACTTTTCTAAGCTGGAAAAATGAAATGGTGAAAAAGGTGAGCCGGAGGCAGTAGCAGTTGGCAGTCGCAGTTGGCAGTCGCAGTACGCAGTCGCAGTAGACAGTGGAAAACAAATACCAATCTCGACCACGACTGCAACTGCCAACTGCTACTGCAAACTGGCAAAGCAGCGTTTTCAAAAGTTAAAACCTCTTGCTTTCCAAACGTTTTAACACAGAGAGGAAAATAGGCCCAAAAGAACGGTCGTTCTGGCGCGACTAGTTAAAATTTATTCCCTAAGTGCAGGAAAGTTCGGGAAAAACCTACCTTCGCCCACCCGACCTAAATCTAAAGGCGTTTGCCACCTCCTTCATTTGTCGTTTTTCAACCAAACCACAGGTCTTGTCTTGATTATGAAAAAAACTACTCTACACTTTCTTACACTGTGCTTCGTGATGTTCGCGGCAATAGCGCAAGCCCAAGACATCCACTTTTCCCAGTTCTACCAAAGCCCGCTCAACCTTAATCCGGCTTTGACAGGCGTGATGAATTGTAACCACCGCATGGTAGCCAACTACCGCAATCAGTGGGCTTCCATCCTGAAAAATCGCGCTTACAATACCTATTCTGCTTCTTACGATCAGAAACTTCCTGTGGGTCGTTATGACTATTTTGGAGTGGGCGGTACGCTTTGGGGCGATAAGGCTGGCTCTTCCGAGTTTGCTACTATTCAAGCCCGGCTTTCTGGCTCTTATGCCAAGAAAATGGGTGGTTATCGCAAAAAAGCACACTACCTCGTTTTCGGCGCCGATGTGGGCTTGAGCAACCGCAGCATCAAGAGCTACAACCTCCAATGGCCGAGCCAACACGACGGCAATGGCGGATTTGACCCTAACATGTTGGGTGATAACATCGCCGACCCCAGCTTCCTTTTCGCCGATCTTTCGGCAGGGGTATTGTGGTTCAGCGTGTTTGACCAGTACTCGAACTTTTACTTTGGCGGCGCGTTCAGCCACTTGAACCGTGCAAACCAATCGTTTCAGGGTGCCAACATTCCGCTATACAGCAAATTTACCTTTCACGCTGGTGGTGAGTTCATGACCGGTCAAAAGTTCGGGCTTAACCCAGGCGTAGTTACCTTCTTCCAAGGCCCATCCTGGCAGGTGAACGTGGGTAACTCGTTCAAATTCATCCTCGGCAACAGTCGCCGCTACAACCAGGCTTTCCAGTTTGGTCTATGGGCGCGTCTTGCGAACAAACTCAACGACAAGAAGCTGATGGATGCTGTCATCGTAAGCACACGTTTCGATTATGAGCAGTTCAATATCGGATTTAGCTATGATGTCAACACTTCGAGCCTTTTCACTGCCACCAATGGCAACGGGGCATTCGAATTCTCGCTTATCTACAAAATCTGTGGCCCAGAACGCCGTGGCGTATACTGCCCGAGCTTCTAACTTTTACGTTTACGAAACTTTTAAAGTTTCGTAAACGTAATCTCCACACTCATTAACACCACTCCACAGTTGGGTTGTTGGTAAAAAGATTCCCGGAGGCTTTGCCACACCGGGAATCTTTTTCATTTTTGCAATCCTCAATTCCTCCCCCTGGCAATCAATTGGATAGAAACACGTTGATTTTTAATCGTTTACACTCCTACCGTTCATTTAAAAAACCGGGACTAAGTTATGTTTGGATCAACAAAAGAAACAGAAGACTCCAAGAAAACTGTGGTTACTTCACCTGCAGGAGCACTCAATGCATTAGTGAAAGGCACAGTAATAGAAGGCACTGTACGCTGTGACAGTGATTTGCGTGTGGATGGCACAATCAAAGGCAAACTCAGCTGCCAGAGCAAGGTCATCATTGGGCCCACAGGTATGGTTGATGGTGAAATCCGCTGCCAAAACGCCGTCATTGAAGGTTCTTTTAAGGGCAAGTTGTATGTCACCGAACTCCTGAACGTACGCGAATCCGCCGAAGTAGACGGAGAAATTACGACCAACAAACTCATTGTGCAGAGCGGCGCCAAGTTCAATGTGGCCTGCAAAATGGATGTCGGCGCATCAAGTAACGGCACGGTGAAGCACTTTGACCTAAAATCAGCCACTGATGCCACAAGTACCGCAGCCAAAGCTGTCGCCGAAGGAACGGCGGAAGTCCGCAATTAATGCCAGCCTGAAGTACGGCGGCATGGCCTTCCAACTTTTTGGGGCCTGCTTACTTGGTGCATTCATTGGCCGATGGCTGGATGGCTGGATGGGACTGGAGCGACCATTGTGGGCGGTGTTCCTCACGATTTTATTCATGGCTGCTTCGATTTATGTGATTTACAGACAGTTGCTGAACGATAAATAAACCGAACCGTTCTATGGCAAAAGCCGTAGGACGGTTTTTTTTCAAGAACATGAGCCCAAAATATTTTTTTCAAAACCTCTTTTTTGTCTCATTAGGCGCGGCGGTAGTGCTGGCTGGGCTACATTTTATTGCAGTACAAGCGGAGCAACACTGGAAATTTGCGGCAGGGTCGGTGCTGCTTTTTGCCTTGGTGTGTACGGGGCTTTTTTATGCTGGTGCAAGTTCCGCGCGGAGCAAAAACAAATATGCGTTCACCAATCTTGTATCGGTGTCGGTATTCGGAAAAATGGTGGTGGCTTTGGCCGCACTATTTGTTTATCAACAAGTTGCGGTGCCCACAAACCAGTGGTTCGTGGGCATTTTCTTATGGTGTTATGTGGTGTTTACCGCTTTTGAAGTCTGGTTTATGACGAAATTGGCCAAGACATAAAACTATTTGGACATTGGACTATGGGACATTGGATATTAGACCACACCAAGTCCATCAGTCCAAAGTCTAACAATCCAACGTCCAAGCAAGATGAAACGGCCAAAAAAAGGCGAATTTGCATCATTCTATCAAGGCTACCTGGACACATTGCCTTCGCGTGGCACCGTGCAGAGCCTCTTGAAAAAAACCTTCAAAGAAGCGCAGCAATTGCTTGGCAATCTGCCAGAAGAAAAGGGTAATTATGCGTATGAACCAGGAAAATGGACCATTAAGCAAATGCTGATCCATATTATTGACGCAGAACGCGTGTTTGCTTTTCGTGCCTTGTGGGGCATCCGGGGCGATCGTGCGCCGTTACCAGGCTTCAATCAGGATTTCTGGATGGAAGAAGCCAAAGTGGAAGAGCGCAGCATCAAAGATTTGCTGAAAGAATGGAAAACGGTACGCGACAACACGCTCGCACTCGCCGCGCAATGCTCTGAAGATCAGTCGAAATTCCTGCTCACAGCGAGCAATTGGAAGGTATCTGTTCGCGCGCTTTTTTTTATCATTATTGGGCATCAGGTATACCATCTTAAGGTGCTGCGGGAGCGGTATTTGTGATGTAGTCAAAAACAAAAGGCGTTCATTCTAAAGGAATGAACGCCTTTTGTTACACACCACTCGTTTACTTTTCTGTTGAAACATTTTCAATGCTGGCATTCGGCTTGAAAGCGAGGTAAAGTATCAGCGGATTACTCTTAGGCTCGATATTCTTTAAAGCAGTTACCAAGTTGGGATGCCTTTCGCCCAAACCATCAAGGTCAAGCAGGTTATTCTTTAGCATATACCTGATTCGGGAGGGTCGGAGAACCAAAGCAAAAGAGCGCTGGCCTTTGGGAAAGATGTCCCCTAACTGAATTAACTCGTAGAGATAGTCTTGCTGCAAATCACGCAGGCATACAAACCGTCCTGTTACTTCGTCAAAGACCCCCAACTTTGCCTTCTGCTCATCATGATATTCTAACACTAAAAACCTTCCTGTTTTGGCAAAGCCGTCGCTCAAGAAGGAATATTTGTCGGTGTCCCAGCCGCTCATTTTTTTCTGCCTCACATCCTCTGGCATGGCTTTTTGTCCAAAGTCAAAGACATAGCGTGGAATTACTTTGTGGCCTACGATTTCAAAAACTGTTTCGCAGAATGGAGGATTGAACCATAGCCCATCCGACGCAGTAAGTGACCCCGCAAAACCATAGCCGTTGCCATCTTGGGCTTCGGGATAGGGATATGTTCTTTTGGTAACGTTACCATTGCGGTCGTAAAAAATAAGGTGGTTGAGTCCTGATATCTTGGTCGAGTTGTACTCATTGTACACCACATATTCGCCTGAAGAAGTTCGCTCTAATTCTTCTCCAAAAACACCACTCTTTGTAGTCGAACGTAGGTTTCCAGCAAGGTCATAGTTCATAAACGACATCTTGCCCGCTGCTGAACACCGTATTTCGTCACCATCAAAGGCAATGTCATTCAGGCCATCGTAACCGTCAGGCTCGTTGTTCTGCTTGCCAATCTTTGTCAATGCTTTGCCTGTTTTCTGATCAAAAACCCACAAATCTTGCTTGTCGCCCACATAGTTTAACACAATAGCCATATCGTCCTTGAAAAGAATTTTGGAGATACCTTTCAACTCAACGTCATTGTTGAACTCTAAGGCAGTAAAACCTTCGATTGATAGCAAATCAGATGCTTTTTGACGTGTCGAAGATTGACCAACTTGCACTATAATTCCATCCGAATCCATTAATTTGTTGGTGCAGAAAGAGCAGAGCAGGCTTCCAAGAAGCAAAATTGTTGAAAGATATTTTTTCATTTTTCTTGAATTTTTAATGGCGGACTTTTGGTTAATCATCGCCGCCGCCACAACCTTCTGGTGCTGTGGGGCAAGCGTTAGACGTACAAGTGTTTGTTCCTGTAATGCAGTCGGTAGCGTAAGAATAAACGGTGCCGTCTGCACAGTAACAGCATTGATTGCTAACTTTTTTGGGATCTACAAGTAGTTGAGCTAGTTGAACTTTATTCTTGGGCTTACTGCTGTTCTGAATATTTGAAAACAATTCAAAATACCCAATACTGCCAACTAGGAATGCAAATCCAAGGCTAAAAAAGACGGTTTCTTTTTTCATTGTTTATAATGGTAAATGAATAATCATTGGTGTTGATCCGTTTTGGATGACGGCATCATTATTCGCGCAAAGAAGAATCTGCGTAAGTTTTGATACTGTCTAATGATCTGCCCCGCACTCCGAGGTGCCAGTAGGGCAATTATTTGGAGCGCAGTATTGGTTGCCTGGTTGACATCTAGCGCCAAACCCAGAGGTAGTGGTTGTTTCATCATGTGGGTCACAGCACTCAATTTGTACTGGTGCTTTATTTGGGGCAAACCCTTTTGAAAAAGAGACAATTTCGACCTGTGAGACCTCATATCTCTCTCTAGAAGATGCTGCAACTGCTAATAGGACTATTGTGCCAAACGCCAGAAACAAAAGAAGTTTTTTCATTCAAGAACATTTTTAACGTTAAGAGAAAAGGTTGAAAAACGTGCCTTCCTGCTCAATCCAGAAAGCAAGTGCAAATATTTACCGCTTACCCCCAACCGCGCAAGGTAGAATATCGGAGAATAACGCGCAAGAACGAAAACAAAGGAACGAAATCGGGCACGGCTACTTCCCCTCAGGAGTCGGCGGTGTCCCGTAAGTTTCATAAAGCAGGCGTTGCGACTTTGGGCTTAGGTCGCCCGGCGGTACGTCGAGCCCATCGCGCTTTATCCAATTTTTGAGCGTGTGCGGGTCAATGCCGTATTCAGCAGCGATCTGTATGCGGGTCTTGGTCGGGCAGATGAGGTGTTCATAATCTGCGGGGGGGGGGGCAAAATTTTCTGGTTGGCCATGGTTGTCCTTTTGTGTTTGATGAGTCATGGTAATAGGTAGTTTAAGAATGATAGGCAAAGGTATAGTCGTCGAGAGTGTCAAAAAAGGACAAAATACCTAGTTTTACTACGGAGAGATTTGCCGACTTTGCGCCCTGTACCGACCATACTTCCTCGCATTATGTTTGAAAAACGTCTATTCGACTACCTCCACCAACAACTACGGGACTACCCCCTCGAGAAGGCTTTTGGCCGAAAAGTCAACGGCGATTGGCGTTATATCTCCACTGCCGAAATGATCGCACTGGTCAATCGTGCCAGTTTAGGCCTGCTCCAACTGGGCTTGAGGCCAGGCGATAAAGTCGCCACAGCTGTTTATCAAACCATCCCCGAATGGGTCGCATTAGATTTCGCCATGCTCCAAATCGGTGTGATAAACGTGCCAATGTACCCCAGCATCAGTTCCCGAGAATACGAGTACATTTTGAACGAATCTGAGGCCAAATACTGCGTTGTTGGCGAAGGCGATTTGCTTGATAAAGTATTGGCAGCCAAAGAAAAAGTGACTAGCTTGAAAGAAATTTTCAGCTTTCACGAGCAGTCTGGCGTTCGGCATTTTTCTGAATTATTGTCTGCTGAAAACTCCGATTTTTCGGAAATTGAACGCATCAAAAACAGCATCCGGCCCGAAGATTTGGCCACCATCATTTATACCTCCGGTACCACGGGCAACCCGAAAGGCGTAATGCTCTCGCACCGCAATATTGTTTTCAATGTGGAGCAAGTAGCCAAACTCGCGCCCATTTATACCGGGAATCGTGTGTTGAGTTTTCTCCCGGTCAGCCACGTGTACGAACGGGTAGCGGTCTATCTTTTTACAGCTGCCGGAGCCAGTGTTTCATTCACGGGCACGGACAATTTGGGGGGAGAAACAGGTGATCTTCAAGCCATTAAACCTCACTTTTTCACTTGTGTGCCCCGCCTCCTGGAGAAAGTTTACGATCGGATTTACAACAAGGGTCTGGAATTGACCGGGCTTAAACGTTGGATATTCTTCTGGGCCTTGAGCCTGGCCGAAGATTGGGATTTTGACAAAAAATATACTGGCTGGAAAGCTTTTCAATGGAAAATAGCAGACCGGCTCGTTTTTTCCAAGTGGCGTGCAGGCCTTGGCGGCTGTGTGCAAGGCATGACCACGGGTGCGAGCGCTTGCCCGATGCGGGTACTGCGCAGCTTCAATGCGGCGGGCATACCCGTTCGCGAATTATACGGACTCAGTGAGGTGGCCCCCGGCCTTAGCGTCAATGGATTTGGCCCCGGAGAGTCTATGCTTGGCACGGTAGGTACCGTGATAGACGGGGTTGAGCTTCGCATCGAAGAAGGACCAGATTTTCGCCCCGGCGAAGGCGAAATACTCGCCAAAAGCCCAGGCCTGATGCTTGGCTATTACAAACAACCCGAGCAAACTGCCGAAATGATCCGCGAAATCAACGGCGAACGCTGGCTTGCCACAGGTGATGTTGGTATGTTTGTAGATGGCCCGGGCGGTCGCAAGTTTTTGAAAATAACAGACCGAAAAAAGGAGCTCCTCAAGACAAGCGGTGGCAAATATGTGGCGCCTACACCCATCGAATCCATGCTAAAAGAACATCACCTTGTTGAGCAGGCGATGGTAGTTGGCGAAAACATGAAATTTGTGTCGGCACTTATCGTGCCCTCCGCTGAAGGTCTACGGGATTGGTGCAAAAAACACGAGGTGGAATGGACCACTTTGGAGCAGATGATCGAAAACCCAAAGGTGCGGCACCGTTTCGAGATGCTGCTCGAACGTGTAAATCCGCATTTCAGCCATGTGGATCAGCTCAAAAAGTTTGCATTGGTAGCAGAACCCTGGGACGCGGTGAAAACAGACGGTACAGAAGCCGAACTCACGCCAACGCTCAAGATGAAGCGCCGGGTTATTTTGCAAAAATGCAGTCGGCAGATTGAAGAGATGTACCGCTAGAAAAGCGAATCATAAGGGTTTTGATCCTTTTTGGGGGCCCGCTTTTCCGGCTCAATAGGCAGTTCTGGTATTTCACGTTCCTCGTCGAAGCTTCTTTTGGGCGTACTTTCCAATTCTTCAAACGGTACAAAATCTTGTTCCCGAGCGTTTTCCTCTTGCCCAAATTGGCGGCGCAACTGCTCCATTTTGCGGTATCCAATTGCTTTCAATAAAAGGTACAAGCAGAAGAACGGGAACACCAGCACCGCGACCGCCAATGCAAGAAGTCCGTTCAAAGGGTTGGATTCCAACGTTTTAAGCCAACTTTTAATCGTGTCTGGAAACACACGCCAATTGATAATAAGCGCAAGTACTAACAGTGCCGGAGCGGCCCAAAGCAGTAGGTAGTAAAGCCCTTGAAGCAGATAATATCCGCCTACTATGAAGAGCACCGAGAAAATAAGGCACCCCAGACCTCCGCCCGGGAACTGGTTCAGGTTTCGCTCGCCGTAAGAATATTTGTAAATCATGAATCAAAGTTGGGTCTCTCCCATGGCCAGTATGGTGAAAAATTCGTCGGAAGACACAGGCATTACCGACAAACGTCCGTTGCGAACCAAAAGTAGTTGTTGCAATTCGGGGTGTGCTTTGATTTCTACTAGTGTAACGGGGCGCACAAAAGGCTTCACAGGTTCCAATTCCACACAGGACCAATCACCCTTTTCGGCCGTCGGGTCCGGGTAATGCTCGCGCGCCACCCGAACGACCGCCACAACCTCCAATCCGATGTTAGAATGGTAAAAAAAACATAAATCGCCTACTTTCATGGCCCGCAAGTTGTTGCGCGCCTGATAGTTGCGCACACCGTCCCAACGGCCACGGCCTTCTGCCACGAGTTGGTCGTAGCCATAAACATCGGGTTCTGATTTGACAAGCCAATAGTTCATATTTGTTGATTTGTTTAATTGGAGATTTGGGGATGCGCTCACATTTTTAATCTTGGGTGGTAAAGATAAATCGTCTCTTTGAGGTACTCCGTGTCAAGATGGGTGTAAATCTCTGTCGTTGTGATGCTCTCGTGTCCCAACATATCCTGAACCGCCTTGAGGTCGGCGCCACCTTCTACAAGATGTGTGGCAAACGTGTGTCGGAATGTGTGCGGACTTATGTTCTTAATAATGCCCGCTTTTGTGGCAATTTCCTTTACAAGAAGGAATACCATCACGCGGCTCATCCTGCCACCACGACGATTGAGGAAAACCACGTTTTCTGCTTCTTTTTTTATGTTGGCCTGGAGATTTCGAACCTTTTCAAGATAGATTTTCAAATACTTCACCGCTTCGGCGCCAACAGGCACGAGGCGTTCTTTGTTGTTTTTGCCCACCACTTTTAAAAAATTCGCTTCCAGAAAAAGTTGGGTGAGACGAAGGTTCACCAACTCACTGACGCGCAAGCCACAAGCATACAGCATCTCCAATATGGCGCGGTTTCGCTGGCCTTGCGGCTCCGAAAGATCCACGGCATTGAGCATGGCTTGCACTTCATGGACGCTGAGCACTTCCGGGATTTTGCGGCGCATCCGCGGACTTTCCAACAATTCTGTGGGGTCATCGTCAAGCATGTCCTCGACCAACAGATACTTGTAAAATGCCCGAAGTCCCGAAATCAATCGGGCCTGAGTGCTGGCTTCGAGACCAAGGCGATTGGCCCACAAAATAAACTGGGTCAAGTCATCTGCCTTTACCATCAATGGCGGCAAAGCACGGTCTTCCAGCTCGAGCCATTGCACAAACTTGCCCACATCATTGAGGTACGCTTCGATGGTATTATGGCTCATCGAGCGTTCTAGCAAAAGGTAATTGCGGAAAGATTGGATGGCAGCAGGCCAGGTCATGGCGGCAAGGAATGTCCAATGTCCAACAAGGAATGTCCAATGTCCAAATGGGCACTGCTTGTTGGATTTGTGGTTAATATGTGCTAACTTTTGACGGGATATTTAGCCCGGGGCCCATTTGGACATTGGACATTCCTTGTTGGTTATTGAACATTCCTATTACTCGTACGCCGCCAACCCGGTCACATCCTGCCCAGTAATCAGCAAATGAATATCGTGCGTGCCTTCATAAGTAAGCACGGTTTCGAGGTTCATCATGTGGCGCATCACAGGGTACTCGTTCGTGATGCCCATGCCCCCGTGGATTTGTCGTGCTTCGCGGGCGATTTCGAGCGCCATATGCACGTTGTTACGCTTGGCCATGCTGACTTGGGCTGGGGTCATTTTTCCTGAAATGGCCAATGTGCCGAGCCTCCATGCAAGCAATTGAGCCTTTGTGATTTCTGTAATCATTTCCGCCAATTTCTTCTGTGTCAATTGGAAACCACCAATAGGGCGTCCAAATTGAATGCGCTCTTTAGAGTAACGCAAAGCCGAATCATAACAATCAAGCGCTGCGCCAATAGCACCCCAGGCAATGCCGTAACGCGCCTTCGTGAGGCAAGAGAGCGGGCCTTTCAGGCCTTGAACACCAGGTAAAACATTTTTCTTGGGAATCCGCACATCTTCAAACACGAGTTCGCCTGTGATGCTGGCACGGAGGCTCCACTTTCCGTGAATTTCGGGCGCGCTGAAGCCTTTCATTCCTTTTTCGACAATCATTCCGATGATTTTTCCTTCCTCGTTTTTGGCCCAAACAACGGCTATGTCGGCCACCGGAGAGTTGGTGATCCACATTTTGGAGCCGTTCAGAATATAGGAATCCCCATCGTCTTTAATATTGGTGAGCATGCCACTTGGATTGGAACCGGCATCTGGCTCCGTGAGTCCGAAGCAGCCGATAAACTCACCCTTGGCCAATTTGGGCAGGTAGTGGCGACGGTGTTCCTCAGAGCCAAAGCGGTAGATGGGGTACATTACCAGCGAGCCTTGCACAGAAGCCATGGAACGCACACCGGAATCGCCACGCTCCAGTTCCTGCATGATAACGCCATAAGCGATTTCGTCCATGCCACCACAGCCATATTCGGCAGGCAGAGAAGGCCCGAAAGCGCCGATTTCGGCCAGTCCTTTGAACAAGTGCGTGGGGCATTCTGCCCGGTTGGAATAATCTTCTATGATAGGGCTGACTTCTGATTTCACCCATTGACGCACGGCATCGCGGGCGAGGAGGTGTTCAGAGGTAAGCAGTTCATCTACACCGTAATAGTCGTGGTGTTGGTAGCGGTCTTCGCGGGCGGTGCTGGGCTTTTGCATGATATTGCTCAGAAAAAGTGTCGGTTAGGTAAAAATTTCGGGAACAAAAGTACGGAAAGTTGTTTGGGCAAAACGAACTGGAAAAAGTACTGGCGAAATTTTGACAGAATATAATTTTAGGGAACACTAAAACAATGTCGTCAAAGAGAATAAGATTTGCCTAAAATGCTGGGGTTTTTCGCAGAAATGTAATTACTCGCAACACGCCCAACATCCTCAATCCCAAATGCCTGCAGCTGAAGACAACTTGCTAAAGAAATCTTACATTTGCACTAAATCAAGTTTCTAACATTCTTTTAGCCCATAACACTTAGACTAGGTCTTACAACACAACGACTATGAAAAGTTTTCCGCAGAAATGGATGAGCGCCCTGCTCGCATTTGCCTTCCCTGTACTAATGGTGGCACAAAACAACGGACTTCACTATGAAGTAAATCGCGTTTATCCCTATTTATCTGTTTCAAAAGAACAGTTGAAAGCGGCCAACAGCATCGCCGAGTTTAATCGGCATTTTAAACCCAGTTGGGTTCGGGCGTATGAGTCGGTTACCGTGTCTACCACCATTCAAGGCAAATTGCAACAATCGGTCAGCAACTCCGATGTGCTCACGCCAGCCCAAAAAGACAATTTGAGTCGTGTGGATGCTGGCACGGAGATTTCTGTGGTGGTTCGGTATTTGCCGGAAAACACTTTGCAACACAATGATATTCAGGAATTTGATTTTAAATTTTCAGTAAATCCCGAGTTCGAGGCAAGTTTTGCAGGAGGCACAGAAGCCTTAATGCAGTATTTACAAAAAACGGCTATTCAGTCCATTCCGGCAAATCAGTTTCAGGGCTTAGATTTTGCAGCATTCAAGTTTACGGTGAGCCAAACAGGCGATATTGTGGAGGCGAGTATTTTCCAGCCCACTAAATCGACGGAAATGGACCAAATTTTATTGGAAGCCATACGCAAAATGCCCACTTGGAAGCCCGCCACTTATGCCGACGGCACGACCGTACAACAGGAATTTGCCCTCACTTTGGGCAACATGGAAAACTGTATGGTTAATTTGCTGAATATCCGCAAGGATTGACGTTTTGTAGATTTGCTCACCATTCCCAACCCTCCAATCCTTCCAATGGATCTGGCTTGATGTTGAGCTTAGTCTCAGCACGTTGTTTTTGACGCTCCAGTACAAGCCTGGCGAGACCGACATGCGGGGGTTCGAGTGCGCTGGGGTGTATGACCGGGCGGATTTTTTCTTCCAACACATCTAATCGGTACAACAAGCTCATTAGATAATCCGGACGGCGTTGGAGCATTTCCTCGATACGCTCGGCCAAAAGGGCAAGCAACTCGGCCTCGTCGGCAGGGGGAGGCGCAGATTCTAGTTCGAACGGGGCGCGGACGAGGGCCGTGGTTTGTTCTAATTCCTTGTCAGACATGGGGTAAAAGTACGAAGCATCCCACCAATACAAATCCCCGTTTAGCACCGAAGTTACTCGATGAGTACAAAGGCCGCCCACACATACGGGCTACCTGGATATTTCGTGCGCATAGCATGTTGTGCCAACCTAAACGCCTCCGGCACCGGTAGGTTTTGATCGAGATATTGATAATAAAATTCGATCATCAGTTCGCGGGTTTTTTGGTCGTTGACTTGCCAAAGGCTCATGATGAGGTACTTCGCACCAGCGATTTTGAAAGCGCGTTGCAGCCCGTAAACGCCCTCGTTGCCTTCGATATGCCCCAGCCCGGTCTCACAGGCAGAAAGTACGACTAGTTCAGTGTTCGAGAGGTTTTGCTGGCTTATCTCGTAGGCGGTGAGGATACCGTCTTCCCGCTCAGCAGGCGAGTGGCGAGTAACCCAGGATGCGTTTGCGCCAGCGAGAATTAGGCCTGAACGGATCATGGGTTGCTTGGAGGATTTGAAAACAAAGCTTGTTTTGTCCCCAATATCCTCGTTCGGATTTGTAGCGGGGTCAGGGAAAAAGTAGCCATGTGTGGCCAGGTGGATGATGCGGGGCGAACCTCTCTGTCCGGTAGGCAGGGTTTCGGTGCGGCCAATTTGTTTGAAGGATTCTTCGGTGGCAGCAGATTGGGTCAGCAGTTGGGTACTGAATCTGTGTTTCAGGAGTTGCCCTGCAATGTGACGGACTTCCGTTTCGGTACCCGGTAAGGGCTTCCACCTGCTTGTGACCCAGGTTTGGCTTGTCGTGTCGAAAAAAAATGGAGCAGCTGTTATGGATCTTTCAAATACAGGTTGTTCAAGCCTCAAAGTATCGCGGACGGTCGTATTTTCAGCTACTTCTGTGCCAGCATCGTAGTTAATGCCTCCGAAAAGCACCGCCTGCATGGATGCAGGCAGTACGTCTGCGATTTGGTTGACCAACTGACGGGTACTCCCGAGCAAAACAAGCCGGTGCCTATTGGCAAAAGTCCTCCCCCCTCTCATACTGGTAGGAGGAACAGGGATTGCACCCAAATTAATGCGATGGAGCAGGCCAGACGGGGAACAGTACACCGTATTTATGCCAACAAGCAGGTCATCAAGTGGCTGCCAGACCAAATCGAAGACTAATTTTCCTGTGGACGTTTTGTAAAAACCATCAATTCGGTCCATGTCATTGCTCCTGGGCAAGAGTCGTTCCAATTGACGCTCTTCAAAGAGCGGCACTAACCGTGGCTCAACATCCCCAGGCTTCAAAATGAGTGCGGCGTAAAGTATGCTATCAGTGCGAAATGGATTGTAGTAGCGGTAATGGATAAATTCGATCGCTGCCTCGCCCGGTTCCAAGGTAGCCCGCACGTTCTGCCAGTTTACTTGCCGGATTGCCTCGTCAAAGCCCGTCACGCTGCGTATTAATTCTTTTTCTGTCGAATTGGCCAGTTCTTCCAATTCGCCGACCTCCTTGCGCTCGGCAATGGGCTTTGTATATTCTTTGGCCAGGCGGCGATGGTAGGATTTGAGCCGGTTGTTCAGCCGCTCGGCGATGCTGTTGGAAGCGGCCAGGTTGCTGATGTGGGAGGAAACATTGAGCAGGAAGCCTTTGTGAAAGAGTGCGTTGTCGTAGCAACTGGCAGAAAAACCAATAAACTTGCCACGGTTCATTTGTGCAAATGAGTAATAGTGGTCCAGGTCTTTGGTAAATAGCTGGACGTATGCAGCCAATTCCCGATCGGAAAGGTATCGTGATGAATTGGAGAGCAAGGCATTGATGATGGCATTGGCTTCCCGGAAAAGTGATTCAGCGTCTTTCCAGCGATCCATATCTTCATACAAATTGGCTAGAAGGTTTAACGTGGCAGCATAGTCAGGATGCGTTTTGCCCAACACCTTTTCCAGGATCGACTTGGCTTCAAGGTATAGTGGCTCGGCATCTTTATTCCGTCCAATACGGTGGTACAAACCTGCCAAATGAATCAGGCTGCTTGCATAGCTGGGATGCATTTTGCCCAACACTTTTTCCCGGATAGCTTTGGCTTCCAGATGTAACAATTCGGCGGCTTCATATCGCCTCATGTCGTTGTATATTTCTGCCAACGTTGTCAAGCCGGCAGAATAAAATTCATCGTCTTTGCCAAAATTTTTTTCCCAAATGGTATTGGCTTCCCGACTAAGGGGTTCGGCGTCTTCATATCTCCCCATTTTTTGGTACAGACCCGCCAGGTTATTAAGGCTTGTAGCATAGTCTGAATTCTCCTTGCCTAATACCTTTCCCCAAATGGTTTTAGCTTCTAAAAGTAGTGGCTCGGCTTCCTCATAACGGCCCATTACCTTGTAAAGGAGTCCCAAGTTGTTCAGACTTCCGGCATAGTCTGAATTCTCTTTGCCTAATACATTTCCCCTGATGCTTTTAGCCTCTAAAAATAGCAGCTCGGCTTCTTCATAACGACCCATCTTCCAATAAAGTAGTCCCAGGTTATTCAGGCTTCCTGCGTACCCGGGATCCCCTTCGCCCAATGGCAACACTTTACCCCAAATGGTTTTAGCGTCCAAAAGTAGCGGCTCGGCTTCTTCATAACGACCCATATTCCAGTAAAGGATTCCCAGGTTGTTCAGGCTCCAGGCATAATCCGGATGCTCTTTATGAAGTACTTTTTCACGGATACTTTTGGCTTCCAGATAGAATGGCTCCGCATCATCAAAGCGGCCTGAAAGACTGAATATCCGCCCCCGATTGAACAAACATCGCGCGTACGCTGCGCTCTCTTTCTCAAACTTCTCCAGGGCTATTTTTTGTGCGAGCTCCCCTACCTGGGTAGCCTCATCGAACTTCTGCTGCCCGGTCAGTTTCCGGGAAACCCCGATCAAACTATCCACCTGCCGCAAAAGGATGGAATCCACTACCTGGCCATAGGAAAGAACCGTGTTCAAGCAAAAGCAAAATGCTAATAAATGCTTCATAGTCAGGGCGTTTAATAAGCGGGAAAGGAGCGATGCCCAAATACTCATTTTTCCGTCTGGACTGTGAATCTACCAACCCAAAGCGTCTGGTATCCACCGTCATCTTCAGGAGGGCGTTGTTGGCCCACCACGAAATAATAAAGCCCGGGACGAAGGCGGAGTTGTTGGCGCATATAAACACGATATCGTTCTTCTCCGTCAGGTTTAAAGCGTAAAACTGTGTTGAAAAGGGCTTGTTTGTTTTCCCAGTCTTTGGGGCGATTCGAATAAATAAAAAACCGAACAGGTTGGCGAATTGCCAGAGAGTCAGCATTGAGCGTTCCTGTTATAGGCAAGCTAATCATGCCATTTTGCAGGTAAAATACTGCATCAGTTGTAGGGCTGGACAAGGAAATCTCCAGGCCTTCAGCACCACGGATACCTCCGATACGGGCTTCCAAATCAGGATTGGGTACAAAATCTTTTGGATTGGCCATTGCAATAGGTCGCTTAGGCAAATCCTCGGCTACAGGTGGGGTTTGTGTCGGGCCAGGAGAAGTCTCCACCCGTGGCTCAGAGGGAGGGGACTGTATGGGCCGTTGCACAGGAACAGATTCAGCCGGTTTGGGTTGTCCATTGCTCCACATATACCAAATAGCAATGCCAGCAACTATTAACAGCGCCAGCAAGCCGCCCAAACGAAGCCAACCAGAAATTTTCGGCATGTTGGATGGTTTTTCCAAAGGCCGGGCAGTTTCAGGCGGCGGTACAAATAGAATGTCGTCCAATGCAGCATGCAGACGCAGTTCACCCGGATCGCCTAAATGAAGCTGCATCGCGCGTTGAAATTCCAGCGCTGCCCGGAATTCGGTATCTGTTGCCAGGCGATGGTGCACTATCTCTCGTTCCGCTTCGGAAACAGCGTCCTCGAGGTAGCGCTCAATCAAATCGTGTAATGTTTCTTTTTGCATCATTAAAGCGTCGAAAACGGTGAAAGATTACAGTAATTCGGGGTAGGCTGGGTCGTTTTGGGCCAACTCGGTCAGGCGGTCTTTGCATTGGCGTTTACGCCGCTTTGCATAGCCTTCACTACCAAAACCCATTTGGGTCGCGATGGCCTCCATTGGGGTCTTTTGGAAAAACAATTCGAGAATTTTCTGGCAATCTTCTCCCAACTGGCGGAATGCACGCCAAAAGAGTTTCCCTTGCTCTACTTGCAAAAGCTCCTCTTCCAAAGAACTGCCGTCTGCTATGTATTTGGCATCCTCAGTTAAGGTGACCTCTGAGCTGGCAGATTTTTTTGTGCAACGGTTGAGCCACAGGTTGCGGCAAATGCCATAGAAGTAAGTACTGAACTTGCTGCTGAGTTGAAAATCGGGCTGTCGGGCCTTTTGGTACACAAGCAGCACGGCATCCTGAAAGATGTCTTTGGCATATGCTTCCAAGCCACCGTAATGACGAATCAGGCCGCGAATGACCGGGAGTTGCTGTTCGTACAAACGGCGCAAGGCCACCCGGTCGCCAGTAAGAATGGCCGCTAAATGATCCGATTGCTCCATGATAGTCAAGGTTACGGGACAGCAAAGTGCTTCAAAGGTAAGCTGCAAAGCAAGAATTGCAGCTTGCACTTAAATATGGTTTTTGAGGGATCTATGTGCATCTGCCACTTCCGAGCGTACTGCTTTTTGCTGGCGGAAAATTTTTTCCAAAAAAATGTAACGAGACGTGTCACTTGTCGTGAAGGCGTCAAATACATGGATGTACGCCCCACTAAGCTTTTCACCTTTTCAAATCTTTTCATCGCTCAATTTTTTCAGTCATGATATCTTCTTTCAAAATTTCTGCAAGCTGGCTCACAATGACCCTTGTCATTTGCTTCGCCCAATCTGCTTTCGCCCAATGGACTGGCAACGCAACCATCTTGCCCACGAACTCCAACGCAAGCGTCGGCGTCGGCACTACCACACCCCTTGCACGTCTGCATGTCAAAGGTGCCGGCGTAAATCTCAAGCTAGAATCCACCACCACCATGAACTTGCTGGGGTTTCACTCTGGTACCACAGTCAAAGGTATCATCGGCACCCTCAGCAATGCCAACGACATGAATTTTGGCACCTTCGACGGTAATGGCTCTGGAACGGTCAATCTGGTCATAGGCAACCTGCCAAAACTTACGCTAACGCCGAGCGGCTTTGTCGGCATCGGCCTGACAGCTCCAGCCACTACCCTTCACGTAAAAAGTGCAGCATCGGACACCATGCCGCTTAGAATAGAATCTGGCTCGAGCACCATCAACAGAACGGAATACTGGCTCAACAATACCAGAAAAGGGTATCTCCGCGTCAGCACGGATATTGACTTTGGCACAAGTTCCGGCGGCTCCAACAAGTTGCACTTTGTTACGGGCGGAACACGCCGCCTGACGGTGCTTCCCAGCAGTGGCAATGTCGGGATAGGCATACAGAACCCGACCGCACAATTGCACGTAAAAGGAGCCAATTCCACGCCAATGCAAATAGAATCTGCCACCAGCAGCAATACCATGGAATACCTGACTGCAAATGTCAAAAAAGGGTACACGATGGTCAATGGTACTGACATGGAATTTGGCACCATCGATGGCAACTCTGCCAAACTGCACCTTGTTACCTACGGAGCACGGCAGCTTACAGTGCAGCCCAATGGCAAGGTGGGTATCGGTACGCAAGCCCCTGCCGCGACCCTGCACGTCAAAAGCGCCAACTCCACTACCAATATGCTTCGTTTGGAATCCGGGGCTGCCAGCAACCTTATTTCTTTTTATACAAAGCCTACGCCCTCTGGCCCGGTCATTATAAAAGCGGATATGGGTGTTAATCTCCATGATTGGGACATCCGTATGGCATCCGATAATCTGAGCGGAAGCATCAACTTGGCGACTGCCAATCCTACTGACCCAATGACCGCTACCGGAAACATCAATTTGGTGACCAGAGGTGCAAATCGGCTAACAGTATTTGCCAACGGTAACGTGGGCATCGGCACCGCCAGCGACGATTTCAAACTCTCTGTAAACGGCACGATCCGCTCCAAGGAAGTGCGTGTGGAATCGGGTTGGGCCGACTATGTTTTTGACGAAGGCTACCGGTTACGCCCCCTCGCTGAAGTGGAGCAATTTATCCAAGCCAACAAGCACCTTCCAGACGTGACCCCTGCCGCCGACATCCAAAAAGATGGTTTGCAAGTAGCTAAACAGATGACCGAGATGATGCAAAAAGTGGAGGAGCTTACCCTTTATGTCATTCAACTGGACAAAGAGAACACGGCCCTGAAGGCACAGGTAGCCCGGCTCGAAGCCGACAAAAAGTAGGCTCTAACAGCCATTTCTGCTATGCTTGAGCGTACAGTCTGTTCAAGCAGATCTTGTTCAAAATATAAAAAAAACAGGTTATGAAAAAGATATTTTTCAACGCATGGCTGGTGCTTTGGTCCCTTACTATCCAAGCGCAATCGGGTGAATCACCCGCGTGCTTCGGCCATGGAGAGCCAGACTCTATCATCCAAATTACCATGATACTTCCCGGCACCGATCAACCGCGCACCCTGAAAGTTGCCGTCACCGACGGCTGGGCCAAAATGGAAGGAGATATCGTGCTCGGACGCATCGAGGATTTGCAAAACCCTGAAGTCAGCGACCGGGGCATCGTGCTCGAATCGCTCGATTGTCGCTGGCCGGGAGGCATTGTCCCTTACACCATTGCAAATCCAGACGAATTTGGGCCAGCTTATTTGAATGCCGTGTTGGAGGCAATAGACTACATCAACGGCACAACCAATGTCTATTTAGTGCCGGCAACCGGCCAAACCGATTGCATCCGTTTTGAATGTTCCAACAAATGCGAGTCTGCGGTAGGGCGGCAAGGAGGTACGCAAACCATAAAACTGCAAATCGGCTGCGGCGATTTTTCCGGCCCGATCCACGAAATCGGTCACGCGCTGGGAATGTATCACGAGCAGTCGCGGGAAGACCGGAACAATTTCGTAAGCATCATTTGGGCGAACATAGACGGCGAAGACGAAATCAATTTTCAAAAAGAGAACAGCACTGCGATGGATATCGGCCCGTATGATTTTTCTTCTGTGATGCACTACGCACCGTTGGATTTCAGCAACAATGGGCAACCCACTATAGTAGCCCTCAATGGAAATCAATCCTTCGGCAATGCTGGTGAATTTAGTCAGGGCGATAGAGAGGCGATAAACTATATGTACCAGAGCAACTCTTGCCCTATAAACATGACGCTCACCACTCAAATCCGTTCGGTTGCCCGTCCTATGTTTTTTGAATCTGATGATTTCCTTACTTCATCAGCCGCCATATCGGGCGGAAACTCTGTGATGTACGATGCCGGGGTACTCATTCGGCTTTTGCCGGGCTTCAGGGTGGATGCTAATGCTGGTTCTACTTTTAATCCAGTCTCTGTTTTTCGGGCAGTGAACGATGGCTGCGGCGGTGTGTACAATATGGACGACCCTTCCGGCGGCGATGCCATGGTAGGCGGCAATGGCGAACATGGCACTGAGTCAACACCTTCTCAGCCGCTTGCCTCCCCAACGAAAGCAGCCTCCACCAAGCTGCTCATCAGCCCCAACCCTGTTGGCGACAAAGCTGTCATCAGCTATGCGCTCGATGTTCCGCAACAAGTGAGCCTTCAGGTACATAATATGACCGGCGAACGGGTTTCAGTCCTTGTTCCCGATGAGCACCAAGATGCTGGAGAATATCATTACGAATTGACACCAATAGGTTGGCCAGCCGGTGTCTATTTCGTAACGCTGCAGCAGGGCGATAAAAGCACGACAAAGCGTATTGTCTTGATTCCTAAATAGAGGAATATCCCTGTCTTTTCCGAAATCCTTGAGACCCCATATTTGAGGCTATTTAACGCTTCAATTTTATACCTTTGAGATGAGGATAACTGTGGCATTTTTTTCAAGTTTAGCGACTCAAAAATAGCCCGGTTGTCCTCTTTTTTTTAGCCTATATCAGCCGTTGGGAAACTCTAAAATCTGTTGCATTTGAAACTTGAATCCGCCTCTCAAAAAACCAATTGAACATGTGCCTCCCACAAAAACGCGAAATTTGATGATCTTCGCCTCAGGATACCTAATCAGATTCAATCCCGGGTACGTCAATTCAATGGTTCGTAAAGAAATCGGCTCTGCCGATTTGAAAACACATTAATAAAAAAGGGCAAAAGTTTAGGTTTGTGGTGTGAATCATAAACCAACTTCTGCCCATGAACGTCGAAACGCTCACAAGCGCAATACTGCGAGAAATGCCGGACATAAACAAATGGCAACGCGATTTTTTTCACCACCACTTGGGTTTGTTCTTGACCCTTCGTGGCCGGTA
>JBJXGZ010000106.1:0-140127 GCA_046160625.1 Saprospiraceae bacterium
GAACAGAGCAGTTAAGCCCGCCAGCGCCGATGGTACTGGGTCAGATGTCCCGGGAGAGTAGGTCGGTGCCAACTCAATTTAGCAAAATGCCTCGTTGTCTTCGGACAGCGGGGCATTTCTGTTTCTACTCCTTCCAATTTTGAATCCTGACTTAGGTCGGTGCAAAATCAATTTAGCAAAAAAATCGGGATGATGATCCCTGTTTCCTCATCTTCCCGCCGTGTACAGAAGTTGTTGACGTATGTCAACTGGCTGACTGCTAGCCCCTTTGTCCGCAAACTGGCCATTGCGCCCAATGATGAAGTATTGTGGAATGGCTTCCACCCCGAAGAGGACGCCTATATTACGACCTACTCCACCAGTAGATAACAAATGCCTGCCTTTAAATGCCCGTTCAGAAAGGGCGGCTCTCCAGTTGTCTGCATCCGCATCCATGGATACATTCACGATTTCAATGCCCTTTGAGTTGAATTCAGCCGCATAGTTATCCATTATTTCCATTTTACGCAGGCAAGCGCCGCACCAACTCGCCCAAAAATTAAGATACACTACCTTGCCACGCAGTTGCAACAGGCTGATTTCGTTTCCTTCAGCATCGGTTGTTTCAAAGGCTGGTGCATAAGAGCCGGGTAACACCCGAGCATACTTTTGGTATAAACCCTCTACTTTTCCGTCATACATCGGATACTCATTTGTTTGTAAAAATTGGGTATAAAGTGGCAATAAATCACGGTATTTTTCTGCTGAAAAAGCGGTGCTGATAATTTCCGAACGAAAAAATGCAAGCGGCTTCCCGCTCAAATGTTTGCCGGCAAGTTGGTACTGACCTGCCCAAAAATCTGCTGGCTCACTGCTCGCCTTGGCCTGCTGACGTGCCATGAATGCCAACAAAAAATATCGGTACCAGTCGCTTCCGAGCGATTCGCTTATAATGGGTGCTTCAAATAGAAAGTCAAAAAAATCTGGCTGAATATTGTGCCGACCAACGTACACATGGCCGTACACAAGGAGGTGATAAGCCCAGGAATAAGTAATTTCGGCGTTGAGCCATTGAGCAAAATCTGACGAAATAGCGCCTGGGTCTTGTTGTTCAGACTTTTCAAAGAGTGCAATTGATGCCGTTTTCAGACTATCGAAATAGGCTTTTAATTCGGCCGGCGGAAGGTTTTCCATCAGTTCGTTGAGCGGCATTTCCACTGCGGTCCAGTATTGACCGATTTTGAAGCGGATGTTGTTGAACTCGTTGAAATCCAAGGGGTTTTGGCGAAGATATTCTGATAGAAGATGGTTGTTCACCCCCGCTATTCCACCAAAATTAACGGCTAATGGAAATTGAAACGCATCAATTCTTAGGGTTAAAGAATCATCCGGAGAAAGGAAAATAGCCAAATTTTCGTCGTTGAAAATCAAGAACGCCAACTGAGCTTCTAATAGAACAGCCTCAATTGAAAAACGTGATTGACCATCCAATATACCATAGTAGTGCCCATCGTGCCCATCTATGTAACGCTGCGGCACAAGCACCTCCACCCGAGTACCTGGCGTGGCGTTGCGGATTTGACCCGAAACAAATGCTGCTTGGGCCAGTGTGGGGAGTAGAAAAAATAAAAGATTGAAAAGTTTTCCCATTTTTCTGCGATTAAGAAACATTGCCGAAAGGTAAGCAGAAACGTAATGCAGTAATTTCCAAGTAGGAAAACCATGCAGGCAAGTTGTAATTTTGTGAGAATATCCACCAATCACCCCTCTTTCGTCCCGAGCAATCGGGACCACGGCGGGTAAACAATCCACCAATCACCACCCATGCTTTTCAACCTTGCTACCCAAGACTCGATTGCCAACCGTTTTATCGCGGAACTGCGCAATGCAGAAACCCAGCAAGACCGCTCACGCTTTCGTCGCAACCTGGAGCGCGTGGGCGAGGTGTTGGCCTACGAAATCTCCCAAACACTTGTATACGAACCCGTTACGGTGGATACCCCGCTTGGTGCAGCAACAATCATGCTCCCAACACAACGCGTGGTGTTGGCCACCATTCTTCGCGCAGGGCTGCCCTTTCACCAGGGCATGTTAAACTACTTTGACGCAGCTGACAACGTGTTTATCGCGGCCTACCGCAAACACCATAAAGACGGATCCTTCGAGATACAATTGGACTATATGAGCAAGGTTAACCTCGACGACTGTGTACTCATCATCGCCGACCCGATGCTTGCCACGGGTGCTTCCGTGAACCTCGCGCTCAAAGAACTCGAACGTTTTGGCAAACCTGCTGCACTCCATGTAGCCACAGTGATTGCCAGTACCACAGGGGTGGAGGCTGTGAATCGCCGTTGGCCCAAGGCCCGCATTTGGACCGGCGCAGTAGACGAGGAACTGACTGCTAAGTCTTATATCGTGCCTGGTTTGGGCGATGCAGGGGATTTGGCTTTTGGGGAGAAGCTGTGAACTTTTTCCGACCTTTGCCCCTATGGTACTTGAAGCCAAAGACATCCACAAATCATACGGCCCGCTTGAAATCCTCAAAGGGGTGAATCTCGAAATCCCGAAGGGTGAAATCCTGAGTATCGTCGGTAAGTCCGGCGCGGGCAAAAGCACGCTACTACATATCCTTGGTACGCTCGACTGGGCCGATAAGGGCCAGATGAACATTGCTGGTCAGCGTATTAAATCTTTGAATGCTAATCAGTTGGCGGCATTTCGAAACCGGCACATCGGTTTTGTATTTCAGTTTCACCATTTGTTGCCGGAGTTCACTGCGCTTGAAAACGTGTGCATACCAGGCTACATTCAGCGAAAAAGTGATGCTGCCGTGAAACGCCGCGCCGAAGAACTGCTCGACTATCTCGGCCTTCATGATCGCCTTACACATAAACCAATGCAACTCTCCGGCGGCGAACAGCAGCGCGTCGCCGTGGCCAGAGCGCTTGTCAACCAACCTGACATTATCTTCGCCGACGAGCCAACAGGCAACCTCGACTCTACCGCTTCCAAAGACCTCCACCAACTCATCCGCCAACTACGCGACGACTATGGACAAACCTTTGTCATCGTGACGCACAATAGGGAATTGGCTGAACTTTCGGACCGGTGTCTGGAGATGAAAGATGGACTATTGGTGTAAACTGATAAACAGTACAACAGCAAAACAGGAGAATATAAAATGAATAATCGCGCCTCCACCTCCCTATTTCCCGGGTTTAATATTTCCTTTTTACTTCTTGTAAGTTGCGTTTTTTCGTGTGCCTCTTCCAACAAGCCAGCCATTGATTTTCAAGCGGTTAAATTTTCCGTTCGACCCAAAAACATCATTTTCCTTATCGGTGATGGCATGGCGGCGGCACAAGTGTCGGCACATATCTATTGGATGGGCGTGGGCAAAACTGTGTTCGAGCAATTCCCGGTAGTGGGTTTTCACAAGAGTCATGCCTCCAATTTTCGGGTAACGGATTCGGCAGCAGGCGCAACGGCTTTTGCCTGTGGTGAAAAGACCACAATAGGCGCTATTGGCGTGCTGCCTCCTGATGATCAACCCTGCCCTACCATTTTGGAAGACCTTGATCGCAGGGGTTTTGCAACGGGGATGGTAACGACCTGCACGGCTACCCACGCCACGCCTGCTTGTTTTATCTCCCACCGCGAACTTCGGGCATACACGGAGGATATTGCACTGGACTACCTTCGTACTCCCTTCGACTGTTTGATCGCAGGAGGCGAAAACATGTTCAAACTTCGCCCTGACAAACTCAATTTGGTGGATTCCCTGCGGGCGCGCGGTTATGTGGTTAGGCTGGGCACTAGTTTTAACAATCTCCCGCTCGATGGCTCCCGGCCTTTTGTGAATTTCACCAATGAAATGGAACCAATTTCAGCATCCTCCGGGCGTACATATCTGCCTAAGGCTACCCGTTTGGCTTGTGACTTTCTGGAAAAGCGTTCAGAAAAAGGCTTCTTCTTGATGGTGGAAGGAAGTCAAATTGATTGGGCTGGCCATTCCAATAATCACCAATGGCTTCGTGCTGAAATGGCCGATTTTGACAAAACAGTACAAGCGGCCATGGAGTTTGCGGCTTCTAATGGAGAAACCCTTGTCGTCGTTACGGGTGACCACGAGTGCGGCGGTCTTGCCCTCACACAGTCGGAATTTCGAAAACAGTTCAAGCCATCCTTTTCTACCAAAGTGCACACTGCGGCCATGGTGCCGGTTTTTGCCTATGGCCCTCAGGCGGCGTTGTTTTCTGGGGTGTACGAGAACACTGAGATATATTTTAAGATGCGGGCTGCATTAGGTTTTTAAAAATAATCTTTGGAAACCGCCGCTTGAATCACCCCTCATTCAAAACTTTCGGGAACATTCCCTTTGAATACAAAATATATTGCCTTACTTTTGCCCCCGCTAAAAGCGGATGGATAGGCAATAACTGCCGTTTGACCCTCGGAAATTCGTTTTTGGTACAGAGTATCACTTCATCACTCTATCACCTCATCACTTTATAACAATGGCAGTCTATTACAGCAAAGAAAAAATCGCCGAAATCACAGCGAAGTATGGCGAAAAGCCCAACGACACGGGCAACACAGAAGTACAAGTGGCGCTTCTTACCTACCGCATCGAGTGCCTTTCTGACCACCTCCGCAAGTTCAAAAAAGACCACTCTACGCGCCGCGCCCTGCTCACTATGGTAGGCCAACGCAAAAGTTTCTTGTCTTACTACGCCAAGAAAGACATTTACAAATATCGCGCACTCATCGAAAAACTCGGTCTGCGTAAATAATCAAACCTTACAAAAATCCGTCCCGGTTCAACGAATTGGGGCGGATTTTTTTACATCCCCCAAGTCCGTCATTGAAACCCGCCTGCCTTAATAAATCCGTCCTGATAAAAGGGGCGTTCAGATATTTTTCACCCGTCCGGGTTTGTGCAGAGCAATGCGCTTTTCGCTAAAAATGCCCCTCAGACACGGGGAAAACTTGCCAAAAACGGGGATTAATGTTCCCCCACACAAAGACACAGGTTATGATGTATGATGTATGATGTATGAATACGGAACGATTTATGCTTCATACATCATACATCATACATCATACATCCCGGCTTCGCCGCCTGCCTCTTTGTGTGATTTTTTCGGTTTTTGCGCATTTTCCCCACAGCCTGATTCGGCTTTACTGTGAACTGCTACTGCTAAGTGCCACTGGCTACTGCCAACTGTTACTGCCTACTGCTACTAAACTTCGGGCATAACTTGTTCTTTAACAATGGGAAAGCAAATCCCGCTGCGTACCACGTTCAACTTACCTGACGGACGTGAGATCGCGCTCGAAACGGGCAAATTAGCTGCACAAGCCGACGGAGCTGTACTCCTCCGCATGGGCGACACGATGCTTCTTTGCACAATCGTAAGTGCCCTAAAGGCCAAAGAAGGCCAACCATTCTTCCCACTATCTGTGGATTACCAGGAAAAATTTGCCGCCGTAGGACGTATTCCAGGTAATTTTTTCCGCCGCGAGACGCGCCTTTCGGACTACGAAATCCTCATCAGCCGCTTGGTGGACCGTGCCCTGCGTCCGCTCTTTCCGGATGGCTACATGAACGACACGCAGGTAATCATCAACCTTATCAGTGCTGACAAAGACATTATGCCAGACGCTTTGGCTGGTTTGGTCTGTTCGGCAGCCGTTGCGGTGAGCGACATCCCTGTAGAGGCTCTATTTTCCGAAGTTCGTGTGGCACGGATAAATGGTGAGTTCGTTATCAATCCTGGTCGCAAAGCACTCGAAACAGCAGACATGGATTTCATTGTAGCCGCCACCAAAACCGACATCACGATGGTGGAAGGCGAAGCCGATGAGTGCCAGGAAGCTGAACTTGTGGCTGCGATGAAATTCGCGCACGAGGCCATCAAAACCCAAATCGAAGCGCAAGAACGTCTGGCTAAACTTGTGGGCGAAAAAGCTCTGGTAAAAAGACCACTGCCTGAAGTGCCAGAAAACGAAGCGCTGAAAATGCGCATCGAAGCCCTTGCAAGCCCAGACATTTACACCCTTGCCCGCAGTGCTGCTGACAAAGACACGCGCAAAACGCGTCTGGAAGAAATCAAGACCGAGACTATGGCCAAGGTGCTCGAAGAGTTTGGCGAAGAAACCATGGAAGAGTGGAAATTGGCTGCCGAACGCTATTTTGATAAACTAAAAAAGCACGTCATCCGCGACATGGTGCTGACCGACAGCAGGCGCCTTGACGGACGCAAGTTCGACGAAGTGCGCAGCATCTGGTGCGAAGTGGATTACCTGCCCTCAGCGCATGGCTCGGCACTTTTTACACGTGGAGAAACTCAATCCCTCACGTCGCTTACCCTTGGCACGAAGCAAGACAAAGCGTTGATTGACATTGCGCTGGATCCGCATGACGACAAATTCCTGTTGCACTACAATTTTCCGCCTTATTCTACTGGCGAGGTGAAACCTATGCGCGGTCCTGGTCGCCGGGAAGTTGGCCACGCAAATTTGGCAGGCCGTTCCATCCGCAAGGTGTTCCCGGCAGATTTTGCGTACACCGTACGCGTGGTATCCGATATTCTTGAATCTAACGGCTCCTCTTCCATGGCTACCGTGTGCGCCGGTTCGCTCGCGCTGATGGATGGTGGGGTGCCAATCAAGGCTCCTGTAGCAGGTATCGCCATGGGTGCCATTGCCGATGAAAAAGGTCGCATTGCGATCCTTTCTGACATCCTTGGTGACGAGGACGCATTGGGCGATATGGACTTCAAAGTGACCGGGACGGCCAAAGGCATTTGCGGTACACAGATGGACATCAAAATTGACGGAATGCCTTACGAGATGCTTACCAAAGCACTCCTGCAAGCCCGTGAAGGACGTTTGCATATCTTGGGCGAAATGGCAAAAGCGATTGCCGCGCCTCGTGAAGACCTGAAACCACACGCACCTCGCGTAGTAGAGTTCCGCATCGAGCGCGACTACATCGGGGCGGTCATCGGACCTGGCGGCAAGATTATACAAGAAATGCAGCGCCAGACTGGAACGACTATCAGTATCGAGGAAGATGAAAAAGGCGGTATCGTGGCCATCTTCGGCCCCAACAAAGAAGCCCTGGATTCGGCTTATGGTCGCATCCAACAAATCGTATTCATGCCAGAAGTAGGTTCAATATTCGAAGGCGAAGTGGAAGAACTGGCCGATTATGGCGCGTTTATCAAGTTCAAAGGCAAAACTGGCTTGTTGCACGTGTCGGAATATGACCACCGTCGCATCGAACACATCAGCGAAGTGCTGAAAGTAGGTGAAACGGTCAAGTTCAAAATACTGGACGTGGACCCAAAAACGGGCAAGATGAAACTCTCTCGCCGTGCTATCGTAGCCAAGCCTGACGGCACTATGCCGACCGATGAGGAGAACGAAGCCCGTGCCAATCGCGGTGGTGGTGGCGACCGTGGCGGAGATCGTCGTGGTGGCGGTGGCGGTCGTGGCGGTGATGATCGTCGTGGCGGAGGAGGTGGAGGCCGTGGTGGCGATGATCGTCGTGGCGGTGGTGGTGGATTTGGTGGAGGTGGCAGACGATAGGACAAAACGTGACCGTGTGGCACACTTCCAAGGTGTGCCACACGTCCACTTCAATGACACTTAAAATAATCAAACGGCTCCAAACACTCCTGGCATCGGAACAATGCTTTGCAAGCCGTAGAGCCAAACTGCGAAATCATTTCTGTGTCGGTAGAGCCACAATGCGGGCAAACCAAAGCGCGGCGTTCTCCAAACAAGGCTTTCTTATCAAGACTCGCCTCGGCGGGCGGTGCAATGCCATATTCCTGTAGTTTTCGGCGGCCATCTTCTGAGAGCCAAGCCGTTGTCCAGGCAGGAGAGAGAATCGTGACGACCCGAACATTTTCAAATCCTGCTTCTTGCAAGGCAGCCCGGATATTAACTTCTATAACACCCATTGCAGGGCAGCCGCTGTAGGTGGGGGTTATCACAACTTCCAAGGCTCCATCATCTGCGAAGCGCACATCGCGGATGATGCCGAGGTCGTCCACCGTGAGCACGGGGATTTCAGGATCCGTCACCGATTCGAGGGTCTGGCGGGCGCGGAGCAGGAGTTCGTTATTGCTGGGCATTTTTTTCAATAAAGTGAGGTACACCTCAAAGGTGTGCCACACTTTGCTTTACAACAGTACCTACGGCTTAGTGTTCCCGTAAGTTTCCTGCCAAGCCAGTACGCCCCCTTTAAGGTTCAGCACATTTTTGAAACCGTTGGCGAGCAGGAGACCCTGTGCCATGCCCGAACGGGAGCCGGAGCGACAATGCAAAACAATTAATTCGTCTTTGTGCGCTTCGAGTTCGTACATCGAGTTCACAAGTGTGTTGAGCGGGATAAGTTGCGCACCGAGGTTGAATTCTTCGTATTCCCATGGTTCGCGCACGTCAATGAAGACGAACTGCTCGCCCGCTTGGAGCTTTTGGCGGAGGTCTTGTACTGTGATTTCCATGTGCGAAGGTTTTGAAAAATTTTTGAGATACTTGGGGAAATCTTCTTTAGCACGAGGTGTCATCTCGAACCCGATTTATCGGGAGAGAGGTGACACCTCATGCAACGCTTCGAGATGTCACCCCGAAAATCAGGACAACCAGCCTTCGGCTGTGCTTGTCCTGATTTTTGGGATGACACCTCTTCACTGCTCTAATCTCCTCCTCCCTTCCTACTTTTGCCGATTATTTTTAAAATAACATGGCAAGAAAGCAATACACGCTTCCCAATATCTTCATTCACGGCATCGCGGATAGGGGCAAAGGGGTAGGGCGAACAGAAGAAGGCATGGCTGTTTTTGTGGACGGAGCTGTGCCTGGTGACGTGGTGGATGTATTTGTACAAAAAAAGAAAGGGGGCTTTGCAGAAGGCAGGGTCGAAAAAATGGTAACTCCATCGCCCGACCGGGTAAAGGCTTTTTGTCAGCATTTTTCAATTTGCGGTGGCTGCAAATGGCAAAACCTTGATTACGAAGCACAACTCCGCCACAAACAACAGGTGGTGGAAGACGCGCTTCTCCGGATCGGTAAAATCGAAGTCGGCGAATTCCTCTCCATACTAGGCGCCCCAGAGACGGTGTTTTACCGCAACAAATTGGAGTTTGGGTTTTCTAACAAACGCTGGATTTTGGAAGGGGAATTTTCAAAAGAACGCGAGACCTCGGAGGTTTTTAAAACCTCCGAGGTCTACGGCCTGGGATTCCACAAAGCCGGATTCTTTGACAAAATCATTGACATCCAAAAATGCTGGCTACAAGCCGAACCCTCCAACGAACTGCGCAATACCTGTCGGCAAATCGGGCTTGACCAGGAACTGGAATTCTATGATCCGCGCCACCACAAGGGTTTTTTGCGCAATCTTATGGTGCGCCTCACCACAACGGGTGAATTAATGCTCCTTGTAAGTTTTGCACAAAACCGACCAGAGGCGATTGCCCGATATTTGGACGCGATACTGGAAAAATTCCCTGAAATGACTACCCTCGTGTACTGCATTAATACAAAGTTGAACGATTCCATGTTTGGGCTCGAAATGCAGACTTATCGCGGCAAAGGATATGTTGTGGAACAACTCGGCGACCTGAAATTCAAAATCGGCCCAAAGTCGTTTTTTCAGACGAACTCCTTGCAAGGCAAACAGTTATATGATGTAGCCGCCGAATTTGCCGGGTTGACCGGAAATGAAATTGTGTACGATTTGTACACAGGTACAGGGAGCATCGCATTGTATCTTGCGCGACAATGTCGGTCTGTAGTGGGCATCGAAGAAATACCGGATGCGATTGCCGATGCGGAGGAAAACATGCACCTTAACGGGATTACGAACGCTACATTTTATGCAGGCGATGTGAAGTTGGTGCTTTCTTCGGAGTTTGTACAAAAACATGGTCGGCCTGATGTGTTGATTACTGATCCGCCACGAGCCGGAATGCACCCAAAGGCTGTTGAATTCCTGCTTGATTTGGCCGCGCCGCGCATAGTGTATGTCAGTTGCAACCCGGCTACCCAGGCACGTGACTTACAACTATTGTCTGAAAAATATGCCGTTCTGAAAGTTCGGCCTGTCGACATGTTTCCGCATACGCACCATATTGAAAATGTTGCATTATTGGAGTTGAAGGACAATAACGTAATTTGAAACACAAAAGGACACAAAAGTAACGCGATACGGTCTTAATGTGTCCTTTTGTGCCTTTTGATAATTGAGGTGACACCTCCTCCTTCGCCTGAGGTGTCACCTCATTTATCACATTGACCACATTTATCACATTGACCACATTCAGTAAAATGTTCAGCCTACTCAGTAAATTTATCTTCTGGCTATTCGGTTGGAAAATCACGGGCCACTACCCCCGCGAATTGACCCATGTAGTCATTGCCGTGGCGCCGCATACCTCCACCTGGGATTTTTTTCTGGGGGTGCTGACCAATAGCGCCGGGCAGTTCAGTGCCAATTACATGGGCAAGCATACGCTGTTCAAGCCGCCGTTTGGTTTCATTTTTCGCTGGCTTGGCGGCATTCCTGTTGACCGCTCAAAAAACCATAACCTTGTGGCTGCCACCGTGGAAGCCTTCAAACGAGAGCCCCGCATTCATCTCGTCATTGCACCGGAAGGAACGCGCAAAAAAGTCAGCAAACTGAAGACGGGTTTTTACCATATTGCCCGGCTGGCAGGGGTGCCGATTTGCTTGTGTAAATTTGATTACTCCAAGCGCGAGGTGTTTTTTGACCCCGTGCTTTTTTACCCTACGGACAATGAGGAAGCAGATATGGCTTATATCTGGGAGTATTTTAAGGGAATTAAGGGTGGTAATCCTGAGCTGGGAGTGGGGTAGGGGGGCAACGGCAGTAGGCAGTAGCAGTGGGCAGAGTTACCCGCCGAAGCCCAGGCGAAGGAGGGGGATGTTGGGAGGAAGTGAAAATTTTTAGCTAAGTGTCGCTTCTGTACATTTCCCTTGGGCAGCGTCTCACCCAACCCTTCGTATCTTCGACGCGTAATCTTTATTCAATAATATTTTTCAATTTTTCAAACGCCTGATTTATGAAAAGCCGATTTTTACCCGCTGCACCCGCTTCACCCGCCGTAGCTTCAGCGAAGGCGGGCTTACCTGCCCTATCTTCCGCGAAGGCCGGGTTAATCCTACTCCTTTTTTGCCTCCCTGCCTCCAATCTGCTTGCCCAGCAAGACAGTATTGTTATCACAGGTTTTGCACAACCCACCTGTGGCTGCGATGGCTTTATTGATATTACTGCGATGGGAGGAGGGCCTTCGCAACCATCCACTACATATTTTTACCAATGGTCAACAGGCGTGACCTCACAAGACATATTCAACCTTTGTCCAGGCCAATATTGCGTCACAGTTATCAATAGCAACAACCCCAATACTTCCATTGGAACCGAATGTTTCTTCGTGCAACAGGTTCCTTATACTCCACTGAAAATAGTTTCCAGCAATACAGCTCCATGTAATGCAGACAGTACTGGCATTAGCAACGACTGTGAAAAAGTGTGCCCTGGTACCACCGTCACTTATTCGGTGTCAGTACCAAACCCAGGAGGCGCAGGCGCACAATTTGGATGGCAGGTATCCGGTGCCGTTAGTTGGGTCGTGAATACGAACAACGCTCCATTTTTCTCCAGTATTACCGTCACTTGGGGAGGCCCAGGCATTGGAAGTGTTGTAGTTTTTACCGACAGTTCTACGGGATGTTCGGGCGAGGACGCATTGTGTGTCACAATTATCCAAGAGCCGAATGCTGACTTTTCAAGCAGCCCCGCAGCCGCCATTGCTGGAGGCACGCTCCAAGTCTGTTTGGGCCAGGTAGTAAATTTCCAAAATCTCAGCACTGGCGGTGCGGACTCCTACGAATGGCTTTTCAGCGATGATCTTAGCACCAGTTCGCTCGAAAATCCGCAGCACACTTATCTCACTTCAGGTACCCACACCGTTCGGCTCATCGCCCGCAGCAATTGCCTCTGTGCAGATACTACCTCCATGACTGTGGAAGTCCTTAATGCCAAAGCTCCCACGCTCGAATGTGTGTCTACTATTTGCCCAGGGGAAACGGTCACCTATACAGCCTCCAATAGTTGTGCGCCTTTTACGTGGACCGTAAGTGGTGAAGGCACCGTACTCAATGGCGGAACATCTACGTCCGATACCATTTCTGTACAATGGAACAATGGCCCAATCGGTACGATTACTTTAGAGGCTGCGCCCTGTGTTGGTGCAGCTTGTCCCTTGGCAGGTGTGATCCAAATTCCGATTATTACAAACAATGCCCAGATTCGGGGAGAAGAACGTGTCTGCCCCGGCGCTACTGAGGTTTATACAATTGCACCCTTTGGCGGAACGGGCTTTGTATGGTCGCTGCCTACGGGTGGCATCATTGTGGATGGTCAAGGAACCAATCGCGTTACAGTGCAATGGAATACTTCTCCCAACCCCGCTCCGGCTGCGGACCATACCCTATATGTCCAGTACACTAACTGCTATCTTGATTGTGGCGGTGCGGATTTTATTCATGTGCGCATCCTTTCGTCCTTTTCAATCAACGGCCCTATTGAACTTTGCCAAGACGCGAGTGGCAGTTTCAGCTCGACCTTGAACCATAACCTCTTGCCCATTCTCTGCAACTGGACACTCACGGCGCCCAATGGCAGCACGGCTTGGACTTCAGCAGCTGCCACAAGTGCCCCAAACGTCCCGTTCCTCAGTGGCCCCGGAGTTTACCGACTTTTGGCGACCCCTGCCGATGCGAACCAGACCTGTTCGAATGCTGCCGATTGGGCCATCAGCGTTCGTGCACTTCCTGCCGACCCTACTGGAATTTTGGGTGAAACCAATATTTGCCCGGGAACAGCTTATACCTACGAAGCTACAGGTTTGACCGCAGGATCGAACATTCGTTGGACCGTAAAAAACGGTGCCGGAGCGCCACAAACATTAGCAGGTAACCCGTTCAACGTGACCTGGGGAAATACCGGGCCATACTGGCTCACGGCTGCCCAGGTGAGCAGCGATGGCCTGGGCTGTCTCTCGGATACGGTAGGCTTGGTTGCGATACCTATTGCCGCGCCAACCCTTTCCGGAACTCCGGTTGTTTGTGAAGATTCTAAGGGCAGCTACTCTATGTTGAACCTTCAAAATGTTGACATTCAATGGAGTATAAGCCCTCCAACGGCCGGGGCGATCGCCAACGGGCAAGGCACGAACAATGTAGAAATTTTTTGGAATCAGCCTGGGGGCCATGTTATAACAGTGTCTGTGTGCAGCCAGAGCGCCCAATTTCCAGTTACGGTTTTGACCAATCCTGACCCTGTGCCGCAGCATCCAACCGGGTTATGCCCTGGCGCGACGGCCTTGGTGCAGACCGCTTCACCTTACTCAAATTATATTTGGAAAAACGAATCAGGGCTTGTTTTGAGTAATGCCGCGACCACCACCCTGGGCGAAGGCGTTTATTCTATTGATGTCATTGACGCAAACGGATGCGCAGGCGCATCTGTATTTACCATCGAAAGTTGGGATGCCCCCGATGTGTCGCTCACGACTGCCGACCCAACGGGTTTTTGTAACAACTCTTACACGGTTTCCCTTACTGCTTTGACTAATTCGGATGGGAACTATACGTATCAATGGTTTCGAGATGGCAACCTGGTTGCTGGAGCGACGGGAAGTACCCATTTTACCAATCAATATGGAAGCTACACAGTACAAGCCACGAATTCAAGCGGATGTACAGCTTCGGCTGGGTCAATCCTGATTTTTGAAGATTGCGGCGGCGGCGGCGGCGGAGTATGTACACTTTGTAGTGGTGGTCCTTTATGTCCTCCAGGTGTGATTCAATGCGTACCTGATTTGACTCCGCGTTGTGATTCGTTTGTGATCGTCTTGAACGACTATTCAGGACTTTATGTGCCTGGTAGTGCGCAATGGACTACAGGGATTTCTGGCGGCGCAATACTTGGCACTGCCACGGGAGAGAACCCAAGTTTTGTTTATCCCAACGCGGGCAAATACATTGTGGTTGTCAAAGTGGAACTTTCCGATGGTACTTTTTGCGAGGCTCTTGATTCGATAGATGTGGAGGCTGTTGCGCGTTTCGACGAACTGGTTGCTTGTCCCAACGCGATGACCGATTTTGAAAATCGAAGCGAACTCCTGCCCGAAGCCAACATTACCAATTACACCTGGAATTTTGGCGACCCGGCCTCTGGTGCCAACAATATTTCAAGTTTGGAAGACCCTTCCCACGCTTTTTCTCCTGCTGGAATTTATGAGGTCACCCTGACCATAAGCTCGGGGAGCGGTTGCACCTCAAGTGCCTCAAAACAGATTGAAATCCCCGATTTTGACCCTCCCGTCTTTGCCAATCCTGCAGCAAGATGTGCCGGCAACGCCCTCGAATTCGCCGCAACACCTAATCCAGATATCATTGAACTCACTTGGGATTTTGGAGACCCTGCTTCCGGCCCTGCCAATGACGCCATGGGGAACACAGTTTATCATAGTTTCCCTGCTGGCACTTATATTGTGACAGCCACTTCGATAAATGTGTACGGCTGCGCCGCTACGTTTACGAGCAATATCACGGTTCAACCCAGTGCCTTGAGTGGTAACATCAGCCCTGCTAACCCTGGACCAATTTGTGAGGGCAGCAGCATCACGCTAACTGCTCCGGCAGGTGCGGTTTCATATCTTTGGTCAGATGGAAGCAACACTACAACGCAAACGCTCAGCACTGGATCCGAAGGTTCCTACAAAGTGACCCTTACCGACGCGAACGGCTGCACATATTCGCCGCCTGCGGTAAATGTGGAAATAAACCCATCGCCAGATGCCCTGATTAAAGCCTTGCTTTTCAATGAATTGGGTCAAGTGATCGCCAACGCATACCCAACCGTTACGATTTGTGAAGGCGAGGATGTGGCTTTGCAGGCCTACAGCAATGGAGCTGGGACCTACACCTGGTCGGGTGGCAATGGCAATGACCAGCTTTTGTTTTTTACCGACGATCGAAATACACTCTTGTCAACAGGCAGCTATCTTTATTCAGTGACGGTGACTAGCCTGAGCACGGGTTGTACCGCTGTTTCCGATCCCTTCTTGGTGACAGTGAACCCTGTTCCGACGGGCTTTTTTGTTGCTAGCGCTACATTTTGCGCGGGCGACCCGAATGTAATTAACTACTTCGGCCCGACTCCGCCCAACTGGCAGTTTTTCTGGAACACAGGAGTAAGCGGCACAACCCTGACGACAGAAGACCCGGGCAGTTATTATATCCGTGTCATCAATGAATTTGGATGCGAGGCAAAAAGTAATAATGCTGTAATTCTTCCCGGGCCACTTGTGCAAAGCATCCCTGCGGGCTGCCATACCCGCTGCAGCCCCGACACGCTTTGTATCCCTAACTTGCCCAACATCATTTCGTGGCAGTGGTTTATGGACGGAAACCCCATTCCCGGAGCAACTTCGGCCAATTTTATCGCACAACAAAGCGGCACTTATTGGGCTGAATTGACCGATATTTTTGGTTGTTCTGCCGAGAGTGATCCGCTGTCGCTCAATCTGTTTACAGGTTATGGCAATATTCTCGGCCAGGTGTGGTCGGATGTGAACAACAACGGACTGATTGACCCTGCTGACACCCTGCTTTCGGGTGTGACAGTGGTCGTGTATCAAAATGGGACACTGTTCGATGCCCAAACTTCCGGAGCAAACGGCGATTTTGCGCTCACAAACGTACTTTCTACAAACTACACTTTTTCGGTTGACCCATTTTCACTGCCCCCAGGCTGGTCCATTGTTATTGGGAATGACCAGACGACGCTCTCAGGTTGTAACGTAGAAGGCGATGCAGATTTTCTGTTGCACTTTGGATGTCAGGCATTTGGGACCTTGCAATTGACTGCTTGTCCCGGAGGATTTGCCACTTATAATGGTACGAATATCTCGGTAGGCGGTTCACAGACATTCTTATTGACCTCCGCACAAGGATGCGACTCGACCCTCGTTGTAAGTGTGGTGGCTTTGCCGACGTCTTCCAGTGCGCTCACAATGAGCGCATGTCCCGGTGGAACAGCCAATTACAATGGCACCAATATACCTGTCGGCACAAGCCAGAATTTCACCCTGACCAATTCAGTAGGCTGCGATTCCATTGTGACGGTCACGGTGACGGCTTTGCCAACCTCCGCGAGTTCGCTCACATTAAAAGCATGTGCAGGCTCAACTGCGAATTACAATGGCACCAATATACCCATTGGCACTACCCTGGATTTCACCCTGACCAATTCGGTAGGCTGCGATTCTGTCGTGTCGGTGACGGTGGAAGAAGCGCCTCATTTTGTTCTTTTTGTGGATGCAACGGTTTGTCAGGGCGGGGTACTCAATTATCAGGGATATCAAATTCCGGCAGGTACGGAAATTATTATTACCCAAGTCAATGCTGACGGCTGTCTCGACACTAGCATCGTCGCTGTTTTCGCTTTACCTCCAATCACCTCGAATCTGACTTTAGAGGCTTGTCCAAATGGGACGGTGGATTACAATGGAACGAGTCTCCCGGTGGGCGCCATACAGGATTTCACCCTGACCACTCCAGCCGGTTGCGATTCGATCGTGACCGTGACGGTAACGGCTTTACCTGCGCTGAGTTCCGCGTTGAATGTGGGCGTGTGTCCCGGTGAAACATACCTCTATGAAGGCACCACACTAAACACGGGAGATGTACAGAATTTCAACCTGACAAATGCTGCTGGCTGTGATTCTATCGTTACAGTGAGCGTGAGTGTACTGCCAATATCCAGTTCGGCATTTAGCGCGGGCGTTTGCCCGGGGGAAGCTTACATTTATCAAGGTTTGATAATGAACCCTGGGGACGTACAGAATTTTACCTTGACGAATTATGTCGGCTGCGACTCGGTAGTGACCGTTACCGTATTCCAGAAAAACGTTTCGACCAATGTGATCGATGTGAGCGTTTGCCCGGGCATGACCTATACCTATGCTGGTGAGGAAATACCTGCTGGCAACTCGCAAGAGTTTCACTTTACGAATGCTGAAAGTTGCGACAGCACTGTGACAGTATTCGTATCTGCCTTCCCGGAGGTAATATTTGGGTTGAATGCTAAACCTTCTTGCAGTAATTCTGCGACAGGGATTCTGGAAGCGACGGGTGTTTCTGGCGGATTGGCACCTTTTCATTTTTCGATGGACAACGTTGATTTTCAGGACAGTACACGTTTTGTAGGCATTGCGGGTGGGGATTACACAGTTTACGTGGAGGACGCGAACGGCTGCATTTTTGAAAGAGATACCACGCTGGCAGTCATCCCGAAACTGGAAATACACTTAGCCAACGGAATTCTCCCATGCGACAGCACGGGAGTGCAGTTGCAAGTCGAGATATTGAATGGCGATACGACTGCACTTCAATTCAATTGGTGGAATGGCGGTCGTGAAGCCATTAGCATCGCCACAGAAGTCGGTCAGGTTTGGGTGGAAGTGACAGACGAATGCAGCACAATACGCAGCGAGGCTGTTGTGAAACTGTTTGAGTTTGATGAAGACCTGAATATCGTGTACGTCCCCAATGTTATCATGCCGTCCTCAAATGATGTGGAAAATGCCCAGTTTAGGCCCTTGTTTTCGGCAGGTATCACGCTGATAAGTTTTCATTTTGAGGTGTTTGACCGATGGGGCAACAAACTTTTTGAAACTTCCAACACGTCTGATGAGTGGGGAGGCATCTTCCGTAACCAAAATTTCAACCCGGGCGTGCAGGTGTGGCACTTGGTAGCCGATGTTGCCATCTGCGGCCGAATTCTGCATGTTGAGCGGAAGGGGGATGTGACGGTGGTGCGATGAGGTTTAATTTCCGCTCTCTACTTACTCGTCAGACGACGAAAAGTCGTCGGACGAGGCCTTCCACGCAGTCTGACGACTTTTCGTCGTCTGACCGCTAAGACAACAAAATTCTATAGTCAACGACCTTGGGATTTAGGGTAGTCAACATGAGTCACCCCGGAGTTTGGGGTGGCATATCTACACCTCAGCTTTTGACTGAGTGATTTGTCATGTCGGAATGTAGCGAAGGTAAGCACACAACAGGGATGACTCATGTTGTACTACTTCAATTCCGCGTTACCGAATTGAACGCCAGCTGAAGCACACCATAGGATAGTAAATTTGAAATCATCACCGACGGCAGATTCTATTTTATAGAAACGTTCGCCTGCCATTGTGACCAAATCCATGCGACGAAAAGAACCGGCTACACCTAGCGTCAGGTTCTGGTTTTTTGAAAGATACACCGTTACAGCCCCGGTTGATAGTGAAGCATTAAAGTCGGAGGCCAGGTGCAACCATTGGACATTTGCTTCATCTGAGCCGAGTTCCGCCGTTCCTTCGGCGTTGTACCCGTTTTGTTTTTCGAAAACACCAGAGCGTGCAATACTGAACACCCCCATAGGTTTTGCAGTATTTGAGTCGGGGGAATCCGATGATGTATCCTCTTTTTGACAAGACAAGGCAGATATAAGCAAGCAAATTGGAAGGACATTTTTTAGTAATGACATGGTATGATTTTTTAAAAAAACAGACACGGGTTCACCTTTCGTAAATAAGCCCAAGCGAAAAATACGGAGCAATGTAAATGTTTCGGAAGGGCGCAACCCAGTCGCCTCCAGTCAAATAAGTGGCAGAAACACCCCATTTCTTATTAATCTTGTAGAATGCTTCTGCGCTTGCGAGGGTGTAAGTAGTGGCATCGCCGCGTACAAAACCAAGTTCAGGGTGCTGACTTTCTCCGTTGCTAAATTGCGCCCGGAGTTTGGCATTTAGCCAAAGTTGTTTCAATGGATTGTAGCCAATTTCAGCGCCAAACTGATAAAGGTCTCTGAATTTCTTGCCTTTGTATTTTGTCCTGAAATCGTAGGCCGTAAATGCAGAGGCATAAAATTTCCCAAAGGATTTAGAGGCAGCTAGTGTGGCCCACACATTAAACTCACCATCACCTGTTGGCAGGTTGATTCGATCATCAGGGAATGTCTTATTGGTCGCGTATGCATTGGCTCGTCCGGTTGGCAATTCAGGTGCGATGCTCAAGGATACAGGAAAGTGATTACCTGTCAGGCGATATTTTGCTTCCAGGCGCAGATCACCTACACCTGCGACGATCTCCGTAGTTTCAAAACTATTTAGGCGCAAAAGGGGGGCTTGAACGATAAAAGTAAGTCGTGGGCGAAAGCCGTATTCTCCGTATAAATTGAATAAAGTTTGGCGATAATCACTTGTTTTCACTTCGTCTCCATTCGGGTTGAAATAGCGCTCGGCACTCAAGTGGGAGGCGTCAAATTTTAGGAACCAAGACTTTTGCGCGCGAGTCCAGCCACCTTGAGCCATCAAGAAAAAGGGGCAACTGACCAGGCTGATCAAGAGAATTCTTTTCATCTTCTGAATGAAATTTATGAAAAAAAACCGCTGAAAGGCCCGGCGATGGGAGCTAGTGCTACCCAAACGCCGGACACATCAGAAGATGATTGATACTACTGCAGTTGCGCATAGCCAAAAGGCACGTTCGCCGATGCGCACCACAAAATGACGTGGGTGAATTTAGCCTCTGCCGCCGGGTTAAGCCTGAAATAGTTTTCGCCTGCAGTTGTGACTGGGCCCACCAGGCGAAGGTTAGGGTTTCCGTTGCCGGGATCAGGCACGAAGGTCATGGAAGTGCTAAGATAAACCGTCACTGTTCCAGTCGCGAAGTTCGTATTGAAATCAGTACCAAACTTGAGAAACTGGACTCCGTCTGCATCTGTGCCCAATTGAGTAACTCCTTTAGAGCCAGTGCCGTTTTGCTCTGTAAACGTACCGTTTTTAGAGACTGTAAAGGCTCCTTGCGGCTTAGTTGGGTCAACAATTACTTGAACTTCTTTTTCGCAGGAGGCGAAAAAAGCAGCTGAACTTAGAGAAAAGAGGGTGATGATAAGTGCATTGAGTTTCATAATCAATCAACTTTTGTTTTAGTTAAAAATTAAATTCTAAGACAAAAGTGAAACTCAATTATCACGAAAGTATCACGCTACTGCTGCATCTGGCGAATAGATCGGTAGGGTAAATCGGAAAGTTGTGAGGGCATCGCTTGATTCGGCCCAAACGCGCTGGCCATGAAGTTCCACAACCTTTTTGACCACCGTAAGCCCAAGGCCGGTACTGTCTTTTTTGCGGTTGGAGGATTTGAAATATCGGTCAAAAACCTGATCAAGGTGCGCCTCCGGAATTGGGTCACCGCTGTTGCAAACCTTGAAATTCAAGACATTATCTTTTTCAAAAACGGTAAACATCACAAAACCTCCTTCGTAAACAAAGCGAAGTGCATTGTCCATAAGGTTTTGTAGTACGCGGTCAATCCACCGTAGATCGGCTAGCGCTAAAGGCAAGTTTTCGGAAAAATCCGTGAGTAGTTTAACCTGTTTGGCTTCGGCCTGCAACTGGTATTTTTGGAGTATATCCTGGGCCAGTTCAGCAATATTGAATGGTTCCGGCTCGATTTGAATTTGACCAGATTCCAGTTTGGACAAATCAAAAAGGTCGGTGACCAGCCGGTTGAGTCGCTTGGATTCAGCCAGTGCTACATTGAGAAATTTTTCCTGTTCAGCGTCAGAAAGCTGGGCTTTTTTTAGAATTACCGTTTCCAAATAGCCCAAAATGCTGGCCATAGGCGTGCGTAGGTCATGTGACAGGTTTGCGATCATTTCACGGCGAAAATTATCGAGCGAAGTCACTTGTTCAAGACTCTGCTGGAGTTGGGCGTTAATTCGTTTGTTTTCTTTGTTTGCAGCTGCAAGGGCCTCTTTGTTTATGCGCTCTTTGCGCAGGATTGGTTGTAGAATCCGAACAAGAAGCACTAGAAAGAAAGCACCCACCAGCGAAGTGATCATCAAATTTCGAAACACGAGATTGCTGGCATGTGCCATGAACTCATCAAACTTTTGATCCGCTTGTACCAATGCCACCGTTTCCCCCTTGCTGTTTTTTACTGCTGCAAATGCGGATAGCCAAGTGCCAAATTCGTCTTGATAACGTGGAATCATAGCTCCCTCGGCGTGTTTTTCCATAAGCGATGCGGGAGCTGAATGATATGGGTGTCGGAAATAGGGCATCTCTGCGGAAGTCACGCCAAAGTAGCATGCGTTATTGCTGTCTAATACGATCGTGTAAATGGGCGTACCGAGCATATTACCTTGAAAACTCCTTTGAAGCACCTGATGGATGGCTAAGTAATCGGGGTTCTCCTTAGGCGATAGAATCGCATCCATCTTGGAGTGTTTGGCCATAAGCCGTTGGTGTGCATCCCCGTCAATCTGCATAGCAAGTGTATACACAATGCCATTAAGCCGCATTAGGCTGGCATTTTCAGCTTCTGCAAGACCATTGAAATATTCCAGCGATAAAAAATAAGAAATAAGCAGCAGGAATGCCACAAATACAGTGGTCATAACCCAGCGTAGCCGAGATTTTGCGGAATAATCCAATTCAATTTCTGGCTTTGACATCAGAGTTCCTCATTGAATTTGTAGCCTCGCCCCCAGGCCGTCAGAATGTAGCTGGGGCGTGTCAAGTCAGGTTCAATTTTGGCGCGCAGACGATTGATATGCGAATTAACGGTATGTTCCATCCCTTCGAATTGTTCGCCCCAAATCTCATCCAATATTTCCAATCGTGTGTACGGGCGACCCGGATTTTGCATAAATAACTGGAGTAATTCGAATTCTTTGTTGGTCAGTTCGATACGGGTAGCCCCTTTTTGCACACTGCGCAGTTCTAAATCCATAATAATTCCACCACGTTCTATGCGCTGCAATTGTTCTTCCAGTTGGTTGCTTTCGCGCCGTGTGCGACGAAGAATGGATTTGATTCTTGCCAAAAGCTCGCCAGTGCTGAAAGGTTTGGTAAGGTAATCATCTGCCCCCATCTCGAGACCCGCAATTTTGTCCTGTTCCTCAGAACGAGCCGTGAGCATCAATACCGGAATATATTGTTTGCGCAAACGCAATTGCCTGCAAATCTCCAAGCCACTCAGACCTGGGAGCATCAGGTCAAGCACGAGAAAGTCATAATTCCCGCTTAAGGCTTCATCCAATCCTTGCCAGCCATGATATTTAACCGTCACCACAGCAGGCAGGTCCCGCAAGTGGATTGCTATCAAATCAGCGATGTTGGGGTCATCTTCGACCACAAGGATCTTTATAACAGTCATAATTGCTTTTTTTCGACCACGTTCCTAAACCCACAAATATTGGGCTGAATTATCACAAGAGTATCACAATTTTAGAAACCTGACAGTCTTTAACGCTGAGAAATAATGGGCTGTTAGACACAATATCAACTTCCGCTGGCTTCCAGATTCCTTTCAGGTAATCCTTACAGGTCTTGAAAAACTGCGGGGTTTTTTCAATTCCAGGCCCTAAAACCTCGTAGGTTTTAAAAATCTACGAGGTTTTTTATAAAAAAAGTGAAAAAATATTTTATCACAAATAGATGATAATCAGTCGTTTAATAAAATTTATAAAAAAAATTTCAAAAGTACCCGGCAAAAATAGGTTCTATGTATTGCAAAGAACCTTTCGCTACCATTATCTTTGCACCACCTAGTAAGAGACACTAGACAGTTGGACATTGGACGCTAGACCTTTTGAGCCAATGTCCAATGTCCAATGTCCATAAGTTCAACATCAATTAAGCTATGCAACCAAAAGTTAAAATCACCCTTTCCGTTTTCACCTTCGTAGCCATGGTGCTCACAGGTTTGGCGGCTGCAGAGCAAGTGCCTACCACCCAGCCTAAGGGCGGCGAACCACTGCTCTCTCCCAGTATTATCAGCTTGAGTCCAAAGTTGATGCGCAAGAAAAACCAATTTGAAAAAGACGACAAGATGATTCGGGAACTTGACTCACTTGTACTCAACCGCAAACCAGCGAAATAATTTCGCGCTACACTCATCTGAACAATGTAAAAATTATGGATATCGAAAATGCAAAAGCGCAGATGCGCAAGGGGGTGCTCGAACTATGCATCCTTGCCATCATCGAGGAGGACGAGGTGTATCCAGGAGACATCATTTCGAGGCTCAAAACAAACGACCTCATTGTGGTGGATGGTACCCTCTACCCGCTCCTTACCCGTCTGAAAAATGACGGTCTCTTAGACTACACCTGGCGCGAAAGCAATGCTGGGCCACCGCGCAAGTATTTCAAAATCACGGAGGTAGGCCGACAATTCCTAGAAGCACTCAGCAGCAGCTGGAATCAACTCGTGCATTCGGTAGCGCAGACTGTCGGGAAACCGCCAGCGGCGAAAAAGCCCCGAAAAACAGAACCAAGCGCAGCCGCCGATTTTGCCGCCGAAGATTTGACGAAGGCGGAAAAAACAGCGAAAAAGGGCGGACAGACAATAGATGAACCGACAACCAACAACTAACATAAAGCAATGAACAAGATACTGAATATCAATTTGGGCGGATACGCCCTCACCATAGACGACGATGCCTACGAGTACCTTTCGGGCTACCTGGATAGCATTCGCCGCCGGTTCAGCGAAAGCGAGGGCCGTGATGAAATCATTGGCGATATCGAAGCCAGACTTGGCGAACTCATTAGCCAGGAAATGGGGTCGCGTACCATCGTCATGTTACCCGATGCCGAAGCCGCCGTTGCTATCATGGGCAAACCCGAAGATTTTGGCGGAGAGGAAGCCGGTGGCAGTAGCAGTAGCAGTAAAAAGGGCGGAAAGACCGCCGTTCGTACCGGGAAACGCCTTTTCCGCGACGAAGATGATGCCGTGGTGGCAGGTGTCTGCTCGGGCCTTTCGGCCTACTTCGGCATACAAGATCCGGTGTGGATGCGCCTGATTTTTGTGCTGCTGGCCTTTGCCTCTTTTGGGTTCTGGATGCCGGCATACGTGCTCATCTGGATACTGGTAGCCCCTGCCAGAACTGCTGCCGACCGACTGGCCATGCGTGGCGAGCAAGTGAATATGGACAACATCGCCCGCGAGGTGGAAGACGGCTTTGATCGTTTGGGTAAAAAAGTAAACGAGTTCAGCGGTGATGCCGCCCGCAAAGGAAGCTCAGGTGCGCAAAACGTGGTGAGTACAGGAGTGACCGCCATCGGACAGGCCTTTGGGCTTCTGCTGCGCTTTATCGCCAAATTCGCTGCCCTGATTGCCATACTTATCGGCATCGCGCTGCTCATAGCATTGGCCGCAGGCTGGATCGGGAGTATTATGGGATTGCTCATCGGTGCGCCATATCTGGAATATTTCAGCCCCTTCTCTGCTGGCTGGACCTGGTTTGGGGTCATCACCCTGTTTTTTCTACTGGGCATACCGGCCATTGCACTAGTGCTGTTTTTCTCACGGATATTGTTCAAAACCCGCACTCCTTCCTGGGTAAACGGCAGTCTTACTGCCTTATTTATTCTGAGCGTTATTGCGGCATTTTCTATGGTGCCCTTTGCCGTAAAGGAATACAGTCAATCTGGCTCGGTCTCCAAAGAAATCAGCCTTTCAGATCTACGTTCTGACACCCTGCGTGTAGAGGCCGTGGCAGACAGACTCGGTGGAAGGCGCTATCAGGGAGATTTTGATTTTGATGAAGATGGTGTGCGCATTAATGACAACGGCATGGAGATGCGTTGCCCGCTCGAAATTCGTGTCATACCCAGTCGCGATGGTCAATATCATGTCACACAAATCATCAAATCGCAAGGTGCATCGAATTTGAGCGCACAGGAAAATGCCGACCGGGTGACCTACAGCGCTATTTTTTCTGGCAGCACTCTAAAAGTGCCGACTTCGTACACGGTTTCGAAAGGGGAAAAATGGCGGGTGCAAAGAGTTCGTATCAACATTGAAGTGCCAATGGGTAAAAACATCACGTTTGACGAGGCCATTCACGATTATGCTGGGGCAGACGTGGACGAATACGACGACGAGAACAACAGAAACTATATCTCGCGTCGCCCTGGAAAGATTTTCCGCATGGGCGCCGATGGTTTGGTGTGTGCCGATTGCCCAAACATGGGCGACAAAGGTTATCGCTCCGACCGTAACTACGAGAATTTTATCCTGGAAGGTGATTTCACTACTGAAATCCGACAGGGCAACGATTTTCGGGTGGAAATAGAAGGCCCGAACGGAGAGAAAGACAAGGTTCAAAAAATTCAGACGGGCGATAAGATCACGTTCACTACCAATGGAAAATCCACCAATGGGGCTGTGAAAATTATGATCCAAACGCCCACATTCACTTCACTCCATGCAGACAACACAGGCGAGATCACCATCCGGGGTTTCGACGAGCACCAAGCCAGTATAACTGCTAGCGGCAATAGCAAAATCAAAGCCTATATGGATGTTTCGAGTGAGTTTAACATCGCACTTTCAGGTAAGGCATCGCTCGATTTGACAGGCAAAGGCAACTTTATAGATGCGAGCCTGAGCGACAACTCGGTGCTGGAAGCCACCAACTGGACCTCTGATCGCGTGGAAGTTTCTGCTTCCGACAATGCAAAAGCCCGGGTTTTTGCCAAGGACGATGCGCTGGTTATTTCGACCGGGCAGAGTACGGTGAGAGTAGATGGGGGAGCGAGTGTTCGGAATAGAAGGGAGGAGAATTGAGGGGTTGTAATATTGAGATATTGGGATATTGGGATATTAGGATATTGGGATATTAGTCAACAGTCCGCCCTTGCGATTTTGAATCGTGGGGGCGGGCTGTTGACTAATATCCCAATATCCCAATATCCCAATACACTTTTTCTACCTTTGTGGAATACTCCGCATTTACATGCCTGCTCCATCATCCTCGCCCGTCGAACTTTACCAGAACATTGCCCGAAAGGTCAAGGAGGGAAGCTGTGTGCTTTTCCTGGGCCCCGCTGCATTAGCCGCCAAAGACAAGGACGGAAAATGGCAACCGATCACTGATCTCTGTGCCCGGCATTTGGCCGACAAATACGACCTGCAATTTGGCGCCGACGAAGATTGCAATCTGCCCTATGTGGCCAGTCTCCTGCGCATCCAAAACCGCTCCACCGACAATGTTTTGCAGGAAGAAGTAGCCAAATTCTATACGGATATGGCGGACAAGTTTGAACTTCACCCCGCAGTAGAGCAATTGACTGATTTGAAATTCCGCATTGTCATCAACACCACACCTGATAACTTCGTAACAAAACTTTACGACCAGATAGCCCAAGCCTACCACGCCGATTATTACAATTGGTACAAACCCACCACGGGTTTCAATTTTGATTTTGAAAAGGATTCTCGTGTGGTCATTTACAACCTCCTCGGCGCGTACCAAAAGCCCGAATCGCTGGTGTTGACTTACAAACAGCAACTCAGTTACATCAAAAAAATAGTGGGCGAACAGCAGAACGAGCGCATCCCCGACGCGCTCACTAATGCGTTCAAGGACTTCCGCCACCACCTTTTCCTCGGATTCGATTTTGAAGACTGGGCGCTGCGCCTTCTGCTCGATACGCTCTACAAAAATGTGCGCGACAACGTGCAACCTTATTCCTTCAGCACCAAAGATGAGCTGCCAACCGAGGCCGACACGCGGGTTTTTTTTCAGGGCGAGTTTGGGATGCAGTTTCCGAAAGACAGCCTCGAAAATTTTGTGACAAACCTTGTTGCTGAGTACCAAAAACTTGACAATCCCACTGCCGCCAGCAATGGGCAGGCTTCCAAAGCCAAAGTATTGGTGCTTTACAACGAGAAGGCTGACAAGGATGGGTATGAGTTGCTGCTCAAGCATTTGCGCAACTTGCCCGCCCAGTTTGTGAGCACCGCTGATGCTGTTGGACAAGGCGATGTGCAGGCCTGGCTTCGCAAAACCATGGAAGATTGTCAGGTGGTGCTGCCCCTCTTGAGCGCTGATTTTTACGACGAGGCCAACAACCCGGCGGTGCCGCTTTTGGCGGAAATTGCGCAAAAAAACAACCCGCGCAAAGGCTTTCTGGTGATGCCAATTTTGCTCAAAACAGTAGGTCTCGATGGTTCACTGGCTCAATTGCCCACGCTGCGGCCTACTGACAAGCAACCCATTTTAGGAGGCGGGAAAGAGAGTCAATACGCCACCGAAATTGCAGAAGGGCTGAAGAAATATATTGAGAATTTGAAGTGAGATGGTTATTTGTTGATTTGGTTATTTGGGGATTTGTTTCGCCAGAGCCTGGCATTTACAGAAGCCAGCACCTATTGTTTCGCACTACCTACTCGTCAGACGGCGAAAAGCCGTCAGACGAGGTCGCCAAGCGGTCTGACGACTCAAAGTCGTCTGACCGCTAAGCACAGCACCTAATATTTGGGCGCATACCAAAAGTGAAGCTGACCGTACACCCGCAAGGAGTCTGGATTTTTGGAAGAAGGCAGATCCACCCTCAGCACATTTTTCCCTGTCTTAAAATTTGTCGAAGGCAGATACGTCACTACGCCGGGCGACCCAACTACAGGATGCTCATGGAACATCCAACCGGGCTGCGCAATAAGAGAATCATTGACTGTGAGCCGAAAAAAATCGGTCATGCAAGCGATATGTACGCTGTCGAGCCGAACGCGCCGTATATGCTTTGCCAACGAATCTGGCAAAACAGGCGTAACGCAACGCTTAGACAGGGCAGCATCCACCAATTTTGGGTAATCTACAAACACCCTTAAGAAAGGCCCTTCAACTGTTTCCGATGGGATGCTTATTGGCGGCAAACGTTCCTCAGGTGAACGCATATTGTCATATACCCCACCAGTCAATGTGTGGATACCACGGCCTTGAGCATAAAAATCTCGTGTAGTGAAGGCAGTTCGCCCTGACAAATGAAGCAGGGTTGAGGTCAAATTAAGCAGTACGCCCCCCATAACAATGATGCTCCCTATAAAAATCGTCCCTATGAGTCGTTTTTTAGGAATATGCGAGGTGAAAGTCAGGTTTATGTAATTCATAGGGGCGTACACAAGGGGCATCACCAGGTAACCAGCGTTCCGTACGGCCCAGGTCGCCAACCGCTGCACCCACGACAACGCAGCCAATCGGGGAACGCGCATGGCCCATTGAGACAATAATGGCAGGAAGACAAGCAACATTAACGCACTTAGTACAATCAAGCTGGCGCTTCGTCCCGCAGTTTCCCCAAGAAACACAGGCAATACATTGATTGCCAGGAAGAGGAAAATATAGGCCATGCAAATTCCGAAACTTATCAATGCGATCAGAAAGGCCGTGGAAAATACCTGATTGCAGAGCCGGTCGAGCCGCAAAATATAATCAGAAAGGGTTCCGAAACGGAGCCGCGTTTGTTCTTTTGTAAATTCCGTTTGCCAAGGCAAATGGTCGTAACGGATGCCCTCTGTATAAACTGCGTGCAGCCCTACCACACCTGCCCAAAATGCCCGCATGATAAAATGCACTACAAAGGTGATTATCAATAGCCAGGCCACCACTTTCATAAAACTGTACACCATCAAGGGCAAGACGATTTTGGAAAAATTTTCGTCCATCACCAGGTTTTCGAGATAATAGCGGAGCATTGAGTCTACTGCATTGGGCAGGTAAGTGGCCAGAAAAATGGCTGCACCGGAGATCACTAATTCTAAATTCCAGCTCTTTTCAGCCAATGAGCGAAGCCACTCCGGGCGATTATCAGTAGGTATCGGATCTGATTCCATAAAATAACACGAATTTTGGGCGGAAAATATCACGATAACTACACATCCAGTATGCAACTCCCCGATCTCTCTTCCACTATTATTGCCCTTGCTACGCCACCCGGGGTAGGCGCTATCGGTGTTATTCGACTTTCGGGGCCGAGGGCGATCATTATAACGGATAAGATTTTCAAGGGAAAAAGTTTAGAAAACCAAGCGAGCCACACTGCTCATTTTGGCAAAATTGTGGCAGAGGATGGGCGCATTTTGGATGAGGTGTTGGTCACGATTTTCAAAGGCCCAAATTCATACACGGGCGAGGACACCACAGAAATTTCCTGCCACGGTTCTCCTTATATCCTGCAGGAAATCATCCAGTTGTGTCTCGAAAAAGGCGCTCGATTGGCCGAGCCGGGCGAGTTCACCCTGCGCGCTTTTCTCAATGGGAAAATGGACCTGACCCAAGCCGAGGCAGTGGCCGACCTCATCGCCTCAGAAAGCGCGGCGGCACACGATGTGGCCATCCGACAATTGCGAGGCGGATTCAAGCATGAAATCGAAAAACTGCGCGAAGAACTTATCCACTTTGCAAGCCTGGTGGAACTTGAACTTGATTTTGGCGAAGAAGATGTGGAATTCGCCGACCGCAACGACCTCAAAAATCTGGTAAATCAAATCCGCGAACACCTTCGTCCCCTCATCCAATCCTTCGCCCTCGGCAATGCCCTGAAAAAGGGCGTGACCACCGTCATCGCGGGCCGACCCAATGCCGGAAAAAGCACGCTTTTGAATGCCCTGCTCAACGAGGAACGCGCCATCGTATCCGACATCCCCGGCACTACCCGCGACACGATTGAGGAAGTGCTGAACATTCGGGGCATACAATTCCGGCTCATCGACACGGCCGGCATCCGCGAAGCACAGGATACCATTGAGGCCATTGGCGTAGCCCGCACGATGGAAAAAATCGAGCAGGCGGCCATTCTCGTGTATGTGTGGGATGTGGCGGGAGGTATGACTATCCGGGAAGTTTGGGAGGATTTGGAACAGTTGACGGTTGACGGCACACGGCATACGGTGGTTGTATGCAACAAGATGGACCGCAATCCGCTTTTTGACACGGCCTGGTTATTGGATCCGACGCTGCCGGGGGTGCATCCTTACTTAGTCGATCCCAATCCTTCGAAACTTGAAGTCAGCGAGCCAAGTTCATCGTTCATCGTTCATCGTTCATCGTTGATTCCCGTCTCCGCCAAAAACCAGATGAACATCGAGTATTTGAAAGAAAAACTGTTCGATGCCGCTGCAGGCGAATTTGTAAACATCGAAAGTACCATCGTCACCAATGCCCGCCACCACGATGCACTGCGCCGCGCCGACGAGGCTTTAGCCGATGTGCTGACGGGGCTGGACGCTAATATCACGGGTGATTTTATTGCGCAGGATATTCGGCGTTCTCTGGCGTATTTGGGGGAGATTACCGGCGAGATTGGTGTGGAAGATTTGCTTGGAAATATTTTTGGGAAGTTTTGTATTGGAAAGTAACTTGCATTGCAAAATTATTTACTACCTTTGGCGGCAGGTCACCGATGATGCGGTTTGTAAGATATCGTGAGGACAATCTCACTAAGCACCTTATCCATCGAAAACAATGCTTAACCACTCCCTCCTGGTTATTGTCAAAGAGTTGAACGCATTCCTGGACGCTATTCCCGGGGCTCAAAATGCCGACGACCTAGTGGTACTCGGCAATATCGGCCAAGTGGATTCCGCAACGCACACCTCGGATGGGACGCTGAATATCAAAGACAAAATCGTGCTGACGGTCGTCAACATCCGGGAGGAAAAAACCCTTAAAAATTCACTGAATTACTCAAAAAAAAATACCGGGCCAGGAGGCTCGGTAGAGTACCACAACCCGCCTGTTTTCCTCAACAGCTTCCTGCTTTTCTCGGCCAATACCAACAACTACACACACGCGCTGGCTTACTTGTCGCGCGTCATCCGATTTTTTCAGTCGCGGAATGTATTTACCCACCGAACGGTGGCCGATACAGTGACCGGACTGAATGACTATGACCGACTCGAAGAATTCAAACTTATCCTCGACCTGTACTCACCGACTTTCGAAGAATTGAACCACCTCTGGGGTACCCTGGGAGGTAAACAGATTCCAGCCGTTCTTTACCAAATGCGGATGCTCGAAATGAAGCACCATCTGGTTCAGGACAGCCGCAGCGTCATCGAAGAAATTGTTATTGGCGAAAAAGCAATTTTTCAAAATTAGACTCAAGTCCTGCCCTATGGTAATCGGGTTTAAAAAATTGTGCGCTGTTGAAATCCTCCACCACTATTTCCTCGATCTTGGGTCGCAGGATTTCAACGGCATGGACGCAGAGGGGAAAGAACGTCAACTGCGCCATTACGATATTCATCGAGTGCTGGCACTTGTTCCGACCCGGGATACCCGCCGACAACTCAACGACTACAATCTGCTCGCAAAAGCTACCCCTCGCGGGATTATCATCTGCGCCGACTCCGCCGCCGACGTGCCCAGCCATTCCCCTGATGCCCAACTGCGGCTGACTTTTTTGCTCAAACTTCTAGATGGTAATTTTTTAAATTACACGCGCCTTTTTTTCGACGCGACAAACCAGAAATTTACGACTCAGAAGAAGGGACATGGTTTTTACTTTTCCAACCTGACCCGATCGACGACCGCTCCCCGGCTGTCTGTGCCCAGTGTAGATTTTTCACTTGGAAAGCTGTTCCGAAGAGGCGACGTAGTGAAATTCCAAAATCAATTTTTCCATGCCTTGAAAGACATTCCGGCAGCCGGCCCTGAACCACCCGATGCAAGCGCCTGGGAGCTGGTTGCCGACCTGCAATTGCCCTACGTGTTTTTGGAAAATCGGGTGGATCCGCTCGATCTGGCCAATTCGGGTTCCGGCTCCTTATTCGGCATTTTGGAAATTGGGGGCGCCGCTTCGGGCGGGTTTGCACTAACCCAGGCCGATGGGCAATTGCAAGACCCCGCGCCGGTTTTTCGCATTGAACTCCCAAACCACAGCACCTTTTGGCGTTACCTCCACGCTGGAACCGGCAACGAGCTTGCTCAAACCGAAACACCCGTCCCGATCACCGCACGAGGTGGGTCTGAGCTGAAACTGAACGATAAAGACCTGCCTCCTCCTTCGGCCAATTTGCTCCCCTTTATTCGAACCGTTGGGACGGAAAGTCGCCTGACGACCGATATCCGAATTTGAACCTCTGGCGCTTCAACTGGCTTTCCGCCAGCCTGCTGCCAGGGATATTGTTTACTTTTTTCTGCACACTCTAAATTTTCACTCCATGCCAACATCGTATAAAACTCCCGGCGTCTACATCGAGGAAATACCCAAATTCCCGCCCTCTGTAGCCCAGGTCGAAACCGCCATACCTGCCTTTATCGGCTACACCCAGCAAGCCAAACGGTTTGATGTCGATGATTTACTACGGACACCTACCCGTATCAAGTCGATGGCTGAGTACACCGAGTTGTTTGGAGGCCCTCCAAAACAAGCCTTTGAAGTTGTTGTGAATGAAATCGGAGCAGATCCAAACAAACGGTACGAACCCGTAGTGGTCAATACACTTTCCCCTTCCGGCTTCCGGATGTTCCATGCAATGCGGATGTTCTTTGCCAATGGCGGAGGGCCTTGCTACATCGTTTCTGTAGGTAACTATACCAGTACAATTGCCGCAACTGACATGGGCCTTAATGATGGCAACGGAGGTTTGGACAAAATCCGAAAGGTAGATGAGGTAACACTGTTGGTGTTTCCCGATGCGCCCGCCATCCCTGGTTCCGGAAACACGGACGCGTTGAAAGAGGCCGACTCGAATTCGAAACAATTCGGTTTGTACAATTCCGCTCTTCAGCAAGCGGCACACGAGTCTCTGATGGATCGTTTCGTCATCATGGACATGAAGGATGGGAACCTGGACAAAGTGACCGAATTTCGCAATGCCTCACTCGATCTGGATAAATTGAAATACGGCGCCGCCTATTTCCCCTGGCTGAAAACCATCTACAATTATGATGTTGACGATAACAGTGTAACCCTCGTATTACCAGATTCTGCCAATGATGCCGACACTGATCCGGACAAAGTGACTATCACCGCTTTGCTCGCAGAAGCCGCACCGAATGGTCGCGGAAAATTCATCACTCCGCTTTTTCGGTCCAAGTTGATGGATTTAATCAACCGCAACAAAGTCGTACTTCCGCCCTCCGCTGCCATTGCCGGTCTGTATGCATCGGTTGACAGTACGCGCGGTGTGTGGAAGGCCCCGGCCAATGTGACGGTAAGCGATACCATCGAACCAACATTTACAATCAACGACGAAGACCAACGCGATATGAATGTGCACGATACCGGCAAATCTGTCAACGCCATTCGCGCCTTCACGGGTTTGGGTACGCTTGTCTGGGGCGCCCGCACCCTGATGGGCAACGACAATGAGTGGAGATACATCAGTGTCCGCAGGCTTTTCAACATGGTGGAAGAATCGGTCAAAAAAGCCTCCAGGCAATTCGTGTTCGAGCCCAACGATGCAAATACATGGGTGCGGGTTCGGGCCATGATCGAGAACTTTCTGTTTGTACTCTGGCGTCAAGGAGCCATGGCCGGTGCGAAACCCGAACATGCCTTCTACGTTAAGGTGGGCCTTCCCGACACAATGACCCCGCTTGACATCCTGGAAGGACGTATGATTGTTGAAATCGGAATGGCCGCTGTTCGCCCTGCCGAATTCATCATTCTTCGCTTCTCGCATAAAATGCAGGAGTCCTGATAGTAAAGTGGCCAGCCTTTCGGCCAATCAACCCATTTCACCATTTCACTTTTAAAATCAAATCATCATGGCTGATTATCCGCAACCGAAATTTCACTTTTCTGTCGAATTCGGCGGGGCAAGTGCGGCTTTCACAGAGGTCACCGGTTTGGACCACCAAATCGAAGTGATTGAATACCGGCATGGTTTAAGCCCGGTTTTTTCGAAAACCAAACAGCCCGGCCTCACAAAATTCAGCAACATCGTCCTCAAACGAGGTACCTTCCAGAGCGACACGGATTTTTACAAGTGGCTCAAAACCATCCAGATGAACAAAGTCGAGCGCAGAGACGTCGTCATTAAGTTGCTCAACGAAAACCACGAACCGGTGCTCAGCTGGAAGGTGATCAATTCTTTTCCCATTAAGGTGCAGGCCAGCGACCTCAAGTCGGATGCCAACGAGGCTGCTATTGAGACCCTGGAACTTGCACATGAAGGCCTTTCACTGATTGAATAACCAGATGCTATGCCCAACGAAAATTTCTATCCGCCGCCGGGCTTTTATTTCGAAGTCCGCCTTAGCGATAAGGTCACCAAGGATGAAATTGACGCCTGTTTCCAGGCTGTCGGCGGTCTAAGCGTGGAGTTCGATACCGAAACCTACAAGGAAGGAGGCGAACTCCGCTTCGAGCACGTTCTGCCCAATCGCTCGAAGTACCCCGTTCTGACCCTCCGACGTGGATTAGTTCCCAAATCCGGATTAGGCAACTGGTGCAAAGATGCTTTTCAAAACATGATCTTTCAGCCTTCCGACCTGACTGTTACGCTGAAAAATGAAAAGGGTGAGGCCCTAAAAGTCTGGAGCGTGGCCCACGCCTGGCCGAAAAAATGGTCCGTTTCCGACTTCAATGCCGAAGCCAACGCCATCGTCGTCGAAACCCTCGAGCTGCAGTACCGATACTTCGATACCATCACCCCCTGATGCTTGGACATTTGGGTGGCCCGCTGCCATTCCAAATTCGATAAGTATCCAACCATCCGACCGCCATGCCAATCGAAATCCGAGAGCTACACATCAAGGTCGTCGTCCCCCAAAAAGGTGGCGCCAGCGCGGGCAGCGGCACCAAGCCGGATGCTTCCGGGCAAGAGAACGGCGCGGCAAACGAGAAAGACGAAATCATAGCCGAATGCGTTGAACAAGTCCTTTCCATCCTTAAAGAAAAATCCGAGCGATGACTATCAGCGGCAAACTTGAAAAAATGAAAATCTACGCCTTCAAGGACCCGAGGTTTGAAAAACCCGTCCCTGGTGGCATATTCGAGGTGTTGATAAACCCCGAAACCTACAGCTACGAATACAAAATAAAGTACAATGACAAGCAAGCGCCAGGAACCAGCGCCAAGGAACTGAAGTTTGATAAAATTGAACCGCGCACCCTCGATTTCGAGATTTTGTTCGACAATACTGGCATTCTCCGCGAGGTCAAAGACAACCAGGCTTTCCTGGCTGAAATCCACCAATTCCGTGACCTGCTGCTTTCTATTGACGGTGACATCCACCGGCCTCCTTTTCTCAAAATCAACTGGGGGAATTTCTTAGTGCGCTGTTGTCTTTTGTCGCTCAACATCCAGTTCAAACTATTCCGCCCTGATGGCGCTCCAATCCGGGCCATTGCGAAAGCAAGTTTTCACGAATTCGTAGAGGACAACCTCCGTGCGGCAAAAGATGGCAAAAACTCGCCCGATCTCACCCATGTCCGGGTGGTCAAATTCGGCGATACCCTGCCTCTGATGACCTACCGGATTTACGGCGACCCGCGATACTACCCTGAAGTAGCCCGCATCAATCATCTTCAGAATTTTCGAAAACTGACCCCTGGTCAGACCCTGATTTTTCCGCCACTAAAAAACGAAGCATAGGATGCCCAATACCCGAGCCATAGCACCCGAGGTTCAAAAAGACACCGTCACCTTCACCATAAAGGTGGATGGGCAGGCTTTGGATGCCACGTTTCAGGTAGCCGGCGTCACTGTTTGGAAGGAGATCAACCGCGTGGCCTCGGCCCGTCTAACGCTGGTAGACGGCGACCCGGCAGCCGAAAAATTTGTTGCCAGCAATGCCCCTGTGTTTTTGCCCGGAAAAGAGATTGAAATCTTGGCGGGCTACCACTCGAAGGAAGATACTATTTTCAAGGGCATCGTCGTCCGGCATAGCATCAGGATTCGGAAAGGCGGCGGACAGCTCACAGTTGAGTGCAAAGACCCGGCTGTGAAGATGACCCTCCAACCGCGCAGTCGCTATTTTTTGGAAAAAAAAGACAGTGAAATCCTGGAGGAAATCATCGGCGGCTACAGTTTGCAAAAACAGGTGGAAGCCACCCAATCCAAGCACGAGGAAGTCGTGCAAAAAGACCTGAGCGACTGGGATTTTTTAGTTCATCGTGCCGACCGCAATGGCCAGATGGTGTTGACCGAGGCAGGAAAGGTTCAGGTCTTCAAACCCGATTTCAAGCAGAAACCCATTCTGGAAGTACAGTACGGCGATACCCTTCTTGAATTCGATGCGGAAATAGATGCTCGCTGCCAGCCCGAAGTTGTGAAGGCTTCATTTTGGAGTCAGGCCGATCATGAGTGGATTGAAATGGACGCTAAAGAGCCTTCAACGCCTGCTGCCGGCAACGTTTCGGCCTCAGACCTGGCGGGAGCAATGGGTTTCAAGACCTTCGTAATGAGTGTAAACGCCCAACCCAAGGAAGAGGAAGTTCAATCTCTGGCGGACGCCCGCCTGCTTCGCAACCGACTCGCCCGTATTCGGGGAAGAGCCGCTTTTGTCGGCCAGGCCAAATTGTTGCCCGGCCAGCTTCTGTCGCTCAAAGGAGTGGGCGAACGTTTCGAGGGAGATGTATTCGTTTCGGCAGTACGCCACACCTTAGCCGAAGGAAACTGGATAAGCGACGCCCAATTCGGCCTCGACCCCATGTGGTTTTTGGAGAGACCGGAACTTCCCGCCACCACCTTTGGTGGTTTGTTGAGCCAGGTACAGGGCCTGCAAGTGGGCGTGGTAACCCAATTGGAGGGCGACCCCGGCAAGGAGCACCGACTGCGGCTAAAGTTGCCCGGCGTCCAGCCGGACAGCGAAGGAGCCTGGGCGCGGATAGCCACCCTCGACGCGGGCGATTCACGGGGTTCTTTTTTTCGACCCGAAATAGGTGACGAAGTGCTTGTTGGTTTCTTCGATAACGACCCCCGTTACCCGGTGGTCCTCGGCGGACTTCACAGCAGCGCCAAACCCGCCCCGCTCGAAGCCAAGGACGACAATCACCAAAAAGGATTTTTCTCCCGCAGTAAAATGAAATTCCTATGGGACGACGACAAAAAAAGCCTTGAGCTATCCACCCCCGCCGGCAATCGGGTGCTGCTCTCCGAAGACGAAAAAACCCTTGGCCTCCAAGATCAGCACGGCAATAAAATCGTATTGGACAAGTCAGGCATCACCTTAGAAAGCACCAAAGACATCACCTTGAAAGCCAAAAATAACCTGGTACTCGAAGGCAATCAACTCGAAGCAAAAGCCAAAACCAAAGCCTCCATGAACGGCAATGCCTCCACCGAAGTTAAGTCGGGAGGCACGCTCACCATCAAGGGAGCTATGGTGCAAATCAATTAACCTTACAAGGGAAAATCGCAACCTTAAAAACAAGCAACCATGCCGTTCGCAGCACGAATCACCGACTTGCACACCTGCCCGATGAGCAGCCCGAATCCTCATGTCGGAGGCCCCATCATGCCGCCCGGCGCCGTTACCGTGATTATCGGCGGTTTGCCAGCTGCCCGTGTCGGCGACATGGCTACTTGTACTGGGCCGCCCGATGTAATTGCGAAAGGCTCGTCCACCGTTTTCATCGGCGGCAAGCCGGCAGCTCGTATGGGTGACTCGACAGCCCACGGGGGTTCCATTGTGGCTGGTTGCGCCACCGTTAACATTGGCGGATGAGTAACATAAGTATATAAATATCTAAGCCATGCTGACAGAACATGCATTTCTTGGACGAGGCTGGAGTTTTCCTCCCACATTTCATCACCCCTCGGGGTCGGTCGTCATGGTGGCTATGGAAGAAGATATTTTCCAAAGCCTGAGCATTTTGCTCACCACCTTGCTCGGTGAGCGCATTATGCAGCCTTCGTATGGATGCAACCTCGAAGCGCTTTTGTTCGAATCGGTTGACACCAGCACCCAAACCCTCATCGCCGATCAAATTGAAACGGCCATTCTCTACCACGAACCCCGGATTAAACCGGAGCGAATCGAACTGATCCCGCAATTATTGATCGAAGGGATGGTGCGCATCGAGGTGGATTTTACCATTCGTTCCACCAATACCCGGCACAACTTCGTCTTCCCCTTCTACAAAGAGGAAGGGATTAACCTTCAAGAATCCATTTCGCCAAACACCTAACCATTTCGCCAAACTCCCATTTGGCAGCAAAATGCTGAATCGAATGCCGTCGAAAACAAATTGCATTGAAAAAAACCCGCTCCAGCGCGATGGAACCCATCAACTGCAACGGACTACAGCTGCCCTCCAGCCGGAGACGGTTGGTTTGGAACAACGCAGTGTGTCCGATTGGCTGAAGTATTTCAGCAATTTGTCCAGGGGCATTCGCTTTTATGATCCCGGGGACGCACCCGGCGCGGAGGGAACAAAAAACTGGCGACCCTTTTTCCCGCAAATCTCCGAAGCCGATTTGCAGGCGGCCCTTCTCCGAAGCGATAACGAACCTCATCGGGCGCTGCTCCTGGCTTTTTTACACCTTTACAAACATGCCCAGGACGACTTCAATAACCTCCCACGCCGCCACCTGGACTTTTACTACCAACAGGTACTCCGAATGGCGCTTCGTCCGCCCCATCCCGACAAGGTCCATTTGGTTTTCGAACCGGCCCGTGGCCTCACCCAACATCTCATCGAAAAGGATACACTGCTTGATGCCGGCAAAGACAGCCTCGGTCAGCCGCTGCTCTACAAAACCACCGACGACCTGCTGATGAATACGGCAACAGTGGCAGAGCTCCGGTCCGTTTTTCGAAAAAATGGACCACACATCGCTCCGGTGGCAAACAGCGCAGACGGGCAAGGCACCCCCTTCGAGGAGGGGCAACTTCCAGCCTGGCCTGCCTTCGGTCATGAAGGCTTGCCGGCGGGTCGGGTCGGGTTTGCCCTCGCATCGCCCATGCTTTTGCTGAAGGAAGGAAAACGGACGGTGACGTTGCCCTTCGTTTTCGATTCGCCGGTAGCCGAGGACTTTTCTGAATCCGACCTAAAAACGGCTTTTCAGGTATTCGCCACCGGGGAGTCGGGATGGTTGGGGCCGTTCGTTTTGTCCAGCGCCTCGGTGCAAAAAAACAATAACAAGCTTTTGTCGGGTATTACGCTCGAATTCATGGCGCCTGCGGGAGCGGAAGCCCTGACCCCCTACGTCGAATTCGTTCACCTTGCCGGTTTCAACACCCACAACCCCTTGGTTCGTTTGGAATTAAAGCCAAACCCAGAAGGCCATCGTGTGTGGCATGGCTTAAAAAATGCCTCGCTCAAGTCCCTCCAAATTAAGGTGGATGTCGAGGGAATAAAAGACCTCCAGGTCGAAAACGACCTTACCCAGGTGGATGCCTCCAAACCGTTCCTGCCCTTCGGCCCCATTCCGCATAGTGGGTCGTCGTGCTACATCGGATCGCGGGAAGCCTTATCCAAAAACCCGAAAGAAATAACCCTAGAATGGGATTGGATGAATTTACCCACCACCCGTCGAACCGAAATGGACGGCGCTTCCGGGAAATTTTACATTTGGAAGGATCAAGCCTGGGGAGACCAAATTTCGAAGTTCACTCTATTTGACAAGCCTGGTTTTTCGGTGAAATGGCCCCAGAAAGCCACCGTAGTTTCTCAAATATCCGCGCAATTAGCCGAAGTCTATTTGGTCGCTTCGCCGACGTATCAGATTGTAGGCGGCATTAACCCCATGCTACCAAGGTCCCGGGTCGCGGTATCGGTGGTTGCGCCCTTACAGGTTGCTGCAGCTTTGACGACCGTCAATCCAATTTTCCATATCCGGCTTCGGGACAATTTCCTTCGGCTGTCAATAGACCGGAAACTTGGCCACGATCTTTATCCCGAGGAGCTGGCCGATCACTATCAGGACAAAGAAGCCTATCCGAAAAAGCCTCTTCAGCCCTACACCCCGCTCGCCCAAAACATCCGCCTCCATTATCAGGCTGAAACGCGGGGCGAACCCATGACTTCGGGCGCTGAGCTCGCAGTTTTGGAACAGAATTACTTAAGCCGCGAAGTGCAGTTTTTCCATTTGGCGCCTTTCGGGCAAAAAGAGGAGCATCCGTTTTTGCGTAAATCCCTGCCCTTTGCCACGCAGGGGGGGCTGTGCCTTTTACCTTATTTCCCCAATGAGGGCGAACTCTACATCGGTTTGAAAAATGCGGAAGCACGCCGGACGGTCACTCTCTTTTTCCTGCTCGCTGAGGGAACTGCCAACCCCGACAAAATCAACGACGACCAGCGCTTAGTCTGGAGCGTACTATGCCTCGACACCTGGAAGGAGCTAGACCAAAACGCCGTTTTGAGTGACAGCTCCCAGCAATGGCTCAACTCGGGTATTGTTCGGATTGCCCTGCCACCGGAAACAAGCACCGACAACACCCTGCTCCCGTCGGGTTTCGTCTGGCTCCGAGCGGCCATGAAGTCCGATACTGACGCCGCCTGCCAAGTGCTTGGCATTTTCACACAAGCTGTAGAGGCCGAATTTGTTATACCGCCAATCATCCCTGCCGACCGCCTTGATGCGCCACTGCCGGCAGGAATCATCCAAAAATTGGTGAACCGCCAAGCGGAGGTCAAAAAAGTATTGCAACCTGGTGCTTCCTTTGGTGGGCGGCCCCTCGAAAAACCGGAAGCCTATTACACGCGGGTGAGCGAGCGCCTGCGACACCGCAACCGGGCTATCGGTATCTGGGATTACGAACGATTGGTGCTCGAACAATTTCCCGAGATAGCAAAAGTCCGCTGCCTAAACCACAGTTCCGACAACCAGGAACTGGTGCCCGGCGCTGTCAGTCTAGTCGTGGTGCCGGTGCTAGACAAGCGCTCCGGCCCCAGCCTCCTGACGCCAAGAACCGACGCACCTACGCTTGCTCGAATTCGCGATTTTTTGAAAAGCCGCATCTCGCCATGGATCGAGCTGTTTGTCCAAAATCCGGATTTCGAAGAAGTAAAATTGGACTTCCGAGTAAAAATGCACCCGAAGTTCGAGGCCGATTTCGGCTTCTACCGTAGGGCACTCAACCAGGCGCTCGTGGCCTATTTGTCGCCTTGGGTGGCTCGTCCGGATCTCGGGGTGCATTTTGGTGGCAACGTGCACAAAAGCGTGGTCTGGAATTTTTTGGAAAACCACCCCTTCGTGGATTTCATCACCGAAATCAGGATGGTTCGCAGCTCCGATCCCAACAAAGACCTCGATGAAATTACCCCTTCCTCCTCCCGGGCCATTCTGGTCTCGGCGGCGGAACACGACATCAAACCAACAACATCGTAGCAAATCCAACGAAGCTCCGCCAGCCGGGGTTTCGAGTTTCTCATTGAAAAATGCCCAGATCAGTAACCATACCAAAAACACCGGTTCGCCGACCCAGCCAGGACTTCAAAACCCTGCGGGATAGCGGTATTCTCCGGCTCGAACAGTTGGCCGGTGAAACCTGGACCGACTACAATACCCACGACCCTGGCATTACCTTCCTCGAGGCATTTTGCTATGTGTTGAGCGACTTAGGCTACCGCTTGGGAATGCCCGACGAAGATTTCTTCGCGCACCCTTCGGGAAACCAGGCCTTACTCCAACGGCAGTTCCCTTCCGCTCGCCGCGTATTGCCCGCCGGCCCATTCACGGTCAACGACTACCGTAAACTCTTAGCCGATGTGCCCGGTGTTCAGAATGCCTGGTTATTTCCTTCCAGACGAACCATCCTTCGGGTGGATTGCAGCGAGAGCCGCATCGTGCCCGAGCCGACACCCATCACCCCCAAGCATAGGCAGCAGGCATTTACCCTCCGAGGCATTTGGGATATTATGCTCGAATTCGACGAAGCGCTGAGCGATGCCGAAAAACCGAACGTGACGGATGCAGTTCGGAAAACCTACCATGCACATCGCAACCTCTGTGAAGACCTCGAAAGGGTGGAAACTATCCAGCAAGAAAACTTCATGGTCTGCGCCGAAATCGAACTTCTGCCCCAAGCTGACATAGATAAGGTGCACGCCCAAATCCTGTACGACATCCAACAATTCCTCACTCCGCCGCTTCGACGCTACACCGTGGGTGAACTTTTGGACATGGGCCACACTGCCGAAGAAATCTACGAAGGGCCCCTGCTTCGCAACGGGTTCATCCTCGACGATGACCTCGACAAGACCGCCTTGCCAGACGAAGAAATCATCATCCGGACATCTGACCTGCTCCGCGTCATCTTTCGCGTACCGGGAGTAGAAACAATTCGCCGGATCCATCTCAACTATTTCGACAAGGATAAAACCGGTGACGAAGGCCTCGCCTGGGAAATCAAACTTCCAGGCCGCACCCAGCCGCGCGTTTCGGAAAAATCGCCCATCCGTTTCTTTAAGGACCTGCTCCCCTTCCGCTCACATCCTGACAAAGTACAGGCTCACTTGGCCAAACTCCAACAGTCGGATTTAGATATTGCCGCCGCCAAAAGCACGGCCTCAGATGACTTGCCCTACCCGCCCGGCGTATTCCAGCATCCTGGCGATTACACTTCGCTCCTCAACGACCTGCCCCGTACCTACGGCGTCGGGCCCTTGGGGTTGCCGGCTTCTGCCTCCGAACAACACCGGGTCAGCGCTCTTCAACTGAAAGGTTTTCTACTGCACTTCGACCAATTCCTGGCCAATGCTTTTGCCACAGCAGCTGCCTTGCCTAATTTTTTTGACCTCCAAAACGACGATCCCCAAGGCTTTCCTTTTCAAAAAATTGTGGATTTGCGCGGCATGGATGCCCTGTTCGCCGAAGATGCCGAGACCTTTTTGAAGGATATAAGCGGAAATAATCCCTCCCTGCACATCAAACGCCGTCATCAATTTCTGGATCACCTGTTGGCTCGTTTCGGTGAAAATTTCGGCGATTACGTGCTTCTGCTTCGCAACCTCTTAGGCGAGCTGAAAGCCGATTCGCGCCTGCTGAACATTAAAACGGCTTTCCTCCGCGATTTGGAAACCCTTGCCAAACGCCGAGCCGCCGCCTACGACTACCGCAACCCCTCCGCCACCCTTTGGAGTCCGCCTACCGAACTGAAGGATTCGCCCAACGTAAGCGGCTTCGAACACCGTGTAGCGCGCTTGGTCGGCATAGACAACATCCATCGGCGCAACTTAGTCAATTTCGACATCGAACACGTAGCCGAACACGACGAAGCGACGGGAACCGACTTCAAATTTAAAATCCTCAAACCCAATTCCAGCAAAGTCCTTTTAAGCGGCCACCTGAGCTATCCTACCCAAACTGATATGCTCTTCGCCCTGCGGGAAATCGTAACCCTGGCCACCGACCTAACCAACTACGATCTGAAAACAGCAACCGACGGCAGGTTTTTTTTCAACATTGTGGACAAACAGAAAAAAATTGTCGCGCGGCGGTTACAGTTTTTTAAAAATGAAAGTGGCTGTTTAAGTGCGATGAGAAACCTTCGCCAATTCCTAGCGGCGCGCTATTCGGAAGAAAGCATTTTTATCGTCGAACATCTCCTGCTCAGGCCTGCCGACTCAGAGGACCCGCTTCTGCCTGTGTGCACCGAACCCGACTGCAGCACTTGCGAAAACATGGACCCCTATTCTTTTCGCATGACCATCATTTTGCCCGCCTTTGCACCCCGTTTTACCAACATGAACTTCCGGCGCTTCCTCGAAAAAACCATTCGCCTCGAACTGCCCGCACACATTCTCCCCCGCATTTGCTGGATAGATGCTTCCCAAATGGCAGCTTGGGAATTGGTTTATAAAAACTGGCTGGAAACCTTTCGCGAGCGGAGCCACAAACCCGAATCCATCCCCAACAACCGCCTCGATGTTCAAGAGCTTTTCTCCGTACTCAACGACCTGCACTCCATCTATCCCGTCGGCACCCTCCACGACTGCGAAGATGGCAACGATGAAAATGCCATTGTCCTCGGAAGAACCCAAATAGGCGAGATGCCTACTTGAATGCGCCCCAAGTACCGAACAAACCAAAGAACCCTAGTACTCGACAATCATTCAATCACCAAGTCATGGATAACATACCTGTCAAGCTTCTCTCTCCGGTGGGAGATTTTCACTATTTTGAAGACAATCAAGTGCTGACCGCCGCACAGCTTAACCGGTTTTTGGACTATTTCGACCGACAGCACCGGCTCACACGCGCCAAGGGCCTGGGCAGTGGCATCCTTTGCGGACTGAATGTCCGCCTCGTAACGGGTGGGCAAATCATCGTGTCGGCTGGCGCTGGTATCACCACCGACGGCGACATCATCCATGTGGATGCCGATAAAACGCTCGCCCACTTCCGCAGTTTCGACGATAGTAAGGCGCAGTATGCCCCGTTCAAATCAGGCGCCACGACCATTCCGCTTTTCCAGCTTTCGACCGACCCGGCGGATGGCTCCTCGCCGCTGGCGGATTTCGGCACAGTCACCTCCCTGATTCTCAATGACATGTGTCTCGTGCTGTACCTTAACAGCTATCTGCACACGCCCGAGAACTGCACCGATACTTCCTGCGAAATCACTGGAACTACCCAGGTGGCTGAACTCCTCTTCCTGTTGGTCCGAAAAAATGACCTGAGCGCCCTCCACGGCAGCCAGGCCGATCCCACTGCGCAATTGGCCGACGTGGCCATCGAGCGCGTGGACTTGTTCCAGGCACAGGTGACCGGCATAAACAACCTGATGAGCCGTTTTGCTGCTTCCATCAATCGCAGTGGCCCGGCGTTGCAAAATGCCATGGTGGCGGCAGCCGATACCCTCCGGCAGAAAATCGGAATACAAGACGGTGTGGCTACGCTCTGGCGAAATCGCCTGAGCGCCATCTTCAACGTCAACGAGTCCACGCCTGCCTTGCCTTACATCCATGATTTTGCCCGCGACCTTGCCGACGCCTATACCGAGTACCGCGATGCACTTTTCGACCTGCGCATCGAATGCCCGGGCGATCCGACCCTTTACCCGAAACACCTCATGGCGGCCGAATTGGCCTCGTCCAATCCCGCTTTACCGGCTGAATTTCGCCATTATTTTGTCGAAACCCCGGCGCCTGTACGCAACAGCCAGGCCCTTGAGCGGGCGCGTATGCTGTTCGAGCGGCTCGACCGAATGGTAAACACATTCGACGCTCCTACCCAGGCAAACCTCCCAGTGCGCGTCACGCCCTCGCGAGTCGAGAATTGCCCGCTCGGTGAACGTGCCATTCCGTTTTACTACCGGCACGACCCGGCGAGACCCCTTGTCGCCGTCTGGAATTTTGAAAAAAGCTCCCGCCAACGGACCCACACCATACCCGGCTACCGATCCAACGAGTACGGCGCCGATACCCCTACTCAAAATGCCGCTCGTTTCACGACGGGCAAATACGACTTCTTCCGCATCGAAGGCTTCATAGGCAAAGACCACAAAACGGCACACGACACCATCACTCTACTGCGCGACCAACTGAACCTCCCTTTCAAAATCGAATCCATCCAAATCGAACAATCCGTCCTCCGTCCCATCAAAGACATTGGCCGGCCGATGGTGGCGCCGGACCTGAACATCCTTTTCCACCACTACCGCGACGAGTTACACATGAACCTCGAAATGCTGGGGAAATACAAAGTCGAAACGGTGGCCGAAATCGAAAAAGCCATGCCGCGCTTCCAGGCTGCCGAATTGGCGCCTATTCGGACCGACTTAGCTGAAGCCAAAACCAAGGCAGCCGAATTCCCCGCCAAACGGGAACAGGTTTCGAACATGCTCTATCAACCGCTTGCTGCTTTCGCAGAGAGCAGTCGATTCACCGGCTTTCGAAAAGCATACAACGAATCAGCCGATATGGCTCGAGAATTTACTGTCAAAACCCACGAAGTGAACCAGTCGCCTGTGATCAGTCCGGCGCACCATCTCATTTTTGACAATACCACCCAGAAGTTCGACCGGCTCAAAGATCTTTTCCTCGACCGCGAGGAAAGCATCCTTCGCAAATACCTTTTCGACTCCTTTTTCAACACGCACCCCGGCCTCGAACACCGTGCTGGTGTGACGGAAGGCGGTACCTTCGTGCTTGTATATACAGTGGATGCGCAAGGGAAAACCCGCGTGGTCGCAGACTTTTGCCTGCCCTACTGCTGCGTCATTGATACGACCGTTGACCTCCCATCCGTCAAACCTCTGCTGCCTATCCGGCCCGACATTACGATACTTCCTCCCCTGGCGCGGCTTGATCACCTAGACCTTTTCAAACCCTTGCAGGCCAACCGTCTTGGCGGGATGCAAGCGGAGTTTTTGAAAAAACAAGACGATATCGAAAAAGCAATCGAAGGCAAACAGAAACTTTTTGAAAAAGATATCATCAATAAGCAGGAGGTTTTCGAGGCTACTCATATCGGCAAACAAACCACTTTCGAAGAAAAGTTACAAGGCAAGCAGTCTATTTTCGAAAAAGAAGTGGATGTGAAGTTTTCAACCAAACTCACCGACAACATCTGGAACGTGGTTACTAAAAACGGCGGAATTAGAGACACCAACATCGCCCTCGGTGCAGACATCCAAGATGCAGGCATGAGCAACCTCGTCGGGCTGGCTGGGAAACAAGCTGAATCCATCAAAGAGTTGGAAGCCAACCCCTCCCGAACGCCAGGGGAGGATAAATTCCTCGACGAGTTGAAAATATCCCACGCCGCTAACCTGGCTACCCTGCTCGATAACGTCGCCTCTACGACCGGCGACATCACCCTCGACAGCGACCAGGCTAAAGTGCTCGAGGCGGTCGGCATGATGCTCGAAGCCCAGCCCAACCTTGTGAAAAACAACACTGCGTTGGATACCGCTATCAAAAACTCCGAAATCAAACTGGCCGACAAACCGGTGGCCAACGGGTTTGCCAAACTGAAAATCAGTAAGTTCAAAGTCAATAAATAATGACTACGCCTTCCTCGACACGGCATATTATCCACGCTCTTCACTTGGAAGTGGAGGCCCCGCCCGGCAGTAGCGCCGATGCCGGCTACTGGCAGGATGAGGCTGTCCGCTTAGTGAACGAGCAATTATTGCCGCAATTGGAGCGTCTTTTCGAACAGTGGGATCAGCCTGAATTTCATGTTCGCCTTGACAGGCTGGAGCTGATGCTGTCAGTGGACAGAGCGGACGATTGGAGAGAAAGTGTCGAGTACCGGCTACCCGATTTGTTGAGCAGGGAACTGAATGCCGCGTTGCCGGCGCCGAATGTTTATCCCAACGCCGTGGGGGCGTCGAATGTTTATCCCAACGCCCCCACGGCCCTGGTGCAACCCCGCACTGTACAAACCCTCCAGGCTTTCGAGCATTTTTTGGAAACGGGCGCCCTGCCATGGTTTTTCTCAAAAAGAAGTCCTGGCGAATTCGAGGCCGATGTCATGGAGGCCTTGAAAAAGGAAAAACCAGAGCACGTCACTGGGCTATTGAAAAAAATCATCAGTTCGCCCTCAGCGCGTCGTCGCCTGGCGCAACAATTCAGTCAGGCGCTTTGGTCGGTGGTGGCTCTAAAATTGACGGGCGAAGATTTTTTCGCAAAAGCGCCCGCCATGGTGGCTGAAATTTCTTCAAAAAGTCTTGATTTTCAGGAAGAAAAAATCCGACGTCACCTTTTTGAAAATGCCTTGGCGGAGCTTGCCACGGGGAATTCCGATCCTGCAGTCTTGTTCGCTACCTCCCCCTCCCCCCTTGCCGGACAGGACGAAGGTCCGCTGCCCGCTTTGACCGATATAGTAGCCGAAGTGGCATTTTTTGCGGACGATGCGGGCTTGGCACTGATTGCCTCCTACTTCCCATCTTTTTTAAAAAATGTCGGGCTGATTGGCGAGACGGGCTTGTTAGATGGCCACCGCGCTGCCCACCTGTTTCATTATATAGCCACGGGTGATGAGGCGGCGCCGGAATACGATTTGCCTTTTTGCAAAATATTGGCCGGGCTGCCGGTTGGGGCACCCCTTGATGCAGCAGAACCCTTGACTGAGCTCGAAAAAACGGAAACCGACGACTTGCTGCGCTCAGTCATTCGACACTGGGATGTGCTGCGGAATACCTCGACCGAGGGGCTGAGGCAGACCTTTTTGATGCGGCAGGGTAAGCTGTCGCGCCGGTCAGCCGGCGATGGCTGGTTGCTCCAATTAGAAAAAAGCCCTTTCGACGTTCTGCTCAATTACTTGCCCTGGGCTTGTTCGGTTATCCGGCTGCCCTGGATGACTGAGCCAGTTTTTGTGGAATAAATTCGAATCATGCAAACCGCTGAAAAAACATCGCACCATTCGAAGCCTTCGCATCAGGCGAAGACGACAACTGATTTTTTCAGCCCTGCGACCGGCCGGGCGGAATCGCCCTATTTCATGCCCTTAATCCAAGCGAAACTGAAAGTCGGTCAATCCGGCGATAAATTTGAAAAGGAAGCCGATGCCACTGCCGACAAGGTGACGGCCATGCCCGATTCTAACATCCGGCGACAAGCCGAACCGAAGGAGGAAGAGAAGCCAGTACAGAAAGTCGCCGACAAAGAGGAAGAAAAACCCGTACAAAAAGCCGCTGGGAAAGAAGAGGAACAGCCGGTACAGAAAATGGCCGACAAAGAGGAAGACAAGCCGGTACAAAAAGCCGCCGAAAAAGAAGAGGACAAGCCGGTACAGAAAATGGCCGACAAAGAGGAAGACAAGCCGGTACAAAAAGCCGCCGAAAAAGAAGAGGACATGCCGGTGCAGAAAATGGCCGACAAAGAGGAAGACAAGCCGGTACAAAAAGCCGCCGACAAGGAAGAGGAAAAACCCGTGCAAAAGGCCGCCGACAAAGAAGAGGAAAAACCTGTGCAGAAAGCCGCCGACAAAGAAGAAGAAAAACCTGTGCAAAAAGCCGCCGACAAATCCATGGAACCCATCGGCCCCATGGGTGACAACCTTCGCGAGCGCTTGCAGGTGACCAAATCGGGCGGCACCCCCCTGCCTGAAGAAGCCCGCTCCTACATGGAGCCACGTTTTGGCGCCGACCTTCGCCACGTGCGAATCCACACGGGCGGCGAAGCGGTACAATTGAGCAAAGACCTTTCCGCCCAAGCCTTCACGCACGGCTCCCACGTCTATTTCAACGAGGGCAAATACAACCCCGGCAGCAACGAGGGCAAAAAGCTCCTCGCCCACGAACTAACCCATGTACTCCAGCAAACGGGCACAAAAACCCTGCGCAGAAAACCCGTATCGAACGCAACAGCCCCTATCGCGCATTCTACCACGCCTCTGCTTCAATTGAAAGCCGCGGCCGCTCCGGCCCCGGCAAGCAGCACTGAGGACCCGGCCTTTGCTAAAGTAATCAAGCGCATACAAGGGAAAGCCAAAGCGGATAAAACGCATGAACCAGCATCGAAAAAATCGAAGCAGGCTCAGGATGCCTCCGTTCCCCCTGCCAATGAAGTGGCCAGCAAAGCCAAGGACCGCCAAACCCAAAAAATGGACGCTCAGCAACCGGGCGAATTCAATGCTGCTGCCTTCAAGGCCATGCTGATGGAAAAAATCAATGCCTCCGCTCCCGAGAATATGGAGGAAACCCAAGAGTACAAATCCTCGGGAAAAGCGGACGCCGTGAAATCCGATGTCGCCGGCGCAGTAGGTAATGAGAAAAAACAAGCCGGAGCCGCCATAGAAAACACGACCAAACAAGCACCGGACAGCAGCGGCATCGCCCCCAAAGATGTAAGCGCCCTCCCGCCCACACCCGCCACCTCGGGTTCCACCAACGTCGGCGCAAAAGACGCTGCGCCGAAACCTAAATCCCCGGACGAGGTCTCGCTCGAAGCCAACAAGACCGAAATGGAAGGCTCGATGCAGGATGGCGACATGGCCGTGACCGACCACCAGCTCGCCGCATCGGGCGAACCCAAGTTCCAGAAAACCCTCGAAAAAAAGAACGAAGCCAAAGCCGATGCCGACAACGCGCCTAACCAATATCGGAAGGACGAAAAAAATATCCTGGGCAAAGCCCAAACCGACTCCCAAAAGCAATCCAACGAATCGCTTTCCCAAATGCATGGGGGCCGCCGTCGCCTCATGCGAAACATGACTGGCAGCCAGGTCAACACCAAATCCAAGGATGAACTGGAGCGCAAGCGGGTCTCCGACACCATCAACGGCTTCTACGAACAAACCAAAACCGACGTAGAAGCCATCCTCCTCAACCTCGACACGCAAGCCAATGCGATGTTCGACTCCGCCGCTACTTACGCAACCGATACCTTCCAAAATTATGTGGACGACCGGATGGCTCGCTATAAAGCAAAACGCTATTCCGGCTGGACAGGCGGGGCTAAGTGGGCCTGGGATAAACTCACTGGTATGCCCGACGAGGTCAACGTCTTTTACATCGATGGCCGCAACATCTACCTGTCCACTATGGACAAGTTGATAGACAAAATTGCCAATTTCGTAGCCTTCGAACTCTCCCGGGCTAAAACACGCATCGCTAAGGGCAAGGCGGATATCGCAGGCTACGTAGCGGGCTTGAAAGGTTCCCTCAAAAAATTCGGGACGGAGGCCTTGAACGACATTCAGGACAAATTCAGCGAACTTGAACAGTCGGTCAACAACAAACAGGAAGACCTGGCCGACGCCCTTGCTACCAAATACAAAGAGAACCTTAGCAAGGTGGACACCAAAATCGCAGAAATGAAAGCTGCCAACCGCGGCTTAGTGGACAAAGTGATTGACGGCGTCAAGGAAATCATCAATACCCTCCGGGAGCTTAAGAAAATTCTCTCCGATGCCCTGGCCAAAGCGGCGAGTGTATTCCACATCATCATGGACGACCCCGGCCAGTTCATGAGCAATTTCTTCGACGGCATCAAATTAGGCATCAATAACTTCAGGGACAACTTCGAAACCCACATCAAAGAAGGACTGATGGACTGGGCTTTCGGCGAAATGGCAGCGGATGGTGTCGAACGGCCCGACAAATTCGATGCCAAGGGCATTTTCGGGATGATTCTGCAGGTGCTAGGCCTGACAAAAGCCAACCTTCGCAAAAAAGCGGTCAAGTTGTTTGGCGAGAAAGCGGTGAAAGCCGCGGAGACCGGAGTCGAAATTATCAAAGACATCGTGACGGAAGGCCCCAGTGCCTTGTTCAGACATATGCAGGATGCCTGGGACGACCTCAAAGAAGGACTTCAGGCTACCATCAAGGAGTTCCTGATCACGAAAATTATTATAGCAGGCATGAAATTTATAGCGGGCCTGCTGATTCCTGGCGCAGGTCTAATCAAAATCGTCCAACTGATCGTCCGGGCCGTGATGTTCTTCGTGAACAACGCCAAGCGAATCGCCCTTTTCCTGGCTTCTATCATTGATTCGGTCACCGACGCAGCCCTGGGCAACCTCAGCGTAGCTGCCGGCAAAGTGGAAAACGCTTTGAGACAGGCTATCCCCTTGGTCATCAGCTTACTAACTACGCTCCTGGGCATTTCCGGTATTGCGGGCCGCATCAAAGGCTTTGTCAAGCGAATTCAGCTCAAAGTGGATAAGGGGGTGGACAAGGCGCTGGCAAAAGCGGAGAGTTTGATTAAAAAGGCGGGGAGTGCGCTAGGGTTCGGAAAGAAGGACAAGGAAGGGCCGGATAGCGGCCTGGCAGTGAAACAAAAGGCCAAAGCCGATCTTGTCGCTAAAACGACAACTCCTTTTAAAACAAAAGACGATCTTCAATCAGTCGTATCCGGCGTTTTGGCCAAATACAAACCGGAAGGACTTAAAGCCTTGAACCTGCTCGAAAAGCCCGAGCAAAAAGGAAAGTTTTTGATTGAAGCTGTGGCAAGCCCCGGCGAAAAGGTGGATGAGGCGGAGGTTCTGGCTGATGGCAAAGATTTGAAGTCGCCTCATCCGGTTGGCACTGCCGTCAAATTCAAATACAAATCCAAACCTGACTCTAGTTGGGCGCATGGAAAGATTGTTGAGCTTTTAGAAGGTGGGGAGAAAGGGGCTGCAAGCCATTATCCCAAAGGCGAAGTAGTGGCTAAAATCGAGTTGGACGCTAAACAAAATGTTGGAAAACATGAGCTATCAACAACGAATTTTTCCCTTGTATCAAAAATTCTTCCTACCGGCAATTCAGGCTGGGTGTTGGATGATGAAAAGCCCGCCCACGACCAGTACAAACCGAAAAATGTCAAGAAATCGAAAGTAGAAGCGGACGGCTCCTACACCTTGGCCTACGACACAATGGCAGGCACTACTTTCACGGTAGAAGTAGGCGGCGATGGCTTGGTCAAAAGCATGACGGGGACTAATCTCAGGCTGAAACGACAAGTCGGAATTGACAACCGGGGAGTTACGGAAAGGTCGGAAGGCTTTGTGTCTGATGAGGAGCTTAACGCTGCACACCTGATAGCTGACCAATTTTTGGGCTCCGGCTATAAAGACAGCGCCAATCTGGTCACCACTTCCAGTCATTTTAACCAAGTCGTTATGGGCAATATCGAAAAGAAGATTGCCGCTAAAATCAGAAAAGAGAAAGCAACCAGCTTTGACATGAGTCTCTCGGTTGAATGGGGCGAGCTTATGAACGACGCGGTGTTGAGCCGTATCATGAAACAACTGCCTGATGGAGAACGCGACGCCGTAAGGGGAGACGTTGAAGCCTTTATCGCCAGGGTCAATCCAACTTTTAAACGAGTGATGAATGTGGAGTACAGCGTGGTCATCAACGGAGTTTCGTTACCACTTCCCGATACAGGACCAGATGCTTGGTTGGGCCTAAAATGATTTTCAACCATGGAAAATTCAGCAGCAATCCGGTTTTTTGAAAAGCATGCCCTAGAGGAGTTCCGCCTTAGAACACTCCTTTACAGGGAACGCAACGACAGTGCCTTCGAAGCAGCCCGAGATAAATTCAATACCCGGTACACAGAGGGACTTGTGACCGACATAATCCGGGGGCCTTCGAAACCTTTGGAGTATTTCGAAAAAGCCGATTACTATTTGAATCAACTTCAACCCAGGCAATTGCTTCAGGTAGAACTTATGAATCACAACAAATGGAGACAGGTTTGGCGGGGTATTTTCAGTATGGAATTTGTCGGCGACGATGAACCATTTTTGGCTCTTTTCGCAGCCGAGGTATCCGGCCAGGTCAAAATTCTTTCCCAGTATATCATTTGTGACATTTGCTCCGGCAAAGAAGGCGGCTGCGACGAATGCGGCGGATTAGGATGGCATTGGGCGGGGGGGTACAAGTTTCAGACCTTTGGCTCTGCGAAATCCAGAACTGTTCTTTTTTCGAAAACCTGATCCATGTCCCTCGTTGCCCTCTCCCGCCTATCCCGCCCCACCAACGCGAAGTCACCCTTTTTTGAAATAGAGGAGACCAAGAGATATCGCAGTTCATACCTCCAATCCTACGTCCGCGAATGGAATCAAGCCAACAAACCCAAACCATGACCACTTCCTCCAACCTTCAACGTGTCCTCGATTTTTTACGGGTCGTAGCCGCCGCCCGACTTCGCCTGCACACGGAGCAGGAGGAAGAAGTCGAACTGCCTGCCCCCGATTTTTTTGCCGACGATTCCCCCCTGGCGCGATTTATCGAGACATATCAGCCTGATTTCGAGGAGTACGTGGTGTTGTGCCTGGCCCTGGCCCCGCATTTGAAGCCCGATTTTTTTTCCGGACTCCTGCGCGAGTATTTGCCCGAAGGAGGCGACTTCCCCGAATTCGGCGGTGTACGCGGCGGCAATCACCGTGGCTTATTGCCTACTGGCGAAACCGCCCAATTCCTGCTTGGAGGAACCGACGACCTCGAAAAACGCCTCGAGGTGCAAGCGCTTTTTAGCCCCGAGCATTGGTTTGCCCAAAAAGGCATCCTTTTCCTCGAATCCGTGCGGGAGGGTGAACCTGGCATGAGCGGTCGCATCGTCATGGATGAAGAGCATGTGCAGCTTTTCACACTCGGTAAGGTTGCTGCGCCGCGCATGAGCATGGATTTTCCGGCGGAGTACATCACCACTGAGCTTATATGGGACGACCTCGTTTTGCCGACCTCTACCCTTCATCAAATCCGGGAAATCGAGACCTGGATGCGCCATCACCCAACCTTGATGAACGACTGGGGCATGCGCCGCCGCCTCAAACCCGGCTACCGAGCCCTCTTTCATGGACCCCCTGGAACAGGTAAAACACTGACGGCCACCCTCTTGGGAAAAAACACCGGGCGATTGGTTTTCCGGATAGACTTGTCGCTGATGATTTCGAAATTTATCGGCGAGACTGAAAAAAACCTCTCCCGCCTTTTCGATAAAGCCAGAAACAAAGACTGGATTTTGTTCTTCGACGAAGCGGACGCCCTGTTTGGAAAGCGCACCAACATCCGGGACGCCCACGACAAATACGCCAACCAGGAAGTAGCCTACCTCCTCCAGCGTATCGAAACCCACCCGGGATTAGTCATTCTCGCGTCCAATTTCAAGAGCAACATAGACGAAGCCTTCATCCGGCGTTTCCAGAGTGTGGTCCATTTCCCTATTCCTGCAGAAGCCGAGCGGCTGCGTTTGTGGCAAGGCGCTTTCCCCGAAATGCTGCAGTTGGATTCCAGCGTGTCGTTCCCAGTGATTGCCAAAAAATTTGAAATGACGGGCGCCAACATTCTCAATGTCGTGCAATACGTCTGCCTCGAAGCGCTCGCCTCCGGAAAACATTCGGTCAACGCCCAACTACTCACAGATGGAATCCAGAAGGAATTTCAAAAGGAGAACAAGTTCGTATAAAGCCAGTTGGCGGTCATACCTCGCTACTTCTCCTAATCCCCTTCTCCTATCATCTCTTTTTTTCTAACTCACGAATCTTCCGCGTTCCTTTATATTGAGGCTTAATAGCCCCCTCCTTAGTTGACTCGCTGCCCACGGAGTTGTCCAAGGCAAAAGATGATACCGGCAAAATAAATATTTTGAATAAAATCAGTCCCGAAGTGCAGCCAACTAATCTGATAAGACACAATATTAGCGTCCAAATGAATGCTATGTTTGCACCTTGAACCGTATTTTCTACAACCGCCCTCCGCTTTCAATTTTCACGACGATGGTACAATTTTCAGCACACCCGCAAGCAATGCATCTTCAGCGAGCGTTTGCCTTGTTTACGCTTACCATACTTTTATCCGCTCAGGGGGTCTTTGCCCAAGGCCCTCCAGGCTACACCTATTGTGCTTCTGAAAACCAGTCATTTACATTGCCTTCCCTATGCCATGTGGCCTATGGAGCGAATAATTCATTTTCTTACCTCTATAATCAAACCGGAACGATCACTTTTAACAACACCACTTTTGGCGACCCTGCGCCCGGCGTAGTCAAATCCGGGTATTATAAAATCGCCAGTAGCGAAGGAAATCTTGCAGCGCTCGTAACTGCTTTTCAGCAGTTAAAAGGACAAATCACTGGCGTTATTCAGTTGAGCGGTCAAGAGATTAACAATATAAGCGATTCTATTCAGATAAATATTTTTTCAGTTGCAGACACCGGAACAACGGTCTCAATGGCTTTGGATATCATCGAATGTTATGAAACGCTCAAAGGCCCGATTTTTTTTAACCCGTCCACCCAAAACGGTTTCCCCAATAATTTCGATGCACTGGATGGAAGGGAACTGGCCAGGGCGGTGTTTGTGTTGCAACAAGGCGTTTTTGATCATGTTTACACCCCTGTTAATATTTCAAAATATATAAACCTGCTCGCCAACCGAAAATTTAAAACCGCTGATCATTTTCCTGGAATTTGCCCCAACCCAATCGATTCTTCGACTACCTATACTGCAAAAATCAACGCTTCTTTGCCCCCGGAATATGGCAAGGGAACGGCATTCTCGGATTCCCCGGCCAGGCGGCCAACAGGGTACTATCTGGCGCCCGGAACCATAGGCACGGTAAAAGTTCCTCCGGGACTGGTCAATAAAGGTTTTAAAATTCTTGTGGGCGCCCATACAGTGAACCGCGCCTCGCATGGTGAGATCGATCGATTTTTCAGGGTAACGAATACCTACCCGATCGATGATACCGTCACCCGGATCATCAATCCTTTTGGCGGAGGGATTTATATCATTGCACCTTATTTGGCAGGGGAAGGAATTGTAGATATTCAACTGACGAATGTGGTGCCGGCGCCATACTTCTCCGCACAAAGCGCGTCCACCACCACCCTCCAGGACTGGCAAAATACCCAGCGCCACAACCCGGCGCCATGGGCCGATTTCGCTTCGGATAAATTCATGATGCAAGTGCCTGCCAGCTGGATCTATAATTACAGTGACCCGGTGACACTTATGCAGGATTGGAACAATCGAATGGATGTGGTTTCAAGGATGTTGGGGCAGCCTCTTACTCCCAATAACATCCAGCTTTATTTACAAGTAGATGTGGGTATTCAATATAACGGCTTTTACGGCATCGGAAACCCGCAGGTCAATAATACCTACAATCCTTCACAGGTTGAAAACGGCAATAAAAACCATTGGTTGATACGGCCAGGCGTTGGATTTTGGGAAACCGAATTCCATGAAATGGGGCATGCCCAATTATTCAGCAAATTCCCGGGGGAGACGGAAGCGGCGGTGAATGTGCCAGCCGCAGCAATCTACAACCGCCTGTACGGCATGGGCATTGATTCGGCGCTGGGCAAATCCTTTGGCAACCATCCCTACATTACCCGCGACCAGGCGGCGCTTAATTGGATGGTAACGCCCAATTTTAGAGCCGGCAACCCAATGGATATCTCCAACACGACCAAAGATGAGGTGCGCTACCAACAACGCGGTTATGCAAAATACATTGAAATGGCCGCGCTTTTTGGCTGGGAGGTCATCGACTCGTTTCACAGAAAGGAGCAACTGGATTTCATCAACCAGGCACCTGGCGACGGCCTCACGGATGTAGATAGCCGGATCTTACGTTTTTCAAAAACAACCGGAGCAGATATGCGGCCCTTGATCCATTTCTGGGGGGTGCATCCTAAAAACCCGACAGCCCTGGAAACAGCATTAAATGCAGCAGGCTTGCAACCATCGAAACTAGTTTGCGAGCGCTTGACTCATTACAAATCCATCATTCCGCTAAATAATGCCCAATTTCAAGCCCATGCAATGGCCTTTTTTGGCGGCTCGGTACCCCCCGGCGGCCACCCGGATTATGGCTCTGGCTGGTATAACATTTGGCTGCCACAATACAATGAAACCCATGGTGCACTGGCACAACAATCGATGCAAGCTATCATCGATTTGTATTTCCCTGATGGTTGCCCAACGAGCACCCCAACACCCATAGTTACGGTGAACAGCGCAAGTATTTGCGCCGGACAATCCGCAACGCTGACGGCCTCCGGCGCCATGTATTATCAATGGAGCAACGGGGAAACTGGCAATACCATTACCGTGAGCCCAAGCTCGACAACAACGTATACTGTAATTGGAAAAACTGCCGGCTTTTATGCTGCCCCGGCAATCACTGAAGTTACAGTCAACCCTATCCCTGTTGTATCCCTAAACAACGCAAGCATCTGCGCAGGCCAATCGGCTACTCTTACTGCAAGCGGTGCAGAAACTTATGTTTGGAGCACTGGTGAAACAGGCGAAAGCATCATCGTCAGCCCAAGCGAAACAACCACGTTTACGGTTACAGGCATGACGGCAAGTTGCGCTGCCGCGCCTTTGATGGCCGAAGTAATTGTAAACCCCCTCCCGGTAGTCACTGTCGGTAGTGAAACCATCTGCGCAGGCCAATCGGCTACTCTTACTGCAAGCGGTGCAGAAACTTATGTCTGGAGCACTGGTGAAACAGGCGAAAGCATCATCGTTAACCCAAGCGAAACAACAACGTTTACGGTTACAGGCATGACGGCAAGTTGCGCTGCTGCGCCTTTGACGGCCGAAGTAACTGTAAATCCCGTCCCGGTAGTCACTGTCGGTAGTGAAACCATTTGTGCAGGCCAATCGGCGACCCTTACTGCAAGCGGGGCGGAAACCTATGTCTGGAGCACTGGCGAAACAGGCGAAAGCATCATCGTTAGCCCAAGCGAGACAACCACGTTTACGGTTACAGGCATGACGGCAAGTTGCGCTGCCGCGCCTTTGATGGCCGAAGTAACTGTAAATCCCGTCCCGGTAGTCACTGTCAATCATGCAACTATATGTGAAGGCCAATCTGCGACCCTTACTGCAAGCGGGGCGGAAACCTATGTCTGGAGCACCGGCGAAACCGGCGAAAGCATCATCGTTAGCTCAAGCGAAACAACCACGTTTACCGTAGTGGGCAGCTCCTTGGGGTGCAGCTCAGTGCCAACACCTTCGCTCGTGACAGTAAACCCCTTGCCATCGGTAACAATCACCATGGAACAACAGGGGCAAAATACCCTCCTGAATGCTACAGGGCAGGGACTGACGTATCTTTGGTCTACTGGGGAGATCACATCATCCATTCTGGTAAATACATCGGGAATCTATACAGTCACGGTTACCAGCGACGTTGGCTGCAGCGCGGTATTTAGCATTTCGGTTCCCGTAATATCTTCTGTAAAAGACCTGTATGATGGGATTGAAATTATGGTTGCGCCGAATCCTGTAACAGATATGCTCAATATCATGGTCAGCGGAAGTTCAACTACAAACAATAGGATATTGGATAACCTGGGGCGGGTAGTTTTAGAGGAGCAAACTTTTGTTCCTGATGGAACGGTAAGGACATTAAATATGACAGGATTGCCTGCAGGTGCCTACTATTTGCAAATTACCGGAACGAACTTTGTCAGAACCCTGCGTATTGTAAAGTAAAACGTGCCGGTTGCGAGTGAGCAAGCCTGCTCCAGTTTAAAGAAGTGTCAAGGAATACTTGACAGCTCCATTTGCTGTAATTTCCCGAACTTTATTAATTCAATCTCACATGCTCTCCCCCCAAAAAAACCCTCTTACTGAAAAAAACCGCCTCCACCTGCGCAACCAACACCGCGAGCGCAATGATTTCAAACTGTTGACTTACCTCCGTAACTAAGTTTTTTGGTCCAGGACTACCTTGTTGAATACCCTTTCCATCTCAATAATTTCACATTCTGGCTCAATTTCACCCTACAAATGAGCCACAAATGAAATATTGATGAGCTACAAAATTTTTTGGCTCAAAATGATTGATTTTTGGCTCAAAAATCATTTAATTTGAGCCATATTTATCACCTTTGTGAGCTACAAGTTATTGGACATGGCAAAATCAACTTTAGAACTGAGTACGGCTTTGTTGTATTTCATTCAGCGCCACCCTAAAAGCTCTTCCAAAGAGATTCATGATGCGATTGGACAAAAAATAGGCTATGCCACAACTAAGAGAGCGATAAAGGCATTGCTTGCAACAGACCTACTTGTAGCACATGGAAAGGGGAAAGGAACCAAATATGAGATAAGCCAATTTTACGAGCTGCTCATCCCTATTGATCCCGAACAATACTTTCAAAAAGAGATTGATGAAAGAGAAATAAAAGCAGATTTTAACCAAGCGCTTATTACCGACACATTGGGGACAGTCTCCGTTTTTACAGAAAAGGAACTCGAACACCTGAACAAAATTCAAAGCATTTTTGAGAAAAATACGGCAAGTCTTTCTCCTGAAGAATATAAAAAGGAATTTGAACGACTTGCCATTGATTTGAGTTGGAAATCCTCCCAAATTGAAGGGAATACTTATTCCTTATTGGAAACCGAAATGTTGCTGAAGGAACAACAGACAGCCTCCGGAAAAACAAAGGATGAGGCAACCATGCTATTGAATCATAAAGCCGCATTAGATTTTATTCTGGAGCATCCTAACTACGTTCAACCTTTGTCGGTCTCCAGCATTGAAGATATACATACTTTGCTCATCAAGGATTTGAATGTATCTCGAAATATTCGGCTTCGAAGGGTCGGTATTTCTGGAACAAATTACCGGCCGTTGGACAATGAATTTCAAATCAAAGAAGCCTTGGAGGCTATGTGCTCGTTGATAAACAAGCGCGATAATGCCTTTGAAAAAGCATTGCTGGTGCTTGTTTTGATTTCATACATCCAACCTTTTACAGATGGGAACAAAAGAACAGCTCGTATCATCAGCAATGCAATTTTAATAAATCAACATTGTTGTCCCATATCTTTTCGGACAGTTGATTCCATTGATTATAAAAAAGCCATGCTGATCTTTTATGAGCAAAACAACGTCAGTGCGTTCAAGAAGATATTTATTGAACAGTTTGAGTTCGCGGTAAAAACATATTTTTAAAAACGCTCTGGATAGCGTCCACCCAGACAAAACATCCTATGCTCCCCACAAAAAAATCCCCTCCAACAGAAAAAACTCGCCTCCACTCGCGGAACCAACACCGCGAGCGCTACGATTTCAAACTGTTAATCCAACGCTGCCCGGAACTTGCGCCCTTTGTGCAGTTGAATATTCACAACGACGAATCCATTGATTTTGCGAATCCGGAAGCAGTCAAAATACTGAATACGGCGCTGCTGAAGCAGTATTACAAGCTTGATTATTGGGATATTCCGCCGGGGTATTTGTGTCCGCCTATTCCCGGCCGGGCTGACTATTTACATTATGTGGCAGAACTATTGGGCCGCTACAACTACGGAAAAGTACCCACTGGCGATAAGGTAAACTGCCTCGATATCGGCGTAGGCGCCAATTGCATTTATCCGATCATTGGAAATCATGAATACGGCTGGCACTTTATTGGGTCTGATATTGACCCGGTCGCCATTGAATCTGCCAATAAAATCATTGAGTCCAATCCCCATTTAAAAGGCGCCATCGAATGCAGGTTGCAACCCAATCCGGCCGATATTTTTTACGGGGTGATTCAAAAGGATGAAATTTTTGATCTGGTGGTATGTAACCCGCCTTTTCATGCTTCTCTGGAAGATTCTCAATCCGAAACATTGCGCAAATTGAGCAATTTGGCTAAAGCAGAAATCACCACGCCTGTACAGAATTTCGGTGGTCAAAGCGGGGAAGTCTGGTGCGATGGGGGTGAGGAGAAGTTCGTCCGGGCGATGGTTAGACAAAGTCGGCAATTCATGTCTTCAGTCTTTTGGTTTTCCTCCCTCGGTGCAAAAAAATCGCATCTCCAAGGTATTTATGATGAACTCAGAAAAGCAAAAGTCGAGGATGTAAAAACGATCCCGATGGGACAAGGAAATAAGAGCAGCCGGATAGTGGCCTGGACTTTTTTGACCAAAACGGAGCAGAAGGATTGGAGGAATGGGCGATGGAATGTGCCTGTGTTTGTGCGGAAATAAACCAAAGCCTTTGCTTGCCGTATCTTGGCACTCCTATGAAACGGGCTTTTTTACTCTTACGGAGCCGCTCGGGCGCTCTTCCTGACACCGTTCCAGCAATTACATCTCTACTACTTTCCGACCCAACAAAAAAATGGTGCTAATCCAGACCAGCTACTGGCAACCAGTGTTGGGCCCCATCCGCAACTACCGCTTCAGCTCCGAGTGGCTGCTGAAGGTGGATTTGACCAAAAAACTGGCCTTTACCGTAGATTTTAAGTACAGTATTGACAAAAATCTGCCACCGGGAGCGCCTGCTGAAACCTATGCATGGCGGAATGGATTGAGCTGGCAATTATAGGGCCTCCAAAAAAAGTAAAATATATTTACCATTGTGTAAAATATGTTTTACTAAAAGTTGTTTGTAGGTTACTTTTAGAAAAACATTTTTGTCACAAAACTAAAAAGTAACATGAAAAACACCTTATTGATTTCCCACCGCTGGAAAACCCTTGGCTGGGCGCTAACTGTTCCGGCATTTTTTGCCGGGATATACTTTATGAAGTTGGATAATCCGGATGATTATTTTGAAGTAATAACCCCCGCCTGGCTGGAAAATTTTCTTTGGATAGATGAAGGAGTGCTTGGATCGAGCACAAAGCCTCATACCCTTTCCTTATTTGATGAACTGATTTGTATCTCCTTGTTGCTTGGACTGCTGTTACTCTCCTTTTCAAAAGAAAAAATCGAGGACGAATGGATTCAACGCGTACGCCTCGAATCTTTGCAATGGGCCATTCTGATAAATACACTTTTGTTGATCGCATTTACCATCTTCACACATGGATTTCCTTTTTTGAATGTGATGATATTCAACATGTTCACACCCCTGCTGGTTTTTGTGGGCCGATTTTATTACATATTACGTATAAAACCTTCATTTTCAAAGCAGTAATCCATGAAAAACACCATCCGCGTAGAACGTGCTATCCTCAATATCTCGCAAGCCGAACTGGCCGAACGGGTACAAGTGACGCGCCAGACCATCAATGCCATCGAATTGGGCAAATACTCCCCCTCGGCGGTGCTGGCCATTAAAATTGCCCGTGTGTTTGGCAAAAAGATGGAGGATATTTTTGAATTGGAAGAGGGGGATTGAACCCCTTCGATTTTGTCAATGCCAAAAACACAACGAGCCGCCTCCCTACAGTAGGAAGCGGCTCGCTTATTTTCTGTTAAACTGAAATCAAGCGTCAGATTTTTTCTTGGCTGCGCGCTTAGGCTTGGCAGCGGGCTCTTCCTCACCCGTTGAATCGGGCGCTTCCGCCGTTTTGTGCACGATATCGTCAATGATGATCGTGTCTTTGGATGCAATGGATTCGAGCGCATCTGTATCCCCCCCTGTTGCGTGGACTACATCGTCAATAATATAATCCTTGGCCTCTGAGGCTTGAGAACTCGACTTTTTTCCGAGTGTATCACCAGGTGTATCATTTGAAGCGACGGAAGAAGTTTCACCAGAATCATCCTTTTTAAATGATTCGTACGCTTCCTCCGCTTTTCCCAGAACCTCGGTGTACGCTTCTGTGGCCTTCTCTTTGGCTTCACTCAACATTTCGCTGGCTTTTTCCTTTGCTTCGCTGAATGCTGCTCCTCCCTTCTCTTTGGCTTCACTCAACATTTCGCCGGCTTTTTCCTTTGCTTCGCTGTATGCTGCTCCTCCCTTCTCTTTGGCTTCGCTCAACATTTCGCCAGCTTTTTCCTTTGCTTCGCTGTATGCTTCTTTAGCTTCGCTGTATGCCTCACCGGCTTTCTCTTTTGCTTCCTGATAAACTTCCCCCGCCTTTTCTTTGACTTCGCTCAGGGCTTCTTCAGCCTTGTCTGCGGCAACAATCGCGACTGCTTTGGCAGTATCTAGTGCGTCAAGCAGCACGTCGCCCAAGAGGTTGGAAGCCGCGTCAAACAGGCTTTCCTCTTTTTCGGCGGCAGGGGCATGGGCAGCAGCGGCTTCGGCCTTCGCGTGCGTTTCAGCTTCAATTTCTGATTTGATGGCCGCTTTCTTAGCTTCTATTTGTTGGCGTTCGGCTTCTTTGGCAGCCAAACGGGCTTCTTTTTCATGAGCGCTGCTGGCTTGACGCTGCACGTCGTTGCGCGCTTTTGTCAGTTCGGCCAGCCTTTCGCGCTTGCCATTGGCGCGTTCTTCTATCATTTTGATTTTTGCTCCGCGAATTTGAGCCTCCAGTTGGCCTTCGGAGGTGTTCACTTTTTTGCGTTGGAATGCAAGCTCCTCGTCATCGCGAAAGAGGCTGTCTTCGAGGCGTTTGATGGCATCGTCCAGACCTGAAAGTCGCTTGTCGTGGCGGTCGGCAATGGTGCCAGCATTGGCTTCCGGGCCGAATTTGCGCTCTTTGGCTTTTTTGAACGCGGCGTCCAAACGTTCCCAAAGTTTGTTCCGATGTTCGTTGCTCATGCGCGTGTTGTGATAATCGCGCTGCATTTTTTTGAGTTCATCGAACACGCTGTTGAATTTCGCGCCGCCCGCTGTGATACGTTCGTCAATTTCATCAAGGGCTTTGGCAAACCCGTCATATACCCCTTGGGACACTTCCATGAACTCGGAGTTCACTTTTTTACGCACTTCTTTGAGTTGATCAAAAAGGGCATTGATACCATCGCGCAGTTCGTCGGCGTGTTGACGGAAGAGGTTCCGTTCGCGGCTTTGATTCTGCACCTTGTCCCAAAAAGAGCGGAGGCTGGTAAAAAGTTTGTTGTCGTAATTAGACATCGCTTCCACTTTCTCCTTGAATTCGGCCAGCTCTTGCTGGTAAGCAGCGTGAAGTTTGGCAGAGAGTACGGCAAAATGCCATTCCGTCTGTGCTCTCTGGACGAGGTCGGGACGATCTACCTTGAGGTGCTCAGGCAGCAGGCTGTCTGTGACGCTGAGCTCCCGCTCGGTGGTTTCGAAGCCTTCCGGGAAAACAACTTCTGCCTTGCCTTCGCGCCATTCGTGCATCATTTTTTGCACAAACGCTTCATCGGCAATGGCTTCCGGAAATGTGTGCATCATCACCTTGTTGGATTCTGCATGCAATTCGAGCGCGATCAGTACTTTTTCGTTTTCGGCAGTGGTGCCCCAAATGACTAACTTGTTCTTCATAAATCTACGGTTGTCGGTACACGGTTAACATTCAATATTCAACAGATAATTGTTGTTGGGCGGCAAAATTAGGCTGTTGCCACCGTTTTTTTTACTTTCAACTTCAAAATACCCACAGAAAGCAAGTATTCAGCAATTTGAATGGCATTCGTAGCGGCGCCTTTGCGCAAGTTATCGCTCACCACCCACATATTCAGCGTGTTGGGCTGTGTCTCGTCGCGGCGGAGCCGACCCACAAAAACATCGTCTTTGTCGTGTGCCATAAGGGGCATTGGGTACTGCAATTCCGCAGGATTGTCAACGACTACCACACCGGGCGCCTTTTCGAGCAGACTGCGCACTTCTGCGAGATCGAAATCGCGCGCGAACTCTACGTTTACCGATTCAGAGTGGCCACCGATAACGGGCACGCGCACCGTGGTAGCGGTGACTCGGATGTTGTCGTCGCCCATGATTTTTTTGGTCTCGTTCACCATTTTCATCTCCTCTTTGGTATAGCCATTTTCGGTAAACACGTCTATGTGTGGCAGCACGTTCAGATCAATCTGGTAGGGATAGGCGCGAACGCCGGTCTTGCCCTTGCGCTCGTTCATCAATTGTTCCACGGCTTTTACCCCCGTGCCAGTTACGCTCTGGTAGGTGCTGACCACAATGCGCTTAACACCGTATTTGTCGTGCAAAGGCTTGAGTGCCACCACCATTTGGATAGTAGAACAGTTCGGGTTAGCGATAATCCTGTCCTTTTTTGTCAGCACCGTGGCATTCACTTCCGGCACAATGAGTTTTTTATCGGGATCCATTCGCCAAGCCGAGGAGTTATCTATTACTATGGTGCCATGGTCAGCAAAGCGCGGAGCCCATTCTTTCGAGACACTGCCCCCGGCAGAAAATATGGCTACATCAGGCTTTTTGCCTACGGCGGCATCCATGCCAATGATCTTGTGGCGTTTGCCACGAAATTTGACGGTCTTGCCTACCGAGCGTTCGGAGGCGACTGGGAAAAGTTTTGTAATGGGGAAGTTGCGCTCTTCGAGGATTTGCAACATTTTAGTGCCGACCAATCCGGTGGCGCCGACTACAGCTACTTTCATCTTGGATGTTTATTTGTTGATGCGGTGATTGGTAAATTGGTGACTGGTGTATCGGTGATTGGGGGGGCAAAGGTAATACGGCTAAGTTTTTTAAATCTTTTTCAATTCTGATTGGTTTGAAGTGCATTTGAGCCCGTAGAGGAAAAGAAGTAAGACTTTTTGGAAATGTGTCGCTTCTGTGCGTCCTTCGCTCTTGCAAAATCTGATTAGGCAGATATGCGCTTATTGCTATGAACTCAAAAACCGTTGCATTTGTGTTGTTGACCATTGGCGCAACGGTGTTTCCCGCCCGCGCTCAAAGCGGTTTTTCATTGCCATATGGCATGAGGCGCGCTGAAATCCCGTTTGAGTATACCAATAATTTTATCATCCTGAATATCACGTTCCAAGGCACATTGCCCCTAAAATTTATCTTTGATACTGGGGCTGAACACACCATTCTCTCCAAACGCGAAGTCAGCGACCTGCTTCAAGTGCGCTACGACCGGGAGTTTCGGGTGAAAGGCTCTGACCTTAAAACGGAGTTGGTGGCCTATCTGGCACGTAATATCCGGCTGGAGATTTTGGGGAAGGATATTGTTGCCTCCAGTGAGGATATCTTGGTGCTGAAGGAAGACTATTTTCGCTTTGAAGAATACGCTGGTGTGAAGGTACACGGCATTTTGGCGAGCCGAGTTTTTTCGAATTATCTGGTGAAGATCAATTATCAACGACAGGTAATCACATTATACGAGCGTGGCTGGTACAAGATGAAAGAGGACGGCTTTGAACCATTGCCTTTGGAAGTATACCGCAACAAACTTTATATAAACACACAGGCTCAACTGCGGAGCGATTCTACGGCACCCGTCAAACTTTTGCTCGACACTGGAGCGGGCCTGCCACTCATGCTATTCACCAACACACACCCGCTCATCCAGCCTTCGGCCAACGCTATCCCTACCAATATTGGTATGGGACTTGGCGGTTATCTGGAAGGCTTTGTGGGACGAACACCGGGCTTAAAATTGGCGATTTTTGATCAAAAGAACATCCTTACCTATTTTCAATCAGTTGATACCGCCCAGGACCTTAGCTATCTGAATGGCCGAAATGGCCTGGTCGGCAATACTGTTTTGAACCGTTTTCAGATGGTGATCGACTACCAGGACGCTATTCTTTGGCTCAAACCCAGTAAACATTTTCAAAACGAATTCGTATACGACCGCAGCGGGCTGAGTATTATCGCGTCAGGGGTTAACCTCAATTACTTTTCAGTGCTCAACGTCCTCCCCGGCTCGCCTGCAGCGGAAGCGGACATCCACGCGGGCGACCGGGTTTTGCGAATTGGCTGGTTGAGTGCAAGTTTGCGCACGTTGGCCGATCTTCAGGCTATGCTTCAGAAAAAGTCCGGAAAACAGGTCAAAATCGTGATAAAACGCAACGGGAAGGTTTTGAAGAAGCGGATAGTGTTGCGGGATTTGATTTAAGCCTACCAAGATAGGGTCCCGATGGGACAGCGTGGCGTCTTTTGGTTTTGTCTCCCAGTACGTGTTCAATAAAAAGAGCTGTCCCAGAGGAACAATATCTTGGTAGAAAAATCGCGAACGAAAATCCTCGCCCCAGCGGGGCGGTATCTAAGAAATGTGCACGGGAAGCGAAATGTCATCAAATAAATCGAACAAATATTCTTCTTTGTATTCTACCTCATATCGTTTTAATAGCGCTAGATATTCGGTACTAAATGACTGTTCCCGGTGGTGTTCTGGCTGATTTCGGATATATTTTATCACTTTGTCCAATTCACTTTTTGAATGTGAAAACGCCCCGAAGCCTTCCTGCCAATGGAAATGATAAGCGGACATGCGACGGTCATTTATGAAATTACTCGTTTCCGTTTTCAACACCTGAACAGTATCAGAAATAGCATACTGAGGATTTAGACCGATCAAAATATGGGCATGATCAGGCATGAAATAGATAGCAAGCAGTTTATGCTTTTTGTTTTGAAGGAATCCTGTCATGTATTTTTCTATCTCTTCTCTGTGTTTTTCAGCGATCAACGCTTGGCGATATTTGACCGCAAAAACCAAATGGATGTGGAGTTGGGTGTAGGTATTAGCCATAATTGTTTTCAGATATCGTCCCACTGGGACGAATTGGTAAATGGATGATTATTTCGTTCTACCAAGATATTGGCCCGCTGGGACAATATGCCATTCTAACTATACAAAAATATTATGAAAATATTGAAAAAGCAATAGGGTCAAAAGACTTAGCCGGGGCATACAATTTCAGGATATCTACCCGCTTTCATCTATTGACGAAATCTTTTCTACCTTTCGAATCGTTAAAAGGCCGAAAGCATTGCGTATATCCCACATGCCAAACCCTCGAATTTAGAAATGCACATCGTCATACTAGGCAACGGAATCAGCGGCGTCACCTGCGCACGCTACCTGCGAAAACGCAGCGATCACGATATTACGCTCGTCTCCGATGAATCGGATGAGTTTTTCAGCCGCACCGCGCTGATGTACATCTATATGGGGCACATGCGGCTGCGCGATACGATGCCTTATGAACCATGGTTTTGGGAGAAAAACCGCATTCAGCGTGTTCATGCCCGCATTGAACGCATTGATTTTCAAGCGAAAAAACTGTTTAGCACGGATGGCAAGGCCCTTTCCTACGACAAACTTGTGTTGGCACTTGGCTCCAAATCCAACAAATTTGGCTGGCCCGGCCAGGAATTGGACGGTGTGCATGGGTTGTACCATTTGCAGGACTTGGAGGCTATGGAACGGCATTCAATCGGGCTGGGCAAGCACCTTGGCGCTGTGATTGTTGGCGGCGGTTTGATCGGTATCGAAATGGCAGAGATGTTCCATTCGCGTAGCATTCCAGTCACGTTTTTGGTGCGTGAGCGGGAGTTTTGGAATAATATTTTGCCAGCAGAAGAATCCGCGATGGTTAGCCGACATATCCGCGAACATAACATTGACCTTCGCCTGGAAACGGAACTGAAAGAAATTTTCCCCGATGCATCGGGTGAAAAATGCTCCGCCGTCGTCACCAGCATGGGCGAAACCATCCCTTGTGGCTTTGTCGGCCTCACCGTGGGAGTCAGCCCAAACATTGAGTTTTTGAAAAACTCTGAACTCGAAACCAACAAGGGCATACTCGTGGATGAGTTTTTGCAGACGAATAAGGCTGGCGTGTACGCTATCGGCGATTGCGCAGAAATCCGCGAGCCCCGACCTGGCCGTCGCCCGATTGAAGCCATTTGGTACACCGGACGTATGATGGGTGAAACTGTAGCCTATAATCTGCTTGCAGATGGCAATCTTCAATCATACAACCCCGGCATTTGGTTCAACTCTGCCAAATTTTTTGACATTGAATACCAGGTGTACGGTGATATTCGTCCGCAATTGCCTGAAAATCAGGATACCATTTATTGGGAACATCCCGACGGAAAGAAAAGCATCCGAATTAACTATGAGCGTGAGTCGCTAAAAGTGATCGGCTTCAACCTCATGGGCGTTCGTTACCGCCACGAGGTCTGTGAAAAATGGATTCAGGAAGGCGCGCATATCGAAACCGTGCTTCAGCAGCTCGGTCTTGCCAATTTCGACCCAGAGTTTTCCAAACAATATGAATCAGATTTATTGGAGATTTACAACCGGCAATCCGGCAAAAAATTGAGCCTCAAACAAAAACGCGGGCTTTCTGCCGTGTTGGAATTTTTATCACATTGACCACATTGTCACATTGACCACATTGTCAAATGGCCACATTCACATGAAAAGCCTCTCCCTCGCCAACCCAAATCCAATGCTTACCACGCCACTCCAGAAATTGGGCTTGGCGTTGCTGGGAATTTCCAGCTCCTACATTCTCTATGAAGGGTTCCGTACGAAGGGATTGCCTGCCGAGCCACTTACCTTGGCGGTTTTTTTCGCCGTCATCACGGGACTTTGGCTTTTTCTGCGCGACGAGCAGGCAGATTTCAGCCGGAATACCAATTCATTGGCTGTATGGATGCGCAGTCTCTCCGCTCGTGGAATATGGGGATGGCTGTTGGCCATTGTATTTACGGAGTTCTATGTCTGTCTGTATTGGGCGCCTAAATATCTGGCGGACCTGATCCAATTGTTCGATCCATTCAGCCAGGCATTTCGGCATAGGCCAGCCGATCAGTGGTTTGTTTATGGCTCGTTTTACACCATTTTGGTGCTGGTAATGGGTGTTCGATTCATCTATAAATATCGGCACAGCCGTTACCAACTGGTCCGTACCATTTCTGTCATGTTTTTCCAGCTGGGTTTTTCATTTCTGATTCCCGGCATAATGCTGCGCTTACAGCAACCCGAACTTTACTTCACCTATTTCTGGCCGCTCGCGTACAGCAACGCCACTCCTGATACCTGGAGCTGGCAATCGCAGACCTCGATTGGTACTTGGTTCTTTCTGTTTGGGCTGGCGATGTTCTTTGTCGGCACCCCCATCTTGACTTATTTTTTTGGGAAACGATGGTATTGCTCCTGGGTCTGCGGCTGTGGTGGATTGGCCGAAACAGCGGGCGACCCGTTTCGGCATTTATCAGACAAGTCATTGAAAGCCTGGAAGATAGAGCGCTGGATGATTTACTCGGTTTTGTTGTTCGCCGTTGGTATGACGGCTTTACTGTGGATCAATGTGATGACAGGTCGCGGTATCCTCGGCAGCGCTTCGGAGGGTTTTTACAAGAGCTACTCCTTTCTCATAGGGTCCGTTTTCAGTGGGGTAGTTGGTGTAGGTTTTTACCCGCTCATGGGCAGCCGCGTATGGTGTCGCTTCGGGTGTCCAATGGCTGCCTGGCTGGGCTTATGGCAAAAAAAGGCATCGAAATTCCGCATCACTACAAATGGCGGGCAATGCATCAGTTGCGGTAATTGCTCAACCCACTGCGAAATGGGTATTGATGTGCGCGCTTACGCCCAAAAAGGGCAGGATGTGGTGCGGGGAAGTTGTGTGGGCTGCGGTATCTGTGCCACGGTGTGTCCACGTGGGGTGCTGCGGCTTGAAGGAGGGGAGGGCGATATTGCAACGCGGGCTTCGCAAAAGCGGACTATTCAGGTTAAAATTGAGGATGTGAGAATGTTGTGACGCAATTACTTTAGCGCAGACAGAATACAAAGTTGTCCTGCACTACCACTTGTTACGGTTGATCATCGTTCATCGTTCATAGTTCATCGTTCAAAAAATGGGTATCGCAATCCTCGTAAGCATCATTTTCGTCGCAGGGCTTTTGGGCGGCGCAGCCAACTATTACATGGAGCAGGCCAATGGAGCGGGCTTCCGAAAATCCCTGTTGTTGGGTCTAACAGCCGCGGCTACGGTGCCGCTTTTGTTGAACACCATGTCGAGCAGCCTTACCGACAAGTGTTTGAATGGCGAGCCTGCCGCTTATTTTGTATTCTTTGGCTTTTGCACCATAGCGGCCATCTTTTCCTCTAAATTCCTTCAATCCCTGGGGGATAAATTGCTTCAGGAGCTAAACGAAGTAAAGCAAAAACAAGCCGACCTTGCCGAGACGACCGACGTTTTGGTTGCGCAGAATTCTGACCCTGCCGAAGCGCCTGAACCCACAACGGCTCCAGCAGATGGCGGCGATAGCAGCGAATTTGAATCCTTCAAACCTGGAGGTTCATCCAAGTCCTCCGGCGTCGTATTAAGTGAGGAGCAAAAAGTACTCAACTTGCTCCAAACCTCCAAATTCGCTTTCCGCACGGTGGAGGGCATCGCTAAGGACACCGGGATAGATATAGGGACTGTTCAGAGTAAGCTGTTAGAACTTGAAATCCTGGGCAAAGTCAAAAAAACCAGGCGCGCCCGCGACGGTGCCATGTTGTGGAGTTTGCGTTAAAAGAATCTTTTGCGCCGACTTTTTTTTAACTCCCTTGGAAATTTACGGTTCGATTTTCTACCTTTGCGGGCATTTTTGAAAGAAGTATCACATTTTAGCGCACAACACAATGGAAATCATTGAATTGCAGGGTCATCAGAAAGAAAATTCCGGCAAAGTAGAAGCAGCCAAAATCCGTCGCAACGGCCAAGTCCCTGCGGTGATGTATAAAAGCGGTGGGGGCGAATCAACTCAATTTGTGCTGGAAGCAACGGCTGTCCGCCCGCTCGTTTTCACGCCTAAATTTCGAATCGCCCAAATCAACCTCAACGGTATCACTTACAAGTGCATCGTGAAGGACATACAGTTCCACCCCGTTTCGGAGGAGGTGCTGCACCTCGATTTCCTCGAACTCGTACCGGGCAAAAAATTCAAAGCTTCTGTGCCTTTGCGTTTTACAGGCACAGCACCTGGCGTGAAAGAAGGCGGCAAATTCATCCCGAAGTTGCGTAATGTAAGCATCCTTACCACCCCTGAGAAAGCGGTAGATGAGATATACGCAGACATTACTGCCATGCAGCTCGGCGATACGATTCGTGTGCGCGACATTACGGCGCTTGATGGTGTTGAAGTTACCAACCCGGTTGCAGTGCCGATTGCTTCTATCGAAGTGCCGCGCGCGCTGAAAGCAAAATAATTAGTTTCTTAAATATTTGAACGTTTCAAGGTTCGTTAAACGGGCGACTCGATTTTCGGGCCGCCCGTTTTTTTAACCAGATCGGTTCCATTGTTACATTTGTGCCAAAGCCCGCATCCATGGTAACATTTTCCTGCCTTCCTTTCGACCAACTTTCTCCACACACGCTCTATGAAATCCTTGCCCTTCGGCAGGAGGTTTTTGTAGTAGAACAAAATTGTTCGTATCAAGACTGTGATGGCAAAGACCTCCAAAGTTGGCATCTCATGGGGCGTGACGGGTCTGGGAAACTGATCTGCTATACCCGGCTCTTACCCGAAAACCTTGCTTACCCAAATTACGTATCTATTGGGCGGGTTGTGAGCGCTCCTTCGGTGAGGGGCACGGGATTGGGAAAAATTTTGATGGAAGAAAGTATTCAAAGATGTCGGCAACTCTTTGGGAATCAATCCATTAAAATTGGGGCACAATCTTATCTCCTGAAATTTTACGAGGGCTTTGGCTTCCGATCCACAGGCGAGGAGTATTTGGAAGATGGCATACCACATACAAAGATGATCTTAATTTGAGTCGAATGTCCACCGTCCAACTCTCCATTATTATCCCGACTTTGAACGAAGCAGCCAACATTGGAAGGCTTGTGCATTATTTGTTCGAAAATGGCGGCGGAGCGGTGACAGAAATACTCGTCGTGGATTGTAACAGCAAGGATGGTACTGCACAAATTGCCAAGGAAGCCGGTGCGCGGGTATTGTTTTCAGAGGAATGCAGCCGAGCGGCACAAATGAACCTGGGCGCCAGAGAAGCCCGAAGCACCGTGTTATATTTTGTCCATGCCGACACGCTTCCGCCTGCCTCTTTTGCCGAGGATATCCAACGCGAATTGGAGGCGGGGCAAGTGATGGGCTGCTATCGTTACCAGTTCGATTCGCCCAGATGGATACTTAAGTTCAACGCTTTCTTTGTCCGGTACCGCTGGTTGTGGTGCCAGGGCGGCGACAAGACCTTTTTTGTAAAAAGGGAAGTTTTTGAGGAATTTGGTGGATACGATGAGCGATTTGTCGTGATGGAGGAATATGATTTTCTGCGGAAGGCTATGAAAAAATATCGTCTGCGTATAATTCCAAAATACGTGATCATTTCAGCACGGAAATATGAGCACAACAGTTGGCTGCGGGTACAACTTGCCAACATTGGGGCATTCTACTTGTTCCGTTTTGGTGCGAAGCCGAGCAAGATCAAGCAGTTTTATAAATCCTTTCTAAAGTTTTGAAAATCAACCAAAACGCTTAAAAAAATTCTTTAAAAATGAAAAAAGTAGTATTCCTCTCCATAGCCATTTTGACAGCAGCCTTGATTTGGTTTACTTGCACCAATTGCCGTTCCATCAAACGAAGCTCCACGGCAAAGCCGGTTACCCATGAAATCTGGGATGGATTGCTGAAAAAATACGTCGCTGCCGATGGTTTTGTAAATTACAAGGGTTTCATCCAGGACAGCGTAAAACTCAACGACTACCTCCGCCTGCTCGAATCCGCTCACCCGAGCGACACTGGTTGGAGCCGCCAGGAGCAAATGGCGTATTGGATCAACGCCTACAATGCCTACACGGTGCAACTGATCGTGCGCAATTACCCTACGAAAAGCATCAAAGACATCAAGCGGGGCATCGCGTTTGTCAATTCGGTTTGGGACATCAAGTTTATCAAGATTCAAAAATACACCTACGACCTGAACAATATTGAGCACAATATCCTGCGACCCGTTTTCAAGGACGCCCGCATACACGCTGCAGTAAATTGTGCTTCCTATTCTTGCCCCAAGTTGCTCAACGAGGCATACACTGCCAAAGACCTTGAAAGCCAACTGGATAAGAGCATGCGCAATTTCGTGAACGACCCGCTACGCAACCAAATCACCGCCGAAAAAGCCAAGGTTTCAGAAATATTCAAATGGTTCAAAGGCGATTTTGAGCGCGACGCTGGTTCTGTGCGGGATTATCTCAATCGCTATTCCAACGTCAAATTGACGGAAAAAACAGACATCTCGCACCTTGATTATCAGTGGTCGTTGAATGAGGCGAAGTGAGCATTTTTACTGTCTCACATCCAGCGCATCACGCAGCCCATTACCAACTAGGTTGAAGGCCAGTACCGTGAACGCGATGGCGAGCGCTGGAGCGAGCGCTAGCAGTGGTTTGCCGCCCAAAGCATAGCCATAATTTTCGTTGAGCATCGTTCCCCAGGAGGGCGCGGGCGGTTGAACGCCAAAGCCGAGGTAGCTCAGACCCGACTCTACCAAAATAGCCGTGGCAAAATTGCCCGCCGCCACCACCATCACAGGCCCTAAAAGATTGGGCAAAATATGCCGCAGCAAAATGCGCCCATGCCCTAGTCCCATGCTCTGAGCCGCCTCTACATAGGCCAATTGCTTGATAGCCAATACTTGTCCGCGTACCACCCGGGCCACATCTACCCACATGGTTAAGCCAACGGCTAGGAATATGATGCCGATGCCCCGACCCAACGCCAATACGACTGCGAACACCAATAATAGGGTAGGGATGGACCAAACCGTGTTCACCGCCAGCATCACTAAATCGTCCACCCGACCGCCAAAGTACCCTCCGGCAGCGCCAATCGCAACCCCGATACTCAGTGAAATAAACACAGCGATAAGTCCCACCAACAAGGACACACGGAACCCCAAAATCAACCGGCTCATAATGCAACGGCCATATTTATCGGTGCCAAGCGGGAAATGACTGGTTTGAATTTCCTGGCTTTCCAATTGACTAATCGGCACGGCATTCGAGCGACCATTTTTTCCAAAGTATTGAAAATGAGTAGAATCGGCTGTTGTTTTCAAGCTGGTAGCTTCGATAGGAATGGGCTTGTAAGTCAATGGCTGTCCATTCAAAAGCACTGAAATCCAGGAAGATGAAGGGGTGTCAAGGTTTGTTTTTACAGACAATATCGCCACTTTGAATCCTGGCGGCTGCAAGGCAATTTCAGGAATCTGGGCATTGGCATTCGGCGAATTATCTGGCGCAAGGACATAGCCAAACATGGCGATAAACACGGCTGTTGCCACAAACCACAGCCCCAACAAGGCCGGGCGGTTGCGCCGAAATCGCTGCCATGTCTTTTGATATGTTGAATGTAACTCCACGCCTGCAAGTTAAAGTGGTGGGAATTAATCTGGCAAAAATAAACCGCAGAGGCGCGGAGAGGCAGAGGGTTGACTTTATACTCTGCGTCTCCGCGCCTCTGCGGTTTATTTTTGCTTCGACACTTATTACTCCTATGCCCGTACAACCTTTTGTACCACCCTTCCTTTTTCCGTCTCTACACTTATAAAATACACGCCGCTCAGGCGCGGCAATTGAATCGGTACCTTGTCTTTTCCAAACGGTTCGTCCAATACCAAACGCCCCGCTGAATCCCATATCTGCACCCGTCTGATCTGGCTATTCCCCTGCGGTCGAATGTGTACAATACCATTTGAGCTGAGCGTTGGAAAAATTTTTACAAAACCCTTGTTCTCAATAGTTTTGATAGAAACTGGGCTGACAAAAACGGAATCCAAGAACGCCTCGGCAATAAGGGTAGGGGAGTGGTCGGCAGCATCAAACATGATACGGAACGAATCAATTTCCGGGGATGAAAACGCAAACATCGGCGCCATCCACTTGGGCGGCAGGCTTTGATACCAGACCTTGGCATTTATACTGAGTTGACCAGTGTAACCGCCATTCTGCAGACGAAAATGCAGCACATCGGCGCCAGTGCCTTCCGTGCCGTCGGGCGCTCGGTTGAAATCAGGATCCTGGCTGATGTTTACGATTTGGGTAGTGTCGTACACGGGATCGCTTGTTTCAAAACCTTGTGGAGTCAGGCGATTGTCTTTTATCGAGATAAACCCGCGTTCCAGTACGTTGGTAAAATTACCCAGAATATCCACAGGCACCATTTCATAAATCTGCACCTGATTGGAAGCGGTAATGATATTGTAATGTGGTTCAAAATTCGGGTCTTCATCAGGCAAACTGTAGTCGGGAGCCGTTTTGCCGGAATGGAAAATGGTTTGTCCCATTTCGTTTTTTACTTCAAATTCTACCCATGCCCGGCGCGAAGGATATCCCGAAGGGAACTTGTGGCCCGCTTTATTGAGCAATCGCAGGCTGAAATTCATGGAGTCGCCTGTAACATCGCCTGCCTGTAGTTGAAGGTCGAGGGTTTTGTGCTGGAGCATTCGCAGCGTGGCGGCAATTGTGCTGTCGAAATGTTCGGGTTCGGCATCAATCTCGAGTTTTTCGCGGTTGTTTTTCAGCAATTTAAGCATGGTCACGTTTGCGCCAGCGAGTTCGTGAAGGCCGAAGGGGAATTTGGCAAACAAAAACTGATAGTTCGCTGAAATAACTACCGGGTCAGCGATTTGCGGCGTGTGGCAGGCTTGGCAGGTAATGTTGTCGTGCTGTTCGTCGTACCGGCTGTTGAGCCACTCGTGGTAAGTGGCTTGTTCCACAAAAGTGCCTCCAGTAGGATTTCCTTGAAGGTCTGCCGTGTTGGTAATCAGGGTATGGCATCCTGCGCAAAGCCCGGCATCGCTGATATGGCCTCCGAAAATGGGTGTTATACCCACAAAGTTGTGCATCGGCGGGGCGAAGGCGAACTTGTAGGGGCCGTAAGAAACTCGAATATAGTTGGTGTCGAAATTGAGTTGCCCGGAGTGCAAATCGCCCAAAAGCTCAGGTGCTTGCGCATGGCAAATCTGACAGGTCACGCCGTCAAGCCCAAGCGTATCGGTGTAAAGATCGGAGAGCAGGTAAAAATCCTTTTTGTCGTGGAGTTTGGCCTGGTAATGGCCTGCGGGGGCGTGACAGGAGGTGCATTTATCCTGCAATTCCTTGCTGTGGCTGGGGTTGACCATGATTTCATGGCTCACTTTGGCCCGCCAGAATGGGTCTTTGGCGCTGTTGGCCATCATGGTGCTGCGCCAGTCGTCGTAGATATTCACGTCCTCGCCTGTGGAGGTAATGAACGCGCTCATCAGAGGGTCGTGGCCATGGCAACCGCCGCAGGTTTTGGCGGTGGGGAAGAGGATGTTGGAATCAATGGGGAGGAAGAAATTGGTGATTGGTGGACTGGTGGATGGGTGATTGGTGGATTGTTCACCCGCCGAAGTTTTAAGGTAGGAGGGGTGATTGGTGGTTACCAATTGCCGAAAAGAGGCTAATTCTGCCTCACTATGAAATTTATTTGCTTGATTCTCAACGGGAAAAAAGGCGAGGACAGCCACCACGGGTGGCACAACAAGGGCAAGCAGGGTGGATTTTTTCATAACAGGAGAACTTCGAGTTCGGCTGCGAAAGTCCGAATTTTCCTCAAAGCTTCATGGGGATAAGTTGGCCATTTGAAATATTGGTGCAATTTTTGCCCAAGATTCCCAGCCCGCTGAAACTGCGCCCCACTAATCCGCATATTTTCACGCATTACGCATTTCAACATCATGGGCGAACTTTCATTCATCGGCCTTCCTGAAGAAACACACCACTGCACCAGTTACCGCGATGGAGACTGGATTGTGTGGCGATGCCCGCACTGCGAACGCTACGAACGCCGCTACAATGGACGAACGGGTGAAATGAAGATCGTCCGAGGCGGCTCCGAGGCCCGGCACACGGGCATGAGCACTCAAGTCCAAAACATGCAGGCACTCACCAAAATCCAGTCATTGAATTGAAGTGCAACTATTGCACTATCAGCAATCGGTCATCCCGATAAAATGCTGTTTGTGGCTCGTCTCTGAACGTCATAGACACGACAAGGCGATAAACCCCCTGCTCCAACGGAAAGGCACGAACCGGCACACGCAAGAAATCTTGATCCGGGAAACAGTATTCCAATGCCTCGAGCGTTTTTGCAGGGTTTCTTTCCAGGGATTTTGCAAAAAGACTCACGCTACAAGCTTTGCCATGAAATGTGCTTAGTGCCTGCATCGGAATTTGAATCTGGAAAGATTGCCCTCTACGCAGTGTTCGTTGGTGTTCTTCATTGCCTTCTGTCAGCACCAAAAAAGGTTCTGATTCCAGTTGTTCTGGCGTTGGCACAGGTTCGGCAGTTTCAGGAATTGGCAGTATAGGGGTTGGGTTTCCAAATAATTCTGGAAATAATTTCTTCAACAAAGGAGATCGCTCTTTTTTTTCAGCCTCGATTGTGTCTTCTATGATTTCTGGCGGGAAAGTTAGGGGTGTCTTTGGTTTTGAGGAGGTATTTGACCGCTGTCGTAGGCTTGTGTTCATTCCTACAAACTGGGCCACAAAGTCACCGATTTCGTTTATGCCATTTTCTTCAAATGAACGACTTTCCCTCGTGGGCAAATGCTCGATAATACCTTTAAAAGGACCTTTTTTTTCTGTGCGGTAGTAGTCGAGCCGGAAAGAAACTTTGCTTCCGGGTAGTGCATGTTCGTCCAACTCATGGCGAGGATTCTCCGCTTTCTTGCGGCAGTTTGCAAGTTCGGCTTCTAACCCACTGACCTTTCCAAGCAGTATTTCTTCCTGCTCAATCGCACGGTCGAGTAGAGCCATCATCTGCTCTTTGGTGCGTTTTTCTTTGGATATGGACATAATATTTGGGATTGGTTGAGGTGAAAAATGGAAAAGCCGCCCCGCCTAAACGGGCAGGGCGGCTTTTGTTGTTTTGAACAATACAGTGCTTTAACCTACACTGGTGTGTGTTCGCGGTAGAATTCAATTTTGCCAAATTCAGCAAATGCTGCCGCAAAACACGGAAGTCCGCCAGCTGCGGGGGAATCGTGCAAACGAAGCACCACCACTGCGTCGTAAAGTCCTTCGGGTACGGTAAATGCGGGAATTGTGACAGTAGTTGAACCTGGAACGCCAGGCCAACTCATCTGAGTGATCGGGCTCAGTATTCCTGTTCCCCAGTTGAGCGCGATTCTACCTACACCTGGGGCGAAACCGAATTCGGCAGGACCATATCTTTCGAGGAAAACCTCAATGCGCCATTGAAACGAAGGGTCAACAACGTGGGCAAAAATCCCACTTACGCTCCAATCAAGCCTAATTTGGAAAGGTTGGTCAGTCTGAATTAGGTTGCTGTTAAAAGCATTTGTCCCTGGAGTTAGACCTCCACCTCCAGGAATTTCATTTAAGGAGGCAATCTGTGCACCACCGGAGATGTCAAAATAACCCGGCGCAATGGCTTCTGAATTCAAAGGTTTGATAATCATGTTAAAAATAATTGGAGGCTTGCGGCTTTGGCAACCCGCCCAGCTGGGGAAGCCCTTTTTCCCCGTTACTTTTCTGCGCAAACCTGTTCTCAAAGGTTGGGGCTTTTTTCGTGCTGAACGTGGGGCAAAGGTGTATGTCTCAAAATCAAGCATCGCTAAACGCATAGTCTATGTTGGACAAAAAGACAGTCAATCTGCAATTAAAAAACAAAAAAAAGCCGCCCCATTTGGAGCGGCTTTTTCAACCTAATTCTTCTTGTATATTTTTGAAAATCACACCGTTACAACAGAGTTGAACGCGCCGAACGGCGTTGGAGCGTAGGCTTCAGCAGCCCAGTCGTTTTCCCATTTTTCGCCATTAATGAGGAACCGGTATTCGTACGAACGTCCTTTTTCGAGTTCTACCGCAGTTTTGAAAGAGCCGTCTTTTTGCTTGGCGAGCACAACACCATTCTGCCAATTGTTGAAATCGCCCAAAACGGCCACCGTTTCGGCATTCTCTGTGGCTTCTTTTGGAAGCACAAAAGTCACTTTAGAAGTTTTTGGAGCAGCTGCGACCACTTTTGTCGGGGCTGCTTTTACTACTGGAGTAGCGATTTTTGCTGCTTTTTCCGCAACAACAGGAGTAGCGGTTTTTCCAGTTTTTACTGTTTTTGCAGCTGCTACTGGCGCAGTGGCATTTGCCGTTTTGGTGGTTTTTTCGGCCACGGTTGTTTGGGCGGCTTGTTTTTTCGATGCCATAATATCGTAATGCTAATTTTAAAGGAAAACGGAAGGTGCGGGGATTCGCTTAGTGTTTTTCCGGCGCAAAGATGCGGCGTTTTGTTGAAATAGTTCTAATTTGCAGATTATTATTCTGTGAAAAGGGTGTTAATTTTTGATTTTCCAAATTAAAATTCTAAAAACGATCAAATTTGACATTGCCGCCGCGACTGGATGTTACGACATTTGGTATGTACTTTTCTCTTCTTTTTTGACAGGATTAACAGGATGTACAGGATATGTCGGCTTCGCCGACTTAGTCCGATCATTGATTTGAAGCGATTATTCTCCAAAAACTTCTATGCCAAGGAGTCGGCGAAGCCGACATATCCTGTACATCCTGTTAATCCTGTCAAAAAAATTGTCATGTCTTTGGTAAGTCTTGTCCTTCTTAAAAAACATCCTCGCCCAGCGAAAAGCACTTTCCTATCTTTGCCGCTAGTTCCCCCTCCTTCGCTAGGGCTACCCTGCCCGCCAGGGCTTGGCAGGCGGGGGCGGGTAAAAAATCCCCAATTCCCCAAATCCCCAAATCACCACATCAACGAATCAACATAACCATGTCCAACATCCTCTCTGGCAAAAAAGGAATTATCTCTGGCGCACTCAACAGCGAAAGTATCGCATGGAAAGTAGCCGAACGCTGCGTAGCAGAAGGCGCACAAATCGTACTCACCAATGCCCCCGTGGCCATGCGCATGGGTGAAATCAATGCCCTCGCTGAAAAATGCAAGGCTCCGGTCATTGGCGCCGACGCTACTTCATTGGAAGAACTGGAAAACCTTTTCACCAAATCCATGGACCATTTTGGCGGAAAAGTGGACTTCGTGCTGCACTCCATTGGTATGTCGGTCAACGTCCGCAAAGGCAAGCCTTACACAGACCTCAACCATGAGTGGATGCAGAAAACTTTTGACGTGAGTGCCATTTCGTTCCATAAAATGATGCAGACAATCTGGAAACTAGACGCAATCAACGACTGGGGCAGCATCCTCGCACTCAGTTATATCGCTGCGCAGCGGGTTTTTCCCGACTATTCCGAAATGGCAGAATCAAAGGCACTATTGGAGTCCTTTGCCCGCTCATTCGGCTATCACCTTGGCACCGCCAAACACGTGCGGGTGAATACACTCAGCCAATCGCCCACTATGACCACTGCTGGTCAGGGCGTGAAAGGCTTCCACGACTTTTTCAATTATGCCGACAAGATGTCGCCGCTCGGCAACGCCCCTGCGGAAGACTGTGCCAACTACTGTGTCGCGCTTTTCAGCGATTACACCCGCTACGTTACGATGCAGAACCTTTATCACGACGGCGGCTTCTCGACGATGGGCATGAACCCTGCGTTGATTCAATAACAAGGGGCAACGTTTCCGCGCTTCACTCGTTTTGGGGAAAATGAATAGCAAATCAAGTAGTAAAATAAACCGCAGAGGCGCAGAGGCGCAGAGGGTTGATGCTCAACTGCTATGCGCCTCTGCGCCTCTGCGGTTTATCATGGCGGGTTTGTTTTTTGCGTTTACCTGTTTACCTGTTTCATTATCCGCCCAAGAGCCAGCAAGCCCAGCTCCCCGTCCCGCCCCAGAGCCCGAAGAGCCACTGGTTGTCACCTTTGCACTTTCGCCGGAGCGCAGCTCTCCCGCAGACGACACCCTCCCTGACCGGGACTTCAGGATGTACGACCCTGCCCGAAGGCATGATATTGACTGGGGGACACTAGGCAATTTAGGCTCGGCAGCCCGGTCTTTATTGTTTAAAAATCAGGCGATTAGAGGATTTAGTGTAGGTGTTCGCTCCTTCGATTTATACATGCTTCGACCGGAGCAATTGGGTTTTTATCGCAATGCCCGAACATTCAGTGATGCCTCTTTTTCGCAGGGGAGGAATCAATTTGAAACCAACCTGAGCGCGCGCTTTGCCCGTACTTTCGAAGGCGGTGCAAATTTTTCGCTTGAATACCGCACCCTCAACAACCTTGGCCAATACCGGTATCAGCGCGACAAACACAACGCCCTTAACATGGGGATTTGGTTGCCTTTCGGCAAACGCTACGACGGATTTTTGATTTTCACCCAGAATGTCATTCGCCAACAGGAAAATGGAGGCATCGTGTCTGACACCGTATTTGGAAGTGGAGAATTTGCTGGTCCAATTGCAGCAGAAATCCGGTTGCCTCGCGAAGCCGCATATACCAGGCTGGACGATAGATCATTCCACTTCACGCAGCACCTTCGCCTGATTGGCAAGGGCGCACTAGGCAAACGTGCCCTACGCGCAACCCACACCTTTGCCTGGAACCAGCAGCAATACAAATTTGCTGACCAAGGCTCCGAGTTAAATGGCCTGGGCGCAGATACCGCATTTTTTGAGCCTACTTTTTTAGTGGATTTGCGAGGAATCCGGCATTTTGTGAAAGTAGACAGGATTGACAACGCATTCACACTCAATACTTTCAAGACCAAAGAGAGCGGGCGGCCTTCAGACTTATTGGCCGTTGGAATAGCACACTCGTATTTTAAAGTTAACCAGGAACCCCGCGAATTCAAGGTTTCCAATTTGTTCCTAACGGGCAATCTGACATTTACTCCTTCTGAAAAATTTGCCTTCAGAGCACAAGGCGCAGTGGGCGTATTGGACAATATTGGCGAATACCAATTGCAGGGCGATCTTACGCTGGGACTTGGCAAAGCTGGGCAATTCCGGGCCAGCCTGCTCAGCCAAATCCGGCCGCCAGCATTGCTGTTCGACCAACTTTACGTGAGCAAGCGGCAAATTTGGGACAACGATTTTGCCAAGCCTTTAGAGAACTCCCTTTCCGCAACCTATGCCTTGCCGCTGATCGGGCTTGAAGCCACCGCCCGAGTTCATGTAGTGAACAACTACCTGTTTTTTGATCAAAATGGGGTGGCTGCGCAAACCACAACACCGCTACAGGTTACCCAACTCCTTGTGCGCGAAAACATTAAGTGGGGAAGCCTCCGTTTTGACAACACAGTGGCATTGCAACAAGCAAACCGCGAAGATGTGCTGCGTTTGCCCAGGTGGTTTTCCAAAAACAGCCTATACTTTTCTGGAAAAGTGTTCAAAAAAAGGATGCAGCTAAATGCTGGCGTGGACTTCCGAATCAACGGAGATTTTCGTCCCGATGGCTACCACCCCCTCTCCTGGCAATTCCATCTTCAAGACTCCTTGACGCAGCAGCCTTATCCCTGGATTGACCTTTTTGCAGCCTTTAAAGTGCAGTCGTTCCGAGGATTTATCCGCTATGAAAACTGCGCGACCTGGTGGGACAAAACGCAGGTTTTTTACCAAACTGCCCGCTATCCGCAGCCTTTTGGCGCATTGCGTTTTGGCATTGCCTGGCGTTTTATGGACGGTAATCAGCGCGATGAACCCGAAACCCCGAATACCACTGATGGAATCAACCCCAACCCTTCTTTAAGACCAAATGTGCCACGAGGCGGCGGATGAGCGTGTTCATAAAAGTGTGACACACATATAAAAAAAGGCGTTCCTTTGTCACAAAAAATGAACTTTTCCATGAAAAAAACTACCCTGTCGCTGTTGCACTCATTTGTGCTGCTAACATTTTTTTGTGCTCCTAAACTGATGTTGGCCCAGCCTGGAAAGGACTACAAAGTGGCTTCTATCGGGTTTTACAATTTGGAAAACCTGTTTGACACCATTGATTCTCCCACCACGAACGACGTTGATTTTTTGCCAAATGGCCGCCTGATGTGGAACACTGCCAGATATGTGTCTAAGCAGGCCAACATGTCCAGGGTTATCAGCCAATTGGCTACGGAACTTTCGCCCGACGGCGTGGCACTGCTCGGTGTAGCAGAGGTTGAAAATCGCAAGGTGTTGGAAGACCTCGTTGCACAACCCGATTTGAAAGAGCGCAATTACCAAATTGTACATTACGACTCTCCCGACGAACGGGGCATTGATGTAGGATTGCTTTACCAGCCAAAGTATTTTCAGGTTTTGGGAAGTCTTTCGGCGCCTGTGCCACTAAAAGATCCCAAGACAGGAGTGGTAGATTTTACACGCGACATTTTGTATGTCGCCGGCAAATTCGATGGTGATCCCATCCATGTCATGGTAGGGCACTGGCCTTCTCGACGGGGAGGCGAGGCTGGTTCCGGTTGGATGCGCGCGGCGGCAGCGGCGGTTTGCAAACATTTGACAGACAGCATACAAGCCGTTGACCCGGATGCAAAAATCGTACTCATGGGCGATTTGAACGACGACCCGGATAACAAAAGCCTTACCCAAGTGCTCAAGGCCCGTCGCAGCGCTGAAAAACTCAAGCCCGGTGAACTGTACAATCCGATGTATACCATTTACAAAGAGGGAAATGGCACATTGGCCTACAAGGATTCCTGGAATTTGTTCGATCAAATGATTGTGTCTAAAGGCCTGGTAAATAAGACTGTAGGTGGATGGCAACTCTACAAGGCGCATGTTTTCCGCCAGCCATGGCTTTTGCAAACTGAAGGCGCTTTCCGTGGATACCCATTCCGCACCTTCGTTGGAGATATTTTTATTAACGGATATAGCGACCACTTACCCGTGTACTTGTATTTTCTGAAAAGGAAATAAGGACGTTAGACTATTGGACATTAGACTTTAGACAGATTCAGCGCTGTCCTGAGTCCAATGTCCAATAGTCCAACGTCCAAGCATCCAATGTCCGCTTATGGATTTCTTCCTCGCCACCCTTTTCGCGCTTTTTTCCATCGTGGACCCTCCGGGGGCAATACCTGTTTATGTGGCACTCACTAGCGACCGACCACGCCCGGAACGCAACAAAATCGCGCTGCAAACGAGCTTCTATTTTTTGGTTATCCTCTTTTGTTTTTTCATTGCAGGCAATTACATCCTGTCCTTTTTCGGGCTTACCATCCATGCGTTGCGCATTGCCGGAGGCATGACCTTGCTTATCAGTGGCTTCAGCCTGCTTTCTGGTCGTATTTCCAAACGGCGGGGTTACGACAAGGACCTTGAAAAAGAAACCTTGGAGCACAAGCAAGATATCGCTTTTTCGCCAATGGCCATGCCGATGCTCTCCGGGCCAGGCTCCATATCCTACCTGATAACGCAGTACAATCAGCATACAGCCTGGAATGAACGCTGGCAAATCATAGCTGCCATTGTGGCCGTGGCTGTGCTGGTGTGGGGATGCCTTCGGATTGCACCTTTCCTGTTCAAGGCTTTAGGCGCTGGGGGGCTGAACGCCATTGCGCGTATCATGGGCTTTATTGTAATTGCCATTGGGGTGCAGTTTATTGTAGATGGGTTGGTGCATTTGGTGGGGGAGATGAAATGAGATTACCGTTCCAATACTTAATTCCATGAACACCGAACTACTCTCCCTCGCTCGAACCAAGCTGGCCAAGGCAAAAGTCACCCTCGAAATTGCCGATTTTGACAAAAAACTTCTGGGGAAAACGCCGGCTGGCGCAGTGTTTGTCTGCAATCAACTGCTGCCCGGTTTGGACGAATGGGTGCTTATAGTCTTATTGGCCGAACATTTCGAAAACGTCCGCTTGCTTCATCCCTATCCAACAAATCCGCCCAAATCGCTCAGGCCATTTACCCTTCGCCCCTCGCGCAAAAGCCTGGAAGACAGACTCTTGCGTCTAAATTTTGCCAAACGCCTCGCCCGCCGCGTCCGAAAAGGAGATGTAGTTGCCCTCGCGCTCGACTTTTCTGACAATCCCTTGAGTCACCTTGGCAAAAACCTGCTCCGTACCGAAACACTTCGACAAATTCGCAAATCCGGTCAGTCTGTGATCCCGGTTCACCTACAGGCCGAGCGAATGCCTGGCGGTATTTTGCGTAAAGCCATCCCGGGTCTTCCATTCCATTTTACCTCAGGCCCAGTGCACATCAGTGTTCGCGTCGGTACCGCAATCCCTCCGGACGACATCGCCACATTGGGCAAAAACCGACTTTGGGGCAAATTCCTCCAGGCAAAAATATTTTCCCTCGGTTCACCCTTCGATGTGCATCCTGAGCTTTTTACAGGCAAAATGCGGAAGGCAATACCGCAGGAACAGATTGCTGATCCCATTGACCCTCAATTGATTGTACAGGAAATCGGGGCTTTGGTTGCCGAACACAAGGTAGCAGAGAGAGGACAATTCGATGTGTTTGTTGCGCCATTCTCGGCCTTGCCGCATACCATGTTCGAAATCGGCAGATTGCGGGAACTGACTTTCCGCGCGGCAGGGGAAGGCACCGGCAAAGCCAGGGACATGGACGAGCACGATCTATATTACCTTCAGCTCATCATTTGGGACCGAGAAAAAAAACAAATCGCGGGCGGCTACCGGCTTGGCCTCGGCGACCGGATTTTTGAGCGTTTTGGAGTGAATGGCTTTTATACCAATTCGCTTTTCAAGATGAAGCCGGGATTCTTTCCTATCCTGCAAAAGTCTGTGGAATTAGGCCGCACCTACGTCACTGCCGAATACCAGCGCCATCGGCTGCCCTTGTTTTTATTGTGGAAAGGCATCCTTCATTTTTTGCTCACCCACCCCGAATACCAGTTTCTTTTAGGCCCGGTGAGCATCAGCAAAGACTATTCGGAAGCCTCGAAAGGAATCATCGTGGAGTTTGTGCGGCGGTTCTTTTTCGATAAAAAACGTGCGGCCTTTGTGGCGCCGCGCAAAGCCTTCAGACCAAAAATAAAATCGGTGGACACACGGCTTTTAGCTGAAAATCTGCGTGGGGAGTTTGAGGCACTGGAAAGCCTGATCGAAACCATCGAGCCGGCACACTTCAAAGTGCCTGTGCTTTTCCGTCAATATCTACGGCAAAATGCCAAGTTTATCGCGTTCAATGTGGATCCAAATTTTTCAAACTGCCTGGATGGCCTGATGATTTTGGACATTGCAGAATTGCCAGCCAGCACGATTGAGGTGTTGCAACAGGAGAAGTAGGAGATTTTTCGATTGGTGGGATTGATTCGATTGGAACGATTACTACGATTGGTGGGATTGATTCGATTAACCGCACTCAATTGTAGTAATCGTATCAATCTTTCAAATCCCTCCAATCGAATGAATCAAACAAGGCTCAAGATCACTACTCCCAGCACAAAAACCGCCAGGTAAATCGCAGCCAAGCGCCGTTCCCGTCGAACAATGGCTTTTGCGCCTCCCTCAGCTTTCGCAGTTACATTTCCTGAGCGGATGATTTGCAATAACACCAGCGAAATGAGCGCATAGCTCAGCAGGTAAATTTTATCCATCAACACCATGTAACCCGTGTCGGGCAGTGCGTCGCTGTATGATTGCTGAAGAAAAACAGCAGTTAGCAGCGCACCGATCGGCAGGGAGGAACGTGTGTCAATGTGTTTCGGGTGCAACAACAAAGCGCCAATGCCGACGAGCATCACTACCAAAAGCGGCAGCAACATTTTCAGCAAAAAATAACTGAAAGGGCGCGCGAGGGGGACGTTGAAACTCAGGTTGCTATATCGTTGGGCGTTTTCTTCAGGATTTCCAAAATTGGAGCCGTAGTCGTGTATCCGAGTCGCCAGTTGGCAGTCGCGATTCTCCCAGCCAACAAGATTGAGGGTGCTGCGAATAAGTGCGGCATTCGTATCCGGGAGATAGAGGAGCGAATCAGCGGGATACTCCGGGTTTTCGATTTGGATATCGAGTGTGTGCTTATCAAGCGGGAACCGGTTGAGCGAAAAAGCATGGAAAAAGCGACCTTCCTTTCGAAAAATCTTGTATTTCGTGCCGTCTTTCAATACTACGGGCGTGCTGTCACCATCAAACCCCGCGGTGGCCATGCTCCATTTTTCGATGGTGTTCACAAACTCAATATTGGTCGGGTCAATCTCTCCACGCCACTTGAACCAGACATAAAAATCGGCATAGAACGAATGTTCATCCATGTTCAGGCCGTAGAGATTCATCAGGTAGAAACCTACTTGGGCCTCCTGCGGCTGGGCTTTTATTGGAGAATCCGAAAAATGTAAAATGAAAAGGGTAATTAGTAAAGGGTATAGGCGCATGGTTCGGGTTTTTAAAGATCGAAATGTACCACGGTTTTAAATGTCCAATGTCCAACAAGGAATTTCCAATGTCCAATTAGGCCCTGCGTCTCGTATTAAATGTAGTTCAACTGTAGGAGGTCACCGTGAGTGGCCTAGCGCAGCACTAATCTGGACATTGGGCATTCCTTGTTGGACATTTGATATTCATTTCAGCCACTTGTCCAGCCAGCCAAAAAACTCCTTTTGCCACACCATCGAATTCTGCGGCTTGCTCATCCAGTGGCCTTCGTCGGGAAAACTCAGAAAACGGGAAGGTATGCCTTTCAACTGTGCTGCTTGAAAGGCTTGCATTCCTTCGCCAAATGAAACCCGGAAGTCCAATTCGTTGTGAATCACTAAAATAGGGGTGTCCCAGTTTTGCACAAAGCGATGTGGGCTGTCGTTCAAATACATTTTCGGCGTGTTCTTTTGCCAGTATGCCCCCTCAAAATCGTGGTGCGGAAACCACACTTCTTCCGTTGTACCGTAAAAACTTTCCAGGTTGAAAAGTCCACAATGGGAGATAAAGGTTTTGAACCGTTTGTTGTGATTGCCCGCAAGCCAGTACACCGCATAACCGCCAAAACTCGCGCCCACCGCACCCATCCGCGTAGCATCTACAAAAGGCTCTTTGGCTGCTGCATCGGTGGCGGACAGGTAGTCTTTCATGGCATCACCCCAACGCCCGGTGATGGCATCGTTCCAGGTAGCGCCAGAGCCAGGCATCCCGCGCCGGCAAGGTGCGACCACTACATAACCTTGTGAAGCCATGAGCGCAAGGTTCCAGCGATAAGAGAAAAACTGCGAGAGAGCAGATTGAGGCCCGCCCTGGCAATATACCAGCGTCGGGTATTTTTTCTTTGGATCAAAATTGGGGGGCAGTACATACCACACATTCATGTCTTTGCTGTCAAATGTCTTCACCGTTCGGCGTTCCACGGTAGGTTTGGCGAGGTTTTTCCAAACCTCGTCAGTCACAAATGTGCGCTGCGTAGCCGCTCCGTTTTGTGGATTTACTACAAAGATTTCAGCGGGATTCACCATCGAAATTCGGGTCGCTACCAATTGGTTGCCAGCCAGTTTGAGGGCGATGTAATCGTGGGTCCCATTGGTGATGCGGCGTATCTTTTTGTCAGAAATATTAATCTGGTAAATCTGATGGGTAAAATTTTCCGAACTCAAAAAGTAAAGCGATTTGCTGTCGGCTGCCCAGGTGGGGTTGTTGGCTTCATAGGCCCAGCCAAGGGTAAGCTCCTCGCGTTGTTGGGTGTGCGTGTCCAGGATCATCAAACGCGGGCGGTCAGCTTCGTAGCCTGCCTTTGCAAGGCTTGTCCATACAAGGTAATGCCCGTCGGGCGAGAACACCGGGTCGCGGTCATAACCAGTCAGGTCCTCCGTGAAATTCAGCGTTTTACCCGAAGAGACTTCATAAGCGTAGAGGTCGGAGTTGGTGCTCTGGGCCTCTTCTGTGCCGTTCAGTTTGCGACAGGTGTACAGAATAAAGCGCCCATCAGGGCTCCAGGTAATTTGCTCCATGCCCCCGTCTGGCGTGAGCGGGCTGTCGAAGCGTTCGTTTTGGATATTTTTTGGCTCGCCAGTGAACTTCCCATCGGCCAGACCCACAAAGAAGACATTGCTGTAAGCGTAGTCATGCCAGCTTTTCCAATGGCGGTAAAACAATCCATCCGCAATCTTTGCAGAGGTTTTGGACAAATCGGGGTACAACTCTCCCGGTGTTTTGTCCAGTTTCACGTCTTTGCAAAAAAGGATATGTTTCCCGTCAGGCGAGTAATGGAAACCATTGATTTCCAGGTCACTGACCTTGCCCGGACTTGAAAGTCCGGTAAGGCCGGTTTCGTACAAATGTCCGTCCATCAGGAATCCAATTTTTTGGCCGCTGGGATGGAATTCGGCATCGCCGCTTGTCTTTTCAAAATCGGTGAGCCTTCGCGTTTCGCCCGTGGCGAGGTTGACCGTGAAGAGTGCTCGGCTCCCTTTGTTGGCCGCTACGTCGTATCGCTGTACCCCGTAAACCGCCAATTGGCCGTCTGCCGACACGCATTCGAGGCCGACACGCCCGATTTTCCAAAGTAGTTCAGGAGTAAGTACCTGGCTTTGAGCCGCAACTTCTATAGCGATTGTCATGGACAAGAGAAAAAATAGAATAGTGTTTTTTAACATAATTGGAGAAGCAAGTTACTTTTAGCCCGCAAAATTCATTTTTTCAACATCAAACAAAGCGAATTAAGATGAAAAAATACTTGACAGAATTCATCGGCACATTTTTTCTGGTTCTCACCGTAGTGCTGGCGGCCAATAATCCGGGTATTGGCCCAATGGCGCCGCTTGCCATCGGCGCCGTATTGATGGTAATGATTTATGCTGGCGGCCATATTTCAGGAGGGCATTACAACCCTGCTGTTACGCTGGCAGTGATGATTCGGGGCAAAATTGATCGTGGTGATGCCCTCTATTATATCATCGTTCAATTGGTCGCAGCGGTGGTGGCAGCTGCTATCGGCGTCTATCTCCACGATTGCGGGAACGGCGCGACTATTGTAGCCCGCGTGAACGAACAATCGATTTGCGCAGTGTTGGCCGAATTCCTCGGCACCTTCGCTTTGGCTTATGTAGTGCTGAATGTGGCAACTACACGCTCCAATTCGGGCAATTCGCATTATGGACTTGCTATTGGTTTTACAATAATGACTGCCGCCTATTCCCTAGGTGGGCTGAGCGGTGGCGCCTTCAATCCAGCAGTGGCCGTGGGTGCATCGGTGGCTGGGATGTTCGCCTGGGAGGATATTTGGGTCTATCTCCTGGGGACTTTGCTTGGTGGAGCAGCGGCGGCTACGGTATTTCATGTGACCTATGGACGGGAGGATTAACTGCTTGTTAGGGGTGGAACACGTTAATATGGGTGGGACACCCCTAATAACGTGTTCAACCCCAATTAACCCAAAACCATCTCCAAATCCTCCCGATTCCACACAGGCATTTCCGTCCCTGTTGCAAAAAGATCCCGCCCCAATTGTCGCTTTTGGTCTTGCAGCAACAAGATTTTTTCCTCTACGGTATCTCGTGCGATAAATCGCAGCGTCGTCACAGGTCGCGCTTGCCCGATTCGATGGGCACGCGCTACCGCCTGATCTTCTTTGGCCGGATTCCACCAGGGGTCGAGAATGAACACATAATCGGCTGCGGTAAGGTTGAGGCCTACTCCGCCTGCGCCAAGGGTCATCAGGAAGGCCTGTACACTTGGTTCTCCTTGAAATCGAGTTACTTCACGAGCGCGATCTGGCATAGAAGTATCGCCCGTAAGCCAGGCAAAAGGCGTTTTCTCCGCTTCCAATGTACGTTTGAAAATTTGCAAATGCTGCTCAAATGCGCTGAAAAACAGCACTTTGTGCCCGGAACGGCGTACCAAATCCCATTGCGAGAGCACATCTTCGGTTTTGCCACTGATACCTTGGTATGCTCCATCTGCCAAAATGGGGTGGCAGGCCAATTGCCTCAAACGCAGGAGCGCCTGCAAGGCCTGAAAACGGGTTTTGGGGTCGTCAAATAGCGCGAGAATTTCATTGCGTACAGCTGATTTAACCTCCTCATAGCGTTTGCGTTGGGCTTCTGCCATTTCGCAGTAAAAAATCTGAGTGCTTAAAGGTGGCAACTCTGGCGCAACCTCTTCTTTGCTTCGCCTCAAAAAAAACGGCTGCACCCGGCTAAAAAGCCGGGCTTTGGCCCGCTCGTCGCCTTGTCGTTCGATGGGCGTTTGAAACTGCTCGCGAAACGCCGGATAACTGCCCAAAGTGGATGGATTGATAAATTCCATCTGGGTCCAAAGGTCTGCCAGGGAATTTTCAATGGGCGTTCCAGAAAGGGAGATTTTATGCTGTCCATGCAGTCCGCGCACCACTTTGGAAATATCCGACTCGCGGTTTTTAATTTGCTGGCTTTCGTCCAGGACAATGAATTTCCAGCTGACTTTTTCCAGCAATGTCAAATCCTGACGCGCCGTGTGGTAGGTGGTGAGCACCACATCGTGGGTGCTGAGGGTGCTTAAATGCTTCTGCCGGTTTGGCCCGACGTGTGCATAGACGAAGAGACTCGGCGCGAAGTGTGACAACTCGCGCTGCCAATTGAAGACCAGCGAAGCGGGCAAAATGACCAGCGCATTGAGCGGTCGCAACGCCTCCCGATGTGCCGAAAAAATGTCCAATTGGCCGACTGCGGATGGAGATTCGTGACCGTTTTTGGAACTCAAACTTTCCTTGGCCCAGAGTAGGGTAGCGATGGTTTGCAGGGTTTTCCCCAGGCCCATGTCGTCGGCGAGGCAAGCGCCCAGGCCGTGCTGACAGTGTCCAATGAGCCATTTCACACCGGCTAATTGATATGGGCGCAAAGAAGCTTTCAGGCTTTCAGAAGGGTGATAATCAATCTTTTCCAGGTCAATAATGGGCCATTCCGAAGCAGCCGTTTCAACTTCGCTGCCTTGTAAAAGCGTGTACAGGGCCTTGGGCAATCGAAGCGTGTCGCCATTTTCCTGGCCAGCCGTGGCCAGATCGGAGTAGCGGGCAAACCACTCTTCTGGAATCAGAAAAAAAGTGCCGTCGGGCAGAGGAAAATAGGGGTCGTGGCGACGCAAATAAGGCAGGAGTTTCAGGAAAGGAAAACGGTGTGCGCCCACTTGAATATCGCCTTGCACATCAAACCAATCGCCCGCCGTCATTGCATTCAGTCGCAATGTTCCGGTGCTTAGTGCAATGGTTTTGCCCTCTATTTGTGGGGGCACCAAAGTGAATCCCGAAGCCTCCAAATCATCGCGGTGTTGAACAATCCATCGAAGCAGCGCATCGAGCTGATCTTCCCCATCCGTGGCAAAAAGATGGTCTGTTTCTGTCAAGCCCATATTTTTCAACAAATCCGCTTGCTTTTGCTCAGCGGCTGTGTCGCGACAAATGAGGTGTACCGTGATTTCGCCATCTTCCTCGGGCGGGACGTCGAGCGTAGTGCTGCGGCTGCGCTGGTCACCGAAGGCAAATTCAGCGCCGTCGTACTCAAAAACGGGTTTTAACGCCCAGCGTTTTTCAAGAATATTTTCTGTTGGCTCGAGGCGTGTAGCACGCAAATGTTCTGCGCGTACAACGCTGAATCCTTCCGCTTCCACGTGGCTGCGGCGCACACTTTTAGCAATAAATTGTCGGAAATAAGTACGTGCCTTGTCGGCAGGGATCAGCACCGCATCTTTTTGGCGGAAAGGTTTAACCATGTTTCCATTGATTCCAGGGATACGGTAGAGGGTATGGCCATCCAAAATCCAGGCAGGATCCGTATTTGTGACTGGACTCACGTCGTGCGCATAAATGTCCCAGTGCTCCGTCTCCGAGCCCAACTTAAGGCGATATTCAATGCCTGCACCGGGTGTTTTTTTGAAAAAAAGGTGCGGAACGAGATCTTCCTGGGGACAATGCAGCAGCACGTCTTTTGCCAAAGTTTTTCGTTCGGCGTCCAGGGTAAGCGGCAATTTGTGCTGCACGATATGGCTCAGAAAAACATCTAATTTGCTGAAAATGAACCGCTCCACCACAGGTTTGGTGGCAGCATCCGCCAGTAATTGAGCAAGCGTTGGCCAGGTTTTGGCTTTGGGCAGCTTGTATTTTGCCTCCAAAGATTTGGGCGTCAGGAGATCAATAAGTTCAAACAGGTTTGATTCTACTTCACTTGGCTCCAATCCGTAAGCGCCTACGGTGGTCGGGGTGGCGCGTTGCACGAGGTGCGATAATTGACTGTCTTTGCTAAGTTGCACGACATTGGCCGAAGGCAGCAGGATAGTGTTTTGGTAGGGATAAAGGTTAAAGACGATTTGGAAGGTCATGCGGCAAAGATAGCGCGGCGCTGGACACGGGGTAATGTCATAAGTATCTGATACGTTCCGTTGCAACATCAAACTTTACATAATTTGAACCACAAAAGGCACAAAAGAGCACAAAAGTAGCACGATACGGTCTTTTGTGTCCTTTGTGCCTTTTGTGGTTCAATTTACGCTATCTATTTGTTTGATCACGTTGCGGAGCATCCGCATTCCGGCCTGGTTTTTCATGGAAAGCACGGATTCGGGGTGGAACTGGATGCCTTCGATGGGCAGTTGTTTGTGGCGTACGGCCATCACCACGCCGTCGGCAGAGCGGGCGCTGACCTCGAATTCGGGCGGAATCACATCTCCTGCCCAGGAATGGTATCGCGCCACTTCGCAGCCTTGTTCCAGTCCGTTGAAAATGCCGCGCCCATCGTGCTCAATGCTAACCGCTTTGCCGTGTACCGGGGCGATGTTGGCGAGCGTGCCTCCAAAAAACTCGATAAGCGCCTGATGGCCCAGGCATACGCCCAAAATGGGTTTTTCGCGGTAGAAATGCCCGATGATCTGCATCATGTTGCCGGCATTGCGCGGCAACGAAGGCCCGGGCGAAAGCACGAGCAAGTCGAACTCAACTTCTGCAAGTACCTCTGGCTCAACGGTATTCCGGTACACCTTCACTTCGCAACCGAGCTGGCGGAAAAAGTCCACGAGGTTGTAGGTGAAGGAGTCGAAGTTGTCGAGCATTAATATTGTCATTTCGTCATTGGTCGTCATTTCTCACCCTCTCGCTCTTAGATCCTCCACCAGTTTGGTGAGCCATTGCCGCTCGGCGATGTACTCGGCCTTGGCGATGTCTTGTTGGATGATTTCCAAGCGATCAACATCGCGCTTGCCTTCGGCGTGGATGATGCGTTTCATGGTGTCGGCGAAACGTTTGCCCATTTTTTTCTTGGTGGCGGGCAGGTTTTTCTCACGGAAGAAGTAGATGATGGCAGCTTCGACTTTGTTCTCTAAAAATTCCCCCACACGCTCATCTGCTTTGTCGCGGCGGCTCATTTCCCAGAGGATTTTGATTTCGAGGATTTTTGAAGAGAACTTGTACTGCATCTCTTCATAATTAGACATGAGGAGGGTTTTTAATGCCGGCTCATATTCATTTTTATGAAAAAGATAATCTGCCAAGTTGAACTGATAATATTCGTCTGAGGGCATAGAACCTAACACTTTCTCTCGATGTGTTTCAATAAACTTTAAGACCCATTCATGTTCACCTAAGCGTAAACCTATCGTGACAATGCTTTGAAATTCAGAAGCTTTTATTTTCCCATTAAGATAAATCCGACCAGATTCTACTCGGCGTTTTTGGAGTTGAAAAAGAGGTTCTGTGTATCCCGTATGACCTCTATTCAAGCGCCGGATTGCATAGTTACAGGCAAAAACTTCAAAATGTCCAAGGTGATCTTTCCAAATTTGAGACTCAAATCTGGAAAGGTCATTTATGAAAATGTGAAGTCGTTGTTTGTCTTCATCAAGTTCGTTTGAGAGTAAATCAATCGTTTGCAAAAAAAGTTGCCCGATCGGCTTTTCAAAAAACCAGCGCAATCGAGGGGATTTCAAATCAAAAGGAAACCACTCATTTAGAGGCGGCAAGGCTAACGGAGCTAATTGGTTTTGGTTGAGCAATATGCATGTATGCCAGAGTCGTTCTACCAAATAATACTCATCCAAGGCTTGAATAGTGCTCCAAAGATTTAAATCGTCTTTTTTTTGATTCCGGTCGCTTTGAAAAACAAATTCTTCAGACTCCGAAAGAAATTGAAAGTAATAATCCTGCGGCGACCATTCACGAGGGACACTCTTCATTTTTGCAAATTGTTTTCTGGATTGTAGAAATTTCTTTTCCAGTTTGCGCTCGTTGTAGAACTTTTGTAAATAAAAAGCCTGTTGAATTTCGGTCATGTTTTGCCCGGCAGATTCATGCGCAATGAACTTGCGTACGAGTTGAAGCGTGTCGGACATGCTTTTTTCCAATTTGTTAGCAATAATCTCCTTTTCCGGGAAAACATGTCTGTATACCTCCGATTTTGATAAAGTCTGAATAGTGCTTCCCTCATCCAAATTTGCAAAAATATAAGCTGCCAAACGTGCGGCTTCAGCACGAACAGGAGTTCCAAGCTCTGCCGTTTCCAGAAACACCTTCAGGCGCTTCTTTTCGTCTTCCCGCAGGGTTGAAAGCAACTCAACTAGATCGCTATTGTGCATAACAGGCTTTAATTTTTGAGATAAAAACGGCGGCGGTAAAAGTCTGGAAAACTGTAATGCCTTCCTATGGAACTTGTACTATAATTTTGCGGGATTCTTTCACTTCTCTTTAACTCTGTTTTCCCTATGTGTACTATGAAGCAATTCCGTTCTGCGATCATTGCGGTACTAGCAATGGCATCTCTTTTCTTTCTGCCCGGCTGCCCCTGCCCCCCGTCATCAGGCACCATTACCTGTCCACGCCCTAATCCGCTCATCACCTTTGATGCGCTTAACTCCGATGGATTCTCCGTGACTCCGGATACAATGACCAATGTTACATTGGTTGTTATTGAAGTGTCTGGAAGTTCAGGTGCCCCTAAAACCACGTTCAATGGTCAACCAGGCATTGCAACGCTCATTGATCTTGACACTACTTATCACCGACCACTTCTCCTGAAATTCGCCTATAAGTCTGCATCAGGGGATACATTAGCCAATGATGAACTCCGTATTGATGATTCTGAATCGCATGGTGTTACGATTCCAGACATGGATGTTGTTGTGGGCATGACCAGTTTCCCCAACTGTCCGACTACCACGCAGGATGTCACTGTTGCTACTACGCCCGGTGGCGTAAGCACCTTCAATTGGAATACTGGCGACGCATTCGAGATTATTTTAACCTACAATGATACACCATATAAATTCAGGGTACACCCTGTAGCCGGAGTTGGCGACAATGCTGGTACTACGACCATTTTTGAAAATCCAAGTCATACATGTCTTACCGATATAACAACGCAGGTTGTCAGCAGCAAAGAAATTGCGATTACTTCCATTTCCAACAATTGCACCGTCAGGGCTTGGAATGATGGAACTGCCCGTGTCGTGACGATCAAGCACCCAATAAGCGCAACCATTGGCGTGCGTAAATAACTTTTTTAGCCCGTCCGTTCGAGGGCTGGGTCATTCCCGGACCTCGAACGGGTTGGTTTTCTACCCTTGATACTTTTCTTTCATTCTCAAACTAGTCTGAACAATGCCTAATCCAATTCCCAATACAAGAAAGGTAGGGGCTGAGTGGGTGAACAATTACAGCTATCCTTTCAGCCCTCGACGGACGAACCTGATTTACTGTGGTCAGAATGCTGGCCAATTTCACAGCATCTTAACATTAACACAAGGTGCGACGCTGCCAAACTATATTTTTGGTGACGGTGGTGCCTGGGATCAGGATTTTGAACAGCAATTTAGTCTCTCAGACAACGATGCTCCTCCAGCCTTCCTTGGCGGTGATGATAATAACTATGCTGAGACAGTAGACATTTTGTTTTTTTCAGGGCACGGCAACCAAGACGGGTTGCTTTTTGGTGTACCGGACAGAGACAATGGGGAGGCTAGATACGATGAGATGCAATTGGGTCAGGGTGGTAAACTAAAATGGTTTGCTATTGATGCTTGTAGAATCTTGGAAGAAGCCGCGGGCGGTGCCGCAGCTTTTCGTTGGGGAAGAGCATTTAAAGGGTTGCGGCAAATGCTCAGTTTTCACATGGATTGTCGGGATGTTCCCAATAGAGGAAAAATTTTTGCGCAATACCTGAAAGGAGTACATCCAACTCAAATTCAATTAGGTACCAACTTTGTGGGTGAGACCATTAGCCGCTCCTGGGAACTCGCTTGTATTGAGACATCAACAAATTCCGAGTTGGCTTGGGCGCATCTCCGCAGAGGGAATGAAAATTCAATAGTAAAAAATGACCGATGGACTGATGATTTTTTATGGGAAGACACTACAAGTCTGCCTACCGCATTTACCTATGCACGTCATATCCCACCCGCCACTTCGGGTGGTTAACCCTCGAATTAATTATGTTAAAAAAAATTAAGTCTTCACATATTGAAATGCCCGCTCACTTGGGTTCATTCCCGAAAGCGTTGCCGATTTTCGGAGTTGACCACCCCAGCCTAAAAAATGAAGATCCAAGGATAGATTGGGAAATGAGGGCTAAGCTACTTAAGGATGTATTTGGTTTCGAAGGTAGCTTAGATGATGCAGGGGATAGATTGGTGTTGCAAGACAAAGAAGGAAACCGGGTGATCCAAATTTACAAGGCAAGCGACAGCTTCCTTTATTATGATAGAAGGATTGTTACGCCAACAGACCCAATGTTTGCCGATAAAATTTTGGACTATGATACTGCCAAATTATCTGCACATAAGTGGCTTGCAAAGTTTGGCTTTGGAGATCAATTCCCTTTTTTCGAAGGCATGGCCTATACTGGTGTTTCAACAGTCCAATTACCAGAAGATGTCAAGGCTTCAAATGATCCTCCAGCGAAAGAATATCGTACAGAGATAAAACCCTGTTTTGGGTTTCGAATAAATGAAATTGAGGTGCTTGGACCTGGTGCAAAAATTATGTTATCGTTCGCGGGAAATGATATCAGTCAGGTGGTTTATTTTTGGCGCCGCCCGGTATCCAAGCCGATTGGCGATATAGCAATACTTCCTCCTGAGATAATAAAAAAGCATTTGGCGCGCGATCATCGCTTTGCCCATTTGGATGCAAACAATTCCAAAATAAGGATAAATACCATCAAGCTTGGCTACCATGCCTCTTCTCCAGCCGACTTCCAAAGAGTCTACTTGCCTGTATATCAGTTCACTGGTATAGTCGAGACTCGTGGAGGGCACAATGCTCAAGGTTTTGAGTCTCAGGTAAAGAAAAAAGGCTCTTTTGTTCAGGAAGCCCTACAATATCATTTCAATTATTTCCTTTCTGCAAGTAGTCTAACACCTAGCCAATATAAATTGAGCGGATTTCCGATGCCGAAAAAAGGCTCTTTTATTTTCTGAGGCAGCCAGCTGCGTTTTTGGTATGAATCCATTTTTCTGTAATTGGCCAACCCCACCCCTGCACCGCACCTTTGTACCAACAAACAAATCACCTGTATGGCCCCCGTTCATTCGTAATCCCAAACCTTTATACCAACCCCCAAAAAACCTTTTGAAAACCGAAAGCAGTTCTTTGATTTTGAAGTCGCGGTAAAAACTCGATTTCTTGTAATTGGCACACCCCGCTCTCGTGCCGCACCTTTGTACCAATGAACCACTCATCCTGTATAATCCCCTGAAATTGACGGCTTTTACACCCCTAGGCCAGGCCCCAAAAAACCCCCTTTTACCGCCTCAGACCCTGTTTACGCCCTTTTGAAACCAGACCCCATTTTTCCACTGGAAGCCCCTTTAAAACCAGTCCCCTTGAACCAGTCAAAAAAACTCCGACCTGCGCGAGCAGTGCCGGAGTTTTTTTTTGCGGAAGGATAGTGTGGCACACCTCGAAGCATGAGTCACCCCGAATTTTATAACATTAATGATCCGTTCCGTTGCAACATCAAACTTGACATAATTTGAACCACAAAAGGACACAAAAGACCGTATCGTACTACTTTTGTGTCCTTTTGTGCCTTTTGTGGTTCAAATTACGCTACATGGGAGAAAAGTAGTGCTTTTTTGATGTTTTTATATGTACGTTTTTATTTTGTTAGAAAATTCGGGGTGACTCATGTTCCGAACCACCAAAAAAGGCCCCGACACTTTTGCCGAGGCCTTATAACCAAATCAAACTTTCTGTCTCATGAAGGGCGAAATTCATTTCGCATTGGGTGCCTGCTAATCTATTTCTCCCAACCAAACACGGCACAGCGAAAGAGACTGGGCTTTTTTGGAAACGTTGCAAGCCAAATGCCCAACGACCAATTTTAACACTCGGAAAACGCTTTTAAAAGGAGGAACACCATTTTGGCATCATTCTTGGCTAATCTGTTGTCAATCAGGCTTTTTGCCTGTGACTACAACAAAAACTCCACCCTTTAATCATTTTTAATCATGCTTATTATTGGTGTCACCTTGGGGCTTTTTACCCTTGGAAGCGGCGTAATGATGTTCATCGAGATGCTCGAAAGGCGTAGCTCGGTGCGCCGCCGCTATTAAACTCCCGCTCACCGCAGCGCTTAACATTTAACCCGATGCCCGCTCCATGTGGGCATCGGGTTTTTTCAGCGTGGAAAGCTGCTTTTAAAACAGGCAAACAATTTTTCCTTTTTCGCGCCTGAACTTTTTACCTTTGCGACCACTTTTGAAAAACCAACGCTAATTTTACATAAAATTCTGATTTTCAAACAATTAAAGTAATATGGCTTTAATCGGGACTATTCGAAAACATGGGTGGGTACTCATCCTATTAATGGCTTTGGCCTTGGCGGGCTTTATTTTGATGGACGTGATGTCCAACAGCCAACGCTATTCTGCTTCCGACGTGAACACGCTAGGGAAAGTGGGCGACACAGAAATCAAGCGCAGCGAATTTGATACATACGAAAAACTCGTATATTCTGATCAACAGCGGGAGAATGCCTATCAAATCCGTGACCAGGCATGGACTTACTTCACGGAAAAAGCCATCATCGAACAAGAAGTCGAGCCACTCGGCTTGGGAGTTGGCAAAGAGGAATTGTTGGACCTTCAATTTGGCCTCAATTTAAGCCCAGTTATATCAGAACGTTTTAAAAACGATGCAGGCCAGATTGATCGTGCTCAACTGTCAAGCATCAAAAACGCCATTGAACAAAATCAATTCACAGAACCCAGGGCTCGCGCCTATTGGTCAGTTCAAGAGAAGGAGATCATTAAATCCCGCCTCCAGGAAAAACTCAACAACGCCGTTATTAAAGGGCTGTACACGCCCAAATGGCAGGCCGAAATGGCGTTTAAAGAGAACAATGAGCGTCGCGATATCTGTGCCGTTCGCATAACTTATGACAAGGTGAAGGATGAGGAAGCGACCTTGACCGATAGCGATTATAAGGCATTTTTGGAATTGAACCCACGCCTGTACGACCAAGATGAGGAAAGCCGTGTCATCTCTTTTGTTGCGTTCGACGTGATGCCCACAAGCTTAGACTCTGCTAACACCTATGAATCTGCCACCAAACTCATTGAAGGGCTTCGCAATGCTAAAAACGATTCTATACACGTATTGGCCAATGGGGGTTCCTACACGAATGCTTTTATGGGAAAGGATAAGTTCCCGGCCGTTTTTGCGGACTCGATTATGAGTGGCCAATTAGGCTCTGTTGTGGGCCCACTGCTCGATGAAGGCGAATGGAGCATCATCAAAATCATAGATCGAAAGGTGCTCCCAGACTCGGTGCGTGCCCGCCACATCCTAGTCCGAGAGGCTACTCCAGAAAACGAAGCACGTGCAGACAGCTTAATGGCGCTCCTCAAGTCAGGCAAAGAGCGTTTTGATTCGCTTGCAATAAAAGCGAGTCAGGACGGTGGCTCCGGCCAAAAAGGTGGAGACTTGGGTTGGCTTGCCAATGGAGCAACGGTGCCTGAGTTCAATAATCTTTGCTTCGTGACGGGCGAACAAGGCAAGTTGTACAAAGTGGCCACCCAGTTTGGTTGGCACATTATCGAAATCACGGGCAAGAAATTTATCAAAAATGAGCCTTCCGCAAGAGTTGCTGGATTGCGCAGGCGGATAGAGCCAAGCAAAACGACTCAGCAGGTAGTTAAAGACAAAGCGGTGGCACTCGTCCAACAATCCAAGAATATCACTGAACTGGGCGATCTGGCTGGCAAACAAAACCTGCAATTGCAAAATACCGCTGCAGTAAAGATCAACGACCACAACCTTGGCACTGTCTTGGGTTCGGGCGAAGATGTTCGCGATATCATCCGTTGGGCTTTTGAAGAAAATACCAAAACTGGTGACGTCAGCAAAGAAATTTTTGCGCTGGGCGATACAAAAGGTGGATACTTCGATAGCAAATATGTGGTTGCTGCCATTAAAAACATCATCCCCAAAGGCAAGGCTACTGTTGCCACACTGAAAAGCCTCGACGAGGCCACACTCCGCGTAAAAAATTTGAAAAAGGCAGAAGTCATCAAACTCAAAGCTCTGGGTGCCACGGACCTGCCTGCTTTTGCAGCTCAGTGGAATGGCAAGGTGGATACTTTGCGGGGATCCAACTTCCTCCAAACAAACGGTGAGCCGCGCGTAATTGGGGCGGCATTTGCTTTGGAGACGGGCAAAATAAGCGCCCCAATTGTAGGCAATGGCGGTGTCCACCTTATTCAACCGATCACAGACAAAACGCAGCCTCAGGTGCCTGCAGACATTACTATGTTCCGTCGCCAAATGTCTTCACAAGCAATCGGCGCCATGCGTATGGGATTGATAAAATCGCTGGTGCGGCAATACGAGGTAGAGGACAATCGGTTCAGATTCTGGTAAGGAATAACAAGTGGCAATTGACAAGTAACAAGTAACAAATAACAAGTATGTTTTTGTTAAAAAAGCCTTCCGAGAATCATGCTCGGAAGGCTTTTCTTCTTTTCAATTTTAATTGTCTCAAATCGAATCATTCAACTATATGATACGTTCCCTGTTAAAAATCGCTGCGCTGCTTATCGCAGGCATTTTGGTGTACAATTATTTCTTTGGCACCGATGAGGAAAGGGAAAATTCCCGCAAGGTATTCAGCCAAATTCGTGGTGTAGTATCGTCGGTAGGCCAGGTTGTGAGCTCCGAAAAAGACAAATTCGATGCAGGAAAGTACGACGCCGCACTTGAGAAACTCGGCGGCGTGTACAAGGCTATCCGAACCCAAGCCCGCCATGTGGACGAAAAGGTGATCAAGCGCCTCGGCGAGCTAGAAGACCGAAAAGTTGAACTCGAACAAGAGCTCAACGAAATAGAAGCGGGTGACCAACAAGCGGCGGCAACACCAAAAAGCAAGAAAAAGGACCCCAATGCGGCAGCCAAAGCAGCCGAGCAAATCCGGCGCAAGGAAGAACTTTTCCGCGAACTTGAAGGCCTTGTGCGAGATTCCGACGCACTGTTGCAAGACGCGGGCAAGTAAATTAGACTGGGTTTTTTAATTACGACCAGTTCTCCGACCTTTGCGCCCGTTAGAGGAACAAGGCACTTTTGTCGCTCAAAATCCTTGATTGATAAGCATTATGCTATCGCTTATCTTTTCGAATTCATTAAGCTCAACTTTCCGCGCCCAGTCGCGTTTTTAGTGCCCTTTTCCAACGATAGAATAATCCAATGACGGAAATATTGCAGCATATTTTAGGAAGCGACTGGGAGAACTCGCTCATTATCATACTCAATTTGATAATCATCGAAAGTTTGCTTTCGGTGGACAACGCGGCGGTAATAGCGACTATGGTGCTTGATCTGCCGCCTGAAAAAAGAAAACTTGCCCTGCGGTACGGTATTCTCGGCGCGTATGTTTTCAGAGGACTTTGCCTCATTTTCGCCGCCTGGCTCATCAAAATTTGGTGGCTCAAACCCTTGGGTGGACTTTACCTCATTTATCTAGCGGTGGATTATTTCCGCAGAAAAGCTACTCCTCAAACGGACGACGATCTCCTGAGAAAAGAAGAGACATGGTACTATAAACTTACCGTTGGTCTTGTCGGCTCTTTCTGGGCTACCGTCATCGCCGTCGAAGCCGTGGATTTGGCATTCTCGATCGATAATGTCTTTGCGGCTGTGGCATTCACTGACAACATATACCTCATTTGTATTGGCGTTTTCATAGGTATTCTTGCCATGCGTTTTGTTGCTCAATGGTTTGTGAATCTGCTGGAACGCTACCCGTTTTTGGAAACTAGCGCCTTCGCTGTTATCGGTGTTCTGGGCTTTAAACTCAGTTTTTCCTTCGTGTGCCACTTCTTCAAAGGGCAGCCATGGGCCGACACTATGGAAAGCGAGGCAGCAGATCTCGTAGTCAGCTTTATCACGGCCGGGTTCTTCTTCGTTCCAATTTTAACTTCCAGGTTTTTCGATTGGCCAAAGCGGGTTATAAAGTGATGAAGTGACAAAGTGATTTTAACTAGCATTAATCACTTCATCGCTCCATCACTTCATCACTTAATAATAACTTGCGGCTCAAAAGAACCTCTGTGTGCAAAAAGTCCTTTTCCCTTTAATGCTCGGTGCAGCCATCGCTGTGTGCGCTATGTGGGCTTTCGATAAGCCTGAAATGGCAGCTGCCGCGTTGCCATTTGCTAAAAAAGAAAACCACCCAACCAATTATTTTGGGCAGCCCGTGGCGGGTGGAATACATCTCACGGGCACTTGCGGCGAACTTCGACCTAACCACTTCCATGCCGGACTTGATATTGATGGCACAACGGGAAACGCCGTTTTCGCAGCAGCAGATGGACATGTTGAAACCATCAAAGTGCAAGCGAGCGGCTACGGTAATGTGCTCTACCTAAAGCATCCAAATGGGTATACCACCCTATATGCCCACTTGGATCGCTTTACTGCCGACATTCAGGAATTTGTAAAAAACAGCCAATACGAACATGAACGTTTTGAAGTCGAACTGAAACCGCCTGATGGACTGTTCAAAGTTCGCAAAGGACAGCAGATTGGTTATCTGGGTAATACCGGATCCTCTGGCGGTCCACACCTTCATTTCGAAATTCGAAGTCCCGCAGGCAAAGCCGTGAACCCCTTGCTCTGTGGAATACCTGTTTTGGATAACATCGCCCCGGAGATCCGCGATATGAAAGTCTATTTTCTGAACGATCGCCGGGAGGTTTTGGGGAGCAAGGCGTTTCCGTTAAATAAAGACAAAAAAGGAAACATTGGGTTGGAAGGCGACACGGTCAGAATTGGAGGCTCTCGCATCGGTTTTGGGGTGAAAACCTATGACCGAAGCAACACAAGGAGAAATGACAACGGAGTTTATTCCGTCGCACTTTTTACCAACGATCAACTTGCTTTCCAATGGACAGCAGACGAATTTGATTTTGACGATTCACGGTATCTCAATGCCCATATTGACTACTCCGCCTGGCAGCGTTATGGTGCCTGGTTTCATCGATGTTTTACCTTGCCTGGCGATTTTTTGAGCAATTACACGCGAACTCAGACATTGGGGGCCATCTCGCTCGACGCTAACAATCCAACTAAAATCACCCTGAAAATCAGCGATGCCGCTGGAAATACCCGCAAACTCAATTTCTGGGCCTTGCGTGATGAATCAGCCATGGAAACCTTTTTGAGCCTCCCCTTTCAGTTTGAATTGCCATTTGATGCAGAAAGCCATGTTGACCTCGACGGGTTTTCCATTGCATTGCCAAAGGGTACATTTTACGAAACGGTGCAGTTGCAATATATGGTCAGTATTGACAGCAGTAGTGATATTTTCTCACCCATGCACCACCTGCATGATGAACTGACGCCCGTACACAGATCATTCGATTTGAAAATAATGCCCACGCTTTTACCCGCATCACTTAGGTCAAAAGCCGTCATTGCCAACTGCAATGATGGTCGGCCCGACAATTGTGGGGGAACATGGCAGGGAGAATGGCTAAGTACCCGCACCCGCTCTTTCGGCGATTATTGTATCATGGCTGATACCATCCCGCCACGTATTACTCCCGTTGTTTTTGCTGCTGATATGCGCAAGAAGACCACAATGGCTTTTCGGGTACTTGACAATTTTTCTGTCGCCGGCACAGCGAATAATTTCACGTATCGCGGCACCATTGACGGGCAATGGGTGCTTTTTGAGTTTGATAAAAAACGCAACCGCCTTACTTATGAATTCGACCAACGCGTTGGCAAAGGCGAGCACCGGGTGCGCATTACCGCAAAAGACGACCGCGGCAATGAAGGTGTGTTTGAAGGGAATTTCTTGAAATGAATGTGGTCAATGGTTTAATGTGGTCAAAGTGTCAGTGTGAGTACAGAAAATCCCAATATCCCAATATCCCAATATCCTAACTTCTCATGCCCAATCTCCCACTTTTCGGCCTCGATATCGGGGGCACCAAAATAGAGGGCGTGGTACTCGAAAGCCGCGCCAAGCCACAGCCCATTTGTCGCTTGCGGATTCCCACCGAGGCGAACCTTGGATATCAGCACATCCTTGGGCAAGTTGCAAAAATGCTGGATATGCTCAGTGCCGAGTCGGGCTTGAAACCCCAGCACCTCGGCATTGGACATCCAGGAACCCTTGACCCTAATACCGGAGTTATTAAAAACGCCAACACTACGGTGTTGAACGAAAATCCATTCAACCAAGATTTGGAGGCAAAACTGGGTATTCCAGTTCGTTTGGCGAACGATGCGAACTGCTTTGCCGTAGCAGAAGCACTCATGGGCGCAGTACCGGAAGTGATGCCGAATGCCGAAGTAGTGTTTGGGGTCATACTTGGCACTGGTGTGGGTGGCGGATTGGTGGTTAGAGGCAAGGTCATTAATGGTCGCCAGGGCATTGCCGGCGAATGGGGGCACAATTTTCTGGACGAAAGCGGAGGCCTCTGTTACTGCGGGCACTCAGGGTGTGTGGAAAAGATAATTTCAGGGCCGGCACTGGAGCACTATTATGCCAGTATCGCAGGCCAAAAACTTTCCCTGCGCGACATTGTAACCCGTTCAAAATCAAATGAAGACGAGGCGGCCAAGCAGACCATGAACCGGCTTTTACATTATTTCGGGAAAGCCATGGCCGTGGTCATCAACATTGTGGATCCCGATGCTGTGGTTCTCGGTGGCGGGGTCGGCAATATTGACCTGCTTTACACGGATGGCCCGGCCGAAGTACAAAAACATTTGTTCAACCACCGCATTGACACAGTATTCCTCCGCCCGAAATTGGGCGACAGCGCAGGGGTGTTTGGAGCGGCCTTGCTGTAACGGCGGCTTTAGTCGCTGGAACGATGTTGAATTGGCGATCTTAGTCGCCGGAATGATTTTTCCCCGAACTTTTTCTAAAAACCGAAATCGTGCTACCTTTGCGCGCTTTTAACCCTTTACCGGCCAGAACGCCCTTTATCCTCCGTAGTTTTAACGGAGTAGGAGCGTAGGCGGATTAGTCTCTTCAACCTGAACAGGCTCCCCCAAAATTCATCATTTATCATTCATCATTTATCATTACAAAATAATGGCAACGACGACAGATATCCGCAACGGGCTTTGCATCGAGCACAACAATGATATTGTAAAAATCATTGATTTTCAGAAGTTCCAGGTGGGGCGCGGCAGCGGTAAGGTGTGGGTCAAACTTAAAAGCACCACCTCCGGGAGGGTTGTAGAACACACCTACAATAGCGGCGCCACCGTCACAGAGGTGCGTGTAGAACGCCGCAAATTCCAGTACCTCTACCCTGAGGATGGCGGCTATGCTCTTATGAACCAGGAAACCTACGACCAGATTTCTATCCCTGAAGAAATGGTGGACAACGGCAAATTCCTCAAGGAGGGCGACATCGTGGATGTGCTTTACCACGCCGCAAAAGAAACCATACTCTCTGTGGAACTACCTCAGACGGTGGAACTTATGATCACTTACTGTGAGCCTGGCTTGCGAGGCGATACGGCCACCAACACGCTCAAACCCGCTACCGTAGAAACAGGCGCCGAAGTTCGGGTACCGCTTTTCTGCGAACAAGGCGACAAAATCAAAATTGATACCACCACGGGCGCGTATATGGAGCGCGTGAAGAAGTAAATTGGACTCTGGACTTTGGACTACGCGAGCCATCTCGATTGATTCGGGATGGCTTGTTTTTTTATTGTACTTGGGTGTTTGGTGCGAATTATTTGGTGGCTGTATTTGAGTACTGTAATGGATGGAATTTGGGCGCCAATGGAAAACATTCAACCCTTGCAGGGATGCTAAACGTGAATGCTACACTCCCCGGATTGCATCCGGGGCTATTGACATTTAACCACTTCGTGGTTTTAATCTGAATTGTGTTGCGAATACAAATTATTTTGATAAATTGTAATGGTTTTTTTGCCTCTTATAAGCCCGCAGGGCTTGAATATGAATAGCCCCGGATTGCATCCGGGGTGCTGAGCGAGGGATTTTGCAACCCTGAAAGGGTTGAATAAAACTCCTCGACCTATTATCTTTTAAACCCAACCAAACACTTGAAAATGAGCACTTACACACAAATTCTGTATCAAATTGTTTACAGTACCAAGCACCGTAAGCCCACCCTTGTCAAAGAAAATCGCGCCGAATTGTTCAAATACATTTGGGGAATCTTGAAAAACAAAAAATGCCATTTGTACCGCATAAATGGTGTCGAAGATCACCTCCATATCGTGACCCATATACATCCTTCAATTGCTCCTGCCGCTTTGGTAAAGGATATCAAACTCGCTAGTTCAGGGTATATCAAAGAAAACGGATTGTTTCCTGAGTTCAATGGCTGGCAGGACGGGTATGGCGCTTTTACTTATTCATTTAGTGCAAAAAGTGACCTCATTAGTTATGTTAGAAATCAAGAGGTGCATCATAGGACTATAAGCTTCAGGGAAGAACTGATAGCATTATTGGAAGAACATGGGGTTGAATTTGATGAAAAATACTTGGAGTGAGCGTAATTCAACCACTTCGTGGTTGTTACAAATTCCCGTCTTTTTATCCCGGATTGCATCCGGGGCTATTGACATTCAACCGCTTCGCGATTTGGGGTCAAATTTTATTACGCGACAAACCTCAACTGCTTTACCTCAAATTCCTCAACTCCTTCATCCGTCTCCACGCGCAACAATCCCCGCTCCGTAACCCCCTGAATCACCCCCTCGAACTCCGAGCCATCCGAACTGCGCACAAAGCGTGAAGGCTCCCCCCGCCGCCAAAGATGCTCCTCGTATTCCGTTTTTATAGCAGCCAGGTTCCCGGCTTTCAATTGTAAATACCACCGCTCCAAGCATTCAAACAAACGGTCGGCAACTTCCTCCAAATCGAGTTTTTGGCCAAAAGTCCTGGCCAAGGAAGTAGCGTGTGGCAAATCATCCGGGAATTCCAATTGGTTCACATTCAAACCAATGCCGATGATGGTACTTTGTAACTGCGATCCAGAAAGCGAATTTTGGATCAGTATTCCGGCGGTTTTTTTATCGCTGAGATAGAGGTCGTTGGGCCATTTGATTGAGTGATTAGTGATTGGTGATGAGTGATTAGTAGCGATAGAAACCAGCGTATCTTTTATTGCTAATGCAACACCCATACTGAGATAAAACTGCGCCTGTACATCGAGCCATGTAGGGTAAAAAATGACGCTCAAGAGCAGGTTCTCGCCTGGTCGACTGTGCCACTGACTGCCAAGTTGCCCGCGCCCGGCTGTCTGATTGGCAGCCCGAACCACGGTTCCCTCGGGCGGCTTGGTTTTTGCGGCGCCTTGAGGAGGGGAGAAAGGCGGTTGGACTTGGGCAACTAATTGTACCGCCCAATCGTTCGTGGAAGGGAGTTCGTCGAAACGGTGGTAAACTTTTCCTACAAAGAGGGTGTTTGACATGGAGTTTTAAAATGGGAAGGGCAAATAACGGCCTTTTACCCTACCTTTGATCTCGAATTTTTATAAGATAAGCCACGAATTAAACTAATTCTCACGAATCAAAAACCCTCTTGGATTTAATTAGTGAAAATTAGTGCAATTAGTGGCTAATAAAATTACCAAAACACATTTAAATTTGGTCAGCATTCCCAAACAGCGGACAAAACAACCGCAACTCGAACAACTCAACCACGCCATCGTTGAGGGTATCCGCGACAAAAAAGGCAAAAAGATTGTTCAATTGGACCTTCGGAAACTCGGCGACGCTCCTGCAGATTTTTTCATCATCTGCGAAGGCGATTCCAACACCCACGTTAAGGCTATCACCGACAGTATCCACAAAAAGGTAAAGGAAGAACTCGAAACCGCGCCCTCGCACACTGAAGGCTCGAGCAATTCCAAGTGGATTTTGATGGACTACTTCAATACAGTGGTGCACGTTTTTCACCCTGAAACACGAGACTTTTACGAACTCGAACATCTTTGGAGCGACGCAAAAGTGACAGAGTTTGGTGAGGTATAAATCCTGTATACCCTGTTGATCCTGTCAAAAAAGACGACGGCAATCAACAAACTGTCGCATCAAAACAATCATTTACGCGAAATGTATTTCGCGCCACACAATCATGGAAGACAACAAGAAAAAAGACGAATCGCCCGAACAGCGCCGCCCGGAAGAAAATGGCGAGGGCGGCGGCATGCCGCGTTTCAACTTCATGTGGGTATTTATCCTCATCGGTTTGGGGCTTTTGGCTTTGCAGTTTACCAAGTTTTCGGGAAAACCCGAGAATGCCAGCTGGACGGATATAGATAAATGGGCCAAAAAAGGCCATATCGAGCGCTTCATTGTGGTGAACCCAAAGGAGGCGTATGTCTACATAAAAAAAGACTCACTCGGTGTTTCCGAACATGCCACGAAGGTAAAAGCCCCCAAAAAGTCACTGTTCAATACCGACCAGCCGCACTATGTGATGAGCATCGGTAGTGTCGAAGTCGCATCCTCCAAGATTGATAAGATCAATGAGCAAATCATCAAGGAGAAAAAGCAGCAGCCCATCGAGCTCAAAATAGAAGACCGTATCAATTGGTCGGCGGTGATGGTAAACTTTGGTTTGCCAATCCTCATCTTTATCGGCCTGTGGATTTTTATCCTGCGGCGCATGGGCGGCGGCCCTGGAGGTCCCGGCGGACAAATTTTCAACATCGGAAAATCAAAGGCAACGCTTTTTGACAGCAACTCCAAAGTGAACACCACCTTCGCCGATGTAGCAGGCCTCGACGAAGCCAAAGAAGAGGTAATGGAAGTGGTAGATTTTCTGAAAAACCCTAAAAAATATACTGTTTTAGGGGGTAAAATACCCAAAGGAGTCTTGCTCGTGGGACCGCCCGGAACCGGCAAAACATTGCTGGCAAAAGCCGTCGCTGGCGAAGCAAATGCGCCGTTTTTCTCCATTTCAGGTTCTGATTTTGTAGAAATGTTTGTCGGCGTTGGCGCAAGCCGCGTACGCGACCTTTTCCGCAATGCGCGTGAAAAAGCTCCTTGCATTATTTTTATTGACGAAATTGATGCCATCGGACGTGCCCGTGGACGCGGCGCCATACAAGGTGGCAACGACGAACGCGAGAACACGCTCAACCAACTGCTCGTGGAAATGGATGGATTCCCGACCGATAAGGGGGTAATCCTTATGGCTGCTACCAACCGCCCAGATATTCTTGACATGGCGCTTATGCGCCCAGGCCGTTTTGACCGCCAAATCGGCATCGGAAGGCCAGACTTGAAAGGCCGTGCACAGATTTTTGAGGTGCACATGAAAAACATCAAGGTATCGCCTGAGGTGCTGGCCATCACGCTTTCTGAAATGACTCCTGGTTTTGTGGGGGCTGACATTGCCAACGTGTGCAACGAGGCAGCCCTCATCGCTGCCCGCCGCGAAAAAACAGCAGTGGATCTGGACGATTTCAACTATGCCCTGGATAAAGTGATCGGTGGCCTGGAGAAAAAGAACAAGATCATCAGCCCCGAAGAAAAGCAGATCATCGCCTATCATGAAGCGGGCCACGCCATTTGTGGCTGGTTTTTGGAATATGCCCACCCTTTGGTGAAAGTGACGATCGTGCCACGCGGTCTTGCTGCGCTAGGCTACGCACAATACCTTCCAAAAGAACAGTACATCACGCGGAAGGAAAAATTGCTGGACGATATTTGCATGACCCTCGGTGGCCGCGCTGCCGAATCTGTTGTCTTTGACCAAATTAGCACTGGTGCACAAAGCGACTTAGATCACATCACACGGCTTTCGTACGACATGATCGTGAACCATGGTTTCAGCGAAAAGGTAGGCAACGTGTCGTACTACTCTATGCTCAATGATAGCTTCAATCGCCCCTTCTCGGAGCAAACGGCATATCTCATTGACCAGGAGGTGAAGATAATGATCGAAGATCAGTATAAGCGGGCTAAAACCCTGCTGAAAGACAAGCGCAAACAACTTGATGCACTGGCAAAAGCCTTGCTGGAAAAAGAAGTGCTGCACCGCGCTGATTTGGAGGCAATTATCGGCAAACGACCGTTTATTGATCCTACGCCGGGCGAGAGTTCGCATGTGCCGGAAGTGGGGCCGATGCCGGGAAGTGACGATTAGTAAATGATGAAAAAGGGGCGGCTTTGAGCCGCCCCTTTTTTGTTGGGTTTAAGACCTATAAGGTTTTTGAAACCTTATAGGTCTCGATTCGCCTATCCATATCAACCTATCAAATTCTTCCTACATTTACGCCCTCTTTCGCCACCGCTCCACACGAAATGGCTGAAAACCAAGCGCTCAAAACATTTATAATCTACGCCCGCGACGATAAGGCGTACAAAGACCAACTCCTGCGGCACCTCCGCCCGCTCGTCAGCAGTGGCTACCTCAGCGTGTGGCACGATGGCGACATCCTTCCCGGGGAGGATTGGGAAAGAAAAATAAAGGCCAACCTCAAGACCTCCCAACTCGTATTGGTGCTGGTCAGCGTCAACTGCCTCAACTCAGATTTTATTGAAGGCGAAGAGCTCGAAACTGCTGTTAGTCAACTCAATGACGGCCACACCCGCATTGTCCCCATCATCATTTCACCTTGTGGCTGGCGTTTCCACAAACTCTTTGTGGGCTTACAAGGCTTGCCCGAAGACATGAAGCCCGTGAGCAACTGGGCTGACCCCAACCAGGCCTGGACAGACGTGGTAGAATCACTCGCCAAAATCGTGGAAGAAACCCGTGCTGAACAGGCCGAAACGGCTAAAAAGCAACGTGAAACCGAAGAGCAAAACCGCCTAGCTTTACTTGATGCCGAGCGAGCAGCCCAACAAAAAGCCGAACAATCTGAGCGTGAGCGGATAGCCCAGAAAGAACGCGAGCGCGAAATGGCCGACCAGAAACGAAAGGCCGAGGCTGAAAAACAAGCATTGGCCGATTTAGCCGCCCGACAAGCGCATGCCGAGCAATTGCGGCTGGAGCAAGAAGCGGAGCGAAAACGCCTGCGGCAGGAAGCCAAAAATAATGCCTCCGATAACAGTCCAACGATTTGGGTCGGCCTCGGAACGGTCGTAATACTGGCGCTGGTATTGATGGTTTGGAAGCCTTGGAAAGACTCAAATTCCGAATTTGACCCGCCAAAATCAGAACAAAAAAAAGACCCTTCAGCCACGACTCCCAGTAACCCACAAGCCAATATGGTACTCGTGCGCGGCGGCACTTTCCAAATGGGCAGCACCGAAGGCACGGACGAACAGCCCATACACAGCGTGACCGTGAGCGATTTCTACATGAGCAAATACGAAGTGACCAATGCCGAGTTTGTCAAATTCCTCAATGTAAAGGGAAACCAAACTGAAGGCGGCAAAACGTGGATAGACCTGGATGGCAAATGGGAGGACGAGAAATGCCGTATCTACCAGAGCGGCAACAGCTTCAAAGTAGAGAGCGGCTACGAAAACTACCCCGTAATTTACGTCAGTTGGTATGGCGCTACGGCTTATTGCCAATGGCTGGGAAGCCAATACCGCTTGCCCACCGAAGCCGAATGGGAGTACGCGGCTGGCAACGGAAGCCGCCACACCAAATACAGCTGGGGCAACGGCGACCCTTCAGGCAAAAAAGGCGGCAATGTAAGCGATCAAACAGCCAAGGCGAAATTTTCATACTTTTCTGCCTTTGAGAACTATACGGATGGCTACATTTATACCGCGCCAGTGGGGCAGTTCGACGCAAACGATTTCGGCCTCTATGACATGTCTGGCAATGTATGGGAATGGTGCAGTGACTGGTACGATGAAGCGTATTATAAGAACAGTCCTTCGAAAGACCCTAAAGGTCCCACAACCGCAAAAGATTATCGTGTGCTTCGCGGTGGTTCCTGGGGCGATTATCCAGAGAACTGCCGGGTGGCTTCCCGCCTCAGGAACTATCCGAACGCCCGCTTCAGCGCTGGTGGGTTTCGGGTCGTGCGAGGCTATTAAACTTTGTCACTTTTACCCTTTTACCCTTTTAATTTTTTTGGCTGCGAAGCAGCCTTTTTTTAGAATCGGCGAAGCCGATTTTTTTGAATAAAGACCTATAAGGTTTTTAAAAACCTTATAGGTCTCGAGCAAAGTAAATTTTCGGCTTTGCCGAAAAAATTTTCTGAAAAATAGGGCAAACGGGTCGAGTTCGTGTGCTTCGCGGTGGTTCCTGGAACAATAATCCAGAGAACTGCCGGGTGGCTAACCGCAACAGGAACAATCCGAACAACCGCAACAACAATGTTGGGTTTCGGGTCGTGCGAGACTTTCGGGGCGCATATCCGCTCGCCAGAGTCCGTGTCGCGCAATCGTGGGCGGCATGGAGCGTGCAAGTTTGATAGTCTGCCGTTTGTCCTGACCACCTACCAGTATAGGGTGGCAAATACTTCGATAGGGAGGCGGGGCTGGTATTCCCGAATTATCGGGAAGAACGTCCCTCCTCTTTTTTTGGAAAAAGACCTATAAGGTTTTTAAAAACCTTATAGGTCTCTATTATCTCGCTGGCAGGCTCTTTATCCACCCGCCCACCATGCGCCCAATTTCGTCAATCCGCTCGGCGAACTCCTTGTAGCGCAAAGAGTTGTAATGTCCACGGTCAAAACCGAGGCGATAGAAATATCGAAGCATTTCGAGGCGGATATTGGCCCGCAAAAGCAAGGGTCGCTTTTCGGCGGCGGGCAGATAGTAGGCTTCGAGGAGCATTTCGAGCAGGTCGCTCAGGTGGTTCTGGATGCGGTCACCCAATGTGAATTTCTGGCTGCGAGGCAAGCCTTCAAGCATTGGAAGTGAGTATTTGAGCAAGTCGTAGGCTTTGGCCGCTATGGTTTCTTTTGTATTTTCCATGAAAACGTACAGCAATCTTTTTGGCAAAATAACGGAGTGGGACAATCTTCTGCTTGCTGCCCGAAAGGCATCGCAGGGCAGACGGTTTGAGCCTTCCGTAGCGAGATTTCATTTTCGCCTGGAAACGGAACTGCTCTGCTTGCAACAAGCACTGCAAACCAAAACGTACCAACCTGGCTCTTATACCACCTTCATGGTTTATGACCCAAAAGAACGGATGATTAGTGCCGCGCCTTTCCGCGACCGGGTGGTGCATCATGCACTATGTAATGTGATGGAACCGATTTTTGAAAAAACATTCATTCACGACAGTTTTGCCAACCGTAAGGGCAAAGGCACCCACCGAGCCATCGAACGCTATCAGCACTACGCTCGTCGTTACCACTATGTGCTGAAAAGCGATATCCGTAAATTTTTTCCTTCACTCGACCACGAAATCCTGAAACAAGAGTTTCGCTGGAAAATCTCCTGCCCCGATACGCTTTGGCTTGCTGATTTAATTGTGGACAATTCCAACGAGCAAGAGCCGGGGGCAAAAGTGGCACACCTCGAAGGTGTGCCACTTCTATCGAGGCGCGGCTTGCCAATCGGCAACCTTACCAGCCAATTCTGGGCAAATGTATATCTAAACCGATTCGACCATTTTGTAAAGGAGGAACTGGGCGCAGCAGGGTATGTGCGTTATGTGGATGATTTTGTTCTTTTCAATAATGACAAGCACGAATTAGCGCAGCAACGGGAACAAATTGCTGGGCAATTGGCGGAGTTACGGATTGCTCCGCATCCTGATAAAACGCACATCCACCGCACGGCAACTGGCGTACCGTTCCTCGGCTTTCGGATATGGCCGGAATATCGGATCGCTAGAAAAGAGCGGGTACGGCGTTTCGAGCGTCATGTGCGACAGCAGCTTAGAGATAAGCCCATAGACACTGAAAGCATGGAACAGGGCCTGAACAGTTGGCTTGGCCATGTTCGATTTGGGCAAAGTCAGAGACTGGAATACCGGGTGTATTGGGATATGCGCGAGGCCGGGGTAAACGTGCTGACACATCCGCGAGGTTCATGGAGGGTGCTGTGAATAAAGACCTATAAGGTTTTTTTGAAACCTTATAGGTCTCGATCAATCAAAAATCCAAATCATCATCGAATCGCCAATCATAGCCTTGGTGTCTCGCAATAAACGCTGCTTGTCCGCCGAATTGTTGTATGACTGTTTCGCGTTCGAGCACACTGGGGAGATTACTTAGAAATGCTGGGTAAGAACTGAAACGATAATCAAGAGGAGTATCGCAAAAACCATGTTTCACTGCATTGAAATGGTGATATAGCACTGTCTGTTGAAAATACGTCGCATCTCCGATAGGCTTTCGCCTGAGGTAATCAATAAAGAGTGCGCCTTTCCGGTTGTAAAGTTTATTGTAGGCCTTAGCATATCCATTGAAAAGATTGCTGAATTGCTGCATCACAAATACTACGCATGATTCAGCAGTTGGTGATCCTTCGCCTGAAGGCATAAGGGATCCAATCTCTGTTAGAGACCGTATTTGCACCAGAAAATGAAAATGGTTCGGCAGCAATGCGTATGAAAAAGTGCGGCATACGGGAGTGGCATACTTCCGAAATTTCTTTAAAAAGAAAACATAGTTGCGATCTTCTCGGAACAAGTTTTCAATTCCAACGGCATGATTAAAAAGGTGATAAGCTTTTCCAGGGAGGAGCGGGACGAGCGTAGATTTCATATTGGTTTGGTTTGTTTATACCAAATATACAAAAACTATTGCCAAATCAAGACCTATAAGGTTTTTTAAAACCTTATAGGTCTCTATACTCCCTACTTGGCTAAATTAAATTATCCATGAAATCTCGGATCATCATTCCGAATTTTCATGGATAAATCACCCCCACGCCTTCACCTGATGCGGATACCTCACCACATACGTCTCTTTTATCAGCCTCGTTAACCGTTCCCGAAAATCCTCCATGCCTTCTTTGGTGCGAGCGGAAATGAAAACACTTTCCCCATACGTGTGCATCATTCGATCGCGGAGATCGGCTTCGATTTCGGCTCTGGTGGCGTCGTCCAGCAGGTCATCGAACCATCGTTCCCGATAGAGGTCCATCTTGTTGAAAACCATCAGGGTAGGCTTTTCTCCCGCGCCCAATTCCTGCAAAGTCTGTTGTACCGTGCGGATTTGATCCTCAAACTGCGGGTGGGCAATATCAACGACGTGTAATAAAATATCGCTTTCCCGAACCTCGTCGAGGGTGCTTTTGAAACTTTCGACCAGGTGGTGGGGCAGTTTTCGGATAAAACCCACCGTATCGGAAAGTAAAAACGGCATGGTGTTGAACACCACCTTCCGCACGGTAGTATCGAGCGTAGCGAACAATTTATTCTCCGCCAGCACTTCCGATTTGGATAGGAAATTGAGCAGGGTGCTTTTGCCCACGTTGGTGTAGCCCACTAAGGCCACGCGTACCATTTCCGTCCGGGTCTTGCGCTGCGTCTGATTTTGTCGGTCTATGTCTTTCAGGCGGCCTTCAAGAATATTCATCCGATACTGCACGATGCGCCGGTCAGTTTCAATCTGAGTTTCTCCTGGGCCTCTTGTACCGATGCCGCCTGCCTGCCGCTCCAAGTGTGTCCAGAGGCCACGCAAACGAGGCATGAGGTATTTCATCTGCGCCAACTCGACCTGAGTTCTGGCCTGCGCCGTTTGGGCGCGGGCAGCGAAAATGTCCAAAATGAGGGTGGAGCGGTCCACGATTTTCACTTTCAATGCTTCTTCCAGATTGTTGGTCTGTTTGCCTGAAAGATCATCGTCAAAGATTACTATTGTGACCTCCTCGTGCCGGTCCAGGTATTCTCGTATTTCCTCGACTTTTCCTTTTCCGATGAAGGTTCGGTGTTCGGGGTGGGGGAGGCGTTGGGTGAAGCGTTTTATCGCGATTGCCCCGGCTGTTTCGGCGAGGAACTGGAGTTCATCCATGTATTCGTGCGCCTGTGGCTCTGTCACATTGGGCGTGATAAGGCTTACCAGCACTGCGTGTTCGGTCTCTTTTTTTAGCCCGGATGTTTTTTCACCGAGCGTCCAGTCTTTTGCCATGGAAATGTGTGGGTGTTTTGGGGTTTTTTCAGTTGTAAATATCCTTTCTATGTCCAAGTGCTACTACCTCAATCATAAGAATCTCGTCGAAAACGTCATAAATGATTCGGTAGTTCCCTTTTCGAATTCGGAAACCGTCGCGTCCTTTTAATTTTTTGCAGCCACTTGGACGTGGATCGTCCGCCAATTCCTGGATGGCTTCAATTAGTATGTCGGCAACGTCATCAGGGAGTTTATCGAGTTGTTTTTGCGCCGTTTTTGTAATGAAAATACTGTACTTAGGCATTTTTCTGGAGGCGACGCTGTGCAATATAATCGGTAAAAAGTATTTTCTCCTCATTTCGCGCCTTCACCTCATCGTATAAACGAATGTCCTCTAACTCCTCCAAAGCCTCCACCAGATGCGTGTAGAATTCAATAGGGATGATGACTGAAACCCGTTTTCCTTTTTCGTCTGTAATGTATTGAGGAACAATGTGTGACATAGATTGCACTTAAGTTAGAAACTACAGATTACAAAGGTAATCAAATCAGGCGAAAATAGACTTATATCCTCGGCCCATGCGCTTCTTCCTCCATTGGCCTGAACGGTGAATTCGCCAAATGCTCCCGCAACAAAGCGCCGAAATAATACAGGCAAAGATAGATGGATAAAGCGCCGATTGAGCCGAGCCATTTGGTCCAGTTTTGCAACACAAGAAAGTCGTAAGTACCATGTAAGAGAATGCTCACCAGCAAACCACGGAAGAGTAAATGGTTGCGCTCATCAGGATTGAATTTCGCCAAACCTGCGTAGTAACCAATCGGGATTGCAAAAACCAAGTGCGCCGGAACGGCAGTAAATGCTCTTAAAAGTGCCGTTTCTTCACCAAAAAGATCAATGTAACAAAGGTTTTCAACCGTAGCGAAACCCATGGCGATCATCACCGAATAAACAATGCCATCAAATGGCTCGTTGAAAAAACGCCACACGAACGCTCCAAAGATCAAGGCCAACCATTTCAGGATTTCTTCCACTGGTGCGATTGCGCCAAAAGCTAACAGGAAAATGAGCACTGGGTCTCGGTCTATTTCGCCGACCATCGGGATGAATTGTTGCTCTACCCAAATTGCTGGCTGGGTGATGGCCGCTCCCAATCCAAAGCACATTGCCAGTGTTCCGAGCGATTCGCGCTCGTATTTGTCGGCCCAATAAACTGCCCAGCAAATAAGCAGACCGGGCAGAATGGCGAGGATGAGGAGAAGCGGAGACACGTTTAAAAAGACGTTAGATTGCTGGAGGTTAGACATTGGAGGTTAGACTGCTGGACATTAGACTAATAGACCATAGACATTGGGCTTTGGATAGAAAAACCAATCCACCAGTTACCAGTCCACCAGTCAATAATCCACCGATCACCAATCCACCAATCACCCAACCCTGCAAAAGTCCCAAAATGAATTCAAAATCTCTGCAGATTCTTTGGGACACTCGTACATCGCCATGTGTGCCGCATCGGACAGGAGATGCAAATCGGTCACTGCAGGCAACAGGGCGGCCTTCAAGCCTTGTTCGGGCGGCACCAATGTGTCATGAGCACCGAGCAAAAAAAGCACTGGATATTTTGTTTCCCTCAGGGTATGCTGGTGATCGCGGCGGTTCAGCATGGCCTGGAGTGCTGCAGCGATGCCCTCCGGGCTTTGCTTTTTCCCGTTGGAAATCAATTCGTTGAGTGTAATGGGGTTTTTCTCAATAAAATTGCTTGTAAAAAGATTGGGAAAAAGTTGCGACACGTAAAGGTCGCGTTTACCCGCTTGCAAGGTCTCTATGCCGCGTCGACGGGCCGTTTTACGATCCTCCGAATCTTCGAAGGGATGCGAATGAAATAATCCCAACCCGGCAAGTCGTTCTGGCCACCGAGACGCAAATTCAAGGGCGACATAACCACCCATGCTGTGGCCAACCAAAACGCAGCGATCAATATGCTCCGCATCCAGGACTGTTTTAACGGCCTCTGCATACTCGCTCATATCCGATTGGGTTGGAAGTTCGGATGACCCAAAACCAGGCAAGTCAACCAACAAAAGCGATTGTGGGTTCAGGAGCGATTTTACAGGAGTCCACACCGAGTGGTCTTCGCAAAAACCGTGGAGCAGTACCAGCGGGGGCAGAGCTCTGAGGTTTTCAGAAACATCTGAGCTCCTAAGAGTATTAGCAATTCGGTTGCCATTAATGTTGTTGCAAAATTTCATGGGGGAAATGTACGGCGAGCCGGGATGAAGAATTACCAATCCTTTTCCGACTTTTGCTGCTTGTTACTTTAAATATGAGTCATCCCTGAATTTTTTAAAGATCCTAGGATTATAGATTTTCGAGTGGTTTTTTTAATTTAAGATTGCAGATTACATGATTTAAGATTTTAGATGTTTGGCGCCAGAGCGAAATACCCGGCGTTGGCTCACATCTAAAATCTTAAATCATGTAATCTGCAATCTAAAATCAAAACAATTCGCGATTTCCAATAATTCGGGATGATTCATGTTCCACACAAATCACATGAACATATTAACCGCTTTAGTCCGCGAAATTTCCCGTGCCCTCAGTCCAGATTTACCAAAGGATTTGGGCAATATGGATGCGCACCTCGATTTTATCCTTCCCAAAGTTATTCCCTACGGTGAAGATCTCCGCGAGACACATTTTTGGCATGACAAACGCTGGAAGGAAGTGAGTGAAGACGAAGGTTTTCACGAAGCGATTCTGCATATTTTTAGCCCCGGGGGAGAATACATGCTCTCAAATGATGGGAATCTGATGAAAGGTACCTGGCGACAATTGGGACAAGACAATGCGCTTATTCTGGAAATGGGCGGCCATAATGAACTTTTTGACCTGCGTTTTTTAACTGATGACTTCATGATACTCACCAAACATGGAGATCAGGCACGTAAGGGGCTACGCAGATTTTATGTATTGGTTCACGAGCCTCGCACAAGAAGCCGTTCAGGAGTAGAACTCGATTGGCGCAATATCATGGAAAAACTTTTCAACGTTTGGCGCGAAAACAGCCTCAGCATCGCTGCCTGGCTTTTCTTCCTGGTCGTTTTGGGGACTATAGTATACTATTCTTTTAAAGGGTAAATCAAGAACCGTTTCAAATGCACTTACTAGATTGGGCCGTTCTGGTCGGCACGCTTGTTTCCATTGTGGTATATGGGATTTGGAAAACCCGCAAATCAATTGATTCCAGCGAAGACTTCCTTGCCGGTCACCGAAATTTGCCCTGGTGGACTATCGGTCTGAGCATCATGGCCACGCAGGCAAGTGCCATCACGTTTCTGAGTACCCCCGGCCAGGCTTTCTCCGATGGGATGCAGTTTGTGCAATTCTATTTTGGGATGCCTATCGCCATGCTTTTTTTGGCATTTTTTGTGTTGCCGATTTATTACAAATTGCGCGTCACCACAGCATATGAGTATCTCGAACAACGGTTCGACCTTCGAATGCGCTCGCTTTCCGCAGTGTTGTTCCTGATTCAACGCGGCATGGCGGCTGCTATTAGCATCCTCGCTCCAAGTATCATTTTGTGCGCTGTGTTCGGTTGGGACCTTTTGTTGACCAATTTTTTCATGACCGTTTTTGTGGTCATTTACACCACTTCTGGCGGAAGCGAGGCGGTAAGCCGCACCCAGGAACTTCAAATGACCGTGATGTTGGGCGGGTTGGTATTGGCTTTCTTCCTGATTCTGAATGAACTGCCTCAGGGCATGGGGGTTGCTGAAGCATGGCAAATAGCAGGTGTAACAGGTAAAACCCAAGTGTTGGACTGGACCTTTGACTGGAATGACCGTTACAACGTTTGGTCAGGTGTACTGGGCGCCACGTTTCTTTTTCTTTCTTATTTCGGCACCGACCAGAGTCAGGTAGGCCGCTACCTTTCTGGAAAAACCCTGCGTGAAAGCCGCATTGGATTGATTTTCAACGGGATAATAAAAATTCCGATGCAAATGCTCGTATTGGCAGTAGGCGTGATGGTTTTTGTGTTTTATCAATTTGAACAACCACCGCTGCATTTCAACCAAGCCAACCTTACTCAACTTGCAGGCACACCACAGGCAGCGGAGTTTCAGAGATTAGAAAGTGCTGATGCCCAAATTTTTAAGGATAAAAAACTGGTGCTCGCCGAATTCCAACAAGCAAAACAAGCCCAGAATACTGAACGTGCCCAAACAGCCATTGCCCAACTCCAAACGCTTGAAAAACAGCACACAGACCTCCGGACTCAATCCAGAACCCTGCTGCAGAATATAGGGGTGAAAGGAGAAGGGAACGATAAGGATTACGTATTCATTAATTTCGTACTCGGTCATATCCCCAAAGGCCTTGTAGGCCTTATGCTTGCCATGATTTTTTGCGCTTCCTGGAGTACCACCGCTTCGGAACTCAGCGCACTTTCCGCTACCTCGATTTCTGATATCTACCGCCGCTCGCTCGTGCGGGGCAAGTCCGACAAGCATTACCTGCGTGCTTCGAAAATCGCTACAATCATTTGGGGTGGATTCATCGTGGTCTTCGCCATGGTAGCATCGCTTTCAGAAAACCTGATTCAGGCGGTCAATATGATCGGCTCGATGTTCTACGGCACAATTTTGGGGATATTTTTCACGGCTTTTTTCCTTAAAAGTGTGAAAGGCCGCGCTATTTTTTACGCTGCACTTGTGGGCGAAGCCATCGTTTTGCTTTGTTTTTGGCTTAACAAAGACGCTTACTTATGGTACAACCCGCTTGGCTGTGGATTGGTGATGGGAATGGGCTGGATCTTCGAAAAGTTGAACCGGGAGAAGAAATAATTTTATTTTTTTGGGGATTGTCTGTTAACGACATTATAAAATGTAGCATAAAGGGTAAGATTCCAAAGTTGGCTTCGTTTTTGCATTAAACCACTCAGGTTCTGAACGAAGTCATTTCACCAAAAAAAATCTAATCCTATGGTAATTCTCACATGTCTCCTCCTCCTGCTCCTCGTTTTTGGCGGCCGTTCTTTGAAAGAAGCCAGATAAAATGAGTGACGTGGCGACCTGATTGAAGCATATCTCCTTTCTCGCTGCCCCGAACAATTAAAAAAAATCCTCCCGTCGCAAAAATGCGGCAGGAGGTTTTTTCTTTTACAGACTGCCTACATTTGCCCCGTAAACTGCTACTGCTACTGCCACTGCTACTGCCCGCTAATGACTCCCTCCCTCGCCCGTGCCCTCTCTTACCTTGGCCACCCCTTGCTGGTGCTGACGTATGTGCTTCTTTTGATGTTGATGCTCAATCCCTTTGCATTTGGCGCGCACCATATTGGCGACCAACGGACGATGGTTCTGTTTTTCTATGTTGTATCTACCACCTTCCTTATCCCGGGTCTCGGCGTATCGCTGCTCAAACCATTAGGGCTTATTCGAAGCCTTGAAATGAACGACAAACAAGAGCGGATTGGCCCTTACATAATTGCCGGGATTTTTTACCTCTGGATGTTCAAGAATTTTTCAAATGGAGTGGTGCCTGCCTTGTATGCCAAGTTTGTACTAGGGGCTACCATCGGGCTTTTCTTTGCTTTTTTTGTCAATATTTTTACCAAAATAAGTGCCCATGCAACTGGCATGGGCGGCTTTGTCGCAATGGTTATGTTGCTTGCCTTTGAATGGGCGGGAGCTACCTTTGTTATAGGGCCTATACTGCTGAGCCTCAATGCCATACTGGCCATCATTATTGTCCTCGCCGGGCTGATAGGGGTGGCCCGATTGTCGTTGGGAGCGCACACGCAAGCCGAGCTTTGGCAAGGCTACGTAGCAGGTTTTGTGGCGGTAATGCTTGCGAATGTAATTTTGTAGGCTAAGGAAACTTCCTGAAAGTTTCAAACTTTCGGGAAGTTAGGGCTACATGCTTCCTACCTTTGCGCCCGTTTTAATGAAGTGATAAAGCGATGAAGTGATAAAGCCATCTTAGCTACTCACGGAATCCCGTCACTTCATCACTCTATCACTTTATCACTTAATGATCCTCCGTTCTGCGCTTATCTCCGTTTATTCCAAAGACGGCCTCGAACCCATTATTCGTCGCTTACATGCTTTGGGCGTTCAACTATTCAGCACTGGCGGTACCCAGGACTACATCGAAAAACTGGGCATACCTGTCACAGCAGTCGAAACGATCACAGGCTACCCGAGCATCCTCGACGGTCGGGTGAAAACCCTTCACCCCGGAATTTTTGGTGGTATTCTCGCTCGCCGCGAACCGGCGCATCTGGCACAACTGGAGGAGTACAAAATCCCGGAAATGGATTGTGTGATTGTGGACTTGTACCCCTTTGAGGAAACGGTTGCAATCGCAAACGACCCTGCTGAAATCATTGAAAAAATAGACATAGGAGGGGTGTCTCTCATTCGCGCAGCAGCCAAAAACTGGAAAGACGTAGTGGTGGTAGCCTCGAAGGACGAGTACAGGATGTTCCTAGATTTGCTCAATGAACAGGAGGGCAAGTTTTCGGAACTCAACTGTCGCGAATTTGCCCGAAGGGCGTTCAAAGTCACTTCAAACTACGATATGGCCATTTACAACTGGTTCAACGAAGGGACAGCGGACATCTCCTTCAAACACAGCATGCACCATTCTGACGTGTTGCGGTATGGCGAAAACCCACATCAATCAGGCGTGTTTTTTGGAGATTTTGAGCAGGTTTTTGACAAATTACAGGGCAAAGCGATTTCCTACAATAACCTGGTGGACATAGATGCGGCGGTGCAGTTGATGCGCGAATTCCAGGTCGGGAAGCCCACGTTTGCTATTCTGAAACATACCAACGCTTGCGGCATTGCCAGCCGGGATACCCTGCCAGATGCATGGCAGGCAGCACTTGGTTGTGACACAACTTCGGCGTTCGGGGGCATATTTATCACAAATACAAAAGTGGATAAAGCGACGGCCCGGGAAATCAACCAGCTTTTTTACGAGGTACTTATTGCGCCTGATTTTGACCCGGAAGCACTGGAGATTCTACAAAAGAAAGACCAGCGTATTCTCCTGAAAATCAATAGTTTTGAACTGAAAACACGCGCGTTCCGCAGTCTCCTGAATGGAGTAGTAGAACAAGATGCCGATCTCCGCACCGAGACGGAAGCCGACCTGAAAACTGTGACCCAACGTTCTCCCACGCCCAAGGAAGTGGACGAACTGCTTTTCGCGACCAAATGCGCCAAACACCTGAAATCCAATGCCATTGCACTGGTGAAAGACAGCCAACTCATAGGCATGGGCTGCGGCCAGCCAAGCCGGGTGGATGCGTTGCGCCAGGCAATTGCCAAGGCAAAATCCTTCGGTTTTGACCTGAAAGGCGCGGTAATGGCCAGCGATGCTTTTTTTCCCTTTCCGGATTGTGTGGAAATTGCGCACGAAGCGGGTATTACAGCGGTTATACAACCGGGCGGCTCTATGAAAGACCAGGATTCAATCAATGCCTGCGATAAGCGGGATATGGCAATGGTGATGACAGGCTTACGGCATTTTAGACATTGAAAATGTAAACCGCAATACCGCAAAATAGAAAACCGGAAAATGTAAAATCAAACCTGCTTTCATGGCAAAAACGGTCAAACGGATTTCCCCAAAACTTAAAGCCAAAGCGGTTGAAATTCAGCGCATTCTGGAGGAATTGTATCCTGAAGTCCCAATTCCGCTTCAGCATTCGAATGCCTATACCCTGCTTGTGGCTGTACTGCTTTCGGCCCAATGTACTGACGAGCGGGTAAATCAAATCACGCCTAAACTTTTTGCCCGTGCCAATAATCCGGCAGATATGGCATTGGTCCCGATCGAAGAAATCCAGGAGATCATAAAACCTTGTGGGCTTTCTCCTGCTAAATCGAAGGGAATCAGCGGTTTATCCAAAATTATCATGGAAAAGCATGGTGGCAATGTACCCGAAAGTTTTGAGGCATTGGAAGCATTGCCGGGAGTAGGACACAAAACAGCTTCGGTGGTGATGTCGCAGGCTTTTGGCTGGCCGGCATTCCCGGTGGATACCCACATTCACCGTTTGGCAGCGCGCTGGGGACTGAGTTCTGGAAAAAATGTGGAGCAAACTGAGCGCGATCTGAAATCAATTTTTCCTGAAAACACCTGGAATAAACTTCATCTCCAAATCATCTATTTTGGTCGGCAATATTGTCCGGCACGAGGCCACAAGGTGGAGGAATGCCCAATTTGTTCCCTTTTTAACGAGGATGTATGATGTATGATGTATGATGTATGATGTATGATGTATGAACAACCCGCCCATACATCATACATCATACATCATACATCACTTACATCCTTTTTCTGCGGCTTCTATCAGTTCGCGTATAATTACGATTTCGGCGTTAATTGCTTGGTTTTCAGGCTTTTTAATCTCATTCTCCAAAGAAATTTTTACTTCTTCGAACTGTTTTTTACTAAGTGCCAGTTCATATTCAAAGAGATGTTCGCGTCGAAAATTGTGAAGTGCAACTGTATATGGGTCCTTGGGTTTGAGTTTTAAATATACAAAGCAGAGTACAACCGCGGTCACAAAACCTCCCAAACCAGACAACAGAAGCATTTTGAAGCCAAAACCACCCTTTTGGATGCGCAGGTTTTCATAACCTTGCTGGATACGATGGTTTTCTTCACGCAGCGTTTTGTTTTGGTCAAAAAGGCTTGACCATTCTTCCTCAAAACGCAATCCGCGTTGCCTGGCTTCGATAAGTGCGTGTTGGAGCGACTCTACGTGCTTTTTTTGTTCCGGAGTCAACCCTTGTAGAAATTCATTGTTCGGAAGACCTTGTTCCATAGTGTCCAAAGTTGTTTGTGCAAAAGTCGTCATTAATCGTCATTTCGTCATTAATCGTCATTGGGTCACTATCAATGACTCCAATGACCTAATGCCCCAATGACTCCAATGACGAAATGACCTAATGCCCCAATGACGAAATAACAATTAATGATGATAATGACTAAAATAGACATCCTCGCCATCGGCATCCACCCCGACGATGTGGAATTGAGTTGCAGCGGTACGCTACTCCGCCATGCTGCTCAAGGGAAAACATTCGGATTGCTCGATCTCAGTCAGGGGGAACTGGGCACCCGAGGCACTCCGGAAATCCGCGCTGCCGAGGCCAGAGACGCTGCCAAAATCCTTGGAGCGGCCTTCCGAGAAACGCTCGACATCCCGGATGGTTTGTTCGAACATAAGCCTGAGAACTGGCTAAAAATCGTGCGCGTTCTTCGCGCTTGTCGGCCTGAAATAGTGCTCTGCAATGCCCCGGACGACCGCCATCCCGACCATGGCCGGGCAGCCAGAATGACACTCGATGCTTGTTTTTACGCTGGGTTGGAAAAGATAGAAACTTTTGATAATCACGGCGTTAAGCAAGAAAAATGGCGACCAAAGGCAGTGTACCACTACATTCAGGACAAACAACTTACCGCCGATTTCGGGGTAGACATTACAGCGCATTTCCCCAAAAAAATGGAAGCGATTTTAACCTTTCGCTCTCAATTTTTTGACCCCAATGGCGATGCGCCAAACACACCCATCTCTGGAAAAGATTTCCTTCAATTCCTGGAAGCCAAAGGGCGCGTATTTGGTCGGCCTATTGGAGTTGAATTTGCCGAAGGTTTTATTTGCTCGCGGACTCCGGGAGTGGGTGATTTGTTTGATTTAGGGTGAGTTTGCGCGAAGTTAGTTTTTCACGCAACGCCACAACGGCGCAACGTTTATATTGCTTTGACTTTCAAAACGTTGCGGCGTTGCGTTGTTGCGCGAAGTTAGTTTTTCACGCAACGCCGCAACGGCGCAACGTTTATATTGCTGTGACTTTCAAAACGTTGCGTCATTGCGTCGTTGCTCGAAGTTAGTTTTTCACGCAACGCCGCAACGGCGCAACGTTTATATTGCCGTGGCTTTCAAAACGTTGCGCCGTTGCGGCGTTGCGTGAAACATCTCTACCTCGCCACCACCACTTTCCTACTTCCCAAAAACTCCCCTTCCTGCCAAAGTTCAGCCCAGTAAAGTCCTGAGGGCAAGGTTGCCACAGATATTTCCACCACATTTCCGCTGCTGGTTTTTGTCGATACTACCTGTCCTTGTGCGTTGTGAAGTAAGGCCGTAAGGGACATTCCATTTTTTTCAAAAACGATGCTCAGTACATTGGATACCGGGTTGGGCTGTACCTGCCAGGTAGGTAGGCTTGGGCTGTTAGTACCCGTAGCAGATTTTACCCACACCGTTTCGGAGTAAGCGCAGCCAGAGGCAGGGGTGACCGTCACCGTGTACTCGCCTGTTTGGTTCACGACGATGCTTGGGGTGTTTTGACCAGTTGACCAAGCGTATGTAGTAGCGGGATTGGATTGTGAGGCATTGAGTTGCAGCGATTGCCCAGATGCAAGCGTCAGCACACTACCCAGGTCAGGATGCTCATCGAGTGTGCCATCGTCGTGCCACTGCTGGATTTGGAGGATGGTGGGTTTTACCAAGCTGGACACATCGGGGCAGGGGTGTGGGATGTCGGGGTGGAAGACAAAGGCTAAACGCATGGCGAAGGTGTCACCTGCTGCGAACGTGAAGGGGCCGTGAGAATTGATTGACCGGTGGTCGTTAATGGGAAGGTTAGCAGTACACATTGTCCAGCCACCTGGATTATTGGGGTTGTCAGGAAAAACAAAATTGGTAAAATCTGTGCTGCCCGGATTACAACCGGTTCCGCCAATAGTGGGTAGTTGCCCATTACAAATCAATCCTTGCAGGTAGTAGTAGTATTCGATTGGAATAGTCGGGCCAGATGGCGAGCCAAACCTATTAAAATATGTGGCAAAATCCAGCGAGTGATTCAACATCGTTATTGACTCTACAGGGACGTTTTCTCCATAAGTTGCTGTACCGCCTGCACAAGTTGTGCCGGGTTGGCCATCCACGGCATCCTGATTGTACACATAATAACTGTTTAGGTCAGGCATTGATCCTAAAAAATCATCATCGAAACAGCCAAGATCAAAGTCGGTAAAAAAGCCCATGTACGTATCGGAATAATCTTCTCCTGAGCGGTTAATAATTTGATAATCACCGAAAACGGATTGCGAGATGCCCCCATTTTGAGGGCAGTCATAACCATAGAGCCTGAAAAAAACATCCACCCCGAGTGGCTGCCCGTTTGTTTCTTCGTGGATCGTTTGATCTGTTCTTGCCCACCAAAGCATTCGGTCGCCCAAGAGCTTTGGATAATCTCCATCAAACACATTATAAGTGCCATCGCCATTAAAATCCACAAAGGGCGCAGGAAGACTGTCTGGATTGGTCGTGACCAGGGAAAAATCAAGATTTTGACGAAAATGTGGGTTGCCCTTTGCAGGCCAGCTCAGCAAATCAAAAGGCGGTGGTGCATCCAAATCACCGTCCTCTCCAAAGTCCCGCCTAAGGAGGGCGATTTCCTCACGTTTAACCGCCCACACACGTTCAAAGTCCTTGGGAGGACTTGAAGCAATGCCAGCGCGATAGTCTGCTTGAATGTTGTTGTAGGTGGTTGCTGCAATGTGTAGATTGCCAGCGGCATCCTTGCCAGCAATCCACGGACTGTTTGTAAAGATTGGAGATGCTGTGCCATCCGATGGCACAATCAACCTTGATCTGGCGCCGTCAAAAAACAAGCCTTCCAATGGGTATTGCGTGGCCTTTGCGCCCGAAGTGTACAAGGTTCGCTCTTCAATTTGGCTTCGCTCGACCTCCTCGGCCATGGTGTTTCCCAAGGCATCTATTTTGGCCAATTGCAGGCGGTACTGGCCGGTTGTACTCTGCCAAAGAACAACAGCCCCTCCGTCAGTCGCTTGCTCAATTTCCCAACCCTTTCCCTTTTCATAGCTTCGTGTCCAAAGCGGGTTCCCAAGTCCATCGGTTTTAAGCACCAGCCAGCTCAAAGTATCGGTTTCACCCGTGAGGAGGATGCCGCCATCAGCTACTGGAGTGAGGTCGTTAAGTTTGGGTTGAGCAAGCAATTTGCTCCATAACAGGTTTCCGTTGAAATCCAATTTAAACACCAGGCCCTCCCCCGAGGCAATATTTCCACATCCTAGAATCCCATCAGGTACCATTTTAATGGATTTTGAACTGAATGGCTGCGTTTTTTCCCAAAGCAAATTTCCGTTCGTATCAATGGATTTGAAATTCCCAAAAGCGTCGCAAAAAATAGCCTGACTGCCCGTCCATAACGCGTCGTTGGTTCTGAAGGCCAAAATCTTGGACCAGGTTTCGGCAATAGATCCATTTTCCTGATGTTGTATTTTTCGGATGACTTTGTGCCCAAACACAAGCAGTGTGTTGTTGTCAATCGTCACAAAAACAGGCCCTCTGGTCTGTGAGACGGAACTCAGTGAATCTGCAAAAACGACCTGGTTCACGATCCCTAAATCCGGCGAGTAGTGCGCGACGGTGTAACCGCTACCCGAAGCAAGGGATGTCAGTCGGGCGAGTAAAATATATGGGGAGGCATTATTGGTGGGAGTAAACCTGGCACTCCAGATCCAGAACGCTCCAAACCCAAAATTAGCAGTGATCCTTCCTGTAATATCGCCCGTTTCATTGATTTGAAAAAGGCTTTTGTCCGAACTGACCCAATAGGAGTCATCTGCATAAGTAAGTTCAGAAAACGAATTTAAAGCACTAGAAAGAGGCAATTTTTTATTCCAAATTGCCTGTGCAGATACGAAAGCGCCTCCAAGCGCGAAGGCAAAAAGAAGTGCGATTTTTTTCATAACGTAAGTAGATTTTGTTTCCACAAACATACCTTCGTTTGCCTACAGCCGCCAAACATATTTTTCCCAAAAGTCAGGCTTCCAAGGCTCCAAAAACAATGCGTATTTTTGCCAATAAAATGAACCATCGCACCCTCATATCGCTCTTTCTCGCAATCCCCACCGCGCTCTCCGCACAGGCTGGCGGGTTTTCTGAGGGAAAAAATTTGTCTGAACTACGTGCGGCGGTTTTTTCAAAAGATCGCCCAAGTGATGCGCTGTTATTTATGCCAAAACCCAAGAATCTTTCTCAAAAGAATAAAGCAATGACAGTATTGAACCCCGTTTTTCTGCCAAAATGGACATCTGAGGAACTCCCCTTTTTTTGCAGGATCGAACACAATTGGGGCAAAAAAGCCCGACTCCCGCTCAAATTTCGCCTCGGCTCGGTAGAGTACGTAGATTGGCTGGAAGGGAAATTATGAAGTGATGAAGCGATAGAGTGATGAAGTGATGCCTGCTTGAAATGCAACGGCCTCGGTAGGTGTTAAACCTCCGAGGCCGTTGTGTCTTAAGCTCGTAAAAGCAGACTGCCTGGCTTATTGTTGTCCAAAAAGGTAAGTAGCCGAAATGCCGATCACGGCGTGTGTGGCTTTTTCGTCAGTAATATCAGCCAAGTCTTTCGGAATAACATTGGCCAAACCAAGTCCGTAAGAAGCCGATACTCTGATGGGCCCAAATCCGTAACCTACTTCGAGGCTGGCACCAAAATCAAGCGCACTATAATCATCTTCATCGCTGCTGCCGAACTCTAGGCTTTCTGTTTCTTTTTCGCCACCCGCTTCAACTTTTGCGTTGCCGAAGAGCCCAAAACCTACATAAGGGCCTACTGCTGCAAAAAAGCCGCTGTTGTTATAGTTCAGCGTAACAGGCACTTGCAAGTAGATTGGGTTGGAAGTAGCCTTAAGGGTTTCGCCCAAAAATTCTTCTTCAAGTTTGAAGCCTTTGCCTGTAACCATCAGACCGGAGCCGATGCCGATGTTTTCGGTGATGCCAAACTCAACGACTGCTCCAGCATGAAAGCTTGGCAGCATCTTGGTGTCAAGTTCCTCATCTCCATCATAGTTGATGTTGGCGAGGTTTAGGCCGGCTTTGACGCCAAAGGTCAATTGGGCATTGGTGGTTGTGATGCAGAACAGGAAGAAAGCTGCTACTGCGAGCACTGAATTAAGATTTTTCATTTCTAAAATTGTGATTGTTGAAAAAATTGCTTCTTGTCTGACGAAAGGGTTTGTCAAACTTCGGGGCAAACGTAGTAGCAGAAGCCCTTGAAAAAAAATTTAAGCGCATTTTTTTTCTCCACACTTGGAAACGCCCCTTGCGTTTCTACCTTTGCGCCACTTTTTTAACGGGGTGTTAACGGTCTTATGACAAAACTGTGATTTAAAGCGTATCTAAATAGATCGCCTTTTTAGCGGTTTGTTTTGTTGGCAAGAAGCGGTTTTTACCTTTGCACCATCAAATCTGCGACTGATAGGTTTGCCCCCGATAAATAAAAACAGCGGGTTTTTGCCCATTTTTAAGAGAAAATCAACTACCTCCGATATGTTGTTGAAACGCATTTGTTGGGTTTTTACGCTCCTCATTGCCGCCACCGCCTCCCTCCATGCAGGGCCAACCAAAGAAGCAGGCAAAGAACTTTTTATTGCCAACTGCGCCTCTTGCCACAACAAGAACATGAAGGACGACCTCACTGGTCCTGCTCTGGCAGGTACGGAAGAGCGATGGTCGGCATTTCCGCGCAAAGACCTTTATGCATGGATTCGTAACTCACAAGCCCTCATCGCTACAGGACACCCACGTGCCAACGAGGTCTGGGGAAAGTGGAAGCCTGCTCTGATGAACAACTTCACGGGACTGACAGATGAGCAGATCGAGAGCATTCTTCTGTACATAAGTGCGCCACCTCCGCCTCCGCCTCCTACAGATCCGAAGGGAGCAGCCGCCACCGAAGAAGAAGGCCTCCCATGGATGTTTATTGGCCTTGCCGGTACGCTGTTACTGCTTGCTTTTGCGCTGATGCGCATTGTAAATAACCTGGCCAATGTGGCACGTGCAAAAGACGGCCTGCCTCCCGTGGAGAAAACTGCCTACCAGGTGCTCACCACAAAAGGCGCAATTGCATTTTTGGTGTTCGCCACAGTACTGATCTTTGGGTATAAAGCTGTAGACAACGCCACGCGCATGGGTCGGGAACAAGGATACAAGCCGGATCAGCCCATCAATTTCAGCCATAAAATTCATGCAGGCATCAACAAGATTGATTGCCAATACTGCCATGATACGGCTCGCCGATCCAAACCTTCAGGCATCCCAGGCGCGAATACTTGCATGAACTGCCACACTGCCGTGAAAAAGGGATCCATCAGTGGGACAAGTGAAATCACCAAAATCTTTGCTTCTATTGGTTTTGACCCTTTGACTGGGAAATATCTGGACGGCTATGAAAACTGGACAGAGAAGCAGATCGAAGACCTTTACAAGAAGTGGATAGGACAAGAATATATGTCGGCCAATACGCTCACCGCACTGGATGAGAATGGTAAAAGTGTGGTAGAAAGCCAATGGGATGGCATTGTGAAAGCACTTAAAGACGACTCGAACGGCAAAATACAAGGTCCAATCGAATGGACACGTATCCACAACCTGCCGGATCACGCTTATTTCAACCACGCACAGCACGTTCAAATAGGCCAGGTTGCTTGCCAGAAATGCCATGGCAAAGTGGAAGAAATGGATGTTGTGTTCCAGTATTCCACACTTGGCATGGGCTGGTGTATCAGTTGCCACAAAGAAACAGAGGTGAAATTCAAAGACAACGATTATTACAAGCAATACGAGCGCTACCACGACGAACTTAAAGCGGGTACCCGTGAGAAAGTCACCGTGGAAGACATCGGAGGCTTGGAGTGCAATAAATGCCACTATTAATAAATGTGGTCAATGGGTCAATGTGGCCACCCTACATTACCAAACCCATTGAGCACATTAACCACATTGAGCACATTGACCACATTAACCAATTGACCACATTAAACCAATTGACCACATTTCGAACATTGACCACATTTCAATAATATGCATCACGATAACGGTATTTGGGTAGGCACTGAAGATTTGATTCGCGACGAAGCGTTCGTGCAATCCTCGCAAAGCGAGTTTTCAGTGGAAAACATAGACCAAACCGACGGCAATTGGCAGGCCAGCCGCCGCGATTTCCTGAAACTCATGGGTTTCGGTCTTGGCGCAGCCACCATCGCAGCCTCCTGCGAAATTCCGGTTAAAAAGGCCATTCCCTACGTCACAAAGCCTGACGAAATCGTGCCGGGCGTAGCCAACTACTTCGCTTCCTCCTTCTCGAATGGTGGCGATTATTGCGCTATCCTGGTAAAAACCCGCGAAGGCCGCCCTATCAAAATTGAGGGCAATACGCTGAGCAAGGTCACTAATGGCGGTACCAGTGCCCGCGCACAGGCCTCTGTGCTGAGCCTTTACGATACCCGCCGCATCCAGCATGCTGGCACGGTGAAAGAAGGCAATGTGGATAAAATGGACTGGAATGCGCTTGACCGTGAAGTGAAAGCCAAACTTACGGGCAATATCCGCATCGTAACCAACACCAATATCAGCCCATCTGCCGAAAAGGCACTCGGGGAGTTTGTGGCCAAATTCCCTGGCACCAGTGTAATTTCCTACGACGCTGTTTCTGTTGCAGCCTTGTTGGAGGCCAATGACAAATGCTTTGGTTTCAGGGCCTTTCCACACTACAAATTTGACGAAGCAACGGTAATATGCTCTTTCGGAGCAGACTTTCTCGGTACTTGGGGCAATCCCATCCAGCAGGCCCGCGATTATGCCAAAGGCCGAAAGGTGGTGGGCAAAAAGAACATGAAAATGTCTCGCCACTACCAGGTGGAAGGCTATATGTCGCTTACTGGCTCCAATGCTGACAGCCGCATCCAGATTCGCCCGAGTGAAACAGGTGCTGCCATTGCTGCCCTTTATAGTGAGATTTCGGGTAATGGTGGTGGACCAAAACTAAACGACAAAGCAGCTGCAGCCATTAAAAAAGTAGCAAAAGAATTGCAAGCCGCTCGCGGCAAATCAATTGTTGTGACTGGCTCGAACAATGTGGCGGAGCAAGTTATCGTCAACAAAATCAACGAATTGCTCGGAAACCTGAACTCGACCATTGATTTCAATGGTCAGTACTTTGTTCGTTCGGGTGACGAACGCAACATATCGAAATTAATCGAAGAGATGAACGGCGGACAAGTATCTACCGTCATTGTTTGGGGGGCAAACCCTGCCTGGGAATTGCCCAATGCCGAGGCGTTCAAAGCCGCGTTTGCAAAAGTCGGCACACGCATTTCGCTCAACACCAATTTGGACGAAACCACGCTGCTTTGCACCCACGCTGCACCCACGCATCATTTCCTTGAGTCTTGGGGTGATGCGAATCCAATGGCCGGGATGCTGAGCCTTATACAACCGACTATTGCGCCCTTGTTCGCCACGCGCCAGGCAGAGCATTCGTTGCTCGTATGGTGCGAATGTGCCAACTTGAATAGCACTGCCGAGCAACCTTACTACGAATATGTGAAGGCATTCTGGCTCGGCGACATGTTCAACAGCCAATCGAAATACCTCACGCCCGAAGCGTTTTGGGAAATGAGCCTGCACGATGGCGTCTACGAAAGACCAGGGCCCGCAGTATCCGCGGTATTCAACCCTACGGTGTCTGTAGACCTGAGCGGGGTTTCAAAGCCATCTTCTTCCGAACTTGAAATTTCTTTCTACGAAACAGTAAACATTGGTGGTGGTCAATACGCCCACAACCCCTGGTTGCAAGAAATGCCCGACCCTGTGAACCGCACAGTTTGGGGCAATTACCTCAGCATTCCTGTAGAATGGGACGGGGTGAATAACCTTGACGGCTGGAAAGGCTTGAAAGATGGCGATGAAGTGGAAGTAGAAGTGAACGGACAAAAATTCACTTGCGCCGTAGTGCTTAACTTCGGACAAACGGCTGGTACTGTGGCAATTGCACTTGGTGGCGGACGAGAAGCCGGTGGTTGTGGTACCACGTTTGGAGTGAACGTGAACCCCGCTTTGAAACAAGAAAACGGCCTGACACAATACTATGCAACCGATGTCAAAGTGACCCCAACGGGTAACCGTGACAAGGATTTTGCTTCTGTACAGCACCACCACACGATGGGGGTGAAGGCTATGGGCAAAGAAGAGGGCAAAGTCATCAACGCAGACGAAAAATCGCTTGGCTGGAAGGGCTTTCAAGGTGGCTTAACCGACCGTTCCATTATTTTCCAGACGAACATAAAAGACCTCCAGAAACTCGAGCGCAAGCTTGTTAAATTCCACGAGGAAGCAGATCACCTCAATTCTCAAACCCTGTACCCTGACAATACCGAATATTTCGGTACGGCCATGAAATGGGGAATGTACGTTGACCTGAATTCTTGCATCGGCTGCGGGGCTTGTCAGGTAGCATGTGTGAGCGAGAACAACGTACCGGTAGTCGGCAAAAAGGAAGTGGCTCGCCACCATGAGATGACCTGGTTGCGCATTGACCGCTATTTCTATGGAGACCTGGAGAATCCCAAAGTGGTATATCAACCGATGATGTGCCAGCACTGCGACAACGCTCCTTGTGAAAACGTTTGCCCGGTGAATGCTACCAACCACTCGATGGAAGGGCTCAACCAGATGGCTTACAACCGTTGTATAGGTACGCGCTACTGCGCCAACAACTGCCCTTACAAAGTGCGTCGCTTCAACTGGCTTGACTACACCACTTCTGATGTTTGGCCGGCCAACGAAGAGCGGGTGTTCCATGTGGAAGGCGAAGACCTTCCTTACTACGCTGATAACCTTGTTCGGATGGTGTTGAACCCAGACGTGACCGTTCGTACCCGTGGTGTAATCGAAAAATGCTCTTTCTGTGTGCAGCGCATTCAGGAAGGCAAGTTGACCGCTAAAAAAGAAAGCCGCATCATTCAGGACAACGACGTGCGGACTGCTTGCCAAACGGCTTGCCCCACGGGCGCGATTGTTTTCGGCAACCTCAACAACCCGGAAAGCGAAGTCAGCAAAGCCAATAAGTCGGCTGGAAATTTGGCCTATAAAGTGCTCGAAGAAATTAACGTGCGCCCAGGGGTCAATTACTCAGCCAAGATTCATAACGCAAACGAAGAACTTTTTTCTTAAAAGTTGATAAGGGTTTATAAGGTTTATAAAGGTTGATTATCAACCCTGATAAACCCTGATAAACCTTCATAAACGAATAATAAACATCATGTCTCAACCAGTAGCGGCCGTTCGGCACATATTGATTGAAGGGAACAAATCCTACCACAACATTACGGAGGATTTGTGCAGCCCGACCGAGAAAGCCCCTTCGCGGGAGTGGATTATCGCTTTTTCGTTGGCCTCGGCATTCCTTGCCTTGTACATTTTCGCCGTGTGTTGGACGGTATGGAAAGGAATCGGTGAATGGGGCGCAAACCGTTCCATAAACTGGGCTTGGGACATCACGAACTTCGTGTGGTGGATCGGTATCGGTCACGCGGGAACGCTTATCTCGGCCATCCTTTTGCTCTTCCGCCAGCGTTGGCGCACTGGTGTGAACCGCGCTGCGGAGGCTATGACGATTTTCGCCGTGATTTGTGCCGGGCAGTTCCCAATCATCCACATGGGACGCGTTTGGCTCGCCTTCTTTATCATGCCTTTCCCCAATACCCGTGGCCCGATTTGGACAAACTTCAATTCGCCGCTTTTGTGGGACGTATTCGCCATCTCTACGTATTTCTCGGTTTCACTTTTGTTCTGGTATACAGGCCTTGTTCCCGACCTTGCTACAGTACGCGATCGTGCCAAGGGTTTCCGAAAGAAGATGTACGAAACCTTTTCTTTCGGCTGGACAGGAAGCGCGAAACACTGGCAACGTTGGGAAGCACTCTCACTTGTACTTGCGGGTATTTCTACACCACTCGTACTTTCGGTACACACCATTGTATCGTTTGACTTTGCAACCTCTGTTATACCCGGTTGGCACACTACGATTTTCCCTCCTTATTTTGTCGCTGGGGCTGTGTTTTCCGGTTTTGCTATGGTGCAGACGCTCATGGTGATTACCAGAAAAGTATTGAAACTTGAACAATACATCACGATCAACCACATCGAGTCTATGAATAAGGTAATTGTACTTACGGGTACAATTGTCGGCGTGGCCTATCTGACGGAGTTGTTCATCGCCTGGTATTCGGGGTATATTTACGAACAATTCGCATTTTACAACCGCGTGTTTGGTATTTACTGGTGGGCATATTTTGGGATGATGTTCTGCAACGTGGTCAGCCCTCAGGTGTTCTGGTCGCGAAAAATCCGACGCAGCATCTGGTGGACGTTCTTCCTCTCCATCGTCATAAACGTGGGGATGTGGTTTGAGCGTTTCGTGATTATTGCTACCACGCTGGCGAGAGACTTTTTGCCCTCTTCCTGGAGCTATTACCGTCCTACCTGGGTCGAAATCAGCCTTTTCACCGGAACTCTTGGTCTGTTCTTTTTCTGTTACCTCGTCTTCTGTCGTGTGGCTCCAGTGGTTGCTATTGCAGAGGTGAAGGCAATTTTGAAAGTTGCGGGCGACCAGTACATCGGCCCCGACGCAAAGCACGGGCACGGCGCGAAAGCAAAACACGAACATTGAGTGGTAAGTGTTAAGTGATAAGTGTTTTCCATACCACTTGCCACTTACTACTTGCTACTTGAAAAACTTAACACTTACCACTTACCATTTAAGAATAATGGCTGCTGAAAATACAAAAGTCCTTTACGGGATTTACAACTACGAAGAAGACCTGAAGGGTGCGGTAAAAGCTGCCAACGCAGCGCACTTGGACATCATGGACGTGTTTTCGCCGTTTCCAGTGCACGGCCTTGACCCGCTTCTCGGTTTGAAGGAAAGCCGTCTTCACTACCTTGGCTTTATCTATGGAGCCATTGGCGCATCATTCGGCTTCCTTGCCATGACTTGGATTTTCGTGAGCGATTGGCCCACGATGTACGGCGGCAAACCCTATTGGTCGGTACCAGCATTCATTCCCATTACTTTTGAGATGACGGTATTGTTCGCAGCATGGGGCATGACCATCACTTTTTATACCATTTGTGGGATGTGGCCGGGTGTGAAAGCCAAGATGCTTGACCATCGTACTACCGACGATAAATTTTGTATCGCATTTGACGTAACCAGTGCTCCAGACAGCACTGTGGACAAAATAAAAGGCTTTTTCAAAAACACTAAGGCAGAAGAGGTGAGTGAGAAAATGATGTGATTAAATGGTTATTTGAGGAGTTGTTGATTTGGTGATAGACTACCGCTTGGCATTATCACACAAGTGGCTTCCAAATAACCAAATCCACAAATAACCAAATCCACAAATAACCAAATCCACAAATAACCAAATCCACAAATTCAACGAATCAACAAGAATTATGAAATACGCAATTGGCGCAATTCTCGGTGTGGCTCTTTTTGCTTGGCTGTTTTCCGTTTGTTCCCCTGCGGGCGTAAACAAGACCGGCCATGAGTATATGCCGGATATGTACCACCCGATAAGCTACGAGACCAACCAGTACAGTGCATATCACTGGAACCACTGGGAGGGATCGGAGGATGGCCAGACATTCAGCAAAGCGCAACTATCCCAACCCCGTGGAATCGTAAATGGCACTGTGCCGCGCGGTTACACTGGCGTTTATTACACAGATGCTTCTGCGCTGGATATTATACGGGGAAAAAACGCCCCCAACGCCATTTCAGCACCGATTAACGGCGCGGCTCCTTTTACCTATGTGAATACAGAGGAGGATCGCTTGAAGTGTGAAAAGGAAATGACATCCAATCCTTTCCCAATAACCAAGGAAGGACTGGATCGTGCCAAACCTTTGTATGACATTTATTGCGGCGTGTGCCATGGCGTAAAAGGAGACGGTCAGGGAGTGCTCGTCACCGTGCCAGATGCAAAATACCCTGCCGCCCCCAAAAACCTATTGGGCGACGATATGATTGGCGCAGGCAACGGACGTACAAACTCAGGGTGACCACTACGAAGGGCGTAGCGGATTCGACACAAATAGCGGTAGCATCGTAATCTATGGAAGATAAACTATTACCGTGGCCTGTTATGTTCCGGGAGCCGGGAACGGTCATTCGATTGAACGGCCAAGAGATTCATTCGGGAAATTTGACAGAAGATAACT